>NZ_JBCNUN010000001.1:0-791416 GCF_039605615.1 Microbacterium rhizophilum | reverse complement strand
AGTGTCACCACCAAACACACCCGAAGTGTCACCGATGTCCTGATACAGAACTGTCACCAATGTCCTGCGACATGACAAGGCGTGAAAGCGCGTGTCCCCGTGCACGACACGTGTTGTCGGAGGCAGGACAGCCCCCGGCGGCTCACTCGCGGCCGCGGAGGCGGTCGATGTCGCGGCGCTCGCGCTTGGTCGGGCGGCCCGCGCCGCGGTCGCGGACCGCGACCACGCCGGCGAACTCGCGCGGCGGCGGGGGAGGCGTGCGGTCGTCGAACGCGGTCGCCGCGACGGCCGCGCCCACGCGCTTGGCGATCGGCTGGCGCACCACGAGGATCCGGTCGAAGCCGTTGACCCGCACGCGCAGCTCGTCACCCGGGCGGATCGCCTGGGCCGCCTTGGCGTGGGAGCCGTTGACGCGCACGTGGCCCGCGCGGCACGCGGTGGTCGCTGCCGAGCGCGTCTTGTAGACGCGGATGGCCCACAGCCACGCGTCGACGCGGACGGAATCGCTCATCCGTAAATCGTAGGACGCCCTGAGCCGCCCGGCGGGGGACCGGCACGATCAGAGGTCGAGAGCGACGACCACCCGCGTTCCGGTCGGCCGGGAGACCTCCCGGAACCCCGCCTTGAGGAACGTCGACACCGCGCCGACGAACAGCGCGTTGGACGACGTCGTGGTCGCGTCGGTCGCGATCGGGTAGCCCTCGACGACGCGGGCACCGCTGCCGCGCGCATAGGCGACCGCCGCCTGCAGCAGCGCGGCGTTGAGCCCCTGGCCCCGGTGCTCGCGGCGGACCGAGAAGCACGTGACGGCCCAGACGCTCTCGTCGTCGAGCGGCACGGGGGATCCGGCCTTCACGACGCGGCTGTTGATCGTGCGCCTCTGCGCCGCGCGCGGTCCGATGCGGATCCACCCCGCGGCCTGCCCGTCCACGTACGCGACGAGCCCGGGCGGCGGGCCGGCCTCCAGCTCATCGTGGAGGATCTGGGCCCGCTGCTCGACGGTCGTGGACTCCCACTCCTTGTTCGGAAGCAGCGGCCACACGCACTGGCAGGAGCGCCCGTCCCCGCCGCCCGTGAGCGCTGCCTGCACGTCGTCCCACTCGGCGAGCGTGGCCGGCCGCGTCGTGATCTGCACCATGCGGTCAGCGTAGGGCCGACCTCCGACACGCGCGACGGACGCGCCCGCCCGCCCGGTTCGCGGCACCCCGCGCGACCGGGTAGACTAACGGAGTTGTCCGCGCGAGAGTGCGGACATCGGGCTGTGGCGCAGCTTGGTAGCGCACTTGACTGGGGGTCAAGGGGTCGCAGGTTCAAATCCTGTCAGCCCGACGGAGAAGCCCTGGTGAAAGGTTCCTTTCACCAGGGCTTCGTCGTTTCCGCGGGAGGCCGTCAGTCGTCGCTGACGGTGACCGTCACCTGGATGTTGCCGCGCGTCGCGTTGGAGTAGGGGCAGACGAGGTGTGCCGCGTCCGTGAGCGACTGCGCCTCATCCTGGGCGAGGCCGGGGAGGACCACCTCCAGTTCGACGGAGAGCTCGAAGCCGCCCTCGCCGTTGGGTCCGATGTTCACGCGCGCGCCGACCGAGGAGTCGCTGATCGGCGTCTTGCGCTCGCGTGCGACTCCCTGCAGCGCCGAGTGGAAGCAGGCCGCGTATCCGGCGGCGAACAGCTGCTCGGGGTTGGCGCCGTTGCCCGATCCGCCCATCTCGGTCGGGACCGCCATGTCGAGGTCCAGGCGCCCGTCGGCCGTGCGGACGTGGCCGTTGCGGCCGCCGCCGGTGGAAAGTGCCTCGGTGCTGTAGACCGTGGTTGTCAACATGGTGTCCCCCTCATTCGTGTGTGCTGCCTGGACGGTTTCGCCCGGCCTCGACCGGGAACCGGCGGGAGGCGGGTGTTATTCCGCGCATGTGCCCGGGGAGACCTCCGCACCGCCCGCGGGGGTGAGCCGGCCGCCCCGGCACCCGTCGGGCCGCGTGCCCGCGTGTCAGTGCGCCGCGGGCCCGTGCGCGTCGTCGGCCGGGGGATCGGCGGTTGCGGCGAGCGAGTCGAAGAAGCGCGCCACGGTGTCCCTCTGCTCGGGGCTCAGTGCCGCGATCACGTCGAAGCGTCGGGCGTGCGTGCGGCCGACGCTCGCGCGCGCGGCGCGGCGCGTCTCGTCCGTGACCTCGATCGCGATGCTGCGCCGGTCGGTGGGGTGCGGCAGCCGGCGGATGTGGCCGCCCTCGGCCAGGCGGTCGAGCAGCTTGGTCACCGAGGCCGTCGAGATCCCCAGGTACTGGGCGATCAGGCTGGGCGTGGCGACGACCCCCTGGCGCTGCGCGGCGATCGCGAACCGCAGCGCGCGCATGTCGGTCTCGCCGAGCTTCATGTACCGCTGGGAGGCCTCGCTCATCGCGCGCTCGGCCTCGCGCCAGCGGCGCATCGCCTCGAGCACGCGTACGATCTCGCTCAACTCGGCGTCGGAAAGTCCCGCGCGCTGCACGAGCTCCTGATCGGGATCGAGCAGGCGCGGGTCGTGCATCACGACCCGAGGACCCCTCGGCGGGTTTTCGGCGCCCATGGGATGAGGGTAGTGGATTCGCGGTTAGATATATGGCTACCATGTTGCTAGCCCGGCTAGTAATAAACTTGGAGAGTTAAGTGAGCGACGTCACCGAGCGTGTGGTCCTGTTGGACGAGAACGGCGATCCGTGCGGCGTCGCGCCGAAGGACGCGGTGCACGACGAGTCCACAGCATTGCATCTCGCCTTCTCGTGCCACGTCCGCGACGAGCGCGGGCGCCTGCTGCTCACCCGCCGCGCGCTCACGAAGCGCACGTGGCCGGGAACGTGGACGAACGCGTTCTGCGGTCATCCGCAGCCGTTCGAGCCCATCCCGGACGCGGTCGTCCGCCGCGCGGAGCACGAGCTCGGGATCGCGCTGCGCGACATCCGCCTCGTGCTTCCCGACTTCCGCTACCGGGCCGTGGACGCGTCGGGGATCGTCGAGAACGAGATCTGCCCGGTCTACACGGCGGAGGCGGTGGGAGAGCCCGTGCTGCACCCGCACGAGGCGATGGACGCCCGGTGGGTCGAGCCCGAGGACCTCGCGGCCGCGCTCGCCGCGACGCCGTGGGCGTTCAGCCCGTGGCTCGTGCTGCAGGCGCAGGAGATGTCGGGCCCCGGCGAGGCGATCTCGGCGTCCGCATGGCGCGAGGCGGCAGCATGACCGCACACCAGGCGGTGGCCGAGGACCTGGTCGACCGCGTGATCGAGGAGTACTTCGAGCGCCGGATCGAGCGCGCCGAGCGGCTCGGCCCGCCGGCCGCCGCGCTGTGGCGGCGAGCCGCGGCGTCGGCGCGCGGCGGCAAGCGGCTGCGCCCGCGGCTCGTGCTGCTGGCGCACGACGCGCTCGGCGGATCGGACTCCGGCGCGGCAGCGGTCGCCGCGGCCGCGTTCGAGGTGCTGCACAGCGCGCTGCTGCTGCACGACGACGTGCTCGACGGCGACCTCGTGCGCCGCGGGCGACCCAACCTGGCGGGCGAGTTCGCGACCGACGCGCTCGTCGACGGCGTCGGGACTCCCGAGGCGACCGCGTGGGGCTCGGCGTCCGGCCTGCTCGCGGGCGACCTGCTGCTGAGCGGAGTGCACGCGCTGATCGCGCGCATCGACAGCCCCGCCCGCGCCGAGCTGAGCGAGCTCGTGGACGACGCCGTGTTCCTCACGGCCGTGGGGGAGCACGCCGACGTCGGGTTCTCGCTGGGCGTGATGCCCGCGGAGGCGGGCGGCATCCGGCGCATGATGGAGCAGAAGACCGCCGCGTACTCGTTCGCCGCGCCGCTGCGCGCGGGCGCCGTGCTGGCGGGCGCCGACCGCGAGTCCGCCGATGCACTGTGGCGCATCGGCACGAGCCTGGGCCTGCTGTACCAGCTGCGCGACGACGTGCTCGGCGTGTTCGGCGCCGAGGCGTGCACCGGCAAGAGCGCGATGGGCGACCTGAGGGAGGGCAAGCGCACGCTGCTCGTGGCCTTTGCGGAGGCCGAGCCGGCGTGGCTCGAGGTCGCCCATCTGTTCGGCCGGCGCTCGCTCGCGAACCACGACGCCGAGCGCCTCCGAGCGGCGCTCGTGTCGTGCGGCGCCGTGGCATCGGTCGAGGCACTCATCGCCGAGCAACTGGCCCAGGTCGAGCGCGACATCGCGGCCTCGGGCCTGCCGGAGTCGCTGCGAGGCGAGCTCGGCGGGATCGCCCGGATGTGCGTGGAGCGTGACGCATGAGGCACGCCACGGGACTCGACCTCTACACGCGCGCGGCCCGCGAGGCGTCGGCGCGCGTGATCGGCGCGTACTCGACCTCCTTCGGGCTGGCCAGCCGGCTGCTGCCGCGCGACGTGCGCGTGCGGATCGCCGACGTGTACGCGCTGGTGCGCGTGGCCGACGAGATCGTCGACGGGCCGGCCACCGAGGCCGGAATCCGCGCGGGCGACAAGCGCGCGCTGCTCGACGAGCTCGAGCGCGAGACACTCACGGCCCTGGAGCGCGGTTTCAGCGCCAACCTGGTGGTCCACGCGTTCGCCGTCACCGCGCGCGAGACGGGCATCGCGCCCGAGCTCATCCGGCCCTTCTTCGCGTCCATGCGGACGGACGCCGACGGCGCCACGGTGTTCGACCAGGACGCCTACCGGCGCTACGTGCACGGCTCGGCCGAGGTCGTCGGCTCGATGTGCCTGCGGGTGTTCGCGACGGAGCGCCCCGGCATGACGATCGACGAGGAGCTGGAGGAGGGGGCGCGGCGCCTGGGCGCGGCGTTCCAGAAGGTGAACTTCCTGCGCGACCTGCGCGACGACGTCGATCGGCTGGGCCGCGTGTACCTGCCCGACGTGGATCCCGCGCGCTTCACCGAGCAGGACAAGGAGCGTTTCGTGCGCGAGATCGAGGCCGACCTGGCCGTGGCGCGCCGCGCCATCGTGCGGCTGCCTCCGGGCTCGCGCCGCGCGACGGCCGCCGCGGCGGCGCTGTTCGGGCGCCTGAACGACGAGCTGCGCCGCACGCCCGCGGCCGAGGTGCGGCGGCGCCGGATCTCGGTGCCCGCGGGCGTGAAGCTGGGTGTGCTCGCGCGCGCGGCGGCCGGGCGGGTGCCCGCGTGACGGGCCGGCAGCGCGTGGTCGTGATCGGCGGAGGCATCTCGGGCCTCGCCACCGCGGCGCTCGTGGCGCGCGAGGGCGCCGAGGTGACGCTCGTGGAGGCGCGCGACGAGCTGGGCGGTCGCGCGGGACGCTGGTCGTCCGAGGGCTTCACGTTCGACACGGGCCCCTCCTGGTACCTCATGCCGGAGGTGTTCGACCACTTCTTCCGCCTGCTCGGCACGTCGTCGGCCGAGCAGCTCGACCTCGTGCGGCTCGACCCCGGCTATCGCGTGTACTTCGAGGGACGCGACGACGCCTTCGACCTGCCGGCGACCGGAGCGCGCGACGCGCTCGTGTCGCTGGACCCCACGGCGGCGGACCGCCTCGACGCGTACCTGGCGTCCGCGGCCGAGACGTACGACCTCGCGACGTCGCGCTTCCTCTACAGCACGTACGAGTCGCTCGGTCCGCTCCTCGGGCGCGGGATGCTCGCGCGGCTGCCGCGGCTCGCGCGCCTGCTGGGCGAGCCGCTCGACAGGTTCATCCGCCGTCACTCTCGCGACCTGCGGGTGCAGCAGGTGCTGGGATACCCGGCGGTGTTCCTCGGCACGTCGCCCGCCGCCGCGCCCAGCATGTACCACCTCATGAGCCACCTCGACGTGGGACAGGGGGTGCTGTACCCGCGTGGCGGCTTCTCGAGCCTGATCGACGCGATCGCGCGCCTGGCCGAGCAGCACGGCGCGCGCCTGCACACGGGTCACCGCGCGCGCCGCATCACGGTGGAGGGCGGAGCCGTCACGGGTGTCGAGGTCGAGACCCCGGACGGCGGCACGCGCCACCTGCCGGCGGACGTCGTGGTCTCGAGCGCGGATCTCCGCGTGACGGAACGGCAGCTGCTGGGCCCCGAGCACCGCTCGCGCACGGACGCGTGGTGGGACAAGCGCGACCCCGGCCCGGGCGCCGTGCTCGCGCTGCTCGGAGTGCGCGGCGAGCTTCCCGAGCTCTCGCACCACACGCTGTTCTTCGCGCGCGAGTGGGAGCGGGGCTTCGACGCGATCTACGGCGCGGACCCCCGCATCCCGGATCCGGCGTCGCTGTACGTGTGCCGTCCGAGCGCCTCGGACGAGGTCGCACCCGAGGGGCACGAGAACCTGTTCGTGCTGATCCCCGTGCCCGCCGATCCGGAGATCGGCGCGGGAGGCGTGGGCGGAGCGGGCGACGCGAAGGTCGAGGCGACCGTGGATGCCGCGATCCGCCAGATCGCGACGTGGGCGGGGGTGCCCGACCTCGCCGAGCGGGTCGTGGTGCGCCGCAGCATCGGCCCCGCCGACTTCGAACGCGAGTTCGGCTCGTGGCGCGGCGGCGCGCTCGGTCCCGCGCACACGCTGCGGCAGAGCGCGGTGCTGCGCGGCAGCAACGCGTCCTCGCGCGTGCGCGGGCTGCTCTATGCGGGCGCGACGACCATCCCGGGGATCGGCCTGCCCATGTGCCTGATCAGCGCCGAGCTCGTGGTCAAGCGGCTGCGGGGCGACCGGACCGCGGGCCCCCTGGAGGAGCCGGCATGAGCGTCCTGTACCTCGCGTGCCTGCTCGTGTCGCTCGCGGGCGTCGTGCTGCTCGACCTGCGCCACAGGCTGTTCCTGGGGCGCGCCGTGCGACCCGCGCTGCTGGTGCTGGGCATCGGGCTCGCGTTCTTCCTCGCGTGGGACGCGCTCGGCATCGGCCTCGGCATCTTCTTCCGCGCCGAGACGGAGTTCATGACCGGGATCCTGCTGGCGCCCGAGCTGCCCGTCGAGGAGCCCGTGTTCCTGCTGTTCCTGTGCGAGCTGACCATGGTGCTGGCGTGCGGCGCCGAGCGCCTGCTCGACCGCCGGGAGAAGGGCGCCGCGTGACCTACCTCGTGCTGTGCGCCGTCTTCCTGGCCGTCGCGATCGTCGCGGCGCTGCTCTTGCGCCGCGGCGCCGAGCGTCGCCCGTCGCTCGCCGCCACGGCGATCGCCGCGCTCGCGCTCGTCGTCCTCACGGCGGTGTTCGACAACGTCATGATCGCCGCGGGCCTGTTCGCGTACGACGACGCCCGCATCTCCGGGATCCGGATCGGCGCGGCCCCGATCGAGGACTTCGCGTATCCGCTGGCCGCCGTGATCCTGCTTCCGCACCTGTGGGCACGACTTCGCGGGCGGGCGCGCGCGGGGGAGGCGGCATGATCCGCGACCTCCTGATCGCCTCGCGACCGCTGAGCTGGATCAACACGGCGTTCCCGTTCGCCGCCGCGTATCTCCTCGCCGCGCGCGAGGTCGACGCCGCGCTCGTCGTCGGCACGATCTTCTTCCTCGTGCCGTACAACCTTGCGATGTACGGCGTGAACGACGTGTTCGACTACGCGTCCGACCTCGCCAACCCCCGGAAGGGCGGCGTGGAGGGCGCGCTGCTGGCCCCCGAGAGGCACCGCGCGGTGCTGATCGCCTCGGCCGTCGCGTGCCTCCCGTTCGTCGCGGCACTCGTCGTGTGGGGGTCTCCGCTGTCGTGGCTGCTGCTCGCGGTCAGCCTGTTCGCCGTCGTCGCATACTCGGCTCCGCCGCTGCGCTTCAAGGAGATCCCGGTGCTCGACTCGCTGACCTCGAGCGTGCACTTCGTGAGCCCGGCCGCCTACGGCGTCGCGCTCGCGGGCGGGACGTTCGACGCGCAGCTGCTCGCGGTCCTCGGCGCGTTCCTGCTGTGGGGCGTCGCGAGCCACGCGTTCGGCGCGGTGCAGGACGTCGTGCCGGACCGTGCGGCCGGCATCGCGTCCATCGCCACGGCGCTCGGCGCCGCGCGCACCGTGCGCCTCGCGCTCGCCGCCTGGACCGCGGCCGGGCTGCTCATGCTCACCACGGGAGTCCCGGGAGCCTGGGCGGCGCTGCTCGCGGTCCCGTACCTGTGCGCCGCCGCGCCGTACGCTCGCGTGTCGGACGCCGACTCGGCGCGCGCCAACCGCGGCTGGCGCCACTTCCTCTGGATCAACTACGCGTGCGGGTTCGTCGTGACGATGCTGCTGATCGTCGTCGCGATGAACACCGCCTGATGTCCGCCCTCGACCAAGGAGCACTCATCTTGGACAGCACCACCACCACGACGACCGCCGACCGCGTCCCGTTCGCCTCGCCCGCGTCGGCGTCCGGCGCGCCCTACGCGACCGAGCCGCAGCCGTACGACGGCCTGCTGCTCGCCGGATTCGGCGGGCCCGAGGGGCAGGACGACGTGATCCCCTTCCTGCGCAACGTGACGCGCGGTCGGGGTATCCCGGACGAGCGCCTCGAGGAGGTCGCGCACCACTACCGGCACTTCGGGGGCGTGAGCCCGATCAACGCGCAGAACCGCGCGCTGAAGGCCGCGCTCGAGGCCGAGCTCGCGCGCCGCGGGATCGACCTGCCCGTGTACTGGGGCAACCGCAACTGGGCGCCGTACCTCGAAGACGCCGTGACCGAGGCGGCCGCGCAGGGGAGCACCCGCCTGCTGGCGTTCGCCACGAGCGCCTACAGCTCGTTCTCCAGCTGCCGCCAGTACCGCGAGGACTTCGCGCGCGTGCTGACGGGAACGGGACTCGCCGAGACCGTGACGATCGACAAGATCCGGCAGTTCTTCGACCACCCCGGGTTCGTCGACGCGTTCGTGCCGGGAGTGCTGGATGCGCTCACGCAGCTGCGCGAGGCGGGCCAGACGCGCGTGCTGTTCACGACGCACAGCATCCCGGTCGACGACGCGCGCCGCTCGGGTCCGCGCGAGCTCGACCTGGGCGACGGCGGCGCGTACGAGGCGCAGCACCGTGCGGTCGCCGAGGCCGTGATGCGGCGCGTGGCGGAGCGCGACGCGTCGCTGGCGGACGTGGCGTGGGAGCTCGTGTACCAGTCGCGCTCGGGCCCCGCGTCGCAGCCGTGGCTGGAGCCGGACATCTGCGACCGCATCGGCGAACTGCCGGGCGAGGGGGTCGCGGCGGTCGCGATCGTGCCGGTCGGCTTCGTGAGCGACCACATGGAGGTGATGTGGGACCTCGACAACGAGGCGCTCGAGGCCGCCGAGGCCGCGGGCATGCGCGCGATCCGGACGCCCACGCCGGGCGTGGACCCGGTGTTCGTGGCGGGGATCGTCGACCTGGTCGAGGAGCGGATCGCGGCGGTGCCCGCCGCCGACCGCCCGCGCGCGACCGACCTCGGTCCCTGGTTCGACGTGTGCCGTCCCGCGTGCTGCGAGAACGTGCGGGCGGGCTTCAAGCCGGCCGCCGCGGGCGTGGCGCCGTGAGCGACGAGCGCCTGTCCTTTCCGGCGGGCGAACTCAGCGCCCCGACCGGGGCGGAGGAGGGTCTTCGCGCGCTGCCGCGGGAGGACGGGCGCTCGCCTCGCGTCGTCGTGCTCGGCGCGACCGGCTACCTCGGCGGCCGGCTCGTGCCGCGACTGCTGCACGGCGGGTACCGCGTGCGCGTGCTGTCGCGCTCGTCCGGCCGCGTCGCGGCGCTGCCGTGGGCGGCGGACGTCGAGGTCGTCACGGGCGACGCGGCCGACGCGGATGCGGTGGGCCGCGCGGTCGAGGACGCGGACATCGTCTACCACCTCGTGCATTCCATGACCGCGGGCGCGGGCTTCGCCGAGCGCGACCGCGCCATCGCGGAGAACGTGGCGCACCAGGCCCAGGCGCACGGCGTGCGTCGCATCGTGTACCTGGGAGGACTGCACCCCGAGGGCGTGCCGCTGTCGCCGCACCTCGCCTCGCGCAAGGAGGTGGGGGACATCCTGCTCGCCTCGGGCGTGCCCACGCTCGTGCTGCAGGCGGGCGTCGTGATCGGCTCGGGGTCGGCCTCGTTCGAGATGGTGCGGCACCTCACGGACGTGCTGCCGTACATGCCCGCGCCCCGATGGGTGCGCAACCGGATCCAGCCCATCGCAGTGCGCGACGTGCTGCACTACCTGCTCGCGGCGGCGCGCGTCGAGCCCTCGCTGAACCGCGCGGTCGACATCGGCGGGCCCGACGTGCTGCGCTACGGGCAGATGATGAACGGCTACGCGCTCGAGGCGGGCCTGCCGCAGCGCGGCATCGCGGCGCTGCCCGTGCTCACGCCGCGCCTCGCGTCGCTGTGGGTGGGCCTCGTCACGCCCGTGCCGTGGCAGATCGCGCGGCCGCTCGTGGAGTCGCTCCAGCACCCGTGCGTCATGAGGGATCACGCGATCGACGGCATCATCCCGCCGCCGGCCGCGGGGCTGACCGGCTATCGCGAGGCGGTCCGCCTGGCGCTCGCGCGCATCGAGATCGACGACGTGGAGACGAGCTGGGTCGACACGACGGTGTCGCGCGCTCCGAGCGATCCGCTGCCGAGCGATCCGGACTGGGCCGGGCGCACGGTGTTCACGGATCGGCGCACGCGCCGCACGGTCGCGGATCGCGATGCGGTGTGGGCCGTCATCACGCAGATCGGCGGCACGAACGGGTGGTACTCGGCCCCCGCGCTGTGGGCCGTGCGCGGATGGATCGACCGGCTGATGGGCGGCGTCGGGCTGCAGCGCGGGCGCCGGACCCGCGCGCGGGTGGCCGTGGGCGATGCGATCGACCTGTGGCGCGTCGAGGCGATGGAGCCGGGGAGCCTGCTGCGGCTGCGCGCCGAGATGTGGACGCCCGGCAACGCGTGGCTCGAGCTCGCGGTGCACGACGCGCCGGACGGCGCGGAGTACGTGCAGCGCGCGGTGTTCTTCCCGCGCGGGCTGACCGGCCGGCTCTACTGGCTCGCGATGCTGCCGTTCCACGGCATGATCTTCAGCGGCATGGTGAGCCGGATCGTCTCGACGGCGGAGCGCGGCACGGCAGGCGCGACCGCCACGACCGGCACGACGGCCGAGGGCTGAGCGGCCGGCGAGGTCTGAGCGACCGCCGAGGTCTGAGCGACCGCCGAGGGCCGAGCGACCGCCGCCGGCGCGTCAGCTCAGGTCGGCGATCAGGGCGGGGAAGCGGTCGGACAGCTCGCGCGCGAGGTATCCGACGCCCTGCCGCCCCGGCGCGAGCTGATCACCCGCGCACGCGTGCAGGTACGTGCCCCACACGGCCGCGTGCGCGGGAGTGGCTCCGCGGGCGGCCAGTCCCGCGATCGCGCCCGCGAGCACGTCGCCGCTGCCGGACGTGCCGAGCCCGGGACCCCCCGCGCGGATCCGCCACGCCGAGCCGTCCACATCGGCCACCAGTGCCTGCGTGGCCACGGCAGCGCCGTACGCGCGCGCCACCTCGCGCGCTGCGCGGCGCACATCGGCCGCGCGGTCGGCCGCGATCTCGCGCCCGCCCAGCAGCACGCCCAGCTCGGTAGGGCTCGGCGTCAGGATGAGCCGCCCGTGGAGGTTGGAGACCAGGCCGGGCTCGTCGGCGATCGCAGCCAGCGCGTACGCGTCGAGCACGAACACCGTGGACTCCGGCGCCTCGGCGACCAGCGCCTCGACGAGGCGCGCCGCCGACTCGAGGTCGTCGAGCCCCGGTCCGATCAGCACGGCCTGCACCGAGCGCAGGGTCGGAAGCACGGCCGTGTAGGCGTCGGGACGCACGGATCCGTCCGGCGTCTCCGGCAGGGCGATCACGCCCGCCTCGGGCACGCCGACGCCGAGCGCCGGCGCGACGGACCGCGCGACGCCCAGCGTGATGCGGCCCGCTCCCACCCGGAGCGCCGCCACGCCCGCCAGCGCGACCGCGCCCGGACTGCGCAGCGCGCCTCCCACCACGAGCAGCGTGCCGCGGTCGTACTTCGACGAGCCGGGATCGGGCAGCGGCCAGCGGCGCAGGGAGCGCCGGCCGACCGTCTCAGTCCGCAGTGGCACGGGGCTCCTCCTCGGCGTCGTCGGGGCGGCCGGGATCGATCTCGTCCTGGCGGGGCGCGACGTCCCTCCGGCCGGTGTGCAGGGTCGCGGGAACGCCGTGACGCTCCAGATGCGTCACGTCGCCGACGAGCGCGGCGCGCCACGGGCGGTCCGGATCCGCGTCGGCCTCCAGGATCGTCACGGACGCGTTCGGCACGGGAGCCTCGATCGCCGCGGACAGCACGCGCTGCTCGTCCCAGCCCTCCAGAACGTAGCGGAACAGGTGGACGACCGCCTCGTGCACGAACACGACACCGGTCGTGGCCGGCGCGCTGCGGGCGTCGACCAGGAACGAGCGCAGCCGCAGGGCCACGTCCGCCCACGACTCGCCGCCCGGCGGGCGGTAGTAGAACTTGCCGAGGTGGGCGCGCCGCTCGGTCTCGGACGCGTATCGGGCCGCGACGCCGTGCGACGTGAGGTGGTCGAGCACCCCGAGCTCGCGATCGCGCAGCCGCTCGTCCGGCCGCGGCACCCGGGCGACGCCCGAGGCCGCGAGCGCGAGGCGTCCGGTGTGCGCCGCGCGGCGATACGTCGAGACCCAGGCCGCCGCGCCGTCGTCCACGCCGAACGCCGGCAGCGCCGAGCCGAGCGCGCGCGCCTGCGCCTCGCCCGTGTCCGACAGGGGCGTGTCCGCGTCGCGGTACGGCAGGTCGATCACCTCGTCGCCGGCCAGCTCGGCGGCGCTCGCCGCCTCGTTGCCGACGCTCTCGCCGTGGCGGACGATCACGAGTCGCTCGAGTCCCATCGTCCGAGCGTAACGAGCGCCCCGGCGCCGGGGGGAGGCTTGACAGACGGCTGCGCGACGGCCGTGGGCGCGCGATCCCGCACCGCCCGGCCGCGGTTCACTCCGCCGGCGCGTCCCGCGGCGGGTTGTGCATGAACTCGATGCGGATGCCGTTGTCGTCCTCGACGAACGCGGCGTAGTACCGATCCGAGAACCGCGGGTACTCCTTGGGATCGCGCACGGCCGTCCACCCCGCGTCCAGCGCGATCGCGTGGAAGCGGTCGACATCCGCGCGGGACTCGACGGCGAACGCCAGGTGCTGCCATCCCACCCGACCGTGCACGTGCGGGCCCGTGCCGTCCTCGCGGGGCGGCATCAGGATCAGCTCGGTCTCGCCGTCCTTCCACCAGGACACCGAGTCGGACGCGTCCTGCCGCTCGAAGCCGAGCGCCTGCAGGATCGGGTCGAACTGCGCGATCCCGCGCGGGACGTCGTCGACGGTGATTCCGAGATGATCGAACACGGGCATGCGCTCGATCCTAGGACCGCCTAGCGCGGCGGCATGCCGCCGCCCATCGCGCCCGCGGTCGGCTCCGTGGCGGTGTCGACCCGCACCGTGAGGGCGGCGGAGTACCCCGCGGTCGAATTGCCCGTCACGGCCGCCAGCTGCAGCGCGCCGCCGTCCTCGCCGAACACGTTGTCGCTTTCGAGGCTGATGCGCGCCAGGTTCGCCGCTGATCCGTCGTACGCGGGCCGCGCGTACACGTCCGCGAGCACGTCCTCGGGGAGAGCGAGCTGGGACGTCGCGATCGCGTTCGCGGAGTCGGTGATCGAGCCCGCGTCCGGGTAGACCTCGAAGTGGATGTGCGGCCAGCGCCCCGCGTAGCAGCCCGGCATGATCGACGTGAACGTCACCAGGCCGTCCGCGTCCGCGACCTGCACGCCGCGCAGCCAGGTCTGATCCTCGACGCCCTGCGAGTACATCGAGTAGCGGCCCTGCGCGTCGCAGTGCCACGCGTACACCGCGACGCCCGCGAAGGCGGCGTCCGCCTGCGCCATGTCGGTGATCCGCAGCGTGAACCTCAGCGGCACGCCGTCGACCGGATCGTCGGATCCGACGCTGGAACGGATGTCGGATCGCACGATGCCTGACTGCTCGAGCACGTCGGGGCCGTTGGAGCCGTCGCCGGGATAGGGACCCGCGGTCTCGTCGGGGATCTCCGCGGCCGGGACCTCCGCGGTGGTGCCGGGCGATGATGTCGGCGACGGCGACGGCGACGACGCACCGCCGGCGCCCGACGCGGAGCGCCCCGTGCCGGAGGCGGGCGCGCACGCCGCCAGGAGCGCCGCTCCCGCGCCGAGGCCCGCGAGGCCGAAGAGCGCGCGCCGGTTCAGCAGCGTGCCGAGGTCGAAGCCCGCGCCCTGGTCCACGACCTCCTCGTGGGGCCTGGCCAGCGGCCGACCCTCGTACGAGGGCCCGTCGCTCGTGGGCCGGGGGTCGGGAATGCGTCGCGTCATGTGCGTCTCCTCTGCTCGGGGCGCCCCGAGGCGCCACACGAAGACACTGCGCGTCGCGCTGCGGTGGGCGCACTGAGCCGCGTATGAGATCGCTATGCGGGGGAGCCCGGATCCCGGATCCGCCCGGATCCCGGAGTTCGCCTGGATCCCGGATCGTTGCACGCTCAACGCTCCGGGATCGGGGCGTCCTCCGGATTCCGGGTGTCTGAGCTTCGCGGGCGAGGCCTGGATCCGAGATCCGCCTGGATGCCGGATCCGCCTGGATCCCGGAGTTCGCCTGGATCCCGGATCCTTGCACGCGCAATGCTCCGGGATCGGGGCGTTCTCCGGTGTGTGGGTGTGTGAGCTTCGCGGGCGAGGCCTGAATCCCGGATCCCGCCTTAATCCCGGACCCGCCCGATCACGGAGTCTGCCTGGATCCCGGATCCTTGCACGCTCAATGTTCCGGGATCGGGGCGTTCTCCGGTGCCGGGTGTCTGAGCTTCGCGGGCGAGGCGTGGTCCCGGCGCCGCCTGAATCCCGGAGTCCGCCGGGATCCCGGATCCCTGCACGCTGGAGGCTCCGGGATCGGGGCGTTCTCCGGTTTCCGGGTGCCCGAGCGTGGCCGCTGATTCCGAACGGCGTCGCCGTCGCGCGGGTCCGCCGTGAAGGAAAGCCGCCGGGGCGAGAGAGCGGGGCGGTGATCCGCCCGCATCTCCAGGATACGCGGGCGGTGGGGCCTTGCCGCAAGGCCCAGGTCGTGGGGCAGAATTGCGCGTTCCCCCTTCCCGGACCGCCGCCATTCCAGGAGCCGCCGCGTGAACCTGCATCCCTTCTCCCTCGACGCCCACCCGGCGAAGGTCGACCCCGCGCTGATCGCGGCGGACGTCGCGCAGTTCGCGAGGATCGGCGCGAGCCTCGCCCGCCAGATCGCCGAGCTCGAGGCGCGCCTCGACGCGCAGCGCCGCGCGCCCGCCGGGCACGGTCAGGCGGCCCTCGACCGCGACCTCGAGATCCATCGCCTCACGGCGCGGCTGCGGATGCTGCGCCGGTTCGGGCTGGACCTGTGCCTGGGTCGCATCGTGGGGGAGCAGGGCACGCTGTACATCGGGCGGCTGGCCCTGACCGACGACGACGGCGAGCCGCTGCTGATCGACTGGCGCGCGCCGGCCGCCGAGCCGTTCTTCGGCGCGACGCTCGCGACGCCCATGGGGCTGGAGACGAGGCGGCGCTACCGCTGGACGGGCGCGGTCATCACGGACTACTGGGACGAGGCGTTCACTCCCGACGCGCTCGCGTCGGGAGCGGCGCTCGATGACCAGTCGGCGTTCATCGCGAGCCTCGGCGCCAGCCGCTCGTCCCGCATGCGGGACGTGCTCGGCACGATCCAGGCGGATCAGGACGCCATCATCCGGGCGGGCTCGCGCGGCGCCCTCGTGGTCGACGGCGGCCCGGGCACGGGCAAGACCGTCGTGGCCCTGCACCGCGCGGCGTACCTGCTGTACGCCGACCCGCGGCTGCAGGACGGTCGCGGCGGCGTGCTGTTCGTGGGCCCGTCGCCCGCCTACACGGCGTACGTGTCGGACATCCTGCCCGGGCTGGGGGAGGAGGGCGTGCGGATCGCCACGCTGCGCGACCTCGTGCCGGAGGGCGCGACCGCGGTAGACGAGCCCGACCCGGAGGTCGCGAGGCTGAAGGCGGCAGGCGAGATGGTCGACGCGGTCGACGCGGCCGTGCGGCTGCGGGAGCACCCGCCGGCGCGCGACGTCGTGGTCGACACCCCGTGGGGCGACGTGCGCGTGCGCGCGGCCGACTGGGCCGAGGCCTTCGGCGCGATCGAGGCGGCCTCCTCGCACAACGAGGCGCGCGAACAGGCGTGGGAGGCGCTGCTCGGCGTCCTCGTCGATCGCATCGCCGCCGCCGCGCCGGCCCGCGACGCGTGGGCGGACGACGACGACGCCGACGATCGGTGGGGCGACGAGGGCTGGGGCGACGCGGGGTCGACCGCGTGGGACGACGAGCGCCGCGCCGAGGAGCGGGCACGCGAGGACGAGGACCAGTTCGACGCCTACGGGCTCGCGGGCGAGGACGGGGACGCGGCCGTGCGCCGTGCGCTCGCCGACAGCGAGCGGCTGCGCGCGGAGTTCGACGCGGCGTGGCCGCTGCTGGATCCCGTCGCGCTCGTGCGCGCGTTCTGGACGGATCCGGCGCTGCTGCGACGGTGCGCCCCGTGGCTGAGCGGCGCGGAGGTGCGCGCGCTGCAGCGTCCCGCGGGAGCGCCGTGGACGCGCGCGGATCTACCGCTGCTGGACGCCGCCCGACTGCGCGCGGGCGACCCGGACGCGGCCGTGCGGCGGCGGCGGGCCGAGGCCGAGGCGGCGGCCGAGCGCGCACGCATGAACGACGTCGTCGCGGATCTGATCGCCACGGACGATTCCGACATGCGCGTGATGTCCATGCTGCGCGGGCAGGATCTGCGCGGCACGCTGGCGGTGCCGGCCGTCGCGCCGCCTGCGGGGGACGCGCTCGCGGGCCCGTTCGCGCACATCGTGGTGGACGAGGCGCAGGAGCTGACCGACGCCGAGTGGCGCATGCTGCTGCGGCGCAACCCGTCCCGCAGCTTCACGGTCGTGGGCGACCGCGCGCAGGCGCGCCGCGGTTTCACGCAGACGTGGCAGCGGCGTCTGGCGCGCGCGGGCCTGCGGGACGTGGCCATGGCCGCGCTCACGATCAACTACCGCACCCCCGAGGAGGTCATGGCCCACGCGGCGCCGCTGATCCGCTCGGCGATCCCGGATGCCAACGTGCCGACGTCGATCCGCCGCAGCGGCATCCCCGTGCGGCACGGATCGGTCGGCGAGCGGGACGCTCTGCTGTCGGCCTGGGCGGCGGCGCACGAGGAGGGCGTGGCGTGCGTGATCGGCGATCCGTCGTTCGCGGGCGGCGAGCGCGTCCGCTCGCTGTCGCCGGCCGAGGCCAAGGGGCTCGAGTTCGACCTCGTGGTGCTTGTCGACCCGGATGGGTGGGGTGCGGGGATCGAGGGCGTCGTGGACCGCTACGTCGCGATGACGCGCTCGACGCGAGAGCTCGCGATCCTCGCGCGCCATTAGCGCGCTGGCCGCGGATGCGCAATGCCCTGTGTGAGAGCACGTCCGCCCGAGTTCACTGGACCGACCACAGGTGAATCCTGAAAGGAGCATCGCCATGAGCACTCCCCTGAACCGAGACGACGGTCGCGACGGATCCAATCGCGACGAGACCTACCGCGACGAGGTGATCCGCGAGGAGGCCCGCCGCGACGCGGGTGCCGCGAGCGGCGCACACGTGCACGACGACACCGTCACGACGGGGCAGCCGTCCCCGGATCGCGACGCGGGACGCGGCAGCGACGAGCCGACGGTCGCGTACGCCGCGCCGCCCGTCGACGACCGCAGCACGTCCGGCTCCCGCAGCGACGACGCCGACCGCCGCCGGGACGACCGAGACCGGGACCGGGACGACGACCGCGACCGCACGTCGGCCGCCCCCGTCGCGGGCGCGGTGTCGCCCGACGCGGCGCGGGCCGCTCGTCACGAGGTGGTCGCGCGCGAGAAGGAGGAGTTCGGGGGCATGAAGTTCGGCTCCGCCTTCTTCGGCTGGCTGAGCGCTATGGGCATGACGGTGCTGCTGACGGCGCTGGTGGCGGGCGCGGGAGCCGCGCTCGGTCTCGGCGCCCAGGTCGATCCCGAGCAGGCCGCGCAGGAGAATGCCGAGACGATCGGCATCGCCGGCGCGATCGCGGTGATCGTGATCCTGTTCATCGCGTACTACTGCGGCGGGTACGTCGCGGGCCGGATGGCGCGCTTCAGCGGCGCCAAGCAGGGGATCGCCGTGTGGCTGTGGGCGCTCATCGTGGCGATCATCGTCGCGATCATCACCGCGATCGCGGGCGCGCAGTGGAACATCCTCGCGAACGTCAACACGTTCCCGCGTCTGCCGTTCAACGAGGGCGAGCTGACGACCGCGGGCATCATCACGGCGGTCGCCGCGCTGCTCGTCAGCCTGGGCGGCGCCGTGCTGGGCGGTCTCGCCGGCATGCGCTACCACCGCAAGGTGGACAAGGCGGGCTTCGGCCGCTGAGCCGCGGGCGACGCTCCGGCTGCGCCTGACCCATCGGGCCTTCCCTCCTCGGAGGGGAGGCCCGATCCGCGTGCGCGCATTTTCGCTCCGCCCACCCCGCGGCGGGAGCAGAATACGTGTCAGGCGCGGCGAAGAAGGAGTCGGATGACCAGCATCAGCACGATCGGGACGGGACGGCCAGGACGCGCGCGCGGCGCGAAGGAGTCGATCGCATCCTGGATCCAGAACATGGGCCAGACGCGTCTCGGCGCGCTGCTGCTGCTGCTCGCGACGATCGCCGCGATCGTGTGGGCGAACGCGTTCGGGGACCTGTACCGCGAGTTCTGGGAGACCCACTTCACGATCGGGGTCGGTGACCTGCGGCTCGACTTCACGTTGCACGCGCTCGTGAACGACGCGCTCATGGCCGTGTTCTTCTTCACGGTGGGTCTCGAGGTGCGGCGGGAGTTCGCGATCGGCGAGCTCACCGACTGGTCCCGCGCCATGGTGCCCGTGATCGCCGCCGTGGTGGGACTCGCGGTGCCCGCGCTGATCTTCGTGGCCGTCGCAGCGGGCTCGGGGCAGGAGCACGCGTGGGGGGTCGTGATCTCCACGGACACGGCCTTCCTCGTGGGCGCGCTCGCGCTGATCGGTCCGCGCGTGCCCGGGCGGCTGCGGGTGTTCCTGCTGACGCTGGCGGTGGTGGACGACATCGGCGCGCTCAGCATCATCGCGCTCGTCTACACCGAGAGCTTCGATCCGCTGCCGCTCGTGCTGGCGGGCCTCGGGCTCGCGGCCATCTTCGCCACGCGCTACCTGCCGAGCGGCCGCGGCCCCGTGTACGCGACGCTCGCGATCGTGGTGTGGCTGGCGTTCCTCGCGTCGGGCGTGCACCCCACGCTGGCGGGCGTCGCGATCGCGCTGCTCGTGCCCGTGTACCGGCCCAACCGGCGCGACATCGAGCACGCCCTGGACCTCGCCCGCACGTTCCGGCAGTCGCCCAACAGCGAGTACGCCCGCGCGGCGGCGAACAGCCTGCGCGAGTCGATCTCGATCAACGAGCGGCTGCAGAGCGCGTGGGGGCCGTACGTCGCCTACGCCGTGCTGCCGCTGTTCGCGCTCGCGAACGCGGGCGTGCGACTGGACGGGGACATCCTCGCGGGAGCCCTGCGGTCGCCCGTCGCGTGGGGCATCGTCGCGGGTCTGGTGGCGGGGAAGATCATCGGCATCCTGGGGCCCGTCGCGCTCATGCGCGCGCTGCGGATCGGCGAGTTCGGTCCCGGCCTGACGCTCGACCGCATCGCGGGCGGTGCGGCCCTGTGCGGCATCGGCTTCACGATCTCGCTGTTCATCATCGAGCTCGCGATCGACGACGCCGCGGCCCAGAACGAGGCGCGCGTGGGGGTGCTGGCCGCGTCGATCATCGCGCTCGTGCTCGCGACCGTGGTGTTCCGCATCTCCGACGCGGCGCGCCCCGCGGAGGAGACAGGGCAGACGCTGCAGCGCCCCGTCGATCCGCGGCGCGACCACGTGTTCGGCTCGATGGACGCGCCGCTCGAGATCGTCGAGTACGGCGACTTCCAGTGCGAGTTCTGCTCCAAGGCGTCCGGCGTGATCCAGGAGGTGCACGAGGAGCTGGGCGACCGCGTGCGCTACGTGTGGCGGCACGCGCCCCTCACGCGCAAGCATCCCAACGCGCTCGCCGCGGCGGAGGCGTCCGAGGCGGCCGCCAAGCAGGGTCGCTTCTTCGAGTACGAGCGCAGCCTGTTCGCCGACCAGGAGCATCAGCGCCCGTCCGACATCATCCGCCGCGCCGAGGAGCTGGGGCTGGACGTCGAGCGGTTCGAGGAGGACCTGCGCTCGGGCGACGTCGCGGCGCACGTCCGCGACGACCTCCTGGACGCCGAGGCCATGGACATCACGAGCGTCCCGACGTTCTTCGTGAACGGGCGGCGGCACGTCGGGCCGTACGACGCGCGCTCGCTCATCCGGGCCCTGGAGGAGACCGCGCCCGACCGCGTGCCGGCCTGAGCCGTCGGCCTGAGCGGCGGTCAGTCGGCCCGGGCGGTCAGACCGCCCATCGGCCGGCCTCGCCGAACAGCATGGGCGGGGGCGTGCCGATCGTGCCCTCCTCGCCGAACGTCTCGGACAGGTAGCGGTGCACGAGGGTCACGGCCATCGCGCCCTCGCCCACCGCGGACGCGACCCGCTTGACCGACCCGGATCGCACGTCCCCCGCGGCGAACGTGCCCGGCACGCTGGTCTCGAGGTGGAACGGCGCGCGGTCGAGCGTCCACCGGCCGTCCAGCAGGTCCGGCGTCAGGTCCGGTCCGGTCAGGAGGAAGCCGCGCGGATCGCACGCGATCGACGTGTGCGTGGCCCAGTGCGTGTCGGGCACGCCGCCGATGCACACGAACACGCGGCCCGTGGCGCACTCGCGGCGCTCGCCGCGGTCGTCCTCCAGCACGATCGACGCGAGATCCTCGTCCCCGCGCAGCTCCACGATGCGCGTGCCGGTCAGCACGCGCACGCGGGGCTCCTGCTCGATGCGGTTCGCCAGGTAGGACGACATCGTGCGGGAGAGGCTGGGTCCGCGCACCACGAGCGTCACGCTCGCGGCGTGCTGCGCGAGATTCATGGCCGCCTGGCCCGCCGAGTTGGCGCCGCCCACGATGAACACGTCCTCGCCCGCGCACGCGAGCACCTCGCTCGTGCCCGCGCCGTAATATATGCCGGCGCCCAGGAAGCGGTCCTCGTCGTCGAGCCCGAGGCGGCGCCACGCGACGCCCGTGGCCGCGATGACCGCCGTCGCGGCGATCTGCGTGCCGTCCGAGAACGCGCTCCGGCTGCCGTGCTGGCGGATCTCCCCGCGGATCTTGCGCCGCATGAGCAGCAGCTCCGCGCCGAACGCGACGGCCTGCTGGCGCGCCCGCTCCATGAGCTCCGCGCCGCGCACGCCGCTCGGGAAGCCCAGGTAGTTCTCGATCAGGCTGCTCGATCCCGCCTGTCCGCCCACGGCCTCGCGCTCCACGAGCACGACGCGCAGCCCCTCGGAGGCGGCGTACACCGCGGCGGACAGCCCCGCGGGGCCCGCGCCGTAGATCGCCAGGTCGTACGTCGACACGTGCGGCTCCGAGATCCAGCCGAGGCTGCGGGCGATCTGCTCGAGGCTCGGCTCGACGAGCTCGGCGCCGTCGGGCAGCACGAGCACCGGCAGCCGGGCGTGCGCGAGCGTCGTGCCGAGCGCGTCGAAGCACTCCGCGTCGGAGTCGACGGGCGTCCACTCGTACTCGACGACCGTCCGGGTCAGGAAGTCGCGGATCTCGTACGTCACGCGGTCGTGCCGACCGCCGTACAGCTGCGCGAGGCCCTTGGCGCTCATGACGCCTCCGCCCGGTCGCGCTCGTCCAGCACCGACCGCCAGCCGAGCGGCACGCGCCCGCGCGGCCCGGGGGAGGGCTGATCCTGCGGGCGGCTCTGCGGCGCGGCCAGCTCGGGACCCTCGAAGGTCTTCTCGTCGACGTAGTCCCAGAACCAGGTCTCGCCGGGCTCGAAGCTGCGGATGTAGCGATGGCCCGTCGCGCGGAAGTGCTCCGTCGCGTGGCGGCCGAGCGACGTGTCGCAGCAGCCGATGTGCCCGCACGTCGCGCAGCGCCGCAGGTGCACCCACCAGCCGTCGTGGTCGTCGCACTCCGGACATCCGGTGCCGGACGGCGCGACGGACGGGTCGATCCGGGGCTCTGTCTCCTCGCTCATGCGGCGCCCTTCGTTCCAGCGGAGGGGATGAGCGACACACTAGGGCGCGCACGCGGCGCGCGACAGAGGCCGGGCGGGGCTCAGGCCGCGACGAGGGCGCGGAGCGCGTCCAGCAGCTCGGTCTGGATCGCGGTGAGGTCGCGGGTCTCGCCGGGGGCGATCCAGCGGGCGAAGGCATTCGAGAACACCGACACCAGCAGGTCGCCGGCCAGGTCCGCGGCCTCGGGGGCGGTGCCGCGGGCGCGCAGGGCCTCGGCGACGGCCGCCGCGATGCGCGTCATCTTGAGCTGCTCCCGCTCCCGCAGGGCGACGTTCGCCGCGACGATCGCGCCGCGCACGCGCGCCTGCTCCCGTTCCCGGATGCGCTGCAGCTCGCCGCCGGCCGCGTCGAGGGCGTGGGCGACGATCGCGAGGTCGGAGGCGCCGGCCGGGGCGCCCTGCACGGCGCCGACGAAGGCGGTCAGGAGCACGTCCTCGCCGCCGAAGAGCACCTCGCGCTTGTCGGCGTAGTGGCGGAAGAAGGTGCGCTCGGTCACGCCGGCCGCCGCGGCGATGTCGGCCACCGAGGTCGTCTCGAAGCCGCGCTCGGCGAACAGCCGCAGCGCGGCCTCGTGCAGCCGAGCCGCGGCGCCGGGAGCCCATCGTGCCATGGAGGGAGTCTAGCGCGAGTGATGACAGTGACCGACATCGGGTGTATTCTCGCTATGTCAGTCACTGACGTCAGTGACTGACATGACGATGTCGCCCAGGCGACGAGGAAAGGACCTCATGCGCGTTTTCATCACCGGAGCATCCGGATACATCGGCCGCGCGGTCGTGGCCGAGCTCGTGGCGGCGGGCCACGACGTCGTCGGCATGGCCCGATCGCAGGCCGCCGCGGAGACGGTGGCCGCCCTCGGCGCGAACGTCCGGCGCGGTGAGCTGGACGATCTCGACGCGATCCGCGCCGGCGCGGCCGACGCGGACGGCGTCATCCATCTGGCGAACAAGCACGACTGGGCCAACCCCGCCGAGTCGGATCGCGCCGAGCGCGCCGCGGTGGGGGCGATCGCCGAGCAGCTGCAGGGCACGGGCAAGCCCTTCCTCCTCGCGGCGGGCGTCGCCGGGCTCACCCCCGGTCGCCCCGTCACCGAGCTCGACCCCAACCCGTCCGTGGGCCCGGAGTCGATGCGCGGCGGTGCCGAGAACCTCGCGCTCGAGTACGTCACCCGGGGCGTCCGCGTGGTGCCGGTGCGCTTCGCGCCCACCGTGCACGGCGAGGGCGACCACGGCTTCGTGGCCGCCGTCGCGCAGGCCGCGCGCCGACGCGGATCCGTGCCCTACGTCGGCGACGGCGTCAACCGCTGGCCGGCCGTCCACCGCTCCGACGCGGCTCGTCTCGTGCGCCTCGGCCTCGAGACCGCGGAGGCGGGCGCGATCCTGCATGCGGTGGGTGAGGAGGGCAGCGCCGTGCGGCGCATGGCCGAGGCGCTCGCCGAGCGGCTCGAGCTGCCCGCCGTGTCGGTCGATGCGGAGACGCTGGCGGCGGAGATCCCGTTCATCGGACGCATCCTGGGGCTCGACATCCCCGCCTCGAGCGCCCTGACGCGCGAGCGCACGGGATGGGAGCCCTCAGGCCCGACCCTCCTCGCGGACATCCGGGCCGGGCACTACGACGCGTGACCACGAGCCGGGCGGACGGATCCCATCCGTCCGCCCGGCGAGGATGCGGCGCTGGTCGGTGACGCGCCCGGCGCGCGACGCTGGGCAGGAGCGGGGCGCGCGGCTATCGTGGCGATCGTGAGCACACTTGACGACGTGATGCGCTCCGTCATCGATGAGGTGGACGGGGCCCTGGGATGCGCGGTGGTGGATGTCACGACGGGCGAGCTGCTCGGCGTCGCGCATGACGTGCCCTACTTCAACCAGACGTACCTGGATGCCGTGGCCGCGGCGGCCGTGCAGATGTTCCGCGGCGCCACCGTCACGACGGTCGAGAAGCTCATCTCGGAGCGCCGCGGGGTCACGCCCGAGCACCTCATCGAGGAGGTGCAGATGACCACGCGGCGGACGATGCACTTCATGATGATCCTGCCCAACCATCCGCGGGCCGCGAGCGTTCTCATCACCGACCGCCGGGCGAACGTGGGCATGAGCTGGGCCGCGATCCGCCGATCGATGCTGGAGGTCGAGCCGCTCCTGGACGCCGCCGGCACGGCCGCGTGAGGACAGGGCTCCATGTCCACACGCGCAACTGAGATCGAGCGCCTCGCGACCGCCGGCAACGAGCGGTTCGACGGCGTCATCCGCCTGGCACAGGCGATCTTCGGCGCCCCCATCGCCGCGCTCAACCTCGTCACCGAGACCCAGCAGTTCACGGTCGCCGCGAGCGGCACGCCCAAGGCGAGCCGTGGGCTGGGCGACTCGATCTGCCAGTACACGGTGCAGCGCGAGGGCGTCTTCGAGGTCCCCGACCTGCGGCTGGACGACCGCTTCGCGGAGATGCCGAGCGTCGCCGCCGGCCCGCGCGTGCGCTTCTACGCGGGCGTGCCGCTGCACTCGACCAGCGGACAGCGCGTCGGATCGCTGTGCCTCCTCGACCTGGTGCCGAGAGAGCTCGGCAACGCGCAGCGCGAGATGCTCGCCGATCTCGGCGCCATGCTCGAGCGGGAGATCGCGGTCGAGCTCGAGATGATGCGCGCCGGCGAGGTGCAGGCGCTGCTGCTGCCGAGCGAGCCCCCGGCGCTCGAGGGCGTCGAGATCGCCGGACGCGTGCAGCAGGCGCGCGCCGCGGGCGGCGACTTCTTCGACTGGCAGGTCATCGACGACGGCGCACCACAGCTGCAGTTCGTGCTGGCCGACGTGATGGGCAAGGGCCTGTCGGCCTCGCTCATCGCGTCGGAGGTGCGCGCGGTGCTGCGCACGCACTCGCGCTATGCGACGCTCGCGGAGTCCCTGAACCGCACCGTCGAGACCATCGCGCAGGACCTGGAGACGAACGGCAGCTTCGTCACGATGTGGACGGGGCGGCTCGATCCGGTGACCGGCGCGCTGCAGTACGTCGACGCGGGCCACGGCCTCGGTGTCGTGGTCTCGCCGCGCGGCGTGCGGCGTCTCGCGCAGCCGAACGTGCCTCTCGGTGTGCCGTTCGCGGGGACCATGGAATCCTCGACCGACGTGCTGGAACCCGACGAGACCGTCGTGATCGTCAGCGACGGGGTCTTCGACGTCTTCGGCGAGATCGATCTCGCGCTCGACGCCGTGCAGGCCGCGGCCGATCCGGCGCTGACGCCCGCGCAGCTCGTCGACCGCGTGGTCGACTACGCCGCCGCACAGGGCGCATCGGACGACCTCACGGCCGTCGCGCTGCGGCGCACGGGCGTGCGCACATGAGAGTGCCGGCGCGCGCGCCGCGCACCGATCCCGAGCGCGAAGTCGGCGCTCTCGACCGCAAGGAGCAGGAGATCTGATGGAGTTCCAGGAGACGGGCACGGATCGGTACACGGTCCTGTCCCCGCAGGGCAAGCTCAACCTCGTCGCGGCGCCGCCCCTCAAGGCGCGCATCGACGAGCTGGTGCGCGACCAGCGGAGCAGGATCGTCATCGACCTCGCCGCCGTCGACTTCGTCGACTCGTCCGGTCTCGGCGCGCTGATCGGAGGGCTCAAGGCCGCGCGTCAGGCGGGCGGCGACGTACGGATCGCCGCAGCGGGGGACCAGGTGAGGGCGGTGCTGAAGCTCACCAACCTCGACCGGATCCTCGCGCCGTTCGACACGATCGAGGACGCGACTCGTGAGTGGTGAGGAGGAGCAGTACTCGCTGGACGGCTTCGCCGTCCCGACCGAGATCGATCGCCTGCACACCCTGCTGGAGACGGTGGGCGCGGATCATCCGGACATCGAGTCGATGGATCTGATGCTCTTCGAGACGGCCGTGATCGAGATCGCGAACAACGTCGTCGAGCACGGCACGCCCGCCGGCGAGGTGCGCTGGCGCTTCGAGGTGCGCGTGACGGACGAGGAGATCGTCGCCGACCTGTACGACACGGGCCAGGAGTTCTCGCCCACGTTCGGCGAGGCGATGCCCGGGGAGGACGCCGAGGGCGGCCGCGGCCTCGCGCTGGCGGAGGCGGTGCTCGACGAGCTCGAGGTGGAGCGCACCGAAGAGGGCAACCACTGGCGCATGGTGCGCCGCCTCGGGCAGACCTCGTTCTGAGCGCAGGATGAGCGCCCCGCGCCGCCGCGTCAAGACCGGTGCGCCCGGTCGCGGTCGCGGGTAGACCGGACACGGACGCGACAGGAGGCTCATCCATGACCGTGAAGCTGAACGACAAGGCGCTGCGCCACGCAAGGAAGCTCGTGAAGGACGGGGCGGTCGTGCGCGACGAGCGCGACCACTGGAGTGAGCACGCGCTCGCGGCGAAGAAGGAGACCGCGTGGCGCGAGGAGCACGGCTGGGCCGAGTACGCCGACTGGCACTCGGCATCGACAGGGACGCGAACGAGGAGACGAAGGCGCGCTACGAGTTCCCGTTCGGCGATTACGAGAAGGTGCACCGGTGCGCCGTGATCTCGATGGAGTCGCGCGCCGCGCAGTACGACCACGACGACATCGCCAAGGCCGCGAAGGAGCTGCTCGAGCTCATCGACGCCGAGTGAGGCGGACGCGCGCAGGCCGCGTCCAGGGCCATCGGCTAAGGTGGGAGGACGCGGCCGCCGTCTCGGCCATTCCGCCCGCCATCCCACGGGCGCCGCGTCATCCCGATCGTCTGCCTCCATGGCCTCTCGCGTCGCACTGCGCGCGCGAAGCCCGGCGCGATCCGCCCACCCGAGCGACTCCCGCTCAGGTGCCCGAACCTTCCCGCGATCCGCCGACGACGGCGCGACCGCTCCGACGAAAACGACCTCCATGTCCTCCGCAGCACCCGTCCATCCGCCCATCCCCGCGCCCGCCGGCGACGCCCTCCGCTGGAGGCAGGCCGACCACGACGTGTTCGTCGCGACGCTCCACGAGGAGTTCGCGGGCTTCATCTCCGTCTCGAGCGCGGGCCACGCGCTGCACGGCGCCCACGCTCAGCCGATCGGCGTGTATCGCACGCGACGCGACGCGCAGGAGGCCCTGCGCGCGCACACCCTGCGCCAGGTCGCGGTATCGCCCCGCGGCGCGGTGGCGTCCAGGGGCGGCCGCCGGCGGCCGCGCTCGCGCGTCCGAGGCTGATCGCGCCCCGCCGGGCGTGACTGGCCGACGCCTGGGCGTCCCCGATGGATCGCCCGAGTATTCCGGCGCGCGCATGGCGTTGCGTGTAGCGTCAGCCTCAGCGATCGGCATCCGCCTTTGGCTTCCAGGCCCGGACGCGGCCGAACCGATCGACAGAGGTGCTGCATCTCCTCCACCCTCACGGCCGCCCCGCACGCTCACCTCGGCCCCATTCGCCAGACGTACTCCGGCACCGCCGAGTTCCCGCCGCTCGCCAAGGCCTACACGCAGGTGTCGCAGGTCGTGAAGGAGACGGGGCTGCTGCGCCGCACACCGTGGTTCTACGCGATCGTGGGCGCGGCCATCCTCGTGGGGCTCGGCGGCGTCGTCACCGGCTTCATCCTGCTGGGGGACAGCTGGTTCCAGCTCCTCATGGCCGCCGCGCTCGGAATCCTGTTCACGCAGGTCGCGTTCCTGGCGCACGAGGCGGCCCACCGTCAGATCCTGTCGGGTGGCCCCGCGAACGCCCGCCTCGCGCGCGTGCTCGCGGCCGGCGTCGTGGGCATCAGCTACGCGTGGTGGGACAGCAAGCACACCCGCCACCACGGCAACCCCAACCGCGTGGGCAAGGACCCGGACATCGCGGTCGACACGATCTCGTTCCTGGACGTCGACGCCGCCGAGGCGCGCGGGCTCCGCCGGCTCATCACCCGCAAGCAGGGGTGGCTGTTCTTCCCGCTGCTCACGTTCGAGGGACTGAACCTCCACTGGCAGGGACTGCAGCACCTGACGCAGCGCGGCCCGGTGAAGGGCCGCTGGATCGAGCTCGGCCTCATCGCGCTGCGCTTCGCGGTCGTGCTCACGCCGATCTTCCTGCTGCTGCCGGTGGGGATGGCGTTCGCGTTCCTCGGCGTGCAGCTCGCGGTGTTCGGCGTGTACATGGGCGCGTCCTTCGCGCCGAACCACAAGGGCATGCCGGTCATCGCGCCCGACGCGAAGCTCGACTTCTTCTCGAAGCAGGTGCGCACCTCGCGCAACATCTCCGGCGGATGGTGGGCGAGCTGGCTGATGGGCGGCCTGAACTACCAGGTGGAGCACCACCTGTTCCCGAACATGCCGCGCCCGCACCTGGCGCAGGCGCGGGAGATCGTGCGCGACTACTGCGCGACGCTCGACGTGCCGTACACGGAGACCACCCTGTGGCGCTCGTACGGCATCGTGATCGACTACCTCAACCGCGTCGGCCTCGCAGCGCGCGATCCGTTCGACTGCCCCGCCGCCGCGCGGTTCGGACGCGCCTGACACGCCCGCGGGGCGTGGGTCCCGTGGCAGGATCCGGGCGGACCTCGGCAGGATCCGGTCCACGGATCCGGCATCGGCCCGCTCCGACGCGGACAGAATGAGGGAGTGACCTCTCCCTCCCGTGCGCGCCGTCGCCTGCACCCGGCCTGGCTCGTCGCGATCGTGGCGTTCCTCGCGCTCGTCGGCGCCGCCGGGTTCCGCGCGGCGCCGAGCGTGTTCATGGTGCCGATCGAGACCGAGCTCGGCTTCAGCCGCACCGACCTGTCGATCGCGATCGGCATCAACATCGTGCTGTTCGGCCTGACAGCGCCGTTCGCCGCGGCGCTCATGGACCGGTTCGGGATCAAGCGGGTCACGATCCTCGCGCTGATCCTGGTCGCCTCCGGCGCGGTGCTCGGCACCCTCGCCACGGCTCCGTTCATCCTGTGGCTGACGTGGGGCGGCCTGATCGGCATCGGCACGGGATCGATGGCGATGGTCTTCGCCGCGACCGTCACGCAGCGCTGGTTCGTGCGTCACCGCGGCGCGGTGTCGGGCGTCCTGAGCGCGGGCAGCGCGACGGGACAGCTGATCTTCCTGCCGCCGACCGCGTGGCTGGCCACCGAGGTCGGCTGGCGCGAGGCGAGCCTCGTCGTCGCGGCGGGCGCGCTGGTCGTGGTGCCGCTCGTCGCCTGGTTCCTGCACGACTCGCCGCAGCGGATCGGCGTGCTGCCCTACGGCGCCGATCCCGCGCACCCGCCGGCGCCGCCGCAGCGCTCGCGCGTCAACCCCGCGATCCTCGCCCTGCGGGCGCTGCGCGACGCCGCCCGCCATCGCACGTTCTGGGCGCTCGCGATCGGCTTCGCCGTGTGCGGTGCGTCGACCAATGGGCTGATCGGCGCGCATTTCATCCCGGCCGCGCACGACCACGGCATGACCGAGCCCGTCGCGGCGGGCCTTCTCGCCACGGTCGGGATCTTCGACATCGTCGGCACCGTGCTGTCGGGCTGGCTCACCGACCGCGTCAACCCGCGGATCCTGCTCGCCGTGTACTACGCGGGACGCGGCGTCAGCCTGCTGTTCCTGCCGTTCCTGCTGTCGAGCGAGGTCCACCCGCCGATGTGGTTCTTCATCGTGTTCTACGGCCTCGACTGGGTCGCCACGGTGCCGCCCACGATCGCGCTGTGCCGGGAGCTGTTCGGCGAGCGCGGACCCCTGGTGTTCGGGTGGGTGTTCGCGAGCCACCAGCTCGGCGCCGGCGTCGCGACCGTGCTCGCCGGCATCGTGCGCGACGCGACGGGGCAGTACACCGTGGCGTGGTTCGCGGCCGCGGGCCTGTGCCTGGTCGCCGCGCTTGTGTCGATCAGCATCCGTCGCGCGCCCGTGATCCCGGATGAGCCCGAGCTGCAGCGGCCCGAGCGCGTACCCTGAGGCGCCGTCGTCAGGCGAGTCTCACGTGCTCGAAGGGGTAGACGTCGCGGATCCGCCGGCCGAAGAACTCGCCGGGGCTGTCGGCGCCGACGAGACCGCGGTGCACCGACGGCGGCACCGCGAAGTAGCGGTACAGCTCGCCGGTCGTGAACAGGATCTCCATGGTCGACACCACGCGGTCGTAGCCGACCTCGGCGATCACGCTCGACTCGACGGATACCCGCTTCATGCCGGCTCCCTCCGTCGGCCCGGATCCGCTGGTCCTCACCGTAGGCGGGACGCGGCGTCCGGGCGCAGCCCGGCGTCAGTCCGCGAGGCGGCCGGCGGCCTCGCATCGGTCCGCGACCTCGCAGACCGACTCCGGTGTCCCGCCCAGCGCGTGGGCGGCGCGGCCGAGCGAGTCGCGCAGCGCGGTGGCGGCGTCGGGGGAGAGGCCGCGCAGCAGGCTCTCCTCGGCACCGCGCATGCACGCGCTGAGCTCCGAGAAGCGCGCGGCGCCCGCGTCGGTGAAGGACACCCGGCGCGAGCGGCGATCCTGCGGATCCGGCGTGCGCGTGACGAGACCGGAGGCCTCGAGGCCGTCCACGAGGTACGTCACGGCGGTGCGATCCAGGCCCATGCTCTCGGCGATGGCCGCCTGGTTGTTGCAGCCGCCGGAGGCGACGATCGACAGCACCTGATAGCCGCGGGGGCCGCCGGGCAGGTCGCCCACGGCCTCGGACGAGAGCCGCATGTAGGTGCGCAGCAGACTGCCCAGGGCCCAGCCCAGGTCGGTCTCCTGCTCCTCCATCTGCGGCATGACGCGATTTTACCGCCGGATCAGGCGTCTCGGTCCCCTTTTCGCCTCGACGGCGCCGCCGTGTTCGGATCGCCCGTATGATCGGAAAGTCAGATCATCTGATCCGACCACCATCCGATACGAGGAGTTCCATTCGATGAGCACCGTCTTCCGTCTGGACGCGAGCGTCCGCGTCGAGGGCTCGGTCACCCGCGCCGTCGCCGACACCCTGCAGCACGCGATCGTCGCCGAGCTCGGCGACGACGCCACCGTCATCCGTCGCGAGGTGGGTCTCGAGCCGCTCGCGTCCGACCTGTGGGCCACCGCAGCGTTCGCGACCTTCGTGGGCGAGGACGACCGCAGCGACGAGCAGAAGGCGGCGGTCTCGGTCGTCCGCGAGCTGGCGGACGAGCTCGAGGCCGCGGACGCCGCGATCTTCACCGCGCCGTTCTACAACTGGGGCGTCTCGCAGCACTTCAAGACGTGGGCGGACCTCGTGCTCACCGACCCGCGGTTCGGCCCCGGCTCGGGCGGCGGCAAGGGCAAGCCCGCCTTCCTCGTGATCGCGCGCGGCGGCGGCTACGGCGAGGGCACCCCGCGCTTCGGCTGGGACCACGCCACCGACTGGTACAAGCGCGTGATCCAGGACGTCTGGGGCTTCGACCTCGAGGTGATCGAGGCCGAGCTCACGCTCGCCGAGGGAAACCCCGCCATGGCCGACCTCGTGGACCTCGCCAAGCAGAACCTCGCCGAGGCCCACGCCACGGCCCAGGCGCACGGGAAGACGGTCGCCGGCCGGCTCGTCGCGGCCTGATCCGGCTCCGCCGACGCCGCCCGCGCCCCTCGGGGCCGGGCGGCGTCCGCGTGCCGGACGCCTGGGCGAGGATGTCGGCATGGGTGACGCGGCCGATGCCGATCTCCGGCACGCACGTGCCGCTGCGGGCGCCGCGGCTGTCCGGTGCCGTGTGGCCCGCGGCGGACGGTCATTCGATCCGGATCGTGCCCGTCTGCGGATGCTCGGTGGGCATGCGGTCGCGGTTGTAGGTGATGGCCGAGTAGCCGTGCGGCGCCGGGTGGCCGTCCTCGTCGAGATTGACGAACACGATCCGGTCGATCGTGAGGATCGTGCGACGCGTGATCATGTTGCGCACGATCGCGCGCATCGTGAGCGACGTGCGGCCGAATCGCGTGGCGATCAGTCCCATCTCGACCAGGTCGCCCTGCTGCGCCGACGCCTCGAAGTTGATCTCCGAGACGAACTTGGTGACCACGCGGTAGTTGCCGAGCTGGATGATCGCGTAGATCGCGGCCTCCTCGTCGATCCAGCGCAGCAGGCTGCCGCCGAAGAGCGTGCCGTTGGCGTTGAGGTCCTCGGGCTTGACCCACTTGCGGGTGTGGAAGTTGATCTCGATGTCGCTCTCGTCGCCGGTCACAGCGCGGCTCCCATCGGTCGTCCGGTTCCGTCGTGACCGAAGCTAGATGCGGTCGGCAGCGCGGCGGCATCCGATTGACCGCGCACGGTCGCGTGCGCTAGCGGCGCTGTCAGCTGGCGGCCGTCGGCGGCCGCGAAGACCTCACCGGAGGTCGTGAAGGCGCGTCGGCGTCGCCGTCTCGCGCCGATCGCCGGCGAGTCGGTTCGACATCTCCAAACGTCGCGCCGGCGCCACGCGCTGACCGCCGCCGCAGGAGGAGCCGGTGGTGCGATCAGGGCACGATGGCGTCGACGTAGCCGCCGTCGACGCGCACGGCGGCGCCCGTGGTCGCCGACGCGAGGGGAGAGCTGAGGTAGGCCACCATGTTGGCGATCTCCTCGGGCTCGATCAGCCGCTGCAGCAGCGACTGCGGGCGGTGTGCGCGCATGAACTCGCGCTGCGCCTCGTCCCACGGCAGGCTCTCGTCCACCAGCTCGTACACGAGCTTCTCGACGCCGCCCGTGTGGGTCGGGCCGGCGATGACCGAGTTCACCGTGACGCCCGTGCCCGCCGCGTCCTTCGCGAAGCCGCGCGAGACCGCGAGCAGGGCGGTCTTCGACATCCCGTAGTGGATCATCTCGGCCGGGATCACGATCGCCGAGTCGCTGGCGATGTTCAGGATGCGCCCCCACCCGCGGGCCTTCATTCCCGGCAGCGTCTCGCGGATCAGGCGCACCGCGGCGAGCACGTTCACCTCGAAGTAGCGGCGCCACTCGGCGTCGTCGATCTCGAGCGCGGACTCGGCGCCGAAGATCCCGAGGTTGTTGATCAGGATGTCGACGTCGCCCGTCGCGGCGAGCACCGCGGCGGCCCCCGCGGCGCGGGTCACGTCTCCGGGAGCTGCGACGAGATCGCGGCCGTCCGCCTCGTCCTGCAGCTCGCGGATCGTGTCGTCCACCCCGTCCGCGCGCCTCCCGTTGACGGCCACGCGGGCTCCCGCGTCGGCGAGCGTCGCGGCGATCGCCCGCCCGATGCCCTGCGTCGAGCCCGTGACCAGTGCCGTCTTCCCCGTCAGATCGATGCGCATACCGGGGGAGAACCGATCCGGGGGCGCGGGCATTCCGCGCTACGCGTCGAGCTCGGCGCGCTCGGCCAGGCGGCCGCCGGGTTCGATGCCGATCACGACGTCGATGCCCACACGGCGCAGGAACGCGTGGTCGTGGCTGACGATCAACAGCGCGCCCCGATATGCCTCGAGCGCCTCGGCGAGATGCTCGACGCTCGCGATGTCGAGGTTGTTGGTCGGCTCGTCGAGGATCAGCAGCTGCGCCGGCGGCTCCGCGAACAGCAGCTTCGCAAGCGCCACGCGGAAGCGCTCGCCGCCGGACAGGGTGCCGACCGGGCGGTCGAGCGCGCTGCCGCGCAGCAGCAGCCGCGCGAGCTGGTTGCGCAGCTCGCCCGGGGCCGTGCCGGGAGCGGTCTCGCGCACGTTGTCGACGGCCGAGCGCGCGTCGTCCAGGTCGTCGAGCCGCTGGTGCAGGTAGCCGACGCGCCCGGTCAGCAGCACCCCGCGGGCTGCGTCTGCCGAGACCAGGGCCTCGAGCAGCGTGGTCTTGCCCGCGCCGTTCGGACCGACCAGGGCCACGCGCTCGGGTCCCTGGATCGTGACGGTGCGCGATCCGTCGGTCAGCTCGGCGATCCGCTTCCCGCGCGGGACGTCCGGATCCGGCAGCGCGAGATGGATGTGCTCCTCCTCGCGGACGCGGGCGTCGGCCGCGTCGACCGCCGCCTGCGCCTCCTCGACCCGGTCGTCGAGCGTGCCACGCATCTTGCCGGCCGAACTCTCCGCCTTGTTCTTCCGGGCGTTCGCGAGGATCTTCGGGATGCTCTCGGCCGACTTCCTCCCGGCCCGCGCGCGGGCCGCGAGCTTCGCCTCGGCCTCGATGCGCTCGCGCTTCTCGACCTTGAGCTGCTGCTGCGCGGTGCGCGCGGCCTGCGTCGCGGCGGCCTGATCCTGCGCGACGAACGCGCGGAACGCGCTGTACGGCCCGCCGAACACCTCGAGCCGCGCGCCGCGGCCGCGGGCGGCCTGGCCGAGCCCGGTCGCGCGCAGCTCGGCCGTGTGTTCCATCCGCTCGAGCAGCTCGAGGTCGTGGCTGACCACGACGAGCGTGCCCGGCCAGGTGTCGACGAGGCCCGCGAGCCGGGCGCGCGTCGGGCGGTCGAGGTTGTTCGTCGGCTCGTCGAGCAGCGTGATGGGGGTCCGTCGCAGGCGCAGCCCGGTGATCGCGATCAGCATGGCCTCGCCGCCCGACAGCCCGCCGACGCGACGATCGAGGTCCGGGGCGCCGAAGCCGATGTCGGCGAGCGCCTCGTCGGCGCGGGCCTCGATGTCCCAGTCGTCGCCGACCGCCTCGAAGTTCCGGACGTCCGGATCGCCCGACTCGATCGCCCGCAGGCCGGTCAGGATGGGCGCGATGCCGAGCAGATCCGCGACGGTCGCATCGCGGCCGAGCGTGAGGGTCTGCGGCAGGTAGCCGACGTCGCCGGCCGTCTCGATGCGGCCGCGGGTGGGCACGAGGACGCCCGCGATGAGCCTGAGCAGCGTGGACTTGCCGACGCCGTTGCGCCCGACGAGGCCCGTGCGCCCGACGGGCAGCGTGCCGTGCAGCCCGGTGAGGGCGGCGGATCCGTCCGGCCAGTCGAACGAGACGTCGACGAGCGTGACGGCGGAGGAGGAGAGTGCCATGGAGAGACCCTTCGGGGCGGCGATCGGGGAAGCGCACCCGTTGCTGTCCGGGTGCCGGCTAGATCCTGTCGACGTCGATCTCCATGGCTTCACCGTACCGCGCGCGGCCGTCGGAAGCGGACCGGGCCCCTCCGCGGGACATCAAGGAGAAAATATTCTTACTTCAGGAATGTTCAATCCGTCGGTATAGTGGTGGAACGTCCGCCTCTTCGGGGGCGCATCCGAGTCTTCGACGGTGAAGAGGTTGTTTCCGTGGCAGAGCAGACACAGGGTCCGACGACGCGTCCCTCCCCGACGCCGAGCGGCGCGGGTGAGAACGCGGCGGTCTCGCTGAACACCAAGTGGCATCTGATGGGGATCGCCGGGGGTGACGAGAAGAGCGAGTCGCTCAACACGAAGGATCTGCGCCGTGTGCTCGCCTCCTCGATGATCGGCAGCATCGTCGAGTACTACGACTTCATCCTGTACGCGACGGCCGCCTCGCTGATCTTCGCGAGCGTCTTCTTCGAGGGCATGCCCCCCGCCATCGGTCAGCTGTCGGCATTCGCGACGTTCGCCGTCGGCTACCTCGCCCGCCCGCTGGGCGGCATCGTATTCGGCCACTTCGGCGACCGGCTGAGTCGCAAGCAGATGCTCGTCGTGTCGATGCTGATGATGGGCGTCGCCACGGTCGCGATCGGCCTGCTGCCGACGCCCGCGCTCATCGGGGTCTGGGCTCCGATCCTGCTGGTCGTGCTTCGCGTCGTGCAGGGCATCTCCGTCGGCGGCGAGTGGGGAGGCGCCACCCTGATGGCGCTCGAGCACGCACCGGAGAGCAAGCGCGGATTCGCCGCGGCGTTCGCGAACGCCGGTGGTCCCGCCGGCGGGCTGCTGGCGACGTTCGTGGTCTCGGGCGTCTCGCTCGCCACGGGTGATCAGTTCCTCGTCTGGGGATGGCGGATCCCGTTCCTGTTCTCGATCGTCCTGATCCTGATCGGCCTGCTCATCCGCCTGAAGGTCGCGGAGTCGCCGGTCTTCCAGCGACTCGAGGAGCGGGCGGCCGAGCGTGCCGAGAAGCAGCGCCTGCCGATCACGCAGGTCCTCCTGAGCCACCCGCGCGTCGTGATCCTGACGCTCGTCGCGTCGCTCGGGTTCTACGCCTGCCAGGGCATCCTCACCACGTGGGGCGTGACGCAGGCGACCAACGAGGGCGTCGCCCGCGAGGCCGTGCTGAACATCAAGGGCCTCGCCGCGGTCGTGACCATCGTCGTGGCCTTCGTCGCCGCGCGGATGTCCGACCGCCTCGGACGCCGCACGGTGCTCATCGTCGGCGGCGTGATGGGCGTGATCTGGGCGTACCCGGCTCTGCTGCTCATGCACGACGGCACGCCATGGGGCTTCGCGCTCGCCGTGGTGATCGGCAACGGCGTGATCCAGGGCATCCTCGCGGGGCCCATCGGCGCGTACATCTCCGAGCAGTTCCCGCCGGCCGTGCGGTACACGGGCGCCTCGCTCGCGTACCAGGGCGCCTCGACCCTCGGCGCGGGCTTCACGCCGATGATCGCCACGGCCCTCATGGCGGCCGCGGGCCTCATGGGCGTCGCGGTGTTCTGGATGGCGATCCTCGCGCTCGGCGTGGTCGCCGTCGTGATGTCGCGTGAGGGTGCGGTCCTGAAGCCCAAGGCGGCTTGACCCGGCCCGCTCACGCGAGCAGCGGCAGGCGTCCCACGATCCGATCGACGCGATTGCGCGGTCCGACGAGCCCCACGGCCAGGTAGCCGAGGTCCTCGGACGGGCGCGTCGCCACCTCGGCGACGTACTCGTCGTACACGCGCGTGAGCTGCGCGTGCGCGGGCATGTCCGCCACGAACACACCCTCCGAGCCGTCGGCCCTCGCGCGGATCGTCGCGAGCTGCGTCGCGTCCGCGGCCAGCACCGTGCAGCCGATCCACGGCAGGCCCGCGTGGGCGGAGCCGTGTGCGTCGACGGCGCCGGGCCCGAGCAGGCCCGCGATCGCCGCCCCGGTCGCCGCGCCGACGCACGCCGTGGCGTTCGCGATCCGCCCGCCCGGCAGCGATCCGTCGACCACGATCACCCACTTCAGGCGCGCGGCGCGCGTGGGTGCGGCGGTGTCGATCTCGTCGGGCGCGAAGCCGATGCCGGCGTCGTCCATGTGCTCTCCTCGTGTGCGGATAGTCGGGTGATCACACAGAATGTAGTCATGGATCCGACTTCTCGGATTCACCGGCGTATGAGATACGGATGAGGGCGACGGATGGCGGATCTGGACGGACTTGATGCGGCGATCCTGGCCGCTCTCCAGACGAATGCGCGGATGACCAACCGCGAGGTCGCCGCGCGCGTGGGCGTCTCGCCGACCACCGCGCTCGACCGCACGCGCGCGCTGCGGCGCCGCGGCATCATTCGGGGCGCGACGCTCGACGTGGATCTCGCGAGCGTCGGCCGCGGGGTGCAGGCGCTCATCTCGGTGCGCGTGCGGCCACCGTCGCGCGACGTGATCGAGGCGTTCCGCGACTGGGTGTCGCTGCTGCCGGAGACCCTCGGCGTGTTCGTCGTCAGCGGCGACGTCGACTTCGTGATCCACGTCGCGGTCGCCGACAACGACGCGCTGTACGCGTTCGTGATCGACCGGCTCACCGAGCGCGAGGAGATCGCGGACGTCCGCACCACGGTGGTCTACGAGCACCTCCGCGCCGACCGGATCGAGATCCCGCCGACGCGCTGAGGCCTCGTGACGCCGGATGACGACACGCGGCGTCACAGCCCTTGGGAGTGTCGGAGGGTCGACCTAGCGTGGGGGCATCGCGGCGGTCCGGGTGGTCCCGGGGCCCGGCTCATACCCGGTGCCGCAGCGGGTTCGACTCCCGCCGTCGCGTCGATCAGCCGGCTCCGCGTGCTCGATGTCCAGCCGCACCCTCTGGGCGGCGAAGCGCGTGATCTGGTGCTGCAGCGGGGTGCCGTCGACGAGGGCGTCGAGCGCCTCGGTCACGAGCACGATCGCCCCGGGGTCGAGCTTCAGCAGCGCGGCCTCGGCGGTCGTCGCGTGGCGCGCGGCCACGACCGTGGACACGCGGATGTAGTCGTCGATGCCGCTCGCGCGCAGCGCCGCGGTCACCGAAGCGGTGCGGCGCAGCACCGCGGCGATGTCGGGCAGGCGTGCGGCGTCGAACCAGCGCGTGCCGAGCGCGAGGGGCTCGCCGTCGACCGTGCGCAGCGCCTCGACGCGCACCGCGGGGTCGCCGGCCGCGATGCCCAGGCGCGCGGCGACGTCCGCGGGCGCCGGCTCCGTGGCGCTCTCGAGCACCCGCCCGGCCGCCGAGTGGCGGTCGCCCAGGCTGGTCGTCAGGCGCGTGCGCATGCCGATCCGGTGCACGTGGACGGATCCGCCCGTCACGAACGTGCCGCTTCCGCGGCGGGATTCCACGAGCCCCTCGGTCGAGAGGGAGGCGATGGCCTGGCGCGCGGTGTGGCGGTTCACCGCGAAGCGCTCGGCGAGCGCGTTCTCGGTCGGCAGGCGGTCGCCCACGCGCAGCCGGCCCTCGGTGATGTCGGCGCGCAGCTCCTCGGCGATGAGGCGCCATGCCGAATATCCCGTGGTCGGCCGGCTTCCGGCGCTCTCGCTCACGCTCGTCCTCGCCCTCGTTCACCCGGTGTTCACGGGAACGTGGCCGGAATGTTCCGCCCCGCGCACCCGTCGCTCCCCATCGTGCCAGTACATTGGCAGATGTCTAGAGAGATAGACAACTTCGGGAAGAGGTTCAGGATGACGCAGGACGCAGTTCAGGCGCGGCGCCGCACGGCGCGGGTCCTCGCGACGGCGCCGCAGGACGAGCTCCAGCGGCTCTGGGACGCGTGGCCGGATCGGCCGGAGGTCGAGTACCTGCGCGGCCCCGAGGCGGGACTCGTGATGGTGCAGGGCCGCGTCGGCGGCACGGGCGACCGATTCAACCTCGGCGAGGCGACCGTCACGCGCGCCACCGTCGTGGTGCGCGGCGCGGGAGCGGAGACCACCGGCACGGCGTACGTGCTGGGCAGCCACCCCAAGCACGCCGGGCTCGCCGCGATCTTCGAGGCGCTGCTGGCGGGCGAGGCGCGCGAGCGCGTGCTGGCCGACGTGATCGCACCGCTCGAGGCCGCGCAAGCCGAGCGCGACGCGCTCGCCCAGGCCCAGGCCCGCAGCACGGTCGTCGACTTCTTCACCGTCGCCCGCGAGAACAACGGACCGGAAGACGAGGACCTCGAATGAGCACCGTGACGGCCGACATCCTGAGCGGCGGCGGCCACCAGCCCGGCTTCGCCCAGCCCGTGCACGACGCGCAGCGCGTGTTCCGCGCGACGCTCGAGGCACTGGGACGCCCGACGCTCGCGCAGCCCCTGCCGCGCGTCGTCGAGCCGCCGGCCCCGCTCGGCGCGGCCGCGGGCGCCGTGCTGCTCGCGCTGTGCGACGACCAGACCCCGATCTGGCTCGACCGCCCGCTGCGCGCGTCGGCCGACGTCACCGCCTGGCTGCGCTTCCACACAGGTGCCCGGATCGTCGACGCGCCGGCCGACGCGCTGTTCGCGGTCGCGTCCTCGCCGTCCGCCGCGCCGCGCCTCGCGGACCTCGCGCAGGGCGCGGACGAGGAGCCGCACCGCTCCGCCACGCTGGTGATCGACGCGACCGGCGCGCGGGGGATCGGGTCCTTCGTCGCGAGCGGTCCCGGCGTGAACGGCGAGATCGCGTGGGACGGCGCCGGCCTGCCCGGCGGGTTCCTCGCGCAGTGGGCGCAGAACCACGCCGGCTACCCGTGCGGCGTCGACGTGATCCTCACGACGTCCACCAAGGCCGGCGACACCGTGCGCGGCCTGCCGCGCAGCACCCGCCTCACCGGAGAACAGAACAGGAGCGCCGCCTGATGTACGTCGCGGTCAAGGGTGGTGAGAAGGCCATCGCGAACGCCCACGCGCTGCTCGCCCATCGCGGGCGCGGGGGTGCGGAGTCCGAGCGGATCGACTACACACAGATCCGCGAGCAGATGGGCGTGCTCGTCGCGCGCGTCATGGCGGAGGGCTCGCTCTACGATCCCGACCTCGCCGCCAAGGCGCTGCTGCAGTCGCAGGGCGACGTGCTCGAGGCCGTCACGCTGATGCGGTCGTACCGCACCACGCTGCCGCGCTTCGGCATCACCGAGGCGCTCGACACCGCGGGCCTGCCGTCCGAGCGCCGCGTCTCGGCGACGTTCAAGGACATCCCCGGCGGCCAGCAGCTCGGCGCGACGTTCGACTACACGCACCGCCTGCTCGCCGACGAGCTCACGACCCCGGAGATCCCGGTGGCGCAGGATGAGGCGGTCCCCGAGACGGCCATGCCGCGCGTGACCGACCTGCTCGGCGTCGACGCGCTGATCGAGCCGGATCGGCCGGCGTCGGTCGAAGAGGGTGGCGACTGGACGGATCCGGATCCCGCCGACCTCACGCGCGAGCCGACCGTGTTCCCGATGTCGCGCTCCGAGCGGCTGCAGGCCCTGAGCCGCGGCGACGAGGGCTTCCTGCTCTCGCTCGGCTACTCGACGCAGCGCGGCTTCGGCAACACCCACCCCTTCGTGGGCGAGGTGCGCGTGGGGGAGGTCGAGGTGGAGTTCGAGTCGCCGGAGCTCGGGATCGCCATCCCGATCGGCCGGATCGAGGTCACCGAGTGCCAGATGGTGAACCAGTTCACCGGATCCGCCGATCAGGCGCCGAAGTTCACGCGCGGCTACGGCCTCGTGTTCGGCCGAGCCGAGCGCAAGGCGATGTCGATGTCGCTGGTGGACCGCGCGCTGCGGGCGGAGGAGTTCTCGGAGCGCCGGGTGTCACCCGCGCAGGACGAGGAGTTCGTCATCAGTCACGCCGACAACGTGCAGGCCACGGGCTTCGTCGAGCACCTGAAGCTGCCGCACTACGTCGACTTCCAGGGCGAGCTGGTGCTCATCCGCCAGCTGCACCGCGAGTTCCAGGAGCGCGTCGCCGCGAACTCCGCCGTCGAGGAGGAGAGTCATGTCTGAGCCCCGCATCGTCTACAACGAGGGCTACCTCGACGAGCAGACCAAGCGCGTGGTGCGCCGCGCGCTGCTGAAGGGCATCGCGGTGCCCGGCTTCCAGGTGCCATTCGCCTCCCGCGAGGTGCCCATGCCGCGCGGCTGGGGCACCGGCGGCGTGCAGGTCACGGCGGCCGTGATCGGCGCGTCCGACACGCTCAAGGTCATCGACCAGGGCGCCGACGACACGACCAACGCGGTGTCGATCCGGCAGTTCTTCGAGAAGGTCGCCGGCGCCCGCGCGACCACGCGCACGGATCTCGCCACCGTGATCCAGACGCGTCACCGGATCCCCGAGACGCCGCTCGTGGAGGGCCAGATCATCGTCTACCAGGTGCCGATCCCCGAGCCGCTGCGCTTCCTCGAGCCGCGCGAGACCGAGACGCGGCGGCTGCACGCGCTCGAGGAGTACGGCCTGATGTACGTCAAGCTCTACGAGGACATCGCCAAGTACGGGCACATCGCCCGCACGTACGACTACCCGGTGCTCGTGAACGGCCGCTACATGATGGCGCCGTCGCCGATCCCGAGCTTCGACAACCCGAAGCTGCACCAGAGCGCCGCCATGCACCTGTTCGGCGCGGGCCGCGAGAAGCGGATCTACGCGGTCCCGGCGTACACGGACGTCGAGAGCCTCGGCTTCGAGGACTTCCCGTTCGAGCCGCAGAGGTTCGAGACGCCCTGCGCGGTGTGCGGCGCCGAGGGCGTCTACCTCGATGAGATCGTCATGGACGACCAGGGCACCGTGATGTACGCGTGCTCCGACACCGATCACTGCGAGCGCAGGGTTCTGAACAGCGCGGCGGCCGAGTTCGACCCCGCCCAGCGCGAGAGGGAGATGCAGGCATGAACGTCGCGGAGCTTCCGCTGCTGAGCGTCACGGGCGCCGGCCACGCGTACGGCGACAAGTTCGGCTGCCGGGATGTGAGCTTCGACCTGTGGCCGGGCGAGGTGCTCGCGATCGTCGGCGAGTCCGGATCCGGCAAGTCCACGCTGCTCGGCATGCTGTCGCAGCGCCTGTCGGTCGACGAGGGCGACATCCGCTACCGGCAGGGCGAGGATCTCGTCGACCTCACCGCGCTGTCCGAGCGCGACGTGCGCCGGCTGTGGCGCACCGAGTGGGGCTTCGTGCACCAGAACGCGGCCGACGGCCTGCGGATGCACGTGAGCGCGGGCGGCAACATCGGCGAGCCGCTGATGGCCAACGGCGCGCGCCACTTCGGCGACATCCGCACGCAGGCGGCCGAGTGGCTCGCGCGTGTCGAGATCCCGGCGGACCGCATCGACGACGCGCCCGCCACCTTCTCGGGCGGCATGCGCCAGCGCCTGCAGATCGCGCGCAACCTCGTGTTCGGCCCGAAGCTCGTCTTCATGGACGAGCCGACCAGCGGCCTCGACGTGTCGGTGCAGGCGCGCCTGCTCGACCTGATCCGCTCGCTCGTCGCCGACCTCGGCCTCTCCGTGATCATCGTCACGCACGACCTCGCGGTCGCGCGCCTGATCTCGCACCGCACCCTCGTCATGAAGGACGGCGCCGTGATCGAGTCGGGCCTCACGGATCGCGTGCTCGACGATCCGCAGGCCGCGTACACCCAGCTGCTCGTCTCATCGATCCTCCAGGGCTGAGATATGAATCCGGACAACATCCTCGAAGTGGACCGCGTCGACAAGACGTTCACGCTGCACCTGCAGGGGCAGCAGCGGATCCCCGTGCTCGCGGGGCTCGAGTTCGACGTGCCGCGCGGATCCTGCGTCGTGCTCGGCGGCGAGTCCGGCGCGGGCAAGAGCACCGTGATGAAGATGGTCTACGGCTCGTACGGGGCCGGCGCCGGGCGCATCCTGCTCTCGCACGCCGGGGGAGTGCTCGACCTCGCGGCCGCGCAGCCGCGCGAGGTCCTCGCCGCGCGCCGCGAGACGATGGGCTACGTGAGCCAGTTCCTGCGCGCCGTGCCGCGCGTGCCGGCGCTCGACGTCGTCGCCGAGCCGCTCGTCGAGCGCGGGGTCGATCGCGCCAGGGCGCGAGAGCGCGCGGGCGAGATGCTCGCGCGCCTGTCGATCCCCGAGCGCCTGTGGACGCTGCCGCCCGCGACCTTCTCGGGCGGCGAGCAGCAGCGCGTCAACATCGCGCGCGGCTTCCTCGCCGAGCGCCCGCTGCTGCTGCTCGACGAGCCCACCGCCTCGCTCGACGCCCGCAACCGCGGCGTCGTGATCGAGCTGATCCGCGAGCGCCTCGACCGCGGCGTCGGCATGCTCGCGATCTTCCACGACCACGACGTGCGCGACGCCGTGAGCGACGCGATCGTCGACGTGCGCGCCTTCACCCCGAGCCCGTCCGGCGCCGCCGCATGACGCGGTACGCGGTGTACGCGCTGCCCGGGGCGCTCGCGATTGACCCGATCCGCCCGAGTTCCGCCGCGAGTTCGGGCACATTGGGTCAACTTCCGGACGCCCCGGAGGCGGTGCGCCTGCGCGAGGTCGTCGAGGCCTGGTACGCGCGGGAGGAGTTCCGCGACCTCACGGTCGACGCCCGCCGGTACGGCTTCCACGCCACGCTCAAGGCGCCGTTCCGCCTCGCGGACGGGCGCAGCGAGGCCGAGCTGCGCGAGGCGGCCGGCGCCTTCGCGGCCGCCCGCGGGTCCGTGACGATCGCCGCGCCCCGCCCGGCCGCGCTGGACCGCTTCCGTGCTCTGCTCCCGACCGGCGACCAGTCCGAGCTCGACGCGCTCGCCGCGGACGCCGTGCGGGAGTTCGACGGGTTCCGTGCGGCGCCGAACGCGGACGAGATCGGGCGCCGCCGCCCCGAGCGACTCGCCCCGCGCGAGCGCGAGCTGCTCGAGCGGTGGGGGTACCCGTACGTGCTCGACCGGTTCCGCTTCCACATGACGCTCACGGACCCGGTCCCCGCCGATCGCGCGGCCGAGGTGGACGCCGCGCTCGAGTCCCACTTCGCCGCGGTGTCGGGCGTCGACGTGCCGCTGCGCTCGATCGCGCTGTTCGTCGAGCCCGAGCCGGGCGACCCGTTCGAGATCCTTTCCGTCCACCCGTTCGCACCTGCAGGAGAGCACCGCCCATGAGAAACGAGACCGTCTTCACCAATGCGCGCGTGGTGCTCGCCGACGAGGTGATCCACGGATCCGTGCGCGTCGTCGACGGCGCGATCGTCGACGTCGCCGGATCGACGTCCACGGCGGGGGAGGACCTGCAGGGCGACTTCCTGATGCCGGGCCTCGTCGAGGTGCACACCGACCAGGTCGAGGCCCACTTCCAGCCGCGCCCCAAGCGGTACTGGGACCCGATCCCCGCCGTGATCGCGCACGACGCCCAGATGGCCGCCTCCGGCATGACGACCGTGCTGGACGCGCTGCGGATCGGGACGGGTCCGACCGACGGCAACAACATGGCCAAGAACGCGCGCACGCTGGTCGACGCCGTCGTGCACGCCGCCGAGTCCGGCCTGCTGCGCGCCGACCACTTCGTGCACCTGCGCTGCGAGGTGTCGACCCCGGATGTCGTGGACGTGTTCGACGAGGTCGGCGGTCACGAGCGGGTGCGGATGGTGTCGCTCATGGACCACACGCCGGGCCAACGGCAGTACGCCGATGTCGAGGCGTTCCGCACCTACATGGTCGGCAAGGGGCGCCTGACGAACGACGAGTTCGAGGACCACGTCGCCGAGCTGCACCGGCTGTCGGCGCGGTACGCCGACTCGCATCGCCGGCTGATGGCCGAGCGCGCGACCGGCCGCGGCATCACGATGGCCGCGCACGACGACGCCACGCAGGCGCACGTCGACGAGGGCGTCGCGCTGGGCGTGGGCATCTCCGAGTTCCCCACCACGGTGGACGCCGCCCGCGCGGCGCGCGCCGCCGGTCAGCTCGTGGTCATGGGCGCGCCGAACATCGTGCGCGGCGGCTCCCACTCGGGCAATGTCGCGGCGTCCGACCTGCTGGCGGCCGGGCTGCTCGACATCCTGTCCAGCGACTACGTGCCCGCGAGCCCGCTGCAGGCCGCGTTCCTGCTGTTCGCCCGCGGCGACGTCACGCTGTCCGAGGCGTCGAAGCTGGTCAGCGCCAACCCCGCTCGGGCCATCGGGCTCGGCGACCGCGGCGTGATCGCCCCCGGCAAGCGCGCCGACCTCATCCGCGTGCACGCGTACGACGAGGCCCCCGGCGAGCAGCACCCGCTCGGCGTGCCCGTGCCGATCGTGCGCGGCGTGTGGCGCCAGGGCGACCGTGTCGCCTAAGCCGCCTTCGGCGGAGGGGATCGCATGAGCGGCGCGTTCGTCGGCATCGTGGGGCCGTCCGGATCGGGCAAGGACTCGGTGATCGAGTTCGCCCGCGCCGCGCTCGCGGACGAGGGGTTCGTGTTCGCGCGGCGCGTGATCACGCGCCCGGCGGGCCCGGCGGAGGACTGCGTCGAGGCGTCGTCGGCCGAGTTCGACCGGCTCGAGGCCGGCGGGGCGTTCGCCCTGTCGTGGCGCGCGCATGGGCTGGCGTACGGCATCCCGGGGGAGGCCGTCGCGCAGGTGGAGGGCGGCGCGGTCGTGGTCGGCAACCTGTCGCGCGCGGTGCTCGACGAGCTGGACGGGCGCTTCCGCCGGGCCCTCTCGGTGCGCATCACGGTGCCGGAGGACGTGCGCCGCGCGCGCATCGCCGCCCGCGGGCGCGAGGACGACGCGGCCGCCCGGGCGCGCCTGGACCGCGCGGATCCCGCCCCGGACTTCCCGGTCGACCTCGAGATCGTCAACGACGGCACGCTCGAGCAGGCCGGCGAGAGGCTCGTGGCGTTCCTGCGCGAGGTCGCGGCATCCGACTTCTCCGGAGATCCCCGCTTCTCAGGGGCATCCGGCCGATCCGGATCCTGAGAACCCGGTATCCCCGGAGAACCCGGCACCACGAGGAGAGCGCATGAGTGCACAGCCGACGATCGCGATCGTGGGCCCCGGCGCGATCGGCACGACGGTCGCCGCGGCGCTGCACGAGGCCGGCCGCACGCCGCTGCTGTACGGCCGCACGGCGCGGGACGGGCTCGAGCTGCGCGCGGACGGCGACCGGATTGTCGTGCCCGGTCCCGTGCGGACCGATCCGGCCGAGGCGGAGGGCCCGGTCGACCTCGTGCTCCTCGCCGTGAAGGCCACGCAGATCGAGGGCGCGGCGCCGTGGCTGGCGGCGCTGTGCGGCCCCGGGACCGTCGTGTGCGTGCTGCAGAACGGGGTCGAGCAGCGCGCGCAGGTCTCGCCACATGCGGGCGACGCGCGCGTGATCCCGTCCGTCGTGTGGTTCCCTGCCGAGGCCCAGCCCGACGGATCCGTGCGGCTGCGCGGCGAGCCGCGGCTCACGCTGCCGGATGACCCCGCCTCCCACGTCGTGGTCGCGGCGCTGGCGGGCACGCGGTGCGCGGTCGAGGTCGTCGCCGACTTCCGGACCGTGGCGTGGCGCAAGCTGCTGCAGAACGCCGTCGCGGGCCTGATGGCCCTCGCGGGTCGCACGCTCGGCGCGTTCGCGCGGCCCGACGTCGGCGCGCTGGCCGAGGCGTATCTGGAGGAGTGCCTCGCGGTCTCCCGCGCGGAGGGCGCGGCGCTCGGCGACGAGGTGCCGGGGGAGATCCTGGACGGCTTCCGCCGCGGCCCTACCGACATGGGCACGTCGATCCTCGCCGATCGCGAGGCAGGGCGACCGCTGGAGTGGGACGTCCGCAACGGCGTCATCCGGCGCCTGGGCAGGGCGCACGGCATCCCCACGCCGATCAGCGACGTGGTCGTGCCGCTGCTGGCGGCCGTGAACGAGAGGAGTCCGCGATGAGTGCGCTGCCGGAAGAGGGGCTCGTGCACGACGGATCGACCGTGGTCGACAGCGTGCTCGGCCGGTACACCGAGGTCGGGGCGAGCACGCGGCTCGACGGCGTCGAGCTGGGCGACTACAGCTACTGCGACCGGCTGTGCGACCTCGCGAACACCACCGTGGGGCGGTTCTCGAACATCGCGAGCTTCGTGCGCATCGGCGCGACCGACCATCCGCTCGACAAGGCGAGCCTGCATCATCTCCTGTACCGCTCCGAGAAGTACTGGCCGGATGAGCCCGACGACGCGGCTTGGTTCGCGAAGCGCCGGTCGCGCCGCACGGTCATCGGGCACGACACCTGGATCGGCCACGGCGCGCAGGTGAAGCCGGAGGTGACCGTCGGCGACGGCGCCGTCGTCGCCTCGGGTGCCATCGTCACGAAGGACGTGCCGGCGTACGCGATCGTCGCGGGCGTGCCCGCGCGCGTCGTCCGGATGCGCCAGCCCGAGGACGTCGCCGACCGCCTCGTGCGCCTGGCGTGGTGGGACTGGGATCACGACGCGCTCCGCGCGCGCCTGGCCGACTTCCGCGCGCTGCCGGCCGAGGAGTTCCTCGCCCGCTACGAGAGCGAGTGACCGCGGGGCGCCCTCAGAGGATGCCGGTCAGGACGCCGCCGTCGGCGCGCAGCGCCGCGCCGTTCGTCGCGGACGAGCGCGGGCTGGCGAGGTAGACCGCGAGGTCGGCGATCTCCGCCGGATCGAGGAACCGCTGCACCAGCGACGTCCCGTTCCCGGCCGCGATGGCCGCCTTGAGGTCGTCGGCCGGCATGCCCTGCGCGCGCGCGATCCGGTCGATCGCGTCGGCGACGCCGTCCGAATAGGTCGGCCCGCCGAGGATCGTGTTGACGGTCACCTCGGTGCCGCGGGTGAGCTTCGCCAGCCCGTTGCCGAGTGCGAGCATGGCGGCCTTCGTCGCGCCGTAGTGCACCATGTCGCCCGGCACGTTGACGCCCGACTCGCTCGCGATGAAGACGATCCGGCCCCATCCCGCCGCGAGCATGGGGCCGAGCAGGTGCCGGGAGAGGCGGACGCCGCTCATCACGTTGACATCGAAGTAGCGCTGCCACTGGGCGTCCGCGATGGCGGCGAAGTCGGCCACCTCGAACAGGCCCACGCTGTTGACGAGGATGTCGACGTCGCCCAGTTCCTCGAGCAGCCGGCCGACCTGATCCGGATCCGCGAAGTCCGCCGCGATTCCGGCGACATCCGCGTCGGGCTGGGCCGCCCGCAGCGCCTCGACCGCTGCGCCGACGCTGTCCGCGTCGCGCCCGTTCAGGACCACCGCGACGCCCTCGCGGACCAGCGCGGCGGCGATCGCGTACCCGATTCCCCGCGTCGAACCGCTCACGAAGGCCCTCCTGCCCGTCAGTCCCAGATCCATCTCGGCCGTCCTTTCACTTTCCTAGTCAACTGAATCGTAGGCGCGATGACTTTCCCGATCAACTCGACGGCCCGGATCTGCGCGGTAGCGTGGTGCCATGACCGAATCCCGCGATCCGGCCCCGCTGACGGGCGAAGACCTCGAGACCTGGGCCGCGCTGGCCACCCTCCTCGAATGGCTGCCGGCGGCGCTCGACGCCCAGCTGCAGCGCGACGCGCAGCTGACGCACTTCGAGTACGGGGTCCTGTACGCGCTCGACACGGCGCCCGAGCGCACGCTGCGGATGAGCGTCCTGGCCGGATATGCGAACAGCTCGCTGTCGCGCCTGTCCCGTGCCGCCACGCGGCTGGAGGCGAAGGGCTGGGTGGAGCGCATGCCCGATCCGGCCGACGGGCGCTTCACCCTGGCGATCCTCACGGACCGCGGGAGCCAGAAGGCCGCCGAGGCCGCGCCCGGGCACGTGGAGACGGTCCGGCGCCTGGTGCTCGATCGCCTCACGAAGCCGCAGACCCGGCAGCTGCGCGAGATCACCGGCCGGATCGCGCGGGCGATCCGGGAGGACGAGGGATGGCGGCCGCCCGCGACCTGACCCTCAGTCGAGCGTGGCCAGGAACGCGCGGAGGTCGTCGGCCAACAGCTCCGGCTCCTCGTGCGGGGCGAAGTGACCGCCGCGCGGCATGGTCGTGTAACGCGTGACGGCGTAGGCGCGCTCGGCCCACTCGCGCGGCGGCTGCGCGAGATCGTGCGGGAAGACCGCGAGCGCGGTCGGCACCTCGACGCGGCGCACGCGCGTCGTGAACCCCGCCGCGAACTCCCAGTACGGCCGGAACGACGTGCCGATCGTGTTCGTGAACCAGTAGAGCGACGCGAGGGTCAGCAGGTAGTCCTCGTCGAAGCGCGAGAACACGTCGCCGCCGCTGTCGCTCCACGCGCGGTGCTTCTCGAGGATCCACGCCAGCAGGCCGACGGGGGAGTCGGACAGCGCGGGCGCGAGCGTGAGCGGGCGGGTCTGCTGCTGGTGCTGGTACGCGCCCTCCCGCGCCAGCCAGTCCTGCACGCGCGCGACGTGCGAGCGCTCCGCGTCGGACAGCGTCGTCTCGTCCAGCTCGAGCGGCGGCGCGACTGCGAGCAGATGGATGCCGGCGACGGACTCCGGATGATCCTGCGCGAGCCGTGAGGTGATCCCGGCGCCGAGATCACCGCCGTGCGCGGCATAGCGCGCGAAGCCGAGGCGCGTCATGAGCGCGTGCCACAGGTCGTGCGTCTGCTCGTCGTGGCGCGGACGCTGCGGCGAGAACGGGAAGCCCGGCAGCGCCGGCACGATCGCGGTGTGACCCGCCTCGGCGAGCAGCCGGGCGAGCGGCACGAGCTCGAGCGCGCTGCTCGGCCAGCCGTTCGTCAGGATCACCGGGAGCCCGCGCGGCGCGGACGCCTCGAACCGGAGATACGCGAGCGGTGTGCCGTCGAGGTCCTCGACGCCCCACGGGAGGTCGGCGATCTCGCGTTCCGCCGCGCGCCAGTCGAATCCGTCGGCCCAGCGGTCCACGAGTCGGCGCAGGACATCCGGATCCGTGCCGGCGTCCCATCCGCTCGCGGGCCAGTCGTCGGCCCAGCGCGTGCGGCGCAGCCGGGACCGCAGGTCGGCGAGATCCTCGTCGCTCACCGGGGGGAAGGGTGCGGGCACGTCGGTCTCCTGTCGCTCAGACCGCGATATCGGCCGCGGAGGTCTCGTCAAGATAGCGGACGAGCTCGGCCACCGCCGCCCGGCCCGCCCTGTTCGCCCCGACCGTGGACTGCGAGGGCCCGAAGCCGATCAGGTGCACGCGGGGCTCGCCGCGCACCTGCGTGCCGCGCATCGTGATGCCGCCGAGCTCATTGCGCAGGTACAGCGGGTCGAGGTGGCGGAGATCCGCCTTGAAGCCCGTCGCCCACAGGATGACGTCCAGCCGTGTGAACGATCCGTCGGCCTCGCGGACGCCGTCCGGCTCGATCCGGGTGAACATCGGACGGCGCACCAGCACCCCGCGGTCGCGCGCGGCGCGCGCGTACGGCGTCCAGCCGAGGCCCGTGTACCCGACCACGCTGCCGGTCGGGCGGCCCGCCTCGACGTCGGCGGTGACCTTCTCGATCGTGGCGCGGCCGCTCTCGGTGTCGAACTCGCCCTCGTTGAACACCGGCTCCCGGCGCGTGTACCAGAACGTCGCGGCCGTGCGCGAGATCTCCTCGAGCAGCTGCACTGCGGAGATCCCGCCGCCCACGATCCCGACGCGCAGGCCCGCGAAGTCCTCGAGCAGTCCGTAGTCGCGCGTGTGCAGCTGCCGGCCGCGGAAGGTCTCCTGCCCCGGGTACTGCGGCAGCACGGGGTTGCTCCACGTGCCGGTCGCGTTGACGATCGCGCGGGTCGTCCAGGCGCCGCGATCGGTGCGCACCACGAGGTCGCCGTCCTCGTCGTCGTCGGCGAAGTCGACCGACTCCACGCGCACGGGACGCAGGATCGGCAGGTCGTAGCGGTCCTCGAACGCCGCGAAGTACCGCGGCACGGCGTCTCGGCTGGGCTCGTCCGGATCCATCTCCGGCTGGGCGAATCCCGGCAGGTCGAAGATCCGGTTGAGCTTGTCGACGTGCAGCGACGGCCACCGGTGCTGCCACGCCCCGCCGGGAGCGGGGTTCGCGTCCAGCACGACGTATGTGTGCCGCGCGTCGGGCGACGCGAGCGCGCTCGCGAAGCCGCTGCGGTGCAGGTGGAACGCCGCGGACAGCCCCGCCTGCCCCGCGCCGATCACCACGACGGTGGCGGTGCGGGGCGCGGTCATGACAGATGCAACCGCGGCGTGCGGTGGCTCATTCCGCTGCGGCAGGTCGCTTGGGTGCGCGTCTCAGAACGGGGCGGGCGGGCCGAGGTTCGGGAAGATCAGGGGCGGGCCCTCGGTGTACTCGTAGCCGCAGGGGCTGGAGATCCTGATCCTGCCGTGGCCGAGATTGGTGAAGCCCCAGGGGGCGTGGTGCTTCGTCATGTGGTGGCTTTCGCACAGGCATCCCAGATTGTGCACGTTGGTGACGCCGCCCGCGGAGTAGGGGATGGTGTGGTCGATGTCGCAGTGCTTCGCCTTGGTGGTGCAGCCGGGGACGCGGCAGGTCCTGTCGCGGGCGTGCAGGTACCGGCGCTGCGCGGCCGTCGGGCTGTGGTGGTCGACCGTGAGCAGGGATCCGGTGTCCGGATTCAGGAACAGCCGTTCCCACCCGGCCGCATGGCCGGCGAGACGGCGGGCGGTGTCGGGGTCGATCGGTCCGTAGCCGGCGAGGAGAGCGGCGCCGTCGTCCAGGCCGGTGAGGGTGGTGACGGGGATGGTGATCTCGACGGTGGCGGTGATGTGCTGATCGAGGTCGTGCCCGGCGGGGGTGCCGGTCAGCAGCAGGTCGGCGGCGAGGTCGGCGCGCAACTGCCCGACGTGCCGGTCGTCGGCAGCCTTGATCGCCTCCGGGGACCGCGGCTCCGGTGCGGTGCCGTCCAGGGCACGCTGCAGGGAGCGGCGATCGCGTTTGACGACGTGCCCCATTGCGGTCAGGCGGTCCTGGATCGCGTACGCGCGGACGGCGGGCATCAGGATCCGCAGTTCGGCCATGGCGTCGGGGAACTCCACAACGTACGAGCCGCGGTGGGCGCAGGCGCGTTCGTGGCGATCCTGGACCGGCTCGGGGTCGTGCCGCTCGGCGAGCAGCACGGCCTGCTGCTTCGTCCTGAACGGCGTCGTGGTCTGGGCGATCGGGACGACGTCGGCCTCGTATCCGGCGCGGGCCGTGTCGTCGCCGATGCGGGTGCCGGCCGCGACGATCTCGCGGGCGTGCCGCCGCGTGATCGCCCCGCTTGTCAGGGCCGCGGCGGTGGCGGGGAATCGTTCGATGAGGTCGTAGGCGTCGTCCATCCGGCCATGCATCGCTCGCGGGGATTCCTTCAGCGCCAGCGCGAGCTCGGCGGCCATCGACCGCAGGGGGAATGCGCAGTCGCTGTGGGACGGCATCCGCCCGATCTGGTCCACCGCGATCCCGGTCACCTCGGCGAGCACCCGCGCCTCCTCGGCGTCCAGCGCCGCACGCTCCGACCGGATCCGCTTCAGCCGCTCGATCCCCGCGCGCGTCCGGGCCCGCTCGCCCGGGGCGAAATCCCAGGCCGGGCCTTCGGAATCCGAGAACTTCGGCATGCGTCCATCATCCCACCAGCCTTGGACATTTGTTCGAAGGTCGGTGGGGTGTGGAGAACTCGGCTATACGGGTCGCTTCGGACCGTCACCGCCGCTCGGTAACCGGGCGCGGGTCTCAGGCCCGCTCAGTTCGACAGCACCGTGAGCGTGACGGGCTGTGCGCCCTCTGGTGCGGTCATCGTCACCGTCGCGGCGCCCGTCGAGGTCCCTGCCGGTACGACGACCTCCGCACTCAGCGCGGCATCGTCATCCGGGCGATCCTGCACGAGGACCGTCTCGGTGCCGTCCGAGGCGGACAGGACGATCTCCACCTGCTCGGCCACCGGCCGCCGGGCGTACGGACCGGTGTCGGAGCACTCGCCGAACGCGTTCGCGACGGTGATCGCCAGCGCGTCACCGGCATGGACCGTCGTCGGCGAGACGCTCAGCGCCGGTGCGACGCACGAGCCGGCGCTGCTGGAGCATCCCGCGAGCGCGACGAGCGCGGCGGCGCTCAGCACGGCGCCCGCGATGCGGCCAACGCGCGATCCGGTCACTTGCGGCGCACCCGGTCCTGCGCGCTCGCGGGCGGCGCGGAGGCCACATCCACCGCGGGGTGACCGGCGCGCGACTCCCATGAGCCCTCGAGGCCCTTCGCCGCGTGGCGCGCCGCGCGCACGGCGCGCTCGTCCGCCCAGCTGTTGAGGCGGTGGCCGGCGTGCCCCTTCACGTGCTCGAGCACCACGTCGGGCAGGCCCGCGGCGCGGCGGGCGTCGCGCGCGGCGATCAGCGCCTCGAGGATGTCGACGTTCTTCACGGGCAGCTTCGCGGAGGTCTTCCATCCGCGGCGCTTGTGGCCGTCCATCCACGACCGGTACGTGTTGATCGCGTACATCGAGTCGGCCTGCACGGTGAGGTGCCGCACGTGCGCGTTGTCGCGGATGCCGCGCAGCAGCGCCGTGAGCTCCCCGATGTTGTTGGTGCCCTGCGGGATCGCGCCGGCGGCCCACTGGCCGTCCTCGCCGACCCAGGCCCACCCCGTCGGACCGGGGTTGCCCTGGCAGGCGCCGTCGGTCGCGATGATGTAGCGGTCGAGCAGGGGGGAATCGGGCACGGATCCACCGTAACCGCGCGCGCCGGGCGCCGCGTTCAGGCGCCCAGCCGCTCCTCGAGCGCGACGGCGTCGTGCGGCGCCCGCCCCCGGCCGTCGTTGTCGAAGTACACGTACACGTCGCGCGGGCGCCCGTCGGGCGATCCGGATCCGTCCGCCCAGGCCCGGATCCGGCGCGCCCAGTCGTCGAGCTCGTCGCTCGTGTAGCCGCTCATGTACAGCTCCTGCGAGCCGTGCAGCCGCACGTACACGTGATCGCGAGAGGTCACCTCGTCGAACATCGGGAAGTTGTCCGCCGTGTCGGCCACGGTCAGCGACACGTCGCGCTCGCGCAGCAGCGCGGCGAACGCGGGATCGGCGAAGCTCTCCGAACGCGGCTCGATCGAGTGCCGAAGCGGCCGGTCCTCGTCGTGCTCCAGCCACACGCGGCCTTCCAGCCGGCTGTCGTGGCCGCGCGCGATGTCGAGCGCCTCGCCGGTCGTGCGCGGCAGCGACGTCAGGAACGCGTCGAGCACGTCCGGCTCGAACGGGTGCCGCGCGGGCAGCTGCCACAGGATCGGCCCGAGCTTGGCCCGCAGCGCCAGGGGGCCCGACGCGAAGAAGTTCGACAGCGCGGTGCCCGCGCTGCGCAGACGCAGCATGTGGGTGATGTAGCGCGGGCCCTTGACCGCGAACACGAAGTCGTCCGGAACGCTGTCGCGCCAGCGGACGTAGCTCGAGGGCCGCTGCAGCGAGTAGAACGAGCCGTTGATCTCGGCGCTCGACATGTGCTGTCCGATGTACTCCAGCTCGCGGCGCTGGACGAGGCCACGGGGGTAGAAGTCGCCGCGCCAGCTCGGATATCGCCAGCCGGAGACCCCGACCCGCACGCGCCCCTGATCGCCCATAGTCGTCCCGACCGTACGCCCCGCGGCATCCCGCCGCCGCGGGCTTGACATGATGGACGGATGACCTCCGCGAATGCCGCCGCCAACCTCACGCGCGAGGAGACGGCCGCCCGCTCCGCCGCGATCTCGCTCCGCGACATCCGGGTCGTGCTCGACCTGTCCGGCGCCCCGGATCCCGAGCGCACGGGCTTCCCGACGGCCGCGACGCTGGCGTTCGATGCGACCGCCGAGGCGACGTGGATCGACTTCATCGGCGAGGCCGTGCTGCGCGTGGTGGTGAACGGATCCGAGCGGGACGTCGACTGGGACGGCGCGCGGATCCGGATCGCCGGGCTCGCGCCGGGTCCCAACGAGGTCCTGATCGAGGCCGTCGGCGCGTACAGCCGCTCGGGCGAGGGCATGCACCGGTTCCGCGACCCGGTCGACGGCGAGACGTACCTGTACACGCAGTACGAGCCGGCCGACGCGCGCCGCGTGATGCCGTGCTTCGAGCAGCCCGACATGAAGGCGCGCTGCACGTTCGTCGTCACGGCCCCCGCCGGATGGCACGTCCTGTCGAACCAGGCGCCGATCCGGACCGACGCGGAGGGCGAGACGCAGACCGTCGAGTTCGCGCCCACCCTGCCCCTGTCGAGCTACATCACATCGGTCGCGGCGGGCCCGTACCACCGGGTCACCGGGGAGTGGACCAAGGCCGACCAGTCCGTGCCGCTCGGGGCGTACTGCCGCGCGTCGCTCGCCGCGCACTTCGACGCCGACGAGGTCCTCGAGATCACCCGGCAGGGCCTGGACTTCTTCGACGAGGCGTTCGGCTTCCCGTACCCGTGGTCCACCTACGACCAGGTGTTCGTGCCCGAGTACAACCTCGGTGCCATGGAGAACCCGGGCCTGGTGACCTTCACGGAGGCGTACGTGTTCCGGGGAGCCGCCACCGACGCGCAGCACGAGGGCCGCGCGAACACGATCCTGCATGAGATGGCGCACATGTGGTTCGGCGACCTCGTCACGATGCGCTGGTGGGACGACCTGTGGCTCAAGGAGTCGTTCGCCGACTACATGGGCGCGCACGCGTCGGCCGCGGCCACCCGGTTCGCCGACGCGTGGGTGTCGTTCGCCGCGCGCCGCAAGGCGTGGGCCTATCAGCAGGATCAGCTGCCCACGACGCATCCGATCGTGGCGGACATCCCGGATCTGGAGGCCGCCAAGCTCAACTTCGACGGCATCACGTACGCCAAGGGTGCGTCGGTGCTGAAGCAGCTCGTCTCCTACGTCGGCGAGGGGGCCTTCTTCGAGGGCGCCCGCCGCTACTTCCGGGCGCACGCCTACGGCAACACGACGCTCGACGACCTGCTCACCCAGCTCGAGGCCGCCTCGGGACGCGACGTGCGCGCGTGGTCGCGGGCGTGGCTCGAGACCACGGGCGTGTCGACCATCGCGTACGACCGCTCGTCCGGGCAGCTGACCCAGACGGATCCGCGCCCGCACCGCCTCGCGATCGGCTGCTACGCGCTCGCCGACGGACGCCTGTCGCGCACGGAGCTCGTCGAGGTCGATCTCGCCGACGAGCGCGCGCAGATCGCGCTGCCCGACGCCGACCTCATCCTGATCAACGACCTCGACCTCACGTACGCCAAGGCGCGCCTGGACGAGCGCTCGCTCGCGGCGGTCGAGGAGGGGCTGTCGACCCTGGAGGATCCGCTCGCGCGCGGGCTCATCTGGGCCTCGCTGTGGAACGCGGCGCGCGACGGCGAGCTTCCCGCCCGCCGCTACCTCGCCATCGTGCGACGGCACGCGCCGGCCGAGGGCAACGTCGGCCTGCTCGCGGCGGCGACGGCCAACGCGGCGTTCGCGCTCGGTCACTACGTGCCGCGCGAGCTGCGTGCCGCCGAGCGCCGCGCGTGGCTCGACACCGCGTGGGACGAGACGCACGCGGCGGCTCCCGGCAGCGGCGCGCAGCTCGCGTGGGCCCGCGCGCTCGCCGGGGCAGCGGCCTTCGACGACGCCCGCGCCGCCGAGCTGCGGGGGATCCTGGACGGGGCCCGGCCCGGGCCCGAGGGACTGCCGCTCGACGCAGACCTGCGCTGGTCGTGGCTCACGGCGCTCGCCGCGACCGGCCACGCGGGCGGCGCGGAGGCCGACGCCGAGCTGGCCCGCGACGACACCGCCACGGGGCGCACCGCGTGGATCCGCGTGCGTGCGTCGCGCCCCGAGGCGGACGTGCGCGCCGCCGCGTGGGAGTCCGCGTGGCATGATCGGTCGCTCACGAACGACCACCTCGATGCGACGATCGGCGGCTTCCGCACGGGCGACAGCCGGCACCTGATCGCGCGCTTCGACGACGAGTACTTCGCGCGGATCCGCGACGCGTGGTCGGAGCGCAGCATCGAGATCGCCCGTCGCCTCGTGACGAGGCTGTTCCCGGCGTCGGACTCGCTCGACCCGGTCGACGCGTGGCTCGCGGCGAACGAGGATGCGCCCGCGGCTCTGCGCCGCCTCGTGATCGAGCAGCGCGACCACCTCGCGCGCGACCTGCGCGTGCGCGCCGCGCAGGCGGAGTCGTCGCGGTGACGCGGATCGCCGCCTACCAGAGCCTCGCCGAGCTGCCCCCGGGCGTGCTGGCGGTCGCGGCGGTCGTCGCCGCCGCGCTCGTCGCGCTGCACGGCTGGCTCAGCCGCCGCGATCCCGTCTGGCTCGGCGCGATCGTGCCGGTCGGCTACCTGGTCGCCCTGGTCGCCCTGTCGCGCGTGATCGCCGCGGACAAGGCCCTCATCGCCGGTTACGTGACGTGCTTCATCGCGCTGCTCGTGATCTGGTGGGCCGGGGAGGACGCCCGGATCAGGCGCCGCGCCGCGCGCCTCGCCGACGATGCGGAGGACCTCCTCGCCCCGCGCGCGGCGTCCTGACCGTCGCCGTCGGATCCTTCAGCCGAAGAACCCGCGCAGCAGCGCCTCGGAGCCGGCGACGTGCTCGGCCATGGCGCGCGCGGCCTCGTCGGGCTTGCCGCGCAGGACGGCCGACACGATCGCCTCGTGCTGTTCGTCCGAATGCGCGATGTTCGGGGCGAGCACGGGGATCCGGTCCAGCAGCTCGTTCAGCCGCATGCGCGAGTCGGCCAGGAGGGCGACGACCTGCGGCGCGCCGAGCAGCTCGGCCAGCAGCAGATGCAGGCGGGAGTCGGCGACGCGGTAGCCCGCCTGATCGGCGTCCCGGCATGCCTCGAACGCCTGCCACAGCCGGTCCCGGTCGAACGCCGCGAGGTCGCGCAGCGCGAGGCGCCGCGCCACGCCCACCTCGAGCACGGCGCGCACCGCGAGCACCTCGTCCACGACCTCGGCCGTGGGGCCGCCGTCCGCCACCGGGCGGCCCTCCGCGCCGAGCGGCGTGTGCGGCGGGTGCTCGGCCACGAAGGTGCCGCCCGTGCGGCCCCGCCGCACGACGACGTACCCCGCGTCGGCCAGCGCCGCGAGCGCGTCGCGCAGCGTGTCGCGGCTGACCTCGAGCAGCGTCGCGAGCTCGCGCTCCGGGGGCAGGCGCGCCCCCGGGGCCGCGAGACCCAGCCGGATCGTCTGCAGCAGCCGCTGCACGGTCTCCTCGAACGCGTTCGCGGTGCGCAGCGGCCGCAGCAGCAGATCCGCGCTCAGCAGCGCGGCCTCGTCCGCCGAATCGGTCATGGGGGATCCGGATCTACAGCGGTGTCACGTAGGCGGACGAGATGCCGCCGTCCACGAGGAAGGTCGATCCCGTGATGAAGCTGGCGTCGTCCGACGCGAGGAACGCCACGGCCGCCGCGAGCTCCCGCGGCTCCGCGAAGCGGCCCACGGGCACGTGCACCAGGCGGCGCTGCGCGCGCTCGGGATCCTTGGCGAACAGCTCCTGCAGCAGCGGCGTGTTCACGGGGCCCGGGCACAGGGCGTTGACGCGGATGCCCTGGCGCGCGAACTGCACGCCGAGCTCGCGCGACATGGCGAGCACGCCGCCCTTCGACGCCGTGTACGAGATCTGCGACGTGGCCGATCCGAGCACGGCCACGAACGACGCCGTGTTGATGATGGATCCGCGCTGCCGCGGCACCATGTGCCGCAGGGCCGCGCGCGAGCAGAGGTACACCGACTTCAGGTTCACGTCCTGCACGCGCTCCCAGGCGGGCAGCTCCGTGGTCTCGATCGAGTCGTCGTCGGCGGGGGAGATGCCGGCGTTGTTGAACGCGATGTCGACGGATCCGAACTCCGCCGCGGCCGTGTCGAACAGGTTGTCGACCGCGTCCTTGTCGGCCACGTCGACCGGCACGAACAGGCCGTCGACCGACCGCGCGGCCTCCTCGCCCGAGGCGGGATCCACGTCGCCGATCACGATCCGCGCGCCCTCGGCGGCGAGCCGGTGCGCGGTGGCGAGGCCGATGCCCGAGGCGCCGCCCGTGATGACGGCGACGCGTCCGGCCAGGCGCTGGGTAAGGTCCAGGGGAGTCACGCTCATGAGAGTGCTTTCTGTGCAGGCGATCAGTCGACCGCGAGGAAGACGTTCTTGGTCTCGGTGAAGGCGAGCGGCGCATCCGGGCCGAGCTCGCGCCCGAGGCCCGACTGCTTGAACCCGCCGAACGGGGTCGAGTACCGCACCGAGGAGTGCGAGTTGACGGACAGGTTGCCCGCCTCGACGGCGCGGGAGACGCGGATGGCGCGGCCGACGTCGCGCGTCCAGATCGAGCCGCTGAGCCCGTACTCGCTGCTGTTGGCGAACCGGACGGCGTCGTCCTCGTCGTCGAACGGGAAGACCGACACGACGGGGCCGAAGATCTCCTCCGTCGCGGCGCGCGAGTCCCGCGCCGGCGTCAGCACGGTCGGCGCGAACCAGAAGCCGGGGCCGTCGGGTGCGGACCCGCGGAACGCGACGTCCGCGTCATCCGTCACGTACGACGCGACCTTCTCGAGGTGCGGGCGCGAGACCAGCGGGCCCATCTCGGTCGTCTCGCGCGTCGGATCGCCCACGGCGACGCCCCGCACGGCCGGCTCGAGCAGCTCCATGAAGCGCTCGTACACGCCGCGCTGCACCAGGATGCGGCTGCGCGCGCAGCAGTCCTGGCCGGCGTTCTCGAACACCCCGTACGGCGCGGTCGCGGCGGCCTTCTCGATGTCCGCGTCGGCGAAGACGATGTTGGCGCTCTTGCCGCCGAGCTCGAGCGTGACGCGCTTCACGCCTTCCGCGGCGCCGGCCATGATCCGCTTGCCCGTCGCGGTGGATCCCGTGAAGGCGACCTTGCGCACGAGCGGATGCGTCACGAACCGCTCGCCGACCACGGATCCCCTCCCGGGCAGGACCTGCAGCAGCCCCTCGGGCAGGCCGGCCTCGAGCGCGAGCTCGCCGATCCGGATCGACGTGAGCGGCGTCCACTCGGCGGGCTTCAGCACCACGGCGTTGCCGGCCGCGAGCGCGGGCGCGAAGCCCCACGACGCGATCGTCATCGGGAAGTTCCACGGCGTGATCACGCCGACGACGCCCAGGGGCTCATGGAACGTGACGTCCAGGCCCCCGGCGACGGGGATCTGCCGGCCGAACAGCCGCTCGGGGGAGGCCGAGTAGTACTCGAGCACGTCGCGCACGTGCCCCGCCTCCCAGCGCGCCTGCGCGATCGGGTGCCCCGAGTTGCGCACCTCGAGCTGGGCGAGCTCCTCGACGGCGCCGTCGAGGGCGTCGGCGAAGCGGCGCAGCAGGCGCGCTCGGTCGGCCGGCGCGAGCGCGGCCCAGCCGCGCTGCGCCTCGGCCGCTCGCTCGATGGCGGCGTCGGTCTGCTCCAGCGAGGTGTGCGCGACGGACGCGACGACGCTCTCGTCGGCGGGGTTCAGGATCTCCGGCATGCTCAGTCCCTCCGTCCGGATCGATGTGCGCGCGCCGCGTCGACGACGCTCTGGAACAGGCGCCGGTCGTCCGGGTCCTCCTCGGGATGCCACTGCACGGCGAGGCCGTGCGTCGCGCCCTCGAGCTCGACCGCCTCGACGATCCCGTCGGCCGAGCGCGCCGTCACGGCGAGCCCGTCGCCCGGGCGGTCGACGGCCTGGTGGTGGTAGACGGGCGCGTCGATCACGGGTCCCACGAGCTCCGCGATGCGGGAGCCGGGGGAGGCCTCGATCGGCACGCGCGCGAACACCCCGCCGCCGAGCTGGTAGCGCGCATCGCCCACCACGTCGGGCAGGTGCTGGTGCAGCGTGCCGCCGCGCAGCACGTTGAGCACCTGCATGCCGCGGCAGATGCCGAGGAACGGCAGGTCGAGCGCGAGGGCGCGCTCCAGCAGCGCGAACTCCCACGCGTCCCGCGTCGTGTGCGGCGCGTCCGTCCGAGGATGCGCCGGCGCGCCGTAGCGGGACGGATCCACATCCGCGCCGCCCGAGACGATCAGGCCGTCGATGCGCGCCAGCACCGCGTCCACCACGCCGGGAGCCAGGGGCTGCGGCGGCAGCAGCACGGGCGCGCCGCCCGCGGCGATCACGCCGTCCAGGTAGACGCGCGGCAGGAAGGCCGCCTCGACGTCCCACACCCCGGTCTGGGCGCGCTGCAGGTAGGTCGTGACGCCGATGACCGGGGGAGCGGCCTCGTGCGGGGCCTCAGAGACGCTCGAAGCCACGCACCCGCTCCCAGTCCGTCACGGCCGACTCGAACGCGCGCAGCTCGACGCGCGCGTTGTTCAGGTAGTGCTCGACGACCGCGTCGCCGAACGCGTCGCGCGCCAGCGCCGAGTCGGCGAACAGGCCGGCGGCCTCGTGCAGCGTCGACGGCACAGTCGGGACGTCGGCCTCGTACGCGTTGCCGGCGAACGGCTCGCCGAGCTCCAGGCCCTGATCGACGCCGTCCAGGCCCGCCGCGATGATCGCCGCGACGGCGAGGTACTGGTTCACGTCGCCGCCGGGCACGCGGTTCTCGAAGCGCAGGCCCTGCCCGTGCCCGACCACGCGCAGCGCGCACGTGCGGTTGTCGAGGCCCCACGCGAGCGCCGTGGGCGCGAAGGATCCGGGCGCGTAGCGCTTGTACGAGTTGATGTTGGGCGCCGAGAACAGGGTCAGCTCGCGCATCCCGGCGACCTGGCCGGCGAGGAACGACCGCATCAGCGCGGACATGCCGAGCGGATCCGCGTCATCCGCGAACACCGGGGCACCGTCCGCTCCGCGCAGGCTGAAGTGGATGTGGCAGCTGTTGCCCTCGCGCTCGTCGAACTTCGCCATGAAGGTCAGCGCCTTGCCGTGCGCGTCCGCGATCTCCTTGGCGCCGTTCTTGTAGATCGAGTGGTTGTCGCACGTCGCGAGCGCGTCGGTGTACCGGAACGCGATCTCCTGCTGGCCGAGGTTGCACTCGCCCTTGACGCCCTCGCAGTACATGCCGGCCCCGTCCATGGCGCGGCGGATGTCGTGCAGCAGCGGCTCCATGCGGGTGGAGGCGAGCAGCGCGTAGTCGACGTTGTAGTCGGTCGCGGGCGTCAGGCCCTGGTACCGCCTGCTCCAGGCCTCGCGGTACGTGTCCTCGAACACGATGAACTCCAGCTCGGTGCCGACGTACGGCACGAAGCCGCGCTCGGCGAGCCGCTCCACCTGGCGCTGCAGGATGCGCCGCGGCGACTCCTCGACGGGCGAGCCGTCGAGCCACTGCAGGTCGGCCGTGACGAGCGCCGTCTTGTGCAGCCAGGGCGCGGCGCGCAGCGTCGTCAGATCGGGGATCATGGCCATGTCCCCGTAGCCGCGCTCCCAGCTGGAGATCGCGTAGCCCGAGACGGTGTTCATCTCGACGTCGACCGAGAGCAGGTAGTTGCAGCACTCGGCGCCGTGCTCCATGACGTCGTCGAGGAACAGCCGCGCGCTCACCCGCTTGCCGACCAGGCGGCCCTGCATGTCGGTGAACGCGACGATCACGGTGTCGATCGCGTCGCCGTCGATCGCGTCGCGCAGCTGCTCGGGCGTCAGGAATCCGGTGGGCGGGGTCATCCGGAGCCTCCTCGGTCATTGGTGGGAGATGGCGACCATTGAACCACAGCCGCGGTGGCGGGTGTCGGCGGATCCATGCGGCGGATCGAGGCGTGTTTCGCTCGCGTAAAACCTGGCGCCTGGGCGCGAGAAAGGCATAGCGCCCCGACCATTTCGGGCCCTATAGTGCTGGCCACGCGGTGACCCGTTCCACCGCGCCCGCTCCGCGCTCCGGCGAAAGGAACCCGAACCCATGGCCAAGGACACGCTCAAGGTCTCCGGCGTCACGTACACGACGGCCGACCAGGACTACTACGCCAAGCGCCGGCTCAAGCGCAGCGCGGGGGTGTGGGGCCTGTGGGGTCTCGCGGTCGCGGCGGTCATCTCGGGTGACTTCTCCGGGTGGAACTTCGGCATCGACTTCGCCGGCTTCGGCGGCATGCTGATCGCGTTCGCGATCCTCATCGTCATGTACTACGGCCTGATCTTCTCGATCGGCGAGATGTCCTCGGCCATGCCGCACACGGGCGGCGCGTACTCCTTCGCCCGCGCGGCGATGGGGCCGTGGGGCGGCCTGGTGACGGGGCTCGCCGAGACCATCGAGTACGTCGCGACGACCGCAGTGATCGTGTACTTCTCCGCGGGGTATGCGGACGGCGTCACGAGCAACCTCATGGGCTTCTCGCTGCCGCTGTGGGTGTGGTGGGTGATCCTCTACGTCGCGTTCATCGCGATCAACGCCGCCGGCGCGAACCTGTCGTTCCGGTTCGCGATCGTCGTGTCGATCATCTCCATCGCGATCCTGCTCGCCTTCAGCGTGATGGCGCTGTTCTCGGGGCATTTCTCCTGGGATGCGCTGTGGGACATCCAGGCCGACCCGGGCCAGAGCACGTTCCTGCCGCACGGCGTGCTGCCGATCCTGTTCGCGCTGCCGTTCGCGATGTGGTTCTTCCTCGGCATCGAGGAGCTGCCGCTCGCGGCCGAGGAGGCGCACGACCCCGTGCGCGACATCCCGCGCGCCGGCCTCATCGCCCGTGCGACCCTGATCGTCACGGGTCTGCTGGTGCTCTTCCTCAACACGGGCGTGATCGGGTCGGAGGCGACGGCCACCGCGGGCGAGCCGCTGCTCGACGGGTTCCGCGCGATCGTCGGGGAGGGGGCGGAGGCGCTCGTCGGCGTGTTCGCCCTGCTGGCGCTGATCGGCCTGCTCGCCTCGCTGCAGGGCATCATGTTCGCGTACGGCCGGAACATGTACTCGCTGTCGCGCGCCGGCTACTACCCGCGCTTCCTGTCGCTGACGGGCAAGGCGCAGACGCCGTGGGTCGCGCTCATCGCGGGCGCCGTGATCGGGTTCATCGCTCTCGTCGTGATCGACGTGCTCGCGGCGATCGACGAGGAGGGCGCGGGCGCGGTCGCCGGCGCGATCGTGCTGAACATCGCCGTGTGGGGCGCCGTGCTGGCCTACCTGATGCAGATGGTCGCGTTCGTGATCCTGCGCCGGAGGTTCCCGAACGCGTCGCGCCCGTACCGCAGCCCGTGGGGCGTCCCCGGCGCGGTGTCCGCGGCGGTGATCGCGGCGCTGATCTTCGTGGGCTTCCTGCTGAACGCGACGTTCCAGCCGGCGATCGTGGCGATCGTGATCGTGTACGCGGTCATCCTGATCGGCTTCGCCGTGTGGGGCCGCCACAACCTCGTGCTCTCGCCCGAGGAGGAATACGCCCTGTCGGGCGGCCTGCACGGCGATCCGCAGAAGGAGGGCTACGGCGGCGCGGTCGAGCAGGAGCTCCTGGCGACCGACGGAGTGGACCCGGATCCGGATCCCGTGCGCTAGTCAGCCGCTCCCCGCGGGGTCGGGCGGAGCCTCCTCCTCCGCCGGCCCCGCGCGCCGGGGGTCCGGCACGGGACTCGGCACCGGTCCGGGCTCGGGAGCGGGTGCGCGCCGCGACCGGTCGCGCACGCGGTCGACCAGCACCCGCCACGGGCCCTCGACCCGCCGCTCGGGCAGCACGGCCTCGTGCGGCTCGCACGTGATGCGGTAGACGTACCGGTCCGGCTCGCCGGACTCGTCGGCGGTCGCGTCGTCCCACGGCAGCGACTCGACGAGCTCGCGCCACTCGCGCCGGTCGGGCTGCTCCTCGACCCGCACCTCCCAGGTGACGCGGATGCCGGCGAAGCCGCCGGTCCGCACCACGATCACGTCCATGGCGGCCAGGCTAGTCCCGGCGCATCTTCTCCCGCACCCGTCCCGGAGCCACGCCGACCTCGTCCCACGCCGCCGTCACGGCCCGAGCCTCCTCGGAGTCGTCGCCGAACAGCTCGGCCGCCACCACGGACGTCGCCGCGGCGAACTGCGCGAACGTCGCGGTCGCCGTGATCCGGTCGCCCGTGAGCGTCTCGTACCAGATGCGGCCGGCCCGTTCCCACGCGTTTCCGCCGAGGGCCTCGGCCAGCACCACGAACGCCCGGTTCGGGATGCCCGAGTTGATGTGCACGCCGCCGTTGTCGTCGCCGGTCTCCACATAGCCGCTCATGTGCGCCGGCTGCGGGTCCTCGCCGAGCACCGGATCGTCGTACGCCGTGCCGGGCGCGCGCATCGACCGGATGGCCGTGCCCTGCACCTGGTCCGTGAAGATCCCGGCGCCGATCAGCCACGTCGCCTCCTGCGCCGTGTGCCCGAGCACGCGCTGCTCCACGAGCGCGCCGAACACGTCGGACACGTGCTCGTTGAGCGCGCCCGACTGGCCCTGGTAGACGAGGTTCGCGGTGCGCTCGGTCACGCCGTGCGCGAGCTCGTGGCCGATGATGCTGAGCGAGCCCGTGAAGCCGCGGAAGATCTCGCCGTCGCCGTCTCCGAACACCATGCGGGCACCGTCCCAGAACGCGTTGTCGTAGCGCTCGCCGAAGTGCACGCTCGCATCGAGCCGCATGCCGGACCCGTCGATCGAGTCCCGCGCGAACGCCTCCCAGAACATCGCGTACGTGTCGCCCAGCCCGTCGTACGCCTGCGTGACCGCGACGTCGTCCGTCGCGGGCTGACCCTCCGCGCGCACCTGGACGCCGGGCAGGTCCTCGGTGCCCTGCGCGTCGAAGATCATCCGGTCGGGGGCACCGGGCTCGGTCGAGCCCGCGACCGGCTGCTGCAGCTCGGGCCGGGCGGCGGGCCGCACGAGCCCCGGAAGCGACTCGCCGGCGCCGCGGTGCTCGCGGAACGGCTCGTCGATGCCGAGCGTGCGGCGTGCGGCCTCGGGGGCGTGGTCGTACGCGGTCTCGTCGAGCCCCGCGATGCGCGCGAGCAGGAAGGGCGGCACGATTCCCCGGCGGTGTCCGTTGCGTGTCATGCCTCGATGCTCTCAGCCGCCGCCGACATCCGCGCCCTCTTGCCGCGGATCCGCCCGGGCGCTAACCGCGCAGCTGCGCGAGGGCCGCGGCCTGGTGCCGGTGCCCGATGGCCTCGTAGCCGACGATCACGACGACCGGCGCGAGTGCGACGATCCCGATCCCGACGGTGAGCGAGGCGCCCGCCGCCACCGCGAGAACCGCGATCGCGAGCACCGCGACGGACCCCGCGAACAGCAGCATGTGGAACGGGTCGAACCGGCCCATCAGCACGGTGTACACGGTGAACAGGCCCAGGAGGAACACGCCGACCGGGATCACGACCGTCAGCAGCGCGGCCACGTCGTCGATGTGGGCCTCGTGGCGGATCGCGTTCGCCGCGACGTGCAGCCCGGCGCCCGTGGCCGCGAGCGAGGCGAACAGCACGATGTGCCCGTAGCCCCACGCGAACGAGCGCGTCCGTCGCATGGCCAGCACCTCGCCCGACGGCATCATGAAGTAGACCCACCACAGCCCGAACGCGAGCGCCGTGCCGCCGAACGCGACGACGCCGGCGGCGAGCGACCACCCCTCCTCCTCGACCACCGCGGAGATCGACAGCACGGTGCCCAGGATCACCTCGCCGAGCGTGATGATCGCCAGCAGCCCGTAGCGCTCGGCGATGTGATGCGGGTGCCACGGGGTGCCGCGGCCGCGCCGCTCGGCGATCATCGGCACGAACATCTCCGCGGTGCCGAACGCGAGGAACAGGGCGATCGCGACCGGCAGGGGCGGGTCGACGAAGATCAGCACGATCCAGCCCGCCTGCATGGCCCCCACCAGCACCGCGTACCGAACCGCCGTCTCCCGGTGCGCCCGGTCGTGCCGTGCCACGCGCAGCCACAGGCCGATGCCCGCGATCCGCATCACGACGTAGCCCGCGACCGACAGGGCGTTGTCGAGGTGATGCCCCTCGTCGATCGAGTGGAACAGCGGCGGCAGCCCGAGCGCCAGGATGATCACGCCCACCATCTGCACGAACGTCGCGATGCGGAACACCACGTCGTCGTTGTCGAACGCCGACGCGAGCCACGAGTAGTTGATCCACGCCCACACGACGCCGAACACGCCCAGGAAGAAGCCGCCGATCGCCGCGGCGAGATGACCGAGCTCGAGCAGATGCGCGGCCTGCGCGCCCGCCTGGCTGAACGCCACGACGAACGTGAGGTCGTACAGCAGCTCGAGCGGCGTGGCCGCGCGGTGGGCCTGCCGGGGGTCCCGGCCCAGCATGCGGCGCGGCCGATGCGGGCGCGACACGTCGTCTGTCACGCGCTCATCGTGCCAGAACCGCCGCGGTCAGCGCCGGGGCGCGGTGCGCAGCCGGCGCCGCTCGCGCAGGATCATCGCGACGCCGAGGACCCACAGCGGGATCTGCGTCGCGAACGCCCAGCGGAACGCCCGGTCCGTGTACAGCTCGGGGCGGGACGCGCCCTGCACGTCCATGGCGATGCCGATGAACAGGATCGCCGTGAGGCCGGCGAGGAAGCCCCCGACGTTCGTGACGCCGGTCGCGGTGCTGAGGCGGTGGGCCGGGTTGTGGGCGCGCGCGAAGTCGAAGGCGACCATGGAGGCGGGTCCGCCCGCCGCGAGCGCGACGACGAGCAGGATCAGCAGCCAGACCGGGACGGGCGCGGGCCACACGAGCACCGCCGCCCACAGCAGCAGCTGCACCGCGACCGCCGGCAGCACCAGCAGCCGGGAGCGGTGGTGCGGATGCCGCGCCGACAGCGTGCCGACCACGGGCCCCATCACGATGCCCGCCACGACGTAGACCGAGGTCACGGCCGCGGCCTGCGCGGTCGAGAGGCCCTCGCCCGCGGTCAGGAACGGCACGCCCCACAGCATCACGAAGGCGGTCCCCGCGAACGGCGTGGTGAAGTGCGTCCAGAACGCCAGGCGCGTGCCGGGCTGCGCCCACGCGGCGCGGATGCCCTGGCGCGTGTCGATCGCGCTGGTGACGACCGTGATGGTGCCGGTGTCCGTGTCGACCGAGACGTCGGCGGGCAGCTCGGGCGGGCGGTTGCGCACGAGCGCGGCGATCAGCACGGCGAACAGGATCGCCCCGCCCGCGAGCGCGCCGAACGCGACCTCCCACGATGTCGCGTGCAGCAGCAGCGGCAGCGGGATGAGCGCGACCACCTGGCCCAGCTGCCCGAAGATCCCGGTGAGCTGCATCATGAGCGAGCCGCGCTGCGCGGGGAACCACGTCGCGATCAGGCGCAGCACGCCGGGGAAGATCGCCGCGTCGCCCGCGCCGAGCAGCATGCGCGCGGCGATCGCCACGCCCACCGTGGGAGACAGCGCCATCACCACCTGGCCGAGCGCCATCAGGACCATGCCCAGCGCCATGATCGGCCGCGCGCCCCAGCGGTCCAGCCAGATCCCGACGGGCAGCTGCATGAAGCCGTAGACCGCGAGCTGCAGCACCGCGAACATCGCCAGGGTCGACGCGTCCGCGTCGAAGCGGTGGGCGGCGTCCACGCCGACCGCGGCGAGGGACGTGCGGTTGGTGATCGCGAGCACGTAGCCGACGACGCCGATGGTCCACATCAGCCACATGCGCCACGACGGGGCGGGAGCCGGCAGGGCCGTCATGCCGCGCCCGCGTCCACGATCGACGCCGCCTCGTCGACCGTGTCGACCAGGTGGATGTGCGCCTCCATGGGACGTCCCTTCGCGAGCGCCTGCAGCAGCGGCCACGCCGGCAGGGTCTCGGTCCAGTGCGCGCGGTCCACCAGCACCATCGGCGCGATGGCGTCCTCGGTCGCGTAGTGGTTCTCGCACGCGTCCTGGAAGATCTCCTGCACGGTGCCGGCCGCGCCCGGCAGGAACACGATGCCTCCCGCGCACACCTGCAGCAGGATCGCCTCGCGCAGCGCGTTGCGGAAGTACTTCGCGATCGCGGTCGCGAACAGGTTGGGCGGCTCATGGCCGTAATGCCACGTGGGCACGCCGAGCGTCTCCGTGACCGGGACGTCGGCGAGGTCGGACAGGACGGATCGCGCGCTGGCGATCCACGCGTCGACCGACGGATGGTAGGAGGGCACCGTCGCGAGCATGCCGAGCGCGTGCGCGAGCGCGGCCTCGTCGGCGCGCGCGAGCCGCGCGCCGAGGTTCGCGGCCTCCATCGCGCCGGGCCCGCCGCCCGTCGCGACCGTGAACCGGCGGCCGAGGAGGCGCCCGAGGCGCGCGGCGCCGGTGTAGTCCGCCGCGCCGCGCTGCAGCGCGTGCCCGCCCATGACGCCCACGAGGCGGCGCGATCCGGTCCACGCCGTCAGGGCGCGGTCGATACCGTCGTCGTGCAGGGCGCGGGCGAGCAGGTCGTCGGGCCCGGCTCCGCGGGATCCCGTGCCCTGCGACCACGCGTAGGCGCGGCCGTCGAGCGTGCGGCGGTAGGACGGATCGTCGTAGAGCTCGTCCGCCGTGTAGAGCGAGTCGCGGTTCGCGTCCACCGGGACCGCATCGACGGCCGGCAGCACGAGCGCACCCCGGGCGGCATGGCGCTCGGCGTCGCCCGGGGCGAACGTGCACCCCGCGAACGTCGTGTGCGACGTGTCCCGCCCGTCGAGCACCCGCGCGCGGTCCCGCAGATCCAGCCCGACCAGGCGCCAGCCCCGCAGCCGGTGCGCGCCCTGGGCGAGGCGGCGGTCGAGCTCGGTGAGCGACTCGATCGTGACGATGCGTCCCGCGCGGTGCCTCACGACGCGGCGCCCCGGCTCAGGGACTTCAGCCGGCTCAGCGTGCGAGGGAGGTCCAGGGGCGGCACGGCCGCGTCCGCCAGGGCCTCGGGGGCGCCCCCCGCGTGGAACTCGATCCGCACGCCGCGGTCGGCCGCCACGTCGACGAGGTTCGCGAAGCGCTGCGCCGCCGACGCGGTCAGGGTCTCGAGCGGCGGCACCTCGAGGATCCGCCAGCGCCCGCGCAGGTCCGCGAGTCGCGCGTAGTCCGCGGCCCCCAGCGGCCGTTCGCACAGGTCGGCGAACGTCGCGTGCAGGATCCGCTCGTCCACCGCGCGCACGACGACGTCGCGCTCGCCGCGGACGACGTGCGAGCCGCCGATCGCGCGCGTCGCGGATCCGGCGATCCAGGTCCCGGACCCGAAGCCGGTCGATCCGCCGCGCGCACGGTGATCCGCGCCGCCGTCGATCGCGATCACGTCGAAACGCGCGCGGATGTCCGCGATCGCGGGCTCGAACGTGCCGTGGAACAGCGGATTCGGCAGCAGCCGCTCGGGAGCGTAGTTCGAGGTGACGACGAGCGCGACATCGCGCGCATGCAGCGCGTCGAGCAGGCGCCGCACGAGCACGCCGTCCGCGACGTCGTGCACGTGGAACTCGTCGAAGCACAGCAGCTCGAGATCGCCGACCAGGTCGTCGAGCGCGGCGTCTAGGTCGTGCCCGTTCCGGAAGATCGCGGCGTGCAGCGCGGGGAAGAACGCGTGGAAGTGCACGCGGCGCTTCCGCGGCGTGCGTGCGGCGGCGAACGCGACGTCCATCAGCCACGTCTTGCCCCGCCCCGCCGGCCCGTGCAGATACAGCGAGCGCGAGGACGCCAGGATGCGCCGGGACGCGCGGCGCTGCGCCTCGTCGAGCGCGAACCCGTCCCGGCGCGCCGCGTCCTCGAACGTCCGCGCGCTCAGCCCCGGGAGCGTCAGGCGCATCAGCGGGGCCGGCAGCTCGGCGGCGGGCGGGGAGGGGAGCATCCCGTCCAGTCTGCCGCACGGCCCGCGGCGCCGGATCGTGTCCCACTTGCGGCCCCTTTCCGGGCCCAGAGCGGCGCGAAGTGGGACACGGATCGCCGCATTCGGGCGCGAAGTGGGACATGCCCCGGCTCTGGTTGACTGGGCGGGATGAGCGGAGAGCCGCAGAGCGGGCCGAGGGCCGCGCTGCGCGTGCCGGCGTACCGCAGGTGGTTCGCGGCCCAGATCTTCTCCGCGTCCGGTTCGGCCACGCAGCTGGTCGGCATGACCTGGCTCATCGCCTCCGCGACCGACAGCGGCGTGGCGCTCGGGGCCCTCACTTTCGCGATCTTCATCCCGGTCCTCGTGTTCGGCCCGTGGGCCGGCCGTGTCATCGACCACGTCGACCGGCGCGTCCTGCTGCTATGGACTCAGCTCGCCTTCCTGGCGATCGCGGTCGCGCTGATCGTGATGGCGATCCTCGGATCCGTGGTGGCGCCCGTCCTCTACGGCCTCGCGCTGGCGACGGGGCTGGTGAACGCGCTCGACGCGCCCGCGCGCCAGGTGTACGTCATGGATGTCCTGCCGCGGCGCATGCTGCCGTCCGCGATCGGCCTGTACGAGGTCATGATGAACAGCGCCCGCGTGCTCGGCCCGGGCATCGCGGGCCTGCTTCTGCTCAGCGGCGACACCGTGCTGTGCTTCGTGTTCAACGCGCTGGGCCTCCTGCCGGCGATCGTCGCCCTCCTGCGCAACCGCGGGCAGAGCAGCCACGCGCCGGACAGGGCGCCGGCGGGAGACCCTCCGAGCATGTGGGCCGGCCTGCGGTGGTCGTTCGCGCATCCGCGGGTGCTGATCGTGCTCGTCCTCGCCGCGACGGGCGGGATGCTGTTCAACCTCGCGCCGACCGTCCCGCTGATGGCGACGCGCTCGTTCGCACTCGGCGGCGACGGCTACGGCCTGCTCTCGGCGGTGTTCGGCGCCGGGGCGCTCCTCGGGGCGCTGTGGGCCGCCTCGCGGCACCGGCCGCCGACCGGCCGTTCCGTGGTGCGGCTCGCGTGGGGGACCGGTGCGGCCGTGGTGCTGGCAGCGGCGGCCCCCGCGTGGGGGCGGTTCGCGCTCGGGCTGGCCGTCGCCGGAGCGCTCGGCATCTGGTTCATCTCCCGTGCCAACGCCTACGTCCAGCTGGCGGCGCCCACCGGGTTGCGCGGGCAGGTCATGAGCGTCTGGAACATGGCCATCCCCGGCATGAACCCGTTCACGGGCCTGCTGGCGGGCTTCGTCGCCGACGCGGTGTCGGCCCGGGTCGGCTTCGGTCTCTCCGGAGCGCTGTTCCTCGTCTTCGGCACGGTCGCGCTCGTCGTCTCCGCGCGGGCCGCGCGCCGGTCCTGACCCTGACCGCGGATGTCGGCGGCGGATGCGAGGGTGGGGGGATGACCGACGACCTGCGCGCCTCCGCCCTCGCCGCCCTGCGCCGCCTGGTCGGGCGCGACGACGCGGTCTTCCACGAGGGGCAGTACGAGGCGATCGAGGCCCTCGTCGGCGGGCGCCGTCGCGCGCTCGTCGTGCAGCGCACCGGATGGGGCAAGTCCGCCGTCTACTTCGTCGCCACGCGCCTGCTGCGCGACCAGGGCGCAGGGCCCACGATCCTGGTGTCGCCGCTGCTCGCGCTGATGCGCGATCAGATCGCCGCGGCCGAGCGGGCGGGGGTCCGTGCCGTCGCGATCAACTCGACCAACGCGCACGAGTGGGGCGAGGTGCTGGCCCGCCTCGACGCCGACGAGGTGGACGTGCTGCTGGTCTCGCCCGAGCGTCTCAACAACCCGACGTTCCGCGACGAGCAGCTGCCCGCGCTGGTGCGCCGGATCGGGATGCTCGTCGTGGACGAGGCGCACTGCATCAGCGACTGGGGCCACGACTTCCGCCCCGACTACCGGCGCCTGCGGGACCTCATCGCGCAGATGCCGCCGTCGGTGCCGGTGCTCGCGACCACCGCGACCGCCAACAGCCGCGTGGTGGCCGACGTCGTCGACCAGCTTGGCGCGGAGGGCGTGACGACCATCCGCGGCCCGCTGGCGCGCGCCTCGCTGCGCCTGGGCGTGCTGCGGCTGCCCGACGCGACCGCCCGGCTCGCGTGGCTGCTGAGCCACCTCGGCGAGCTGCCCGGATCCGGCATCATCTACACGCTCACCGTCGCCGCGGCGGTCGACACCGCGCGGCTGCTGCGCGAGCACGGCCATGAGGTGCGCGCCTACACGGGGCAGAGCGACGCCGACGAGCGCGAGGAGTCCGAGGTGCTTCTGAAGCGCAACGAGGTCAAGGCGCTGGTGGCCACCAGCGCGCTCGGCATGGGCTTCGACAAGCCCGACCTGGGCTTCGTGCTGCACCTCGGCGCGCCGTCCTCCCCGGTGGCGTACTACCAGCAGGTCGGCCGCGCCGGCCGCGCGACCGCGTCGGCCGACGTGGTGCTGCTGCCCGGCACCGAGGACCGCGACATCTGGCACTACTTCGCCACGGCGTCCATGCCCGACCAGGAGCGCGCCGAGCGCGTGCTGTCGGCGCTGGGAGCGTCCGACCGCCCGCTGTCGACCGTCGCCCTCGAGGCGCTCGTCGACATCCGGCGCACGCCGCTCGAGCTGCTGCTGAAGGTCCTGGACGTCGACGGCGCGGTGCGCCGGGAGAAGGGCGGCTGGATCGCCACGGGCGCGCCGTGGGTGTACGACGCGGAGCGGTACGAGCGGATCGCCGCCGCGCGTCGCGCCGAGCAGGACGACATGATCGCGTACGAGGCCACGACGGGCTGCCGCATGGAGTTCCTGCAGCGGCGGCTCGACGACGACTCCGCGGCGCCGTGCGGGCGCTGCGACAACTGCGCGGGCCCCTGGCTCTCGGCCGAGCTCGGGCAGGGCGTCGCCGCGTCCGCCGCGTCGGCGCTCGACCGGGTGGGCGTGCCGATCGAGGCGCGGCGTCAGTGGCCGTCGGGTCTCGATCGCCTCGGCCTGCCGCTGAAGGGCCGGATCCCGGCCGAGGAGCAGGCGGCCGAGGGGCGCGCGCTCGCGCGCCTGACCGACCTCGGCTGGGGCGGTGCGCTGCGGGAGATCTTCCGCGCGGGCGCGGGCGACCAGGAGGTGCCGCCGCGCCTGTTCGAGGCGTGCGTGCGCGTGCTCGCCGACTGGGACTGGGACGAGCGGCCGGTCGCCGTGGCGGCCGTGCCGTCGCGCTCGCGGCCGCGGCTCGTGGGCTCGCTCGCGCGGCGGCTCGCCGAGGTCGGCCGGCTCGAGTGGCTGGGGGAGCTGGCGCTGGATCCCGCGGCCCCCGCGGGCCGCCCCGGCGGCAACAGCGCATTCCGCGTGGCCGACGTGCACGGCCGCCTCGCGGCGTCCGGCCTGCCGGTGCCCGCCGCGCCCGTGCTGCTGGTCGACGACCTGGCCGACAGCCGCTGGACGCTGACTCTCGCGGCGCGCGAGCTCCGCCGGGCGGGCGCCACGGCGGTGCTGCCGTTCGTCCTCGCGCTGCGGAGCTGAGGCGTCCCGGGTTGACACAGCGGCGGTCGGTCGCGCAAGCCCCCCGCCGAAGATCGTCCCGCTGAGAGGGAGTGCTTAGGCTCGGTTCTATGACGGACACGGCATACCGACGCGTCAACGCCCGGGTCACGGGCATCGCGATCGCGGCAGCACTGGGTGGCTTCCTGTTCGGCTTCGACACCGCTGTGATCAACGGCGCCGTCGTGGCCCTCGCCGAGGACCTCGCGGTCACGGGCGCGCTGGAGGGCTTCACCGTCTCGAGCGCCCTGCTGGGCTGCGCGGTCGGCGCGTGGTTCGCGGGCGGCATCGCCAACCGCTGGGGCCGGGTGCCGGTCATGATCGTCGCGGCGATCCTGTTCTTCGTCTCCGCGATCGCGTCCGGCTTCGCGTTCGGCGTGATCGACCTCATCCTCTGGCGCGTGGTCGGAGGCCTCGGCGTCGGCGCCGCGTCGGTCATCGTCCCGGCGTACATCGCCGAGGTCTCGCCCGCGGCGATCCGCGGGCGTCTGGGATCGCTGCAGCAGCTCGCCATCGTGCTCGGCATCTTCGCGGCGCTGCTGTCGAACGCCCTGCTCGCAGGCATCTCGGGCGGCGCCGCCGAGGCCCTGTGGTTCGGCATCCCCGCGTGGCGCTGGATGTTCGTCGTGGCAGCGATCCCGGCGCTCGTGTACGGGCTCATGGCCCTGCGGCTGCCGGAGTCGCCTCGCTACCTCGTGCTGCGCGGCGACGTGGACAGGGCCTCGCAGGTGCTGCTCGACTTCGGCGGCGCGAAGGACGTCAACCTCAAGATCCAGCAGATCCGCGACTCGCTCGAGTCGGAGGAGAAGGAGTCGCTGCGCGACCTGCGCGGCAGCGCCCTGGGCCTGCGACCCATCGTGTGGGTGGGCATCCTGCTGTCGGTGTTCCAGCAGTTCGTCGGCATCAACGTGATCTTCTACTACTCGACCACGCTGTGGCGCTCGGTCGGCTTCGACGAGTCCAGCGCCCTGCTGACGTCCGTGATCACGTCGGTCATCAACATCCTCGCGACCATCGTCGCGATCCTGCTCGTCGACCGCGTGGGCCGTCGCACGCTGCTGCTGGCCGGATCGGTCATCATGACCGTCGCGCTGGGCACCATGGCCCTGGCGTTCTCGTTCGCCCAGGTCACCGGCGGCGAGGTCGAGCTCGAGGCGCCGTGGTCGATCGTGGCGCTGCTGGCGGCCAACCTGTTCGTGATCGGCTTCGGCGCCACGTGGGGACCGGTCGTGTGGGTGCTGCTCGGGGAGATGTTCCCGAACCGGGTCCGGGCGAGCGCGCTGGCCGTGGCCGCGGCGGCGCAGTGGGTCGCGAACTTCATCGTCTCCACGACGTTCCCGGTGCTGAGCGGCATCGGCCTGTCGTTCGCGTACGGCCTGTACGCCGTGTGCGCGGCCGGATCCTTCGTGTTCGTGTGGTGGAAGGTGCGCGAGACCAAGGGCGTCGAGCTGGAGGACATGCACTGACGCGCCCGCTCCCGTGTCGTGAACGCCGGGTCGCCGCAGCCGCCGCCTATCCTCGTTACTGACGGCCGGGAGCGGGAGGCAGGCATGACCGAGTCCGAGCCGCGAGACGCGCGGGGCACGATCCCGCGCTGGTTCGCTCGCCGCCCGCGGTGGGTGCGCGTCGTCCTCGGCACGGCCGCCCTGGTGCTCGGCGCCGTCGTGCTCGTGCGCCCGACCACCTCGTTGGGCGTGCTCGCGCTGCTGATCGGCGCGGGCGTGATCCTGACGGGCGTGCTGGAGCTCACGGGCGGCGGCGATGCCGGGCGTGCGCCGCGGTGGCGCGTCGCGATCGCGGCGCTGTGGATCGGCGCCGGCATCTTCATCCTGACGTGGCCGGGCCTGACCGTCCGGGTGCTCGCGCTCGTCGTGGCGGTGGGGCTCCTCGCGAACGGCGTGTTCTCGGTCGTGTCGGCCTTCTCGAGGCGTGCCTCCGTGGATGCCAGGATCGCGTCCGGCCTGCTCGGGATCGCGGGCGTGGTGTTCGGTCTGCTGGCGCTGCTGTGGCCCGACATCACCCTGCTGATCGTCGCGGCCGTCTTCGGGGCGCGGCTGATCATCGGCGGGGCGCTCGAGATATGGCAGACGCTGCGAGGCCGAACGCGCCGCGCGCCGCGCGCACCCCGGCGCTGGGTGCGGACCACCGCGGCGGTCGTCGCCGTGCTGCTCGCCGGCGGCGCGGCCTCCCTCAGTGCGACGCTGCGCGCCGGCTCGCCCGTCGTCGACGAGTTCTACGCCGCGCCCCGCACGGTGCCTCCGGATCCCGGCGAGCTCATCCGGGCAGAGAGCTTCACGCGGAAGGTGCCGACGGGAGCCCTCGCGTGGCGCATCCTGTACACGACGACGGACGGCGACGGCGCTCCGGCGGTGGCGAGCGGCCTGGTGGTCGTGCCGGCCGCCGGCGAGGGAGACTGGCCCGTGGTCGACTGGGCGCACGGCACCACGGGCTTCGCGCAGCAGTGCGCGCCGTCTCTTCTTCCGGAGCCGTTCGAGTCCGGCGCGTTCTTCCTGCTGGACGACGTCGTCGCCCGCGGATGGGCTCTCGTCGCGACCGACTACATCGGCCTCGGCACGCCGGGCCCGCATCCGTATCTCGTCGGCGAGCCGAGCGGGCGCGCGGTCCTCGACGCCGTGAGCGCCGCCCGCGACCTCGACGAGGCCCGCCTGGGGGCGCAGACCGTCGTGTGGGGCCACTCCCAGGGCGGCGCCGCCGCTCTCTGGGCGGGGGTGCTCGCGGCCCGCGGCTACGCCCCCGAGGTCCCTCTCGACGGCGTCGCGGCGCTCGCGCCCGCGGCCGATCTGCCGGGCATGGTGGGGGAGTTCGACCGGATCACCGGCGGAAGCGTGTTCGCGTCCTTCGTGATCGCCGCGTACGCGCAGCTCTACGACGACGTCGCGTACGGCCGGTACGTGCGGCCGGGCGCCGAGGTCGCCGTGCGGCAGATGGCCGGGCGGTGCCTGGCCGAGCCCAGCACCGGGGTGTCGGTGCTCGCCCTGCTCGGCATGCGACGGGATCCCGACATCTTCGCGGCCGACCCGACAACCGACCCCCTCGGGGCGCGTCTGCGCGAGAACATCCCGCCGGCGTCGATCGCGGCGCCGCTCCTGATCGGTCAGGGAGCGGACGACGAGCTGATCTCCCGTGCGGTGCAGGACGGCTACGTCGGCGGGCTCTGCGCCGCAGGACAGCGCGTGGACTACCGGCTGTACCCGGGCCGCGGCCATGTGCCGCTCGTCGAACCCGGCTCGCCCCTGGTGCCGGACCTGTTCGCGTGGACCGCGGCGCGCTTCGCCGGGGAACCCGCCGAGCCTGGCTGCCGCACCACCGAGCGCTGATCCCGCGCGCCTGCGGCGCACCGGTCTGGGCGCGCCGGGTGTCGCTCCCTGCCTCGCGGGGGTCGGCGCTTAGTCTCGGTACGCCATGATCCGGTTCGAACACGTCACCAAGCGATACCGGGGGACCGCGAAGCCGGCCCTCGACGATGTCGACTTCGAGGTCCAGCGGGGGGAGTTCGTATTCCTGGTCGGCGCATCGGGATCGGGGAAGTCCTCCTGCCTGCGTCTGATCCTGCGCGAGGACACGCCCAGCGACGGCCGCGTGGTCGTGCTCGGCCGCGACACGAAGACGCTCTCGCATCGCCGCACCCCGTACTTCCGCCGCCATATCGGGTCGGTCTTCCAGGACTTCCGGCTGCTTCCGGCCAAGACCGTCTTCCAGAACGTCGCCTTCACGCTGCAGGTGATCGGGTCCTCCCGCGCCTTCATCAAGCAGGCCGTGCCGGAGGCGCTCGAGCTCGTGGGCCTGGCAGACAAGGCCAAGCGCCTGCCGCATGAGCTGTCGGGCGGGGAGCAGCAGCGCGTCGCGATCGCCCGCGCGCTGGTCAACCGGCCGCAGGTGCTGCTGGCCGACGAGCCCACCGGAAACCTCGACCCGGCGACGTCCGTCGACATCATGATGCTGCTCGAGCGCATCAACGCGTCGGGCACCACGATCCTGTGCGCCACCCACGAGGCGACCTACGTCGACCAGATGCAGCGCCGCGTGCTCGAGCTGAAGGACGGTCGCCTGATGCGCGACGAGCGCCACGGCGGCTACGGCGACCGCTCGCACGTCAAGACGCTCGAGCCGCAGGTCGAGCGCGGAGCCGCCGCGGTCGCGGCGCTCACCGCCGTGCTCGAGCTGCAGCGCGAGATCACGGGCAATCCGTCGGGCGCGGTCGAGGAGACCGCGGCCGCCGAGCCCGAGGTGGTCCGGCCCGAGGTCGTCGAGGCCGCGCAGCGTCAGCTCTTCGCCGATCTGCTGACCGACGAGCCCCAGCCCGACGCGCCGGCCGCACCGTTCGCCGAGCCGGCGGAGGAGCCCCGGCCGGAGCCGGCCGCCGCCGACGAGGCGCCGCGGCCCGAGCCGCTCACGACCGAGCCGGCCGCGGACGCCGAGACGCCGGCGCCGCGCACGGGCGTCGTCCCGCTCCCGGACATCCCGCTCTCGGACGCGGACATGGCGGAGCTCGGCATGGCGGATCGCCTCGGGCTGCGCGATGCCGACGACGACGAGGTGGGTCCGACGACATGAGGCTGGGACTGATCCTGTCCGAGGTGCTGACGGGACTGCGGCGCAACGCGTCCATGGTCGTGTCGGTGATCCTCGTGACCTTCGTGTCGCTGACGTTCGTGGGCGCCGCGATCCTGATGCAGGCGCAGATCGCCACCATGCGCGACTACTTCGAGGACCGCGCGCAGGTCGACGTCTACATGTGCTCGTCGCTGTCGAACACCGACACCTGCACGGGCGGCACCGCCACCGAGGAGCAGATCGCCGCGGTGCAGGCCGAACTGCAGGGGGAGACCCTGTCGCCGCTGATCCAGGAGTCCTCGTTCCAGACGCCCGCCGAGGCCTACGCGGCGTTGATCGAGAACTTCCCGGAGAACGCCGAGGTCCTCACGGAGGAGCAGACCAGCGCGGTCTTCCACGTCACGCTGCTCGACCCCACGCGCTCCGACGTGATCGTCGAGGCCTTCAACGGGGTCGAGGGCGTAGAGCAGATCCGCGACCAGCTGCAGTACCTCGATCCGCTGTTCTCGGCGCTCACGATCGCGACGTACATGGCGGTCGGCATCGCGGCGCTCATGCTGATCTCGGCCGTGCTGCTGATCTCGACGACCATCCGGCTGTCCGCCTACGCGCGGCGCCGCGAAGTGGGCATCATGCGCCTCGTCGGAGCCTCGAACCGCTTCATCCAGACGCCGTTCGTGCTCGAGGGCGTGGTCGCCGCGCTCATCGGATCGCTGCTCGCGAGCGGCGCGGTCATCGCCGGCGTGAAGTTCGGCGTCGAGGGCTACCTGACCGAGCGCATGGGCACGATCCCGTGGGTCGGCCTGGGTGACGCCCTGCTCGTGGTGCCCGTGATCGTGCTGATCGGCGTCGTGCTGGCCGCGCTGTCGGCGGGCTTCGCGATCCGCCGCTGGCTGCGTGCCTGACGCCGGATCAGCAGGAGTCCGACCAGACGCGCCGCGGCGCGTCGGCGTCCGTGACGTCGTAGATCGCGTCGGCGGCCCCGCGGGGTGCGTCGTCGCGCACGTACCGCGCGCGCTCGGCGTATGCGTCGGGCGACAGCTCGGGGCCGCCCTCGAGCCAGATCCGGAAGTGCCAGGATCCGCGCAGCCGCAGCTGCAGCAGGAACCGGCCGTCGACGACGAGCAGCGCGTCGTCGGGGACGTCGGACCCGTCCGCCGCCGCGCCGCCGCGGAAGCGGGTCAGCACGTCGCGCACGCGGCCCGCCTCGGCGTCGGAGACGCCGGTCGTCTGGGCGGCGGCGCGGAAGACCGTCCGGTCGCGCTCCCGGAGCGCGGCGGCCAGCGCATCCGCGAACGCCCCGGTCGCGCCGGCCTCGGGGCCGTCGACCGCGATCAGGATGCGGCCGCGGCCGTAGTTGTTCAGGATCTCGGTCACGAGATCATCCAGGACGGATACGCCGATCACGTTCGCGACGCTAGCACCGCGCGGGCGCCGGGTGGCCCGCGCGTGTCATCCGCTCGTCTTGGGGATAGGATGGAGGGCTGTCCGTCGACAACGAGGAGGTGAGCACATGCCCCGCGAACAGGGTGAGAAGGTCGTCGCGACCAACCGTCGCGCGCGCCACGAGTACACGATCGAGAAGACGTACGAGGCCGGTCTCGTGCTCACCGGCACCGAGGTGAAGTCGCTGCGCCAGGGGCGCGCGAACCTCAGCGACGGCTACGCGTTCATCGACGGGGGAGAGGCCTGGCTCGACGCCGTGCACATCCCCGAGTACTCGCAGGGCACGTGGACCAACCATTCGTCCAAGCGCACCCGCAAGCTCCTGCTGCACAGGGAGGAGATCGTCAAGCTCAGCCACGCGGTCTCCGCCGGCGGCTACACGCTCGTGCCGCTGCGGCTCTACTTCCTCGACGGCCGCGCCAAGGTCGAGCTCGGCGTCGCGAAGGGCAAGCGCGAGTTCGACAAGCGCCAGACGCTGCGAGAGCGCCAGGACAAGCGGGAGGCCGAGCGCGCCATGCGCACCCGCAACCGGATGGGCGAATAGCCTCGCGCATGGGCGTGCGGATCGCGTTCGACTCGGAGGTCGTGCGCTGGGACGCGCGCACCGAGTCATGGTTCTTCGTGCACGTGCCGGCCGAGATCTCGAGCGACCTCCGCGAGCTGCCGGCCCCGCCGCGCGGCTTCGGCTCGCTGCGCGTGGAGGTGACGATCGGCGCCACGACGTGGCGCACGTCGATCTTCCCGGGACGCGACACGTACTCGCTGCCGCTGAAGCGCGCCGTGCGCGACGCCGAGGGCCTGTCCGAGGGCGACGTCGTGTCGGTGCACGTCGACGTGCTCGAGCTCTGACGGTTATCCACACCCCGCCGCGCCGGGCGGCGCGGTTTCCCTAGCCTCGTCCCGGAGGCATGGATGAGCGCAACCGCGGTTCTGCTGGCCGCATCGCACGCGGCGCTCCTCGTGGTGTCGCTCATCCTGATCCGCGTCGACATCCGCGAGCACCGCCTGCCCGACGCGATCGTGCTGCCGTCGGCGGTGGGCCTGGCCGGCGCGCTCGCTGTCGCTGCGGCCCTCGCAGGCGACACGACGCCGCTCGGCCGCGCCGCCGTGGGAGGGCTCGCGCTGTTCGGCCTCTACCTCCTGCTGCGGCTCGCGGTCCCCGCGGGGCTGGGCGGCGGAGACGTCAAGCTCGCGGCGCTGCTGGGCCTCCTGCTCGGCTGGCACGGCTGGATCGAGCTCGCCGCGGGAGCCGCCGCGGCGTTCGCGCTGGGCGGCGTGCACGCGATCGCGCTGCTCGCGACCGGCCGCGCGAGCCGCGAGACGCACATCGCCTTCGGTCCCTGGATGATCGTGGGCGCGTGGGCGGGGCTGCTCGCGTAGCGGCATGTCAAGCGCCTGCGCCCGTGCCGGAGCGCCGCTAACGTGAGGCGCATGGCCGGACTCATGGCGAAGCTGAAGGTCCTCATCGCGTGGGCGCTCGCGCGCAAGCTGGTCCGCGCCTTCCTGCTCTACTCGGAGCAGCAGGGCGCGCTGCTCGCCGGGGCGGTGACGTACCGGGCGCTGTTCTCGATCTTCGCGGGCGTGCTGCTCGGATTCTCCGTCGCGGCGATCTGGCTCGCCGGGCAGCCCGACCTCTGGCAGGCGCTGCTGTCGGCCGTGGACAACGTGATCCCGGGGCTCGTCGGCGAGGGCGGCCTGATCGACGCCGACCTCCTGCGCGAGCCGGCGAGCTTCACCCTCGCGGGCATCATCTCGCTGGTCGGTCTGGTGGGCGCCGCGATCGGCGCGGTCGGCGCGCTGCGCACGTCCATCCGGATGATGGCGGGCACGACGCACGCGACGTCGTCGCCGATCGTCGTGATCCTGCGCGACCTGCTGTTCGCGATCATCCTCGGCGTGCTCCTGATCGCCGCCGCCGTCACGACGTTCCTCGGCTCGGCGTTCGTCACCACGGTGCTCGACTGGATCGGCGCGGGGCAGACGGGCATCGCGGTCGTGCTGACCCGCTCGATCACCGTGCTCGTGACGCTCGCGCTCGACGCCATGATGATCGCGGTCATGTTCTGGATGCTGTCCGGCATGAAGGCCTCGCCGCGCAACGTCTGGGCGGGAGCGATCCTCGGCGCGATCGGGCTCGTCGTGCTGCAGCAGCTGTCGAGCCTGTTCGTCAGCGGAGCCGGATCCAACCCGCTGCTGGCCTCGTTCGCCTCGCTCATCGCCCTGCTGCTGTGGGTCAACCTCTCCGCGCAGGTCATCCTGATCGCCGCGGCGTACATCATCGTCGGCGCCGAGGAGCAGCACGACCGCGTGCACGCCCGGTTCGCGGCCGAGACGTTCGCGCAGCGCCGCGTGCGCCGCGCCGAGAGCGGGGTGCAGGCCGCCGTCCTGGAGCTGCGCGAGGCGCGCCAGGTGGAGGACAAGGAGCGCGAAGCGGACCTGCGTCAAGTCCGTGAGAGCCACGAGGCCGAGAGCTAGGGTGAGGAGCATGGCTATCGCACGACTGCACGGCGGACCCCTCGATGGACAGGTCCTGCCCCTGGAGAACGACGACCTCGAGCAGCTGATCCTGCCGTACTCGGAGGGTCAGCTGGTCTACGACCGCGACGGCGGCCCCGAGCACACGGGCGACGACGACGGCCCCACGGAGGTCGCCTTCCGCTTCACGGAGGAGCCGCAGGAGGTCACCCCCGACGACGACGACGTCCGGCCCGGCGAGTGACCCCGGATCCCGTCGCGCAGGGAGAGCCGTCCCGCTCCATCGAGGTCGAGCGCAAGTTCGACGTCGACGCCGGCACGCCCGTGCCGTCCTGGGAGAGCGTGCCCGGCGTCGCCCGCGTGACGGACGGGGAGCCGCGCCACCTGGACGCGCTCTATCTCGACACCGCCGAGGCCGTCCTCGCGCGCGCCGGCGTGGCGCTGCGGCGCCGTACGGGAGGTCCCGACGCCGGCTGGCACATCAAGGGACCGCTGGTCGACGGCGGCCGGACCGAGCTGGGCTGGCCGCTCGGCGAGACGGACGAGGTGCCGGAGGCCGTCGCGGCCGAGGTCGCGCGGTGGACGACGGATCCGCTCACGCCGCTCGCGCGCATCGTCAACGACCGCACGGCGTACGCGCTGCTGGATGCGGAAGGCGGCGTGCTCGCGGAGTTCGTCGACGACCACGTGCGGACCACGGATCTCCGCGCGGGCACCGAGCGCGAGTGGCACGAGTGGGAGGTCGAGCTCGGGCCCGCCGCCCCTGCGGCGCACGAGACGCGTGAGGTGTTCTTCGCGGCGGTCGAGGAGGCCGCGATCGCGGCCGGTGCCCGGCAGGCGAGCTCGGCGTCCAAGCTCGCACGCGCGCTCGGGCACTGACCCGCGGCACGACGAAGGCCTCCGGATGATCCGGAGGCCTTCGTCGTGGAGCCGGGAAGGCTCCTACAGGTTGATCATGTGACCCGCGAGGCCGTGGAAGGCCTCCTGCAGCGCCTCCGACAGCGTCGGGTGCGTGTGCACGTTGCGGGCGGCCTCGAGGGCCGTCAGGTCCCACTTGGCGGCGAGTGTCAGCTCGGGCAGCAGCTCGGAGACGTCGGGGCCGATCAGGTGGCCGCCGATGAGCTCGAGGTGCTCGGCGTCCGCGATCAGCTTGACGAAGCCGACGGGCTCGCCCAGGCCGTTCGCCTTGCCGTTGGCGCTGAAGGGGAACTTCGCGACCTTGATCTCGCGACCCTCGGCGCGCGCCTGCTCCTCCGTGAGGCCGAAGCTCGCGACCTGCGGCGAGCAGAACGTGGCGCGCGGCATCATCCGGTAGTCCCCGAGCGTCTGCGTCTCCGCCTTTCCGATCGTCTCGGCCGCGACGACGCCCTGCGCCTCGGCCACGTGGGCCAGCTGCAGCTTCGCGGTCACGTCGCCGATGGCGTAGATGCCCTCGACGTTCGTGCGCATGTGGTCGTCGATCTCGATCGCGCCGCGCTCGGTGAGCTTGACGCCCGTCGCCTCGAGGCCGAAGCCCTCGATGTTCGGCGCGAAGCCGACCGACATGAGCACCTTGCCGGCCGTGATCTCGCCCGGCTGGCCGTCGCGCGTCTCGTACGTGACGCGCACGGACGATCCGCCGTCCTCGACCGTCTTGACCGCGGTCGAGACCAGGATGTCGATGCCGTACTTCTTGTACTGCTTCTGGATCTCCTTGGAGACCTCGGCGTCCTCGTTCGGCAGCGCGCGGTCGAGGAACTCGATGATCGTGACCTTCACGCCGTAGTTCGACAGCACGTAGGCGAACTCCATGCCGATGGCTCCCGCGCCCACGATCACGACCGACTCGGGCAGGTCGCGCGTGAGGATCTGCTCCTCGTACGTCACGACGTTGTCGCTGAGCTGCACGCCCGGCAGCAGGCGCACCTTCGAGCCGGTCGCGATGATCGCGTTGTCGAACGTGACCTCCTCGGTCGAGCCGTCCGCCTTGGCGACCGAGATGGCCTTCGGGCCCGTGAAGGTGCCGCGGCCGTCGTACTCGGTGACCTTGTTCTTCTTCATCAGGAAGTGGATGCCCTTGACGTGCGTCTCCGCGACCTTGCGGCTGCGGTCGAACGCCGTGCCGAAGTCGAAGTGCACGTCACCCGAGATGCCGAACAGCTCGGCCTTGTGGGTGAAGGTGTGGGCGATCTCCGCGTTCTTCAGCAGCGCCTTCGACGGGATGCACCCGACGTTGAGGCAGACGCCGCCCCAGTACTTCTCTTCGATGATCGCGACATTGAGTCCGAGCTGCGCGCTGCGCACGGCCGCGACGTAACCGCCGGGACCCGCGCCGAGGATGACGACGTCGTAATGAGCCATGGCTCCAGCCTAGCCCGCGGCGGGAGCGCTCAGACCTGGTCGGGACGGTCCTCGTCGGGGGCGTCGTCGTCCGAGCCGCCACGTCCTCGCGTGACGAGCACGGCGATGAGCGCGCCCACGATCGCGATGCCCGTCACGCCCAGCAGGATCCACGGGAGGACCTCGCCGAACGACCGGTCGTGGTTCTCGCTCGGCGCCGGGGCCGCGGAGGCCGTCGTGGGCGCGGCGGAGGGCGCCTCTTTGGTCGGGGTCGGCGTGACCACGGGCTTCGGGGGCGGCGCGGTCTGGGTCTCGTCGTTCTCGGGCGCCACGCCGGTTCCCTCCGAGGCCGTCGTCACCGCGAACGAGTACGACCCCTCGGTCGGATGGCCGTCGCCCGAGACGACGTGCCAGTTGACCGTGTACGCGCCGGCCCCGACCGCCTCGCCGATCGCCTGGCGCACGACCGCGCCGTCGACGACCGCGTCCCCTTCCGACACGTCCTGCCCGGATGGGGAGATCACGTCGACGACGGTGTCCTGCGGGCTCATGGTGAGCAGGGCCGACGAGAATGACAGCGAGATCTCCTCCGGCATGGTCTCCACGGTCGAATCCGTGGCCGGATCCGTGCTGATCAGCGAGTCGTGCGCGGCGGCGGGGGAGGCCGCCAGCAGCACTCCGAGGCCCACGCTGAGCGCGGCGGCGCCTGTCACGACGAGGCGGTGCGGACGGGGGGAGCGTGCGACGGGCATACCGCCACGGTACCCGCGCGTGCTGATCGCGAGCCGCGATATCCGGCATCCGGCCCGTGACCGACTTGTGACCGGCGGAAAGCGATCGGTTAGGCTGGTCCGAAAGGAGGGATGACGCGTGTCACAGAACGAGCACGGCGCCGGTTCGCCGATCCACCGCGACGGCGATACGACGCGGTTCGGCTACGACGGCTCGGGCGATTCGACCCAGACGTTCGGGCACGACTCCGACCTGTCCTTCGTCCCGTTCGCGGGTGAGCTGAACGCCGCCGAGCGCGATGCGATCGCGGCTCTGCCCTCCGGGTCCGCGCTCCTGCTGGTGCGCTCCGGCCCCACGGCCGGCGCCCGCTACCTGCTCGACACGGACGTCACGACGGCCGGGCGTCACCCGGAGGCCGACATCTTCCTCGACGACGTCACGGTCTCGCGCCGTCACGCGGAGATCACGCGCCACCGCGCGTCGTTCGAGATCGTCGACCAGCGCTCGCTGAACGGCACGTACGTGAACGGCGAGCGGGTCGACCGCTCCGAGCTGCGCAACGGCGCCGAGGTGCGCATCGGCAAGTTCCGCCTCAACTTCTTCGTCTCGCCGCTGGATCGTCAGAACGGCTCGGGTCAGAACGGGACCGGATCGGGGCAGGTCGCCTGATGGCGGCGGCCGCCGCCCGCGAGCCTGCCTCCGCTGCACGGAAGGCGCCCGCGGGCCTTCTGAGCATCGGCCAGGTGCTGTCGAAGCTCACGCCCGAGTTCCCGGCCCTGACGTCCAGCAAGCTGCGCTTCCTCGAGGTGCAGGGCATCGTGAACCCGCAGCGCACGTCGTCGGGCTACCGCAAGTTCTCCCCCCAGGACCTCGAGCGGCTCCGGCTCGCGCTCACGCTGCAGCGCGATCACTACCTGCCGCTCGTGAAGATCCGCGACTACCTCGAGGATGTCGACGCGGGCCGCGCGCCCGCGAATCCGCAGGTCCCGCCGCCGTCGATCCACCCGGCCGTCCGGCGGCACACCCGCCAGGAGCTGCTGAGCGCCGCGGGAGCCGCGCCGCAGCTGCTGAACGACGCCGTGAGCACCGGGCTGATGAAGGCCGCCGACTCGTATGACGACCAGGCGCTCGCGCTGCTGCGCGCCCTCGTGGCGCTGTCGCGCCACGGTATCGAGCCGCGCCACGTGCGGGGGCTCCGGCAGAGCGCCGAGCGCGAGGTCGCGCTCGTCGAGTCCGCCCTGTCGGCGCTGCTGCGCCGCACCGACGCGGGCTCGCGCGCGAAGGCCAGCGAGCTCGCCCCCGAGCTCGCGTCGCGCCTGGACGAGGTGCGCACGATCCTGGTCAAGAACGCGCTCGGCCGCATCGTCGGCTGAGCACGTGGGCTTCAGGTTCAGGTCGAAGGTCACTCTTGTGTAACGCGACGGCGACACGCCACCCGGATCACACGGATGTCATTGCCGGGGTGTGGGGCCTCCCATACGGTGGAACTGCAATCACCCGAGGAGGATGGATTTATGAGCGCTGACGATCCCACCGGTCGCGGCATGACCGATCTCCTCTTCACCGACGGCCTGCCCGACCTCGACCCCGAGGCCGGCTACCGCGGCGCCGTCGCCGCCCGCGCGGCGGGCATCACGTACCGCCAGCTCGACTACTGGGCCCGCACCGAGCTGGTCGAGCCCACCGTGCGCAACGCGAGCGGATCCGGATCCCAGCGCCTGTACGGCTTCCGCGACATCCTCGTGCTCAAGCTCGTCAAGCGGCTCCTGGACACCGGCATCTCGCTGCAGCAGATCCGCACGGCGGTCGAGCAGCTGCGCGCCGCCGGCATCCGTGACCTCGCCGGCACCACGCTCATGAGCGACGGCGCGTCCGTGTACCTGTGCACGTCGAACGACGAGGTCATCGACCTCGTCAGCCGCGGCCAGGGCGTGTTCGGCATCGCGGTCGGCAAGGTCCTGCATGAGGTCGAGGCCACGCTGGTCGACTTCGAGGCGACCAGCCCCGACCAGGTGGACGAGCTCGCCCAGCGCCGCGCGAAGCGCACGGCCTAGTCTCCGGCTGCACAGCCCCGCGAGGCGGGGGATGAAACCGCACCGCCCCGCGCAGCGGAGGACTATTCCGCCTTGGCCTCTTCGGCGGGGTCCGTGATGCGGCCGGCGCGCATGATGCGGTCCAGCAGCGCGTCGAAGTCGGCGGCGAGCTCCTGAGCGGACTCGCCGGGCCACACGTGCAGCGGCTTGGCGGCGCCCTGCGCCTGCTGCAGCGACGTGCGCTCGGGCAGCTGCGGCTCGAGCACGAGCGGACCGAACATGTCGCGCAGCTCCTTGATGCGGAACTGGTGCTCGACCGACTGCGGGCGCACGCGGTTCACGACGATGCCGAGGGGCTGCAGACGGGGGGAGAGGCCGCGGCGGATCTCCTCGATCGCGCGCAGCGCGCGGTCGGCGGCGGCCACCGAGAACAGCCCGGGCTCCGTGACGACCATGACGCGGTCGGACGCGGCCCACGCCGTGCGGGTGAGGGCGTTGAGCGACGGCGGGCAGTCGATCAGCACGAGGTCGTACTCCGCCTCGATCGAGGCGAGCGCCTCCTCCAGCTTCCAGACGTCCGCGACCGTGGGGTGCGGGCCGTCGAAGTTGATGGCCGACGGGCTGCCGAGCATGACGTCGATCGTGCCGTCGTGCACGCGCGTCCAGCCGCTCGAGGTGATCGCCTGGCGGACGATCTTCTCCTTGGGGCTGGTCAGCACATCGGAGACGTTGAGACGGCCGGCGATCTGGACGTCCAGACCGGTCGAGACATCCGCCTGCGGGTCGAGATCGACCACCAGCGTGCGCAGCGATCGTGCGAAGGCGGCGGACGCGAGACCGAGGGTCACGGTCGTCTTGCCGACGCCTCCCTTGAGGGAACTGACGCTGAGTACGTGCACAATCCCCAACGTTACAACGCCCTATGCTGAGAGACACTTCAGGGAACACCAGTCCCTGACGCAAACGCTCTGGCGGCCCCCGAGTCGCCGAGGCGACGGCAGCGAGGCCCGGTGACATCCCCACGCGCCGGCGCCCCGACGGAAGGACCCGCATGTTCTCGAAGATCCTTGTGGCAAACCGCGGTGAGATCGCGATCCGAGCCTTCCGTGCGGCGTACGAGCTGGGCGCGCGCACCGTCGCGGTGTACCCCCACGAGGACCGCAACTCGCTGCACCGTCTGAAGGCCGACGAGGCCTACCGCATCGGCGAGGAGGGCCACCCCGTCCGCGCCTACCTCGACGTGGACGAGATCGTGCGCGTCGCGGTCGAGGCCGGCGCCGACGCGATCTACCCGGGCTACGGCTTCCTCTCCGAGAACCCCGAGCTCGCCGCGAAGTCCGCGGCCGCGGGCATCACGTTCATCGGCCCGTCGTCCACCGTTCTCGAGATGGCCGGCAACAAGGTCACGGCCAAGGAGCACGCCATCAAGGCGGGCGTGCCGGTGCTGCGCTCGACCGAGGCGTCGGATGACGTGGACGCGCTGGTCGCGCAGTCGGACGACATCGGGTTCCCGCTGTTCGCGAAGGCCGTCGCGGGCGGCGGCGGCCGCGGCATGCGCCGCGTGGAGTCCAAGGCGGAGCTCGCCCCGGCGCTGGCCGAGGCGATGCGCGAGGCGCAGAGCGCGTTCGGCGACCCGCGGATGTTCCTCGAGCAGGCGGTGCTGCGCCCCCGGCACGTCGAGGTGCAGATCCTCGCCGACAAGTCCGGGGCGACCGTGCACCTGTTCGAGCGCGACTGCTCCGTGCAGCGCCGGCACCAGAAGGTGATCGAGATCGCGCCGGCGCCGAACCTCGACGACGGGATCCGCTCCGACCTGCACCGCTACGCCGTCGCGTTCGCCGAGTCGATCGGCTACGAGAACGCCGGCACGGTCGAGTTCCTGCTCGAGACGGCGGGGGAGCGGACGGGCGAGGTCGTCTTCATCGAGATGAACCCGCGCATCCAGGTCGAGCACACCGTGACAGAGGAGGTCACGGACGTCGACCTCGTGCAGTCGCAGATGCGGATCGCGTCGGGCGAGACGCTCGCCGACCTCGGTCTGCTGCAGGATCAGATCCAGCTGCGCGGTGCCGCGCTGCAGTGCCGCATCACCACCGAGGACCCCGCGCAGGGCTTCCGCCCCGACACCGGCAAGATCACGACGTACCGCTCCCCGGGCGGCGCCGGCATCCGCCTCGACGGCGGCACGACGGCCGCCGGCTCGCAGATCAGCCCGCATTTCGACTCGATGCTCGCGAAGCTGAGCGTGCGCGGTCGCGACTTCGGCGCCGCGGTCGCCCGCGCGCGCCGCGCCCTGGCGGAGTTCCGCATCCGCGGCGTGGCCACGAACATCCCGTTCCTGCAGGCCGTGCTGGACGACCCGGCGTTCGTCGCCGGCGATCTGTCGACCTCGTTCATCGACGAGCGCCCGCAGCTGCTGCGCGGTCGCGTCTCGAAGGACCGCGGATCGAAGATCGTGAACTGGCTGGTCGACGTGACCGTCAACAAGCCGAACGGCGACAACCCGCTCGCGATCGCACCGGCCGCGAAGCTGCCGGCGGTCGACCTGAGCTCACCCGCGCCCGCCGGCTCCCGCCAGCGCCTGCAGGAGCTCGGCCCCGCCGGCTTCGCCAAGGCCCTGCGCGAGCAGACCGCGCTCGCCGTGACCGAGACGACGTTCCGCGACGCGCACCAGTCGCTGCTGGCGACCCGCGTGCGCACGAAGGACCTGGTCGCGGTCGCGCCGCACGTGGCGCGCCTGACGCCGCAGCTGCTCTCGGTCGAGGCCTGGGGCGGCGCCACGTACGACGTCGCGCTGCGGTTCCTCGCCGAGGACCCGTGGGAGCGCCTGGACAAGCTGCGCGAGGCGCTGCCGAACGTCGCGATCCAGATGCTGCTGCGCGGCCGCAACACCGTCGGCTACACGCCGTACCCGACCGAGGTCACGGACGCGTTCGTGCGCGAGGCCGCCGCCAGCGGCATCGACATCTTCCGCATCTTCGACGCGCTCAACGACGTCTCCCAGATGCGCCCCGCGATCGACGCCGTGCTCGGCACCGGCACCTCAGTCGCCGAGGTCGCCGTCTGCTACACGGGCGACCTGCTGAACCCGGCCGAGGACCTCTACACGCTCGACTACTACCTGCGCCTCGCAGAGCAGATCGTCGACGCGGGCGCGCACATCCTGGCCATCAAGGACATGGCGGGCCTGCTGCGCCCGGCCGCGGCCGCCAAGCTCGTGGGCGCGCTGCGCGAGCGGTTCGACCTGCCCGTGCACGTCCACACGCACGACACTCCGGGTGGTCAGCTCGCGACGCTGCTCGCCGCGAGCGCGGCCGGCGCGGACGCGGTCGACGCGGCGTCCGCTCCCATGGCGGGCACCACGAGCCAGCCGTCGCTGTCGGCCCTGGTCGCCGCGCTCGCGCACACCGAGCGCGACACGGGCATCGACCTGCAGGCCGTGTGCGACCTGGAGCCGTACTGGGAGGCCGTGCGCCACCAGTACCGCCCGTTCGAGTCGGGCCTGGACGGGCCGACCGGTCGCGTGTACCGCCACGAGATCCCGGGCGGCCAGCTCTCGAACCTCCGCCAGCAGGCGATCGCGCTGGGCCTCGCGGACGACTTCGAGCTCATCGAGGACATGTACGCCGCGGCGAACGACATCCTGGGCCGCGTGCCCAAGGTGACCCCGTCGTCGAAGGTCGTGGGCGACCTCGCGCTGCACCTGGCGGCGGTCAAGGCCGATCCGGCCGACTTCGAGGAGAACCCCCAGAAGTACGACGTGCCGGACTCCGTCGTGGGCTTCATGGCCGGTGAGCTGGGCGACCTGCCGGGCGGATGGCCCGAGCCCTTCCGCACCAAGGTTCTCGCGGGCCGCGACATCAAGCCCGGTGTCACGCCGCTCGAGGCCGACGACCGGGCCGCGCTGGAGGGCGACGCCGCGACGCGCCGCGCGACGCTGAACCGCCTGCTGTTCCCGCAGCCCACGAAGGCCTTCGAGGAGGCGCGCGAGACCTACGGCGACCTGTCGGTGCTCGACACGGCCGACTACCTGTACGGCCTCGAGCAGGGTGGCGAGCACGTGGTCGAGATCGAGCGCGGCGTGCAGCTGCACGTCGGCCTCGAGGCGATCGGCGAGCCCGACGAGAAGGGCATCCGGTCGGTCATGGCCACGCTCAACGGCCAGCTGCGTCCGGTGTCGGCGCGCGACCGCGGCATCGCGGTCGAGGTGCTCTCGGCGGAGAAGGCGGACACGTCCAAGCCCGGCCACGTGGCGGCGCCCTTCTCGGGCGTCGTGACGCTCAAGGTCGAGGTGGGAGACCGGGTCGAGCCGGGCCAGGCGGTCGCGTCGATCGAGGCCATGAAGATGGAGGCCGCGATCACGTCGCCGCACGGCGGGGTCGTGGAGCGGCTCGCGATCGCCTCCACCCAGCAGGTCGACGCCGGCGACCTTTTGGTCGTCGTCACCACCGGACAGTAATCTTGGGGGGCCCGGCCTGACCGGGCTCCGGGGCGGGAGGGGCTCGCCCGGTGGGGGAGAGCCCCCGTTGGAGTGAAGCCGCAGTGGTGAAGAAGATCACGACCGAATCCGATGACGTGCCGGCGGAGGGCGAGGACCACGGCGTCCTCGCCGACGCGGGACTCGACACGACCGCCATCGGCATCCTGGGCACGCACACCGCCCAGGTGCGCGTGGTGCTGCCGCACCTGACGGAGGAGTCCGACGACGAGGTCGTCGACGACGAGTTCGAGCCGGGAGACGTCCGCGCCGGCGAGATCGTGATCGAGCTGCCCGCCGAGCAGGTGGAGGAGGCGGCCGAGGCCTTCGCGGAGGCCCGCGAGACCGGCGAGGAGCCCGCCCTCACGGGCGAGATCGTCGAGGACGTCGTGGACGCCGTGCGCGATCGCCTGGGCGAGCGCGACGAGCCCGTCGCGGAGGGCGAGGTCATCGACGTCGTCGTGGTGCCCGTCACCTCGCACGAGGACGATCGCGCGCAGGACGACGAGGGCCAGGACCAGGACGACGAGGGCGCGCTCCTCGACGACGCGCACGTCGAGGACGCGCACGACGGCTCGGCGGACCCCGAGCACGCCCCGGAGTTCGTCGAGGAGTCTCCGGTCGAGGACGACCCCGACGAGACGGCCCTCGAGCAGCACGTCGCGGACGAGTACGTCGAGGACGAGCATGCGCCGGGCGCACCCGCGCAGCCCCCCGTGGACGGATGGCGCCTCGCGGCCGCCGAGCTCGCCGCCGAGCACGCCGCGCCCCAGCCGGAGACGGAACCGGAGACCGGGGCCGACGCGGAGGTCGAGCCCGAGGCCGACGCCTCGCCCGTGACCGCGCCGAGCGCCGTGGACAAGGCGAAGTCCTACGCCCGCATCTGGGCCGAGGAGACCGCGGCCCACCGCGCCGCCTCCGCCGAGCTCGCCACCCCGACCGACCCGCAGGGGGACGCGACGCGCACGGATGCGCCGCAGCCCCAGACGACAGGAGCCCTCACGATGACCGCGCGCCGCCTCGAGGATCTCGGCAAGAACGCGGAGCGCGAGTCCAGCGACCTGCTCACCGCCGATCGCGTCCTGAATCCGCACCGGGTCGCCCGGCCCGCGCCCGAGGGCGCCTGGAGCGAGTTCGTCTACGGCCTCACCGGCGGCCGCCTCAACCTCGGCGACAGCCGCAAGGTGCGCGCGCGCAAGGCGCTCGACGCGCGCGTGGCCGCACCGCTCGCGGGCGAGACGCGCTTCGTGCCGATCCTGAGCCGCAAGGGCGGCGTGGGCAAGACGACGGTCACGACGCTCCTCGGCATGGCGCTGGCGAACGGCCGCGACGACCGCGTGATCGCGATCGATGCGAACCCCGACCGCGGCACGCTCGCCGACCGGATCGGCAAGCGCACGGAGAAGACCGTGCGCGACCTCGTGCACCGCTCGGGTGAGATCCGCGGCTTCAACGACATCTCCCGCTTCGTCGCGCGCGACGAGACCCGCCTCGACGTGCTCGCATCCGACCCGGATCCGCGGATCGCGGAGGCATTCGGCGAGGACGACTACCGCACGGTCGCCGACGTCGCCGAGCACTTCTACTCGCTCGTGCTCACCGACACCGGCACCGGCATCATCCACTCCGTGATGAGCGCGACGCTCTCGCACGCGGACCAGCTGATCATCGTGACGGGCCTGAACCTCGACGAGGTGCGCCTCGCGTCCGAGACCATCACCTGGCTGGAGTCCAACGGCTACGAGCAGCTCGCGCGTCACGCCATCGTGGTGCTGAACCAGCAGTCCGAGGGCACGCCGATGGTGCGCCTGAACGAGCTCGAGGTGCACTTCGGCAGCCGCGTGCGCGCCGTCGTGCACCTGCCGTACGACCGTGCGCTCGCGACCGGCGCGGCGATCGTCTACCGCGACCTGCAGCCCCAGACGCGCGACGCCGCCCGCGACCTCGCCGCGCGCGTCGTCGACGGCCTGCGCGAGGGCCGCGCCGCGTGACCGCGCGCGACATCCGCCTCTACGGCGACCCGGTGCTGCGCACGCCCGCGGCCGAGATCACCGCGATCGACGAGGGCGTGCGCGCCCTCGTGCAGGATCTGCTCGACTCGGTCGCGCTGCCCGGCCGCGCCGGCGTCGCCGCCCCGCAGATCGGCGTGGGCGTGCGCGCGTTCAGCTACAACGTGGACGACGTGATCGGCTACATCCTGAATCCGCGCGTCGTGGAGGTGCGCGGCGAACCCGAGCTCACGGGCGAGGGGTGCCTGTCGGTGCCGGGCCTGTGGCACGACACGCCGCGCCACCCGTACGCGCGCGTGGAGGGCATCGACCTCGACGGCGAGCCCGTCGTGCTCGAGGGCGAGGGGCTCATGGCGCAGATGCTGCAGCACGAGACCGACCACCTCGACGGCGTGGTCTACCTGCAGCGACTCCGGAAGGACGAGCGCGCCAGGGCCATGAAGGCCGTCCGCGAGAGCGACTGGTTCTGAGCCGTTTTTCCGGCTTCGCCGGGTAGTGCATCGTGCGTCATCGATCACCTCGCCCGACGCTTCGCGCCGGGACTCGGGATCGATCGCTGTCGCTGCGCTCCATCGACGGGGGATGTCGCGTTTCTTGAGATGGCCGGCATTCGCCTGCGGCTCAACGCTCGCGTCGCTCGCACAGGGGCACATCGCTCGCTTCGCTCGTACGAAACAAGGAGGCCCGATCCGCCCTGCGCGGATCGGGCCCTCTTTCCTGTGGTGATCAGCCGGCGACCGACAGGTTCGTCGTGGCGTCCTTGGCGGCGTAGAGGTCCTCGATCTCGTGCGAGAAGTCCTTCATGATCTCCGCGCGCTTGATCGACATCTTCGGCGTGAGGTGGCCCGTGGCCTCCGTCCACTCGGTGCCGAGGATGACGAACTTGCGGATGGACTCCGCGCGCGACACGCGCGTGTTCGCCTCGTCGATCGCGCGCTGCACCTCGGCGCGGACCGTGGCGTTCCTCGCGGCCTGCTCGAGCGTGAGGTCCCCACTCTCGCCGTGCGTGGCGAGCCAAGCCGGCAGCATCTCGGGGTCGAGCGTGATCAGCGCCGAGATGAACGGCTTCTGATCGCCCACCACGACGACCTGCCCGACGATCGGGTTCGCGCGGATCGGGTCCTCGAGCGCGGCCGGGGCGACGTTCTTGCCGCCGGCCGTGACGATGATCTCCTTCTTGCGGCCCGTGATCGTGAGGTAGCCGTCGGCGTCGAAGGATCCGAGGTCGCCGGTGCGGAACCACTCGCCGTCGAACGCGGCGGCCGTGGCCTCGGGGTTCTGCCAGTACTCGCGGAACACGTTGACGCCCTTGACCTGGACCTCGCCGTCGTCGTCGATGCGGATGCCGACGCCGGGGAGCGTCGGGCCGACCGTGCCGACCTTCAGCAGCTCCGGGACGTTCACGGTCGCCGGGGCGGTGGTCTCGGTCAGGCCGTAGCCCTCGAGGATCTTGATGCCCAGGCTGTGGAAGAAGTGGCCGAGACGTGGGCCCAGGGGAGCGGAACCGGACACGGCGTACTGCACGCGGCCGCCCATGAGCTCCCGCAGCTTCGAGTAGACGAGCTTGTCGAACAGCGCGAACTTGATCCGCAGAGCCAGGCCGATCTTCTCGCCGTCCTGCAGGCGGCGGGAGTGCTCGATGGCGGTGCTCGCCGCGGCGCGGAAGATGCGGCCCTTGCCCTCCGACTCGGTCTTCTGCTCCGCCGAGTTGTAGACCTTCTCGAACACGCGCGGCACGGCCAGCAGCAGCGACGGCTTGAACGAGCCGAGCGTCTTGACGAGGTTCTTCGTGTTCGGCTCGTGGCCGGTCTTCACACCGGAGTGGATGTAGAGCACCGACATGAAGCGCGCGAACACGTGCGCGGTCGTGATGAACAGGACCGTCGACGCGCCCTCCTGGCGCAGGACGCCGGCGAGGGCCGTGTCCGCGTTGCGCGCCGTGTCGACGAAGTTGCCGTGCGTCAGCACGCAGCCCTTCGGGCGTCCGGTCGATCCCGACGTGTAGATGATCGTCGCGACGTCCGTGGCCTTCGCGATGCCGCGGCGGCGCTCGATCTCGGCGTCCTCGACGGCCGCGCCGTCGGCGCTGAGGGTCGCGACCACGCCCTCGTCCATCCGCCACGTGGTCCGGATGAGCGGCAGCTCGTCCGCGACCGTCTGGAACGACGCGAAGTGCTCGGCCGTCTCGAGGATCAGGCCCACGGCGCCGGAGTCGGACAGGATCCACTGGATCTGCGCGGGCGAGCTGGTCTCGTAGACGGGCACCATGGTGGCGCCCGCGTAGAACAGCGCGAAGTCCACGAGGGTCCACTCGTAGGTGGTCTTCGCGAGGAAGCCGATCCGCTCGCCGGGCTGGACGCCCGCGGCGACGAAGCCCTTCGCGAGCGCGACGACCTGGCGCTCGAACTCGGCGGCCGTGACGTCGCGCCAGCCGTCGCCGTCCGGGACGGCGAAGATCGCCTTGTCAGGGGTGGCCCGGACCCGCTCGGCCAGCAGGCCCGCGATGTTCAGGTCGGGGTCGGTGGGGACGATCTGGGGTGTCGAGAATTCGATCACGGCAACTCCTTCGGTACCGGACAGGTCTTTGCGGGTCCGGTCGATTCTAGTGTCCCTCTAGACTCTCCCCGTGTTCTATTGGCTGGTGAAGTACATCGTGGTCGGGCCGATCGTGAAGGCGATCTTCCGTCCATGGATCATCGGCGCCGAGAACATCCCGCCCACGGGCGGCGCGATCCTGGCCAGCAATCACCTGTCGGTCGCCGACTCGGTGTTCCTCCCGCTCATGATCGAGCGGCAGATGACGTTCCTGGCCAAGGCCGAGTACTTCACGGGCAGGGGACTGAAGGGCTGGGCCACCAAGTGGTTCATGAAGGGCACCGGCCAGATCCCGATCGACCGCTCGGGCGGGTCCGCCTCCGAGGCCGCGCTCAACACGGCGCTGCAGGTGCTGGGACGCGAGCAGCTGCTCGGCATCTACCCGGAGGGCACCCGCAGCCCCGACGGCATCCTGTATCGCGGACGCACCGGCATCGCGCGCATGGCCCTCGAGGCGAAGGTCCCCGTGATCCCCGTGGTCATGGTCGACACCGACACCATGATGCCGATCGGGACGACCCTCCCGCGCGTGCAGCGGGTCGGGATGGTGATCGGCGAGCCGCTCGACTTCCGCCGCTACGAGGGCATGGAGAACGACCGCTACATCCTGCGCTCCGTGACCGACGAGATCATGGTCGCGCTGCAGCTGCTCGGCCAGCAGCGGTACCACGACGTGTATGCGTCGTCGGTGAAGAGGCAGCGCGCCGCCGGCGCCGAGGCCGTCGAGCCCCCGCAGGCCGTGGCCGATCCGCCCGAGGCCGTCGTCACGGACTGACGCGCGGTCCTCGGCACCTGCCGTGCGGCACTAGCATCGAGACATGCAAGACACGGCTCTCCTCGATCCGAGCGCTCTGGATGCCTGGCGCTCACTTCCGATCAAGCAGCAGCCGGAGTGGCCGGACTATGCCGAGGTCGAGCGCGTCTCGGCCGAACTCGCCCAGCAGCCGCCGCTCGTCTTCGCGGGCGAGGTCGACAGCCTGAAGGACCGCCTCGCGCAGGCCGCCTCGGGTCGCGCGTTCCTGCTGCAGGGCGGCGACTGCGCCGAGACGTTCGCGGGCGCCACGGCCGACAAGATCCGCAACCGGGTCAAGACGCTGCTGCAGATGGCCGTCGTGCTGACCTACGGCGCCTCGATGCCGGTCATCAAGATGGGCCGGATGGCGGGCCAGTTCGCCAAGCCCCGCTCGAGCGACTCCGAGACGCGCGGCGACGTGACGCTGCCGGCGTACCGCGGGGACATCGCGAACGGCTATGACTTCACGAGCGGCTCGCGCACGCCCGATCCGCAGCGGCTGCTGAAGGCGTACCACACGTCGGCGTCGACGCTGAACCTGATCCGCGCGTTCACGCAGGGCGGCTTCGCCGACCTCCGCGAGGTGCACTCGTGGAACAAGGGCTTCGCCCAGAACCCCGCCAACCAGCGCTACGAGCGCCTGGCCGCCGAGATCGACAGGGCCATCAAGTTCATGGAGGCGGCGGGCGCCGACTTCGACGAGCTCAAGCGCGTCGAGTTCTACACGGGCCACGAGGGCCTGCTGATGGACTACGAGCGCCCCCTCACGCGCATCGACTCGCGCACCGGCACGCCGTACAACACCTCCGCCCACTTCGTGTGGATCGGCGAGCGCACCCGCGACCTGGACGGCGCGCACGTCGACTACTTCTCGCGCATCCGCAACCCCATCGGCGTCAAGCTCGGCCCCACGACCAGCCCCGACACGGCGCTCGCGCTGATCGACAAGCTCGACCCCGAGCGCGAGCCCGGGCGCCTGACGTTCATCACGCGCATGGGGGCGGGGAAGATCCGTGACGCGCTGCCGCCGCTCCTCGAGGCCGTGAAGGACTCGGGCGCGACGCCGCTGTGGGTGACCGACCCGATGCACGGCAACGGCATCACGACGCCCACGGGCTACAAGACGCGCCGCTTCGACGACGTGATCGACGAGGTGCGCGGATTCTTCGAGGCGCACCGCGCGGCCGGCACGTACCCGGGAGGCATCCACGTCGAGCTCACGGGCGACGACGTCACGGAGTGCCTGGGCGGTTCCGAGCACATCGACGAGGCCACGCTCGCGACGCGCTACGAGTCGCTGTGCGACCCGCGCCTGAACCACATGCAGTCGTTGGAGCTGTCGTTCCTCGTGGCCGAGGAGCTCGAGAAGCGCTGACCCGTTCGCGAACGACCGAGGGCGCCCGCTGAGTCAGCGGGCGCCCTCGGCCGTTCGGCGTCAGTCGCGGACGTCGAGTGAGATCTCGACCGGCGTGCCGGCGGCGTGGAGCGAGTCGGCGGGCAGCGTCTGCGACTGCACCTCCGTGAGCTCGTTCATCGCGATGTTCCACGGGAACGGGATGCCCCCGACCTGGAAGTGGGTGGACAGCGCGGCCACCGCCTCGTCGCGCGTCAGGCCGACGACGTTCGGCACGGGGAAGAGCTCGGGGCCGAGCGATTTCACGATCGTGATCGCGTCGCCCGGGCGCCACTGGCCCGGCTCGGCGCGCGGCTCGACGCGGATGATCGAGTCGGCGGCGACGTCGGCGCTGTGCTCCTCGGCCACCGTCACCGTCAGGTGCGCGTCGGTCAGGATCTGCTGCGCCTCGGCGACGGGCCGGCCCGTGACGTCGGTGAGCGGCCCGAGGGACACGATGAAGTCGGCCGTGTCGCCCTGGTGCGCCGTGCACCCGCGGAAGCAGTCGACGCGGTCCTCGGTGCCGGCGGGCAGGATATCGAGCCCGATCACCTGGTCGGCGGGCGCGTCGGTGTAGAGCGAGAGGGTCTCGGCGTCGTCGAACGCGATGTTCTGCGCCTCGAGGAGCGCCTTCGCTTCGGCCAGGGCCGTGCCCTCGAACGACTCGAGCTGCACCTCGGCCGGGCCCGAGGAGGTCACCACGGTGACCTCGCTGCCGCGATCGACGGGCGTGCCGGGGCCGGGCTCGGTGTGCAGCGTGTCGCCCACGGGCACGTCGAGGCTCGGCGCGTGCTCCTCGACGCCCACGAGCTCGAACTCCTCGAGCTGCTGCTGGGCCTCGGCGAACGTGAGACCCGCGACATCCGGCACCTGCACCTGCGAGCCGGGGCCCGAGCCGAACCACCAGCCGGCGGCGCCGGCCGCGGCGGCGAGCAGCAGCACCAGGGCGATCAGGAACCCGCCGCGGCGGCGCCGCTGCGCGGTGCGGCGCCGCAGGCGCGAGGCGTTGTCGGGTCCGTCGGCGGCGCCCCCGTCGTCCACGTCGCCTGTCAGGTCCGCGGTGGCGGGCAGGATGCCGGGCAGGACCCTGGTCGCACCGGCCGAGCCGGCGTCGGTCGGGATCACCCGGGTCTCGAACGCGGGGGAGGCGCGCGTGGGCAGGGGAGCGATGCCGAGCTCGCGCTCGATCTCGCGCAGGCGCTCGAGCATCGTGCCCGCGTCGACGGGACGCTCGTCCGGCTCCTTCTCGGTCGCCCACAGCACGAGCTCGTCGAGCTGCTCGGGCACGCCGGGGTTCTTCACGCTGGGACGCGGCACCGAGTCGGTGGCGTGCTGGAACGCGATCTGCATGGGCTGCTCGCCCTTGTACGGCTGCTCGCCGGCGAGCATCTCGTACAGCAGGATGCCGAGCGCGTAGATGTCGCTGCGGGCATCGGCCGTGCCGCGGGTGACGAGCTCGGGGGCCAGGTACGCGATCGTTCCGAGCAGCTGCTGCCCCGTGGCGGTGTTGGCCGACGATGCGCGGGCGAGGCCGAAGTCGCCGATCTTGATGCGGCCGTCCTCGGCCAGCAGGACGTTCTCGGGCTTCACGTCGCGATGGATGAGCCCCGCACGGTGCGCGGCCGCGAGGCCCGCGAGCACGGCGTCCATGATCGTGATGGTCTGCGTGACCGTGAGGCGGCGCTGCTCCTTGAGCAGCTCACGCAGCGTGATGCCCGGCAGGTACTCCATCACCAGGTAGGCGAGCTCGCCGTCCTGGCCCTGGTCGAACACGTTCACGACGTGCGGATCGGACAGGCGCGCGGCCGAGCGGGCCTCCTGGATGAAGCGGCTCTGGAAGACGCTGTCGTCGCTCAGGTGCCCGTGCATCACCTTCAGGGCGACGCGGCGCTCGAGGCGCAGGTCCGTCGCGACGTACACCGTGGCCATGCCGCCGCGCGCGATGCGGGCGCGCACCCGGTACCGGCCGTCGACAAGCCGCCCGATGAGGGGATCGACCTGCTGACTCGTGCTCACGGTTGAATTCTACGTTCGGGCCACCTGGCAGCTCGGGAACGGCGCACCCACTGGGCGGCCTGCGCGGCTCAGCCGAGCTGGGCGAGCCAGCCGAACGCGGCGCTCTCCCACTGGCCGTAGCGGTTGGGGAAGGCGGAGATCTGCACGGCCTGGGCGGCGTCGGTGAACTCCATCTTCTCCCAGCCCCTGATGTCGTAGAGGCCGCGGGTCTTGCCCTTGTTCGGGTTCTGCGCGCCGCCGAAGAACACGCGCGTCGAGCGGACCCGGTCGCGGATCTGCTCGGGCGTGCCCCAGCCGGCGCTCGGGCGCTGCTGGAACAGGCCGAGGGAGTCGCGGTCGCCGTGGTTGAGGTTGCGGATGCCCGACTCGACCATGGCGGTGGCGAGGGCGATCGCGATGGCGCGGTCGGAGGCGCCGATCTCGCGGCCGACCTGGATGATGATCCGGGCGTTCTCGATCTGCTGGGCGTCCAGCACCGCCGAGCGCTGGATGCGCGGGTCCTCCTGCGCGGCCGCGACGGCGGGCGCCGGGGCGGGCGCGGACAGCTTCAGCTTCTGACCGGGGTAGATGATCGCGCCCTCGGACAGGCCGTTGGCCTTCAGCACCGTGGCGACGCTCACGCCGTGCTTCTGCGCGATGGCCCACAGGGTGTCGCCGGCCTTCACCTCGTGCGTGCGGCCGCCGACGGCCTTCGCGGGGGCGGAGGCGGGAGCGGGCGCCGACACGGCCGCGGGGGCGGGGCTGCCGACGTGGGGCGCGGATCCCGAGACGCGCAGCTTCTGGCCGGGGAAGATCGTCGCGGCCGAGTCCAGGCCGTTCGTCTTGATGAGCGTCGCGACGGTCGTGCCGTGCTTCTGGGCGATGCCCCAGACCGTGTCGCCGGCCTTCACGGTGTAGGTGCCGCCCGTGGCGGCGGCGATCGGCGCGGGCTTGGCGGTCGGCACCGAGGTGGACGCGGCGGGGGCCGCCGCCGGCGCGGCGACGGACGGGGAGCCGCCGCCCACCTTCAGCTTCTGACCGGGGTAGATGACCGCCGCCGAGCTCAGGCCGTTCGCGCGCAGGATGGCGTCGACGCTCGTGCGGTGGTTGTTCGCGATGCCCCAGACCGTGTCGCCGGCCTTCACCGTGTAGGTGCCGCCCGTCGAGGCGGACGCGGCGGCCGCGGGCTTCGCGGCGGCGGGCGCGCCGCCGGGGGTGAGGCGCAGGACCTGACCCGGGTAGATCGTGCTCGACCAGCTGAGCTTGTTCCACGTCAGCACGTCGATCGTGCGCAGGCCCGCGCGGATCGCGATGCGCGTGATGGTGTCGCCCGGCTGCACGACGTGCGTCGTGGGGACGGCCGCCGTGCGGACCGCGGCCTCGACACGCGGAGCGGGGGCCGCCGCGACGGCGTTCGCGCCGTGGACGACGCCGAACGCATCGGTCGTGGGCGTCTGCCCCTCGCGGACGCCGTCACGCATCTTCACGTCCGCATGTGCGGCCGGCGTCGCGCCCAGCGACAGCGCGATGGAACCCGCGATCGCCACCGGGACGGTGGTGAGCAGCGAGCGCATCGGCTGGCTGGCGCGGGCGTGGCTGGCACGTGCGGGAAGACGTCGGTGCACGGTTGGGGTTCCCCTCGGGTCGACTCCGGCCATCGTTCGGCAGAAGATTCGGCTCCAGAAACCGTGTCACGGAAGTGAAATCGTGTCAACCAGTGCTAATTAGAGTGCCCCGTGTTATCGAGGTGTCTGATGTGATTTCTGATACCACTGTTACTGAAGTGAGACCGGTGACCCCGCGCATCCAGGGACCGCGGTGTGAGGGATGAGATAGTTGCATCGTGACCGCCGACGACATCTCCCGGATCCAGACCGAGTGGCTCAGCATCCCCGACGTCGCCGAGGCGCTCGGCGAGACGCCCGGGCGCGTGCGACGCCTGCTCGACGACAACGCGCTCGTCGGGTCGCGCCGCGAGGGGTCGCTGAAGATCCCCGCGCTGTTCCTGGTCGACGGCGAGGTGCTGTCCTCGCTGCGCGGCACGGTGTTCGTGCTGCACGACGCGGGCTTCAGCGACGACGAGGCGATCGACTGGCTGCTGACGCCCGAGGAGTCGATCGGGCTCGCGCCGATCGAGGCGCTGCGCGCGGGCCGCAAGGCCGAGGTGCGCCGGGTCGCGCAGACCCTCGCCTGACGCGGAGCCCGACCCGAGGTCAGGCCCGGCGCTCGACCGCCGCGCGCGCGAGCGCGCGCAGCTCGGCCGTCGCCCCCGGCTCCAGGTCCGCCGCGTCGAGCGCGGCGTCCGCCTCGGCCGCGTAGCCGGAGATCAGGTGCTCGACCCGCTCGAGGGATCCGGTCGCGCGGATCCGCTCGCGCAGCCAGGCGACATCCTGCTCCGTCATCGCGGCGTCGCCCAGCAGCTCGTCGAACCTGACCCGCTCGCCGGGCGTCGCCGCGGCGCGCGCGAACGCGACGAGCGCAGTGCGCTTGCCCTCGCGCAGATCGTCGCCGGCGGGCTTGCCGGTCTCGGCCGTGTCGCCGAACACGCCCAGGACGTCGTCGCGCAGCTGGAACGCCATGCCGAGCGGATGACCGAACGCGGCCAGCGCGGCGAGCCGGGCGTCGTCTCCGCCCGCGAGCGCACCGCCGATCACGAGCGGCTGCTGCACGCTGTACCGCGCGGACTTGTACGAGGCCACGCGCAGCGCGCGATCGGCGTGGGCGTCGTCCGCCGCCGTGCTCCACGCCGACTCCTCGGCCACATCGAGGAACTGGCCCACCGTCACATCGCGGCGCATCCGGGCATACTCGGTGCGCGCGGCGGCGGCCGCCGCGGGGGACCCCAACTGTGCGAGCGACTCCTCGAGGAGGTCGTCGCTCCACGCGACCAGCAGGTCGCCCAGCAGCACCGAGCCCGCGCGGCCGTACGCCTGCGCGTCGCCGGACCAGCCCGCCGCGCGGTGCGCGGCCTCGAGCGCGCGGTGGGCGGACGGGCGTCCGCGTCGCGTGTCGGAGTTGTCGATGAGGTCGTCGTGCACGAGCGCCGCGGCCTGGAAGATCTCGAGCGCGGCGGCCGCGCCGACCACGGCGTCGGCGTCGGGCGAGGCGGCGTCGTCGGTCCCCGCGACCCCGCGCCATCCCCACCAGCAGAAGCGCGCCCGGAGGCGCTTGCCGCCGCGCAGACTGGCGGCCGCATGGTCGAGGAAGCCCCGGCCCTCGTCGCCGAGGTCCGCGGCCTCGTCGCGTCGCCCCTGGGTGAAGCTATCGAGACGCTGGGAGATCGCTTCGACAAGGGGGAGGGAGGCCGTCACGGGCCTAGCCTAGTTCTCCGGCCCGAGACTAGAATGATGCTCAGTCATCACTGAGGGGGACACGATGCCACTCTCCGAACAGGAGCAGCGCCTTCTCGATGAGATGGAACGCCATCTCATGCAGAACGACGCCGATGTCGTGAGCGCGCCCGCGGGCGCACAGGTTCTGAGCTACCGCAATCTGATCATCGGCGCGCTTCTCGTGCTCGCCGGCCTCGGAGCGGTCATCGCCGGCATCGCGCTGTGGCGCACCAGCCTCGCGCTGGGTCTCGTGCTCGGCGTCGTGGGCTTCGCCGCCATGCTCGGCGGCGTGATCCTCGCCGTGACGCCCGTCAAGGGCAGCGCCGCGACACCGCGCGACGGCGGCAGCGGACGCGCGCCCCGCGGGCCGCGCCCGGCCTCCTCCTCGTTCATGGACCGGATGAACCAACGCTGGGAGCGCCGCCAGAACGGCGACGGCTAGCCCGCTCCATAACCCTCCACTCAAGCGCCGACCTTCGGGTCGGCGCTTTTCTCATGCCCGCGTGCGCCCATCCGGCCCCTTTTCGGCCCGCTTCGCGCGCATCTCCCTCCACCGCGCCCCACTGGCGCTCCACCGCGGAATTCTGCGGCTCCTCAGCACGACCCAGTGGGAGGAATCCGCGATTCGCTCTAGACAGTGGGGACAAGTGGAGTAAAGTGGGGGATATCCTCGGACCGGCCGGACGAAGGGGGTGAGAGCCCGTGCTGTTGGGTACCCACACCCCCAAGCTCGACGACAAGGGTCGCGTCATCCTGCCGGCGAAGTTCCGGGAGGAGCTCGCGGGTGGCGTCGTCGTGACGCGCGGACAGGAGCGATGCCTGTACGTGTTCAGCACGGCCGAGTTCGAGCAGGTCCACGAGCGGGTCCGCCAGGCCCCGCTCAGCAACAAGCAGGCGCGCGACTTCCTGCGCATGTTCCTCTCCGGCGCCAGCGCCGAGACCCCCGATGGCCAGAACCGCATCACGATCCCGCAGCACCTGCGCACGTACGCCGGTCTCGAGAAGGAGCTCGTCGTGACGGGCGTGGGAGCGCACGCGGAGATCTGGGACGCGTCCGCATGGAACGCGTACCTGGAGAGCAACGAGGAGAGCTACTCGGAGATGGAGCAGGAGGTGATCCCGGGCCTGTTCTGACGCGAGCCCCCGGTTGTGACTCCCAGCCGCAGCCCTGACGCACTTCCCCGGCGCCAGGTCCAGCGGATGGGGATCAGAGCCGGGGGACCGTCCCCACCACCGCAGACCGGACGCATCATGAACCTCCGCGACATCCACATCCCCGTCCTGCTCGAGCGCTGCGTCGAGCTGCTCGGCCCCGCCCTGCAGGGGGACGGCGCGGTCTACGTCGACGGCACGCTCGGCATGGGCGGCCACTCGGAGGCGTTCCTCGAGCGCTTCCCGGGGATCCGGCAGGTCGGACTCGACCGCGACCCCGACGCCCTCCGCATCGCGGGCGAGCGCCTCGCGCCGTTCGCCGACCGGATCTCGCTCGTGCACACCGTGTACGACGGGATCGCCGAGGCGCTGGCGGCGTCCGGCCACGACCACGCCGACGCGATCCTGTACGACCTGGGCGTGTCGTCCCTGCAGCTGGACGAGGCCGAGCGCGGCTTCGCGTACGCGAAGGACGCCCCGCTCGACATGCGCATGGACCCCACGCAGGGCATCACCGCGGCCGACGTCGTCGCGACGTACGGCGAGGGCGACCTGCGCCGCATCTTCGAGCGCTACGGCGAGGAGAAGCTCGCCGGGCGCTACGCCCGCGCCATCATCGCGGCCCGCCGGGACGCGCCCATCGCGCGCTCCGGGCAGCTCGTCGACATCTTGCAGGCGGCCACGCCCGCGGCGCTGAAGAACGCCGGCCACCCGGCCAAGCGCGTGTTCCAGGCCCTGCGCATCGAGGTGAACGGCGAGCTCGCCGCGCTCGAGCGCGCGATCCCCGCGGCGCTCGGCACGCTCGCGGTCGGCGGTCGCCTGGTCGTGCTGTCGTACCAGTCGCTCGAGGACCGCTTCGTGAAGCGGCTGTTCGCGGAGGCGACGACGTCCACGGCGCCCGCGGGGCTGCCGTTCGAACTGCCCGAGCACGCTCCGCAGTTCCGCCTGCTCGTCAAGGGCGCGGAGCTCGCGAGCGCTGAGGAAGCCGCGCGCAACCCGCGCGCCAAGCCGGTGCGCCTGCGCGCCATCGAACGAGTGAGGGAGGCCGCATGAGTCTCGCAAGCACCGCGGCCGTCCACGCCGCCCCCGCCGTCCGGCCCGCTCCGGGAGGTGCGCCCGGCCGCCGCCTCCAGGCGCTGCCCGCGGCGACGCCCCGCCGGCGGCCCCGCGTCGGCTACGCGATCGTCGCGTTCGCCGGCGCCGTGGCCATCGCGGTCGCGCAGATGAGCCTGTCGGTGCTCACGACCCAGTCGTCCTACGAGCTCGCCTCCCTCAACCAGGAGCGCCGCACCGCGACGCTGCAGGCGCAGGAGCTGCGCGACGAGGTCGCGGGGCTCAGCTCGCCGCAGTACCTCGCGGCGAACGCCTCGGCGCTGGGAATGGTCATCGACGGCGCGCCGAGCTTCCTGCGCCTGAGCGATGGACGGATCATCGGAGACGGCGCGGCGGCGGGATCCGCCTCGACGGTCGATGCCGCCAAGCGCGGCGCGGTCGCCAACGCGCTGCTCGACCGTCGTCCGCTCACGACCGATCCGGAGGCCACCATCGCGGGCAAGAAGGAGGAGGCGAAGGAATCCGCCTCCGCCGAGGAGAAGCCCGCGGCGGAGCTGCCGCCCCCGCTGACCGAGGGCCTGCCGAGCCCCACCACCCGCTGAGACCCGCCGCACACCGCAGCCAGGGAGCCCGATGAACCCGATCGCCAAGCGCTCGTCGCGGCGTCGCACCATGATCGCCGCAGCGCTCGTGCTGGTCGTGCTGGGCGGTTTCGTCGTGCGGCTCGTCGACATCCAGGTGGTGCACGCCGAGGAGCACGTCGCCGACTCCATCAGCACCGGCAACATGGCCGGCAGCGAGACGCTCTGGGGCGCGCGCGGCACGATCGTGGACGATCACGGCGTCGTGCTGGCGAGCACCACGATGCGCTACGACGTCAACATCGATCCCACCCTCGTGGGGGACATCGATCGCGAGGCCGAGGACGGCACGGAGTACGTCCAGACCTGGGACGAGCAGGCGGAGCTGATCGCGCAGATCCTCGGCGCGGACACGGCCGAGGTGCAGCGGATCGTCGCCGACAAGAAGGCGAACGACCCCGAGTCGCAGTGGGCGCAGCTCAAGCGGGGCGTCTCCACCGCGCAGTACCAGGCGCTGCGCGAGCTCGAGGTGCCCTACCTGACGTACGACGCGCGGCCCTCCCGCGCGTACCCCAACGGCGCCGTGGCCGGGAACCTGATCGGATTCGAGTCGGCCGACGGCGAGGCCCTGGCGGGCGTCGAGCGCTGGCAGGACAGCTGCCTCGAGGCGAAGAACGGCGAGGAGACCTATCAGATCGGCGCGACCGACGGCATCCGGATCCCCGGATCCGAGAAGGTCGAGCCCGCCGTCGACGGCGGCGAGGTGAAGCTCACGGTCGACTCCGACCTGCAGTGGTACCTGCAGCAGATGATCGCCGAGGAGACGCAGAACCAGCGCGCCGTCGCCGGAACCGCGACGGTCGTCGACATCCGCACCGGCGCCATCCGCGCGGCCGCGGAGTACCCGTCGATGGACCCCAACGACGTGCTGGCCTCGGATCCCGCCTTCCGCGGCTCGCTCGTGTTCGGCACGACGTTCGAGCCCGGCTCGACGTTCAAGGCGATCACGGCCGCCTCGCTGCTGGAGGAGGGGGTCGCCACGCCGCTCACCACGACTCTCGCGGGGGACTGGGAGCAGTTCCCCAACGGCGCCCGCCTCGGCGACTCGCATCCCCACCCCGTGCAGAACTACACGCTCGCGGGCGGCCTGATCGACTCCTCGAACGTGGCCATGTCGCACTTCGGCGAGCTGCTCGCCGACGAGAAGCGCTACGACTGGCTCAAGCGGTTCGGCATCGGCGGCGGCCCCGTCGTGGGCTTCCCCGGCGAGGAGACCGGCTGGATCGAGTCCCCGGACAAGTGGGACAACCAGCAGCACTACGCGACGACCTTCGGCCAGGGCTTCACGGCCACCATCCCGCAGGTCATGAGCGCCTACCAGACCATCGCGAACGACGGCGTGCGCCTGCCGCTGCGGCTCGTGGAGTCGTGCACGTCTCCCGAGGGCGAGGTGACCGAGGCGGAGAAGGGCGAGTCCACGCGCGTGATCAGCGAGAGCACCGCGCAGCAGCTGCAGCTCATGCTCGAGAACGTCGGCTTCCAGAGCTCGGTCGCCGAGCAGATCAAGGTGCCCGGCTACAGCATCGCCGCCAAGACGGGAACGGCGCAGAAGCCCGCCCCCGGCGGCGGCTACAAGCCCGGCGTGTACTTCACGAGCATCGTGGGGTACGCGCCCGCGGACGACCCCCAGTACCTCGTCATGATTACGCTCGACGAACCGAAGCGGGTAACCTCGTCTGCGGCCACGGCACCCGCCCTGCAGAAGGCCATGAAGTACGTCCTGCAGTCGTACCGGGTCGTGCCGGGTCGCTCGGAGCCCGAGACCAAGCTCCCCGAATTCAAGTGATGCGCGCCCCCGTCAGCGGGAGTGCGCGCGTCACGGAGGTATCCGTCCGCATGATCCGTCCCGCCCTCATGATCGCGCGCACCGCATGATCGCCCTGACGCTCTCGGAGATCGCGGAGGCCGTCGGGGGAGACCTGCGCCTCCACGGCGCCGACACCGCCGACACGGTCGTGTCGGGCGACGTCGACACCGACTCGCGCACCATGGGCCCCGGCACCGTGTTCGTCGCCAAGCCCGGCGAGACCACGGACGGCCACCTGTTCGTCGGCAGGGCCGTCGCGGCCGGGGCCGTGCTCGCGCTCGTGGAGCGGATCGTGGACGAGCCGGTCACGCAGATCGTGGTGCCGGACGTCGTGCTCGCGATCGCGGACCTGGCGCGCGAGGTCGTCGCCCGGGTGCGCGGGGGCGGCGCGCTGAAGATCGTCGGGATCACCGGTTCCAACGGCAAGACGACGACCAAGAACATGCTCGCGACGATCCTGCGCCCCGAGGGCGAGACCGTCGCCCCCAAGGGGTCGTACAACAACGCCGTGGGCGCGCCGCTGACGATGCTGCGCGTCACGCACGACACGCGCTACCTGGTGTGCGAGTTCGGCGCGGACGGCCGCGGCCAGCTCGCGCGCCTGGCGGGCCTCGTCACGCCCGACGTCGGCGTCGTGCTGATGATCGGCATGGCCCACGCGGGCGGCTTCGGCGGCCTCGACGGCACCGTGCGCGAGAAGTCCGAGCTGGTTCGCGCCGTGCGCCCCGGCGGCGTCGCCGTGCTGAACGCCGACGACCCGCGCGTGGCGGGCATGGCGGCGATCGCCGAGGAGCGCGACCTCGCCGTGCGCTGGTTCGGCGAGGCCGAGAGCGCCGACGTGCGCTCCGGGAGCCTCGAGGTCACCGCGTCCGGCACCCACACGACCGTGTCGACCGAGGGACGCGAGCTGCCGCTGCACCTGCGCGTGCTCGGCGCGCACCACGTCAAGAACGCCCTCGCGGCCGTCACGGCCGCCGCTGCGCTCGGCGTGGCGCCCGCCGACGCCGTCGCGCGCCTCGAGACGCTCGAGCTCGCCGAGCGCTGGCGCATGCAGGTCGTCACGACATCGCCCCTGCGCATCATCAACGACGCGTACAACGCGAGCCCCGACGCCATGGCCGCGGCTTTGCGCACGCTGGCCCAGATCAGCGGGCCCGACGAGCGCATGGTCGCCGTGCTGGGCGCCATGAGCGAGCTCGGCGAGCACGCGGTCGAGGAGCACCAGAAGATCGGCCTGCTCGCCGTGCGGCTGCGGATCCGGCGCATCGTCGTGGTCGGGCGGGAGGCGCGCGCCCTGTACCTCGCGGCGATCGCCGAGGGGTCGTGGAACGGCGAGGCCGTGTTCTTCGAGACCGCGGACGAGGCGTTCGCGTACCTCGAGACGGAGCTGCGCCCGGGCGACTCCGTGCTCGTGAAGTCGTCCAACGCGGCGGGACTCCGGTTCCTCGGCGATCGTCTGGGAGAATCGTTCTCGTGAGATCACTCCTGACTGCGGCGGCGATCTCCCTGGCGTTCTCGCTGTTCCTCACGCCGGTCTTCCTTCGGCTGTTCAAGCGGTGGGGCTGGGCGCAGCCCATCCGCGTCGCGAGCGCGAAGATGCTGGCACCGGATCACGAGGTCAAGCGCGGCACGCCCACGATGGGCGGCACGATCTTCATCGTCGGCACCGTGTTCGGGTACCTGGTCGGCTGCTTCGCGGGCGGCAACCCCCCGACTCCGTCCGGCTGGCTCGTGATCTGGCTGATGCTGTCCTTCGGGGCGGTGGGCTTCATCGACGACTACCTGAAGGTCAAGCACGACCACTCCGACGGGCTGAGCGGCTGGCGCAAGATCGCCGGCCAGACCATCGCGATCGTGCCGTTCGCGATCGCGGCGCTGAACTTCGAGAACGCCTACAAGCAGACCCCCGGCTCGGGCTTCGTGTCGCTGTTCCGCGACATCCCGGTGCTGTCCTTCATGGCGCTCGGCCCGGTCCTCGGCTGGCTGCTGTATCTCGCGTGGCTGTCGCTGCTGGGCACCGGCTTCTCGAACAGCGTCAACCTGACCGACGGCCTCGACGGGCTCGCGGCAGGCGCCGGCGTGTTCGTGGTCGGCGCGTACAGCCTCATCGCGTTCTGGCAGTTCAACCAGGCGTGCACGCGCGTCCTGCTCGAGCCCGAGCTGCTGCAGGCCTGCTACAGCACGAGGGATCCGCTCGACCTCGCGGTCGTCGCGGCCGCCGTCGTGGGCGGGCTCGTGGGCTTCCTGTGGTGGAACGCACCCAAGGCGCAGGTGTTCATGGGCGATGTCGGATCCATGGCGATCGGCGGCGTCGTGACCGCGATGGCGGTGCTGACCCGCACCGAGCTGCTCGGCATCCTGATCGCCGGCCTGTTCGTGATGTCGTCGGGGTCGGTGATCCTGCAGCGGCTGTACTTCAAGGCCACGCGCGGCAAGCGCCTGTTCCTGATGAGCCCGCTGCACCACCACTTCGAGATGCGCGGCTGGCCCGAGGTGACGATCGTCGCCCGGTTCTGGATCATCGCCGGCCTGCTGTCGGTCGGCGGCATCGGCCTGTTCTACGTCGAGTGGCTCAGCCGCACATGAGCGAGGAGGCTCCCATGACCTCTGCCGGACGACTCGATGCGCTGACCAGCTGGCGCGCGGACTGGAAGGGCCTGCGTGTCGCGGTGCTCGGCCTGGCGTCGACCGGGTTCTCGGTCGCCGACACGCTCGCCGAGCTCGGCGCGGACGTGCTCGTGGTCACCGAGACGGCGGCCGAGGAGTACGCGCGCCTCGTGCCCGTGATCGGCGCCCGCCTGTGGGAGGGCTCCCTCGCGGACGTGCCGCGGGAGCTCGTCGACTTCGCCCCCGAGGTGGTCGTGGCCTCGCCCGGATTCCCGCCGGCGCACCCGGTGGTGGCGTGGGCCCGCGAGACCGGCGTGCCGCTCTGGGGCGACATCGAGCTGGCCTGGCGCGTGCGCGACAAGGTGCTGCGTCCCGACGGCACGCCCGCCGAGTGGGTCTTCGTCACCGGCACCAACGGCAAGACCACCACGACCCGCCTGACCGCCACGATGCTCGTCGAGGGGGGCCTGCGCGCGGCGCCGTGCGGCAACATCGGCGTGCCGATCCTCGATGCGGTGCGCGACCCCGCGGGCTTCGACGTGCTCGTGGTCGAGCTCTCCAGCCACCAGCTCTGGTATCTGGGGCTGCACGACGGCCCCGGGTCGCCGTCGCCGCACGCCGCCGTGTGCCTGAACCTCGCCGACGACCACCTGCTGTGGCACGGCTCGTTCGAGGCCTACCGCGATGCGAAGGCCGTCGTCTACCGCGGCACGAAGGCCGCCGCCGTCTACAACAAGGCGGACGGGGCGACCATGCGCATGGTCGAGGACGCGGAGGTCGTGGAGGGCGCCCGCGCGATCGGCTTCGATCTCGGTGTGCCCGGCCCGAGCGACCTCGGCATCGTGGACGGGATCCTGGTGGACCGCGCGTTCCTGGAGGAGCGCCGCACGTCGGCCCTCGAGCTGACCACGGTCGCCGCTCTCGCCGAGCGCGGCCTGTCGGCGCCGCACATCGTCGCGAACATCCTGGCCGCCGCGGCGCTCGCGCGCTCGCTCGACGTCGAGCCCGCCGCGATCCGGTCGGCGCTGGAGGGCTTCCGCCTCGACCCGCACCGCATCGAGGTCGTGGGCCGCGCGGGCGGCGTCACCTGGGTGGACGACTCGAAGGCCACGAACCCGCACGCCGCCGCCTCGTCGCTCGGGGCGTACCCCGGCGCGGTGTGGATCGTCGGCGGCCAGCTCAAGGGCGTCGACATCGGCGCGCTGGTCGCGCAGCGCGGCCCCGGGAGCCGCGCGGCGATCGTGATCGGCGTGGAGCGCGGCGAGGTGGTCGCGGCGTTCGCGCGACACGCGCCCGCGGTGCCCGTGTTCGAGGTCGACCACACGGAGACTGAGAGCGTCATGACCCGGGCCGTCGAGCTGGCGGCGGGGATCGCGCGATCCGGCGACGTGGTGCTGCTGGCACCGGCCGCCGCCTCGTTCGACCAGTTCACGGGATACGACGACCGCGGATCGCGCTTCGCCGCCGCGGTGCGCGCACGGATCGAAGGGGGAGCGCCGGATGAGCACGACGACGACGCGACCCCCGAAGGCGTCTGACGGCGGGGAGCCGCCGCGCTCGGGCGCCCTCACGGCCCGCGTCTCGCTGGGGCGCGTCTTCGCGCCCGTGCCGCTCGAGTTCCTGCTGATCGCGTCGACCGCGCTGCTGCTGACGGGCTTCGGCGTCGTCATGGTCACGTCGGCCACGACCGCGTCGGCGCTGAGCGAGGGCAAGAGCCCCTACAACGACGGCATGCAGCAGGCGATGTTCGCGGCACTCGGGCTCGCGGCGATGTTCGTCGTCAGCCGGCTGCCCGTGAGGTTCTTCCGGCGGATCGGATGGATCGCGCTCGGCGGAGCCATCCTGATCCAGCTGCTCGTGTTCGTGCCGGGTCTCGGCGTCGAGGTCTACGGAAACCGGAACTGGATCAGGATCGCCGGGTTCTCGCTGCAGCCCTCCGAGCTGCTCAAGCTCGCGCTCGCGCTGTGGGCCGGCATGATCCTGTACCGCAAGCGCAACCTGCTGACGAAGTGGCAGCACGTGTTCATCCCGCTCGTGCCCGTGAGCATCCTGGCGATCGGCACCGTGCTGGCCGGAAAGGACCTCGGCACCTCGATGGTGCTCGTGCTGATCCTGCTCAGCTGCCTGTTCTTCTCGGGCGTGAAGCTGCGGATCTTCGTGCTGCCCGTGCTCGCGGGCGCGGCGGCGGTCGCGGCGCTCGCGGTGACGAGCCCGAATCGCATGACGCGCATCCTCAGCTTCCTCGACGAGAACTGCGACTACATCAAGGAGTGCTATCAGCCGATGCACGGCCTCTGGGGTCTCGCGGGCGGCGGGCTCTTCGGCCGCGGCCTCGGCAACTCGATCGAGAAGTACAACTGGCTCCCCGCCGCGGGCGACGACTACATCTTCTCGATCGTCGGCGAGGAGCTCGGACTCATCGGCTGCGTGCTGGTGCTGCTCCTGTTCGCGACGTTCGCGGTCGGCGCGTTCCGGCTGATCCGCAACAGCGAGGACCCGTTCGTGCGGATCGCCGCGGGCGGCATCACGATCTGGATCCTCGGCCAGGCGCTCATCAACATCGGCGTCGTGCTGCGCGTGTTCCCGGTGCTCGGCGTGCCGCTGCCGTTCATGTCGGCGGGCGGCAGCTCGCTGGTCGCGGTGCTCATGGCCTGCGGCGTGCTCCTCGCGTTCTGCCGCACGCTGCCGGCTCCGGTGCCGGCACCCGGGCGTGCGGCGCGGGGCGCGGCGAGGCGGCCTGCGCGGGTGGACCAGCCTCGCGCGGGAAGATAGGCAGGTGACGACGTACCTCCTCGCCGGCGGCGGCACCGCCGGCCACGTGAACCCCCTGCTCGCCGTGGCCGACGGCCTGCGCCGCCGCGACCCCGATGCCGTCGTGCTCGTGCTCGGCACGCAGGAGGGCCTCGAGTCGCGGCTCGTGCCGGAGCGCGGCTACGAGCTGCTGATCGTCGAGAAGGTGCCGTTCCCGCGCCGTCCGGATCGGGCGGCCGCCGGCTTCCCGATGCGGTTCCAGCGCGCGGTCGGCCGCGTCCGCGGCTACATCCGCGACCGCGGCGTGGACGTCGTCGTCGGCTTCGGCGGCTACGCCTCGGCCCCCGCGTATGTGGCGGCGCGGCGCGAGCGCGTGCCGTTCGTGGTGCACGAGGCCAACGCGCGCCCCGGACTGGCGAACGTGCTCGGCGCGCGCCGCGCCGCGGCTGTCGGCGTCGCGTTCGCAGGCACGCCCATGCGTCGCGCGGAGGTCGTCGGCATGCCGCTGCGCCCCGAGATCGTCGAGCTCGACCGCGCCGCGCTGCGCGCCGAGGCGGCCGCGCACTTCGGCCTCGACCCCGCGAGGAAGACGCTGCTGGCGTTCGGCGGATCGCTCGGCGCCCTGCGCATCAACGAGGCGCTCGCGGGCTCCTGGCGCGACGTCCTCGACGCCGGCTGGCAGCTGCTGCACATCACGGGCGAGCGCTCGGACCTGCCCGACCCGGGCGTCGAGGGCTACGCGCTGCGCCGCTACGTCGACCGGATGGACCTCGCCTTCGCGATCGCGGACCTCATCGTGTCCCGCTCGGGCGCCTCGACCGTGAGCGAGATCGCCGCTCTCGGCATCCCCGCGGTGTACGTGCCGTACGCGGTCGGCAACGGCGAGCAGCGCCTGAACGCGGCGTCCTCCCTCGCGGCGGGCGCGGCGATCCTGATCGAGGACGCGGCGTTCACGCCCGACCGCGTGCGCTCGGACATCCTGCCCCTGCTGCGGGACGAGGAGCGCATCGCGCGCATGGCGGCGGCCGCCGAGACCGCCGGCACCCGCCACGGCACCGAGAACGTCATCGCCCAGATCGACCGGGCGCTCGGGCGCTGACCCCCGCGCGCCGACGGCCCGTGGACGGGTGTCGCGACCTACACTCGTAGGGCCATGATCAGACCCGACCTCAGCACCCCGATCCCCGCTCACATCGGCGCGGCGCACTTCATCGGCATCGGCGGATCCGGCATGTCGGGGCTCGCCCGGATGTTCCTCGCGCGCGGCGTGACCGTGTCCGGCTCCGACCGCGCGGACAGCCAGAACCTGCGCGACCTCGCGAAGCTCGGGGCGACCGTCCACATCGGCCACGACGCGGCCAACCTGGGTGACGCCGACACCGTGATCTTCACGGGCGCGATCTGGCCCGAGAACCCCGAGTATCTGCTCGCGAAGGAGCGGGGCCTGCCGATCATCCACCGCTCCCAGGCGCTGCACTGGCTGATCGGCGGACGCCGCCTCGTCGCCGTCGCGGGCGCGCACGGCAAGACCACCTCGACCGGCATGATCGTGACCGGCCTGCGCGGCCTGGGCGTCGACCCCAGCTTCGTCAACGGCGGCGTGATCGCGGGGCTCGGCGTCTCGAGCGACACCGGATCCGACGAGCTGTTCGTGATCGAGGCCGACGAGTCGGACGGATCCTTCCTGCTCTACGAGACGTCGATCGTGCTCATCACCAACGTGGACGCGGATCACCTCGACCACTACGGCTCGCACGACGCGTTCGACGCGGCGTTCGTGAGGTTCGCCGACGCCGCGCGCGAGGCCGTCGTGATCTCCTCCGACGACGAGGGCGCCCGACGCGTCACGGCCGGCCTCTCGCACCGCGACGTGGTGACGTTCGGCAAGGCCGAGGACGCGGATCTGCGGATCACCGACATCGTCACGGACGGGCCGGTCTCGTTCACGCTCGCGCACGAGGGTCGCAGCGCGACCGGCCGCCTGGCCGTGCCGGGCGAGCACAACGCGATCAACGCCGCCGGCGCCGTCGCGGTGCTGATCGCGCTGGGTCACAAGCTCGAGCCCGCGCTCGAGGCCGTCACCGCGGGCTTCGAGGGCACCGTGCGCCGCTTCGAGCTGCACGGCGCCGAGCGCGGCGTGCGCGTCTACGACGACTACGCGCACCACCCGACCGAGGTCGCCGCGGCGCTGTCCGCCGCCCGCACGGTCGTGGGCGACGGGCGGATCATCGCGCTCCATCAGCCGCACACCTACTCCCGCACGCAGCTGATGGCGGGGGAGTTCGCGCACGTGCTCGAGGAGCTCGCCGACCACACGGTCGTGCTGGACGTATACGGCGCGCGCGAGGACCCGATCCCGGGCGTCACGGGCGAGCTCGTGAGCGGCGCGTTCCACGACGCCGAGCGCGTGCACTTCGTCGCCGACTGGCAGGAGGCCGCCGACTACACGGCGTCGGTCGCGCGCGACGGCGACTACGTGATCACGCTCGGCTGCGGCAACGTCTACCAGATCATCCCGCAGGTGCTGGAGTCGCTCCGCACGGGAACCGGCGGCGAGTCGAAGTGAGGCGTCCCGGCCCGCTGCCCGCTCCCGCGGAGCGCGCGTCCGAGGAGCGCTCGCGGCGCGCGCTCGCCGATCCCGAGGGCCTGCCGCCGCTGACGGAGGAGCCGAGGCGCCGGGCGCCCGTCCTGCCGTTCCGGCGCACCGGACGTCCGGATCGGGAGCAGCCGGATCGCGAGGAGCTCGCTCCCGAGCCGTATGCCGCCGGTGCCGACGAGCCCGGCGCCGGCGAGCGGAGCGTCCGCTGGGGCGACGTGTGGCGCGCCACGCGCGCCCGGCGGCGCGCCCTGCGCTCCGAGATCCGCCGCTTCACGGCGCGCTCCCGCCGGCGCCGCACGATCCTGCTGGTGACGCTCGCGTCGCTCGTCCTGCTGATCGTCGGCAGCGTCGGCGCGGCCTACAGCCCGCTGTTCGCGGTGCAGCGCATCTCGGTGACGGGCGCGAAGGCCCTCGACGAGGCCGCGCTGCAGCAGGCGCTCGCGGCGCAGATGGGACGCCCCCTGCCGCTCGTCGACGACAGCGAGGTCAAGGCCGCGCTCGTCGGGTTCCCCCTGATCGAGACGTACACGCTCGAGGCCCGCCCGCCGCACGACCTCGTGGTGAAGATCGTCGAGCGCACGCCGATCGGCGTGGTGCGCTCCGATGCCGGCTTCACGGTCGTCGACGCGGCCGGCGTCGTGCTGTCGACGACCGACGCGCAGCCGGAGGGGCAGCCCGTCATCGACGCGCGCGGCGGTCTCACCTCGCACGCGTTCGCGGCCGTCGGGCAGGTGCTGCGCTCCCTGCCCGACTCGGTGCACAGCCTGGTCGCGTCCGCGCGCGCGACGACGCGAGACGACGTGACGCTCACGCTGCAGGACGGCACCGAGGTGCTGTGGGGGAGCGCGGACGACTCGGCCAAGAAGGCCACGGTGCTGCTCGTCGCCCCCGACGGCTATGCGTACTACGACGTGTCCTCGCCGAGCGCCCCGATCGTCCGCTGACGACCCCGCGCATCCGCATCGACGGATTCCGGGCGCGACTCGCGACACGCCCGCGCCCAATCCGGGCATGCGCTCCCGGCCCGCATACCTTCAGTGAAGGAATTGCATACCGGGCAATACTTTAACCCTCATCTAGAACGTGAAGGTTCAGGCGCCCGGATGAGACCAGGGTTCGGAGCAAACGGAGGCCGGCATGAGCCAGAACCAGAACTACCTCGCCGTGATCAAGGTCGTCGGCGTCGGCGGCGGTGGCGTGAACGCCGTCAACCGCATGATCGAGCTCGGTCTCCGCGGAGTCGAGTTCATCGCCGTCAACACCGACGCGCAGGCGCTGCTGATGAGCGACGCCGACGTCAAGCTCGACGTGGGCCGCGAGCTCACGCGCGGCCTGGGCGCCGGCGCCGACCCCGAGGTGGGTCGCCGCGCCGCCGAGGACCACGCCGAGGAGATCGAGCAGGCGCTCGCGGGTGCCGACATGGTCTTCGTCACGGCGGGCGAGGGCGGCGGCACCGGCACGGGCGGCGCCCCGGTCGTGGCGCGCATCGCCAAGTCGATCGGCGCGCTCACCATCGGCGTCGTGACCAAGCCTTTCTCCTTCGAGGGCCGTCGCCGCCAGAGCCAGGCCGAGGCGGGCGTCGCGCAGCTCAAGGAAGAGGTCGACACGCTCATCGTCGTGCCGAACGACCGCCTCCTCGAGATCAGCGACCGCGGCATCTCGATGATCGAGGCGTTCGCCACCGCCGACCAGGTGCTCCTCGCCGGTGTGCAGGGCATCACCGACCTCATCACCACGCCGGGCCTGATCAACCTCGACTTCGCCGACGTCAAGTCGGTCATGCAGGGCGCGGGTTCCGCGCTCATGGGCATCGGATCGGCGCGCGGCGCCGACAGGGCCATCAAGGCCGCCGAGCTGGCGGTCGAATCCCCCCTGCTCGAGGCCTCGATCGAGGGCGCGCACGGCGTGCTGCTGTCGATCCAGGGCGGATCGAACCTCGGCATCTTCGAGATCAACGACGCCGCGCAGCTCGTCAAGGAGGCCGCGCACCCCGAGGCGAACATCATCTTCGGCACGGTCATCGACGACACGCTGGGCGACGAGGTGCGCGTCACGGTGATCGCGGCGGGCTTCGACGGCGGCGAGCCGCAGACGCGCCTGGACGTGCCGACGCACGTGTCGGGCCGCGCGCCGATGCCGACGCTGCCGGGCACCTCGACCTCGTCGGACGAGCCCGCGAAGAGGGACGAGCCCGCCCGCGAGTCCGTCGCGGTCGCCGCGCAGGCCCCTGTGCTGAACGACTCGTTCGACTCGGCGTTCGGCGACGACGACCTCGACATCCCCGACTTCCTCAAGTAAGCGGGTGTCGGACCTCGCTCAGCGCCTCGCCGATGTGGATCTCCGCCTCGGCGAGGTCGCGCGTGCGGCGGGGCGCGATCCGGGCGAGCTCACCCGCATCGTGGTGACCAAGTTCCATCCGGCCTCGCTGGTGCGCGAGCTGCATGCCCTCGGGGTGCGCGACGTGGGTGAGAACCGGCAGCAGGATCTGAGCGCGAAGGCTGCCGACACGGCCGATCTCGACTCTCTCGCCTGGCACTTCATCGGCCAGGCCCAGACCAACAAGGCCCGCGCGATCCGGCGGGCCGCGCGCGCCGTGCACTCGGTGGATCGCGACCGGCTCGCGGACGCGCTCGACGCGGCCGCCGATCCGGACGATCCGGTGCTGGACGTCCTGGTCCAGATCAACCTCACGGACGATCCGGGTCGTGGCGGCGTCGCGCCCGAGTGCGTCGAGGCGCTCGCCGAGCGCATCGCCGCGGCACGCACGCTGCGACTGCGGGGAGTGATGGCCGTCGCGCCGCTCGACGAGCCGCCGGCTCCCGCGTTCGAGCGCCTGGCCGGATACGCCGCGCGCGTGCGCGCGGTCGTGCCCGACGCGACCTGGATCTCCGCCGGCATGACGGCCGATTTCGCCGAGGCGATCGCCTGCGGTGCGACACACCTGCGGATCGGATCCGCAATCACGGGACCGCGCCCGCCCCGGGCGTAGCCTCGAAACAGACGAGCAGACAACGGAGGACGCCATGGCGAACCCGCTCAAGAAGACGATGGTCTATCTCGGCCTTGCCGACGAAGAGGAGTACGAGGATGCGCACGAGCAGCAGCCTCAGCGCGCTCACCGCGACGAGCCGCAGCACGACGACGCGAAGCCCGCGCCCGTCACGCCGCTGCGCCGTCCGGCCGTCGTCCGCCAGCCTGCGGCGGCTGCCGTGAACGAGATCGTGACGGTGCATCCGAAGCAGTACCGTGACGCGCAGATGATCGCCGAGCACTTCCGCGACGGCATCCCGGTCATCATCAACCTCTCGCAGATGAGCGACGCCGACGCGCGCCGCCTGATCGACTTCGCGAGCGGCCTGTCGCTCGGCCTCTACGGTCGCATCGAGCGCGTCACGAGCAAGGTCTTCCTGCTCTCGCCCGAGAACATCGCTGTGTCGGGTGACGGTGGGATCGCGCACGCGGACCCGGAGTCCGCGCCCTTCGCGCAGGCCTGACGCGCCTCGCCTCGTCTGGTCGTGGGTCCCATCGGGCTGATCGCCTCGATCCTCAACGTCGTCGTCCTGCTCTACATCCTCGTGCTGTTCGCGAGGCTGGTGCTCGAGTACATCCCGATGTTCAACCGCGAGTGGCGCCCCAAGGGTCCGCTCCTCGTGGTCGCGGAGGTGACGTACACGCTCACCGACCCGCCGATCCGGTTCTTCCGGCGGTTCATCCCGCCGCTGCGGATGGGCGGGATCGCCATCGACTTCGCCTTCGCGCTGACGATGCTCCTGTGCTTCGTGCTGCTGTCGGTGACGCGCGCGTTCACGGGATACTGAGTTCCGCCGCCACCTCGCCTCTCGCGGGGCCGGAGGGGACGGTTATGCTTGCACACGGAGAAGTGCCCAGGGCTCGGCCCACGGCCACAGACACCCCACGGAAGAGGAGCCACCCATGGCATTGACGCCGGATGACGTCGTCACCAAGCAGTTCCAGCACGTCCGGTTCAAGGAGGGCTTCGACCCGGACGAGGTCGACGACTTCCTGGACGAGATCGTCGTCGAGTGGCGCAAGACGATCGCGGAGAACGACGAGCTGAAGGCGAAGCTCGCCAAGTACGAGTCGGGCGAGCTCGCGCCGGCCGAGGCCGCCGCTGCCGTCGAGGCGCCCGCCGCCGAGGTTCCGGCCGAGCCGGAGCCCACGCCGGCCCCCGAGCCCACGCCGGCTCCCGCGCCCGTCGCGCAGACCGACGTCTCCAGCACGGCCACCAGCGCCGCGAGCATCATCGAGCGCGCGCAGCGCCTGCACGACGAGCACGTCGCCGAGGGCCGCCAGATGGCCGAGCAGCTGGTCGACGAGGCCAAGGCCGAGGCCGACCGCATCCGCGGCGAGGCCGAGTCGAAGCAGCGCGAGCTGAACGAGAAGTACGAGCGCGAGCGCTCGACCCTCGAGGGCCGCATCACCGAGCTGCGTCAGTTCGAGCGCGACTACCGCGCCCAGATGCGCAGCTACTTCGAGTCGAAGCTGAAGGACCTGGACACCGCGGGCTCGACCTCCGGCGACACGCCGGTCTCGGCGATCGGTCTCTGAGCCGGTCTTGACCGACCGCGCACCCCTGCGTACGGCGGCGGCCAGCACCACCATCGCGATCCTCGCGATCCTGGTGCTGGCCGCCGACCAGTTCGCCAAGCATCTCGTCCTGACCTCCCTGCCGCCCGAGACGCCCGTCCCCGTCCTCGGCGAGGCGCTGCAGTGGTACCTGATCCTGAACGCCGGCGCCGCGTTCTCGATCGGCGAGGGCGTCACCTGGGTCTTCACGATCGCCCTCGCTCTCGTCGCATGCGGCATCGTCTGGCTCGCGCTCACGCGCGTGCGCTCGCGCGTGTGGGCCGTCGTCCTGGGACTGCTGCTCGGCGGCGTCCTGGGCAACCTCACCGACCGACTGTTCCGCGAGCCCGGCTTCGCGGTGGGCCACGTGGTCGACTTCATCTCCACGCCCTGGATGATGCCCGCGATCTACAACGTCGCCGACGTGTTCATCGTCTGCAGCATGATCACGATCGCCGCGCTGACGCTGTTCGGGCTCGCGCTGGACGGATCCGGCCGCAAGACGGCCGCCGAGGCCGCGGCCGAGCAGGTCGCCGACGAGGCCGCCGCGGCGGACAGCCCGCGGGAGCCCTGATGGAGTCTCGCCGCCTGCCCGTCCCCGACGGGCTCGACGGATCGCGCGTCGACGCCGCCCTCGCGAAGATGCTCGGCTTCTCGCGCACGTTCGCGGCCGAGGTCGCCGAGGCCGGCGGCGTGGAGCTCGACGGCGTCGCGGTCGGCAAGTCCGACCGCGTGATCGGCGGCGCGTGGCTGGATGTCTCGTGGCGACCGAAGGAGGAGCCGCGGATCGTCCCGGTAGAGGTGCCGGATCTCGGGATCGCGTACCAGGACGACCACATCGTCGTCGTCGACAAGCCGGTCGGCGTCGCGGCGCATCCGTCGATCGGCTGGGAGGGCCCGACCGTGCTCGGCGCGCTTGTCGCCGCCGGCGTGCGCGTGGCGACCAGCGGCGCCGCCGAGCGGCAGGGCATCGTGCACCGCCTCGACGTCGGCACGAGCGGCCTGATGGTCGTGGCCAAGACCGAGCACGCGTACACCGTGCTCAAGCGCGCCTTCAAGGAGCGCACGGTCGACAAGATCTATCACGCGGTCGTGCAGGGGCACCCGGATCCGCTCGTCGGCACGATCGACGCGCCCATCGGGCGCCACCCGAGCCACTCGTGGAAGTTCGCCGTCACGCCCGACGGCAAGGACTCCGTCACGCACTACGAGACCATCGAGGCGTTCCCGGGGGCGTCGCTGCTCGAGATCCATCTCGAGACGGGCCGCACGCACCAGATCCGCGTGCACATGGCCGCGCACCGGCATCCGTGCGTGGGCGACCCGCTGTACGGCGCCGATCCGACGCTGTCGGCCCGCCTCGGCCTCACGCGCCAGTGGCTGCACGCCCACGAGCTCTCCTTCGCTCACCCCGCCACGGGCGACTGGGTCACGTTCACGTCGGACTACCCCGCGGACCTCGCGCACGCCCTGGCGGTGCTGCGCGGGGAGTGACCCCGCCGCGGCAGGCCCGCCCGCCCACCCGCACCGAGACTGCAGCGCCCCGCCGAGACTGCAGCGCCCCGCCGAGACCGCAGGTGGCACGTGCTGTCTCGGCGGGGCGGTGCTGTCTCGCGGATGTCGGCGGTCGGTGGCACGCTGGCGGCATGGTGATCGAGGTGCGGGCGGCGACCGACTTCGAGGGCGTGCGGGTGCTGGTCGGGCCGAGGAACCCCGACGCGAACGTGTGCTGGTGCCTGAGCCACCGCGTGCCGGGCAGGGTGAACTCGTCGCTGGCGGGCCCCGAGCGCGGCGAGTACGTGCGGCGGATGTGCGCGTCCGACCTGCCGCCGGGCGTGCTCGCCTACGACGGCCACGAGCCGGTCGGATGGGCGGGGGTCGCGCCACGCGCCGACACCCAGTTCGCGCGCAGCCGCAGGATCCCGCACGTCGACGACGTGCCCGTGTGGAGCGTGTGGTGCTTCCGCGTCCGCCCGGGGCATCGCGGGCAGCGGATCCTGGACCGGCTGCTGGAGGGCGCCGTCGCGTTCGCGCGCGAGCGCGGCGCGCCGGCGATCGAGGGATACCCGGTCGACAACCGCGGTGCGAAGGTGGATCAGACGATGGCGTTCGTGGGGTTCCGGGCCCAGTTCGAGCGGGCGGGCTTCGCGAAGGCGGCCGACACCGACTCGGTCTCCGGCGGCTTCCCGCGCGTGGTGATGCGACGGGACCTGCGGTAGCGCTGTCAAGACCTGGCCGCCCGTCGCCGCGGCTCGCGAGGATGGCCTCATGGACGACCGGATCACGACGCGCGATGCGACGATCGATCGCTGGACCGCGGGCCTGGCGGAGGCGAACGGCGATCCGGGCGGGGGAGCGGCGGCGGGCGTCATGCTGGCGATCGCAGCCGGGCTGATGTCGATGGTGGCCGGGTACTCCGGGCACGACGAGGTGCGCGAGCGTGCCCGCGCGCTGCGGGAGGCCGCGCTCGTCGCCGCGGACGAGGATGCCGCCGCGTCGGCCGCGTTCGGCGCCGCGTTCCGGCGCGACGACGCCGGACGAGAGGACGCGATCCGCGATGCGTCGCTCGATGCCGCCCGCTCGTCCGCGCTCCTCGGCGACCGCGCCCGCGCGGCTATCCCGGACCTGGAGCACCTCGCCGCGCATGGCGCCCCGGCCCTGGTCGCCGATGTGGCCGTCGCCGCCGCGGCGCTGCGCGGAGCGCTGGCGAGCACGCGCACCAATCTCAGCTACGACCTCGCGACGCTGCGCTCGGCCGGCCTCTCGCTCGACGAGGTGCGCGCCGCGCATCCGGACCTGTGGGCATCCGTCGCCGGCCTCGCCGACGCCATCGCCCGCATCGACGGCCTCACCGCCCGCGTGGACGACCGCGCCGCGCCGACCGACTGATCCGCTTGCCGCGAACTGACGGCGTTCGCGCCTCTGGGGCGTCACTTCGGGGCAAGCGGCGTCACGAATCGTGCATCAGAATGATCCGCGTGAACCGGACCCGCCGATCCAGGCAATACCTGGTGTGAGCACAGACAGCGAGATCATCGCGAGCTCCGTGGGCAGCCCCGGGCTGTTCTCGGAGATCTTCGAGCGGCACGCGACGGCGATCGGAGGGTATGCCCGCCGGCGCGTGGGGCGGGACGCGGTGGACGACGTCCTCAGCGAGACGTTCCTCGTGGCGTTCCGGCGCCGCGGGTCGTTCGACACGCGCTGGGACACCGCGCGGCCCTGGCTGCTCGGCATTGCGACGCGCGTGATCAAGAAGCACCGCGCGACCGAGGCCGCGCAGTGGCGCGCGTTCGAGCACGCCGCGGGCGCCGACGACGGGATCGCCGGATCGCACGCCGGCGAGGCGGACGCGCGGATGGACGCGTCCACCGCGGTCCGAGAGCTCGGACCGCGGATCGCGCAGCTGTCGGCGAAGGATCGGGACACGCTGCTGCTCTACGCGTGGGGCGACCTCACGTACGAGCAGATCGCCGAGGCGCTCGGCGTGCCGATCGGCACCGTCCGGTCGCGGCTGAACCGCGTCCGCCGCAAGCTCGCGCCACCGGGATCGCATTCCGCGACCCGACTGACCTGGATGGCGAAGGAGGAGAGCGATGTCGCTTATGGAACGCGTGCGTGAGATCCGCGCCGACGAGGCGCAGGTGGACGGCGCGCAGCTGAACACCGCGCGGCAGGCGCTGCTGCGTGAGATCGCCCGGGCAGAGCACAAGCCCGCGCGGCGCCGGATCGGATGGATTGGCGCGGGCGGGCTGGTCGCCGCGGGGATCGTCGGCGCGCTCGTGATCGGGAACGTCGTCGCACCGCCGGAGAGCGCGGTGGCGGCGGTCCTGGAGGAGGCCGCCGATGTGGCGGTGACGGGCGAGGCGTTCGAGGTGCCGGCAGGTTCCTTCCTTCGCGTATCCGACAGCGGCGAGTGGTTCGTCCCGTGGGACGCCGACATGCCGGATGAGACGTCGCGATTCAACAACGGGGACGTGGCGGAGGCGGAGGCGGTGCTGCAGTTGCGGGGCACGACGGAGCTGTACATTCCGTCGGATCGAAGCGGGGCGTGGATCCAGGCGAGTGGCGAGACCGACCTGGTCGCCTCGTACGGCGACCAGGCGGAGCAGGCGACCCTCGAGTTCACCACACAGAACGGTGGCCGCTTCGGCGCTGCCCCGTCCGCCCTGAGCGCACCGGGCGGCGCCTACCAGGGGCCAGGGGCGTTCGGCGAGTCCGATCACACGTACTACCTCGACAACCGTGAGTACTGGGCCGACCAGCCGACGGATCCGCGCGAGTTGCTCGCATGGATGCGAACGTCGATGGGGGAGCAGGATCCCGACAGCGCCGCGTCCGACAACTCCATCGTCGAGACGCTCGCCGACAGCATCGGCAACGCCGCGGCGCCTCCCGAGCGTCGCGCCGCGTGGCTGCGCGTGCTGGCGCTTCTGGGCGGCTCGTCCATCGAATCCGTCGACGGCGACGTGACGACGATCCGGTTCTCCTGGTCGACGGAGTGGTGGGACGCGTGGACGCTGATCGAGATCGACACCGCGCGAGGAGTCGTGCTCGGCGTGACGAGGTCGGGTGCGCTGAGCGGGGGCGAGCAGGAGCTCGACGGGCTGCCGGCCTGGGCGAGCCGCTCCACCTTCGCGTACGAGGTCGTCGACTCCGCTCCCGCGCCGACCGACTGATCCAGCGCGCCCGGCGATCCCGACACCCGGGGTCGCCGGGCGCTCGTGTCGGTGGCCGAACCTAGACTCGATCCATGGCCTCCGACTCCTTCGTCCACCTGCACGTGCACAGCGAGTACTCGATGCTCGACGGGGCGGCGAAGATCGGCGCGATGACCCAGGCGGCGGCCGATTACGGCATGCCGGCGATCGCGGTGACCGACCACGGCAACACGTTCGCGGCGTTCGAGTTCTACAAGGCCGCGCAGGCGTCGGGCATCAAGCCGATCATCGGCCTCGAGGCCTACGTCACCCCGGGCACGCACCGCAGCGACAAGTCGCGCGTGCAGTGGGGCTCGCCCGACCAGAAGAGCGACGACGTCTCGGGTGCCGGTGCGTACACCCACATGACGATGTGGAGCCAGACGACCGAGGGCATGCACAACCTGTTCCGGCTCAGCTCGCTCTCGAGCATGGAGGGGTACTACTTCAAGCCGCGCATGGACCGCGAGCTGCTGCAGACGTACGGCAAGGGCCTGATCGCGACGACCGGATGCCCGTCGGGCGAGATCCAGACGCGCCTGCGCCTCGGGCAGTACGAGGCGGCGCGCGCGGCGGCCGCGGAGTTCCAGGACATTTTCGGCAAGGAGAACTACTTCGCCGAGATCATGGATCACGGCCTCTCGATCGAGCGCCGTGTCATGACGGACCTGATCAGGATCTCGAAGGACCTCGGGATCCCGCTCGTCGCGACGAACGACTCGCACTACACGCACCAGCACGAGGCCGACGCGCACGCGGCGCTGCTGTGCGTGCAGTCCGGATCCACGCTGGACGACCCGAACCGCTTCAAGTTCGACGGCGACGGCTACTACGTCAAGACCGCGCAGGAGATGCGCCACCTGTTCCGCGACAACCCCGAGGCCTGCGACAACACGCTGCTGATCGCGGAGCGCTGCGAGGTCGAGTTCAACACCGCGGCCAACTACATGCCGCGCTTCCCGGTGCCCGACGGCGAGACCGAGGACAGCTGGCTCATCAAGGAGGTCGAGGCGGGCCTGCACTACCGGTACCCCGACGGCATCCCCGACAGGGTGCGCAAGCAGGCCGAGTACGAGACCGGCATCATCCTGCAGATGGGCTTCCCGGGCTACTTCCTCGTGGTCGCCGACTTCATCAACTGGGCCAAGGACAACGGGATCCGCGTGGGTCCGGGCCGCGGATCGGGCGCCGGCTCGATGGTGGCGTACGCCATGCGCATCACCGACCTCGACCCGCTCGAGCACGGCCTGATCTTCGAGCGCTTCCTCAACCCCGACCGCGTCTCGATGCCCGACTTCGACGTCGACTTCGACGACCGCCGCCGCGGCGAGGTGATCGAGTACGTCACCCGCAAGTACGGCTCCGAGCGCGTCGCGCAGATCGTCACCTACGGCACCATCAAGTCGAAGCAGGCGCTCAAGGACGCCGGCCGCGTGCTCGGCTTCCCGTTCTCGATGGGCGAGCGCCTCACCAAGGCCATGCCGCCCGCGGTGATGGGCAAGGACATGCCGCTCGACGGCATGTTCAACCCCGAGCACCCGCGCTACAAGGAGGCCAGCGAGTTCCGCACGCTGATCGACACCGATCCCGAGGCCAAGACGGTCTACGACCGCGCGGTCGGACTCGAGGGCCTGAAGCGCCAGTGGGGCGTGCACGCGGCAGGCGTCATCATGTCGAGCGAGCCGCTGCTCGACATCATCCCGATCATGCGCCGCGAGCAGGACGGCCAGATCGTCACGCAGTTCGACTACCCGGCCTGCGAGTCGCTCGGCCTGATCAAGATGGACTTCCTGGGCCTGCGCAACCTGACGATCATCTCGGACGCGCTCGACAACATCCGGCTGAACCGGGGCGAGGAGCTCGACCTCGAGAAGCTGGAGCTCGAGGACCGCGCCGCGTACGATCTGCTCGCCCGCGGCGACACGCTCGGCGTGTTCCAGCTCGACGGCGGGCCCATGCGGTCGCTCCTGCGTCTCATGAAGCCGGACAACTTCGAGGACATCTCGGCCGTCATCGCCCTGTACCGCCCGGGCCCCATGGGCGCGAACTCGCACACCAACTACGCGCTGCGCAAGAACGGCCTGCAGCCGATCACGCCGATCCATCCCGAGCTCGAGGAGCCGCTGCGCGACATCCTCGACACCACCTACGGCCTGATCATCTACCAGGAGCAGGTCATGGCCATCGCGCAGAAGGTGGCCGGATTCAGTCTCGGCCAGGCCGACATCCTGCGGCGCGCGATGGGCAAGAAGAAGAAGTCCGAGCTCGACAAGCAGTACGAGGGCTTCTCGGGCGGCATGAAGGAGCGCGGCTTCGGCGAGGCCGCGATCAAGGCGCTGTGGGACATCCTGCTGCCGTTCTCCGACTACGCGTTCAACAAGGCGCACTCCGCCGCCTACGGCCTCGTGTCCTACTGGACCGCGTACCTGAAGGCGCACTACCCGGCCGAGTACATGGCGGCCCTGCTGACGAGCGTCGGCGACTCGAAGGACAAGATGGCGCTGTACCTCAACGAGTGCCGCCGCATGGGCATCAAGGTGCTGCCGCCCGACGTCTCCGAGTCGATCAACTACTTCGCCGCCGTCGGCACCGACATCCGCTTCGGCCTCGGGGCGGTCCGCAACGTCGGCACGAACGTGGTCGACGGCATCGTGGCCTCGCGCGAAGACGGGCCGTACACGTCGTTCCATGACTTCCTGCACCGCGTGCCGCTGCACGTGGCGAACAAGCGCACGGTCGAATCGCTCATCAAGGCCGGGGCGTTCGACTCGACCGGATCGACGCGCCGCGCGCTCGTCGAGATCCACGAGAGCGCGGTCGAGGTCGCGGTCACCGACAAGCGCAACGCCGCGGGCGGCGCGATCGGGTTCGACTTCGACAGCCTGTGGGACGAGCCTCAGACCGTGCAGAAGGTGCCGGATCGGCCGGAGTGGACGAAGAAGGACAAGCTCGGGTTCGAGCGCGAGATGCTCGGCCTGTATGTGTCCGACCACCCGCTCGCGGGCCTCGAGGTGCCGCTGGCCAAGCACCGCTCCATCACCATCAGCGCGCTGCTGGCGTCGGAGGACCTTCAGGACGGCGACCAGGTCACGGTCGCGGGCCTCGTCACGAGCGCCCAGCACCGCGTGGCGAAGTCGAGCGGCAACCCCTACGGCATGATCACGATCGAGGACTTCGAGGGCGAGGTCACGGTCATGTTCATGGGCAAGACCTACACCGAGTTCCAGCCGGTGCTGCAGCAGGACGCGATCCTCGTCGTGAAGGGGCGCGTGTCGCGCCGCGACGACGGCATGAATCTGCACGCGCAGTCGGCGTTCGCGCCTGACATCGGCTCGTTCGACGAGGCGGGTCCCCTCACGCTGGTGCTGCCCGAGCAGCGCGCGACCGAGCAGATCGTGCAGGATCTCGCGGACACCCTGCGCCGTCACGCGGGGGAGACCGAGGTGCGGCTCAAGATGCACCGGGGCCGCTCGGCCAAGGTGTTCGAGGTGCCGATGCCCGTTCAGGTCACGGCGGACCTCTTCGGCGACCTGAAGTCGCTACTGGGTCCGCAGTGCCTCGGCTGAGTCGCGCGCGCACCGAGCGAACTGCCCCGTGAGGCCGACCTGACCCGCCGGTAGGATCGTCCGCATCCGAGCCGCGTATCGAGAGGATCAGCGTGACCGATCAGCCCCAGCAGCCGCCCGCTCCCGAGCAGGCCCCGGCCGAGGAGTCCGCGGGCGACGGAGCGGCGCCGCTGCACGGCGTCGGGCCGTTCACGGTCCGGGAGGCGATCCTCGTCGGGCTCGCGGCCCTGATCTTCCTGCTGTCCTTCTTCTCGATGTACGACTTCGGGTACGCGCCGATCTGGACGGCGTCGCTCGACTGGATCCTCGCCGTCGGCCTGCCGGTCGCGGCGGGCGTGCTGCTCCTGATCCGCCGGCTCTCGAGCTCGGCGCGCGGGCGCATCGGCTCGCTGTCCGCCGATCAGTTCGCGTCGGTGGCGTTCTCGATCGCCGCGGCGATGTGGCTGAGCACCGTCGGCTACGGCTTCCAGAACATCTTCGACGAGTTCGGCTTCGGAATCACGTGGGTGGTGTGGCTGGAGCTGCTGCTGAGCCTGGCGGGCGTCTTCTTCACCGTCGTGGCGCCGTTCGTGGGACCGTTCAAGGAGGACTTCGCGGGCCGTCCGGAGTCCGCCGCGCACCCCGTCGCGCGGGATCCGCGTCGGGTGGCGCGGCGTCCCCGCCCCGAGCCGCAGGCGCCCGCGCCCCCCTGGGGACAGCCCGCCCAGGCCGCGCAGCCTCATGGCCGGCAGTACGGGCAGCCGCCGCACGGCTACGGTCAGCAGGCGTACGGCGAGTCGCCGCAGGGCCAGGCGCCGTACGGTCAGCCCGTATGGGGCCAGCCGCCTCATGGCCAGCCCGCGTACGGCCAGCAGGCGTACGGCCGTGCGCCGCAGGCGCCCTACGGTCAGCAGCCCTACGGCCAGCAGCCCTATGGCCAGCCGCAGTACGGCGCGCCCCACGGGCAGCCGCCGGCCTACGGCCAGCAGTTCCCGCTCGCGACGGGTCCCGTTGAGCCCTTCCCGGCCGAGCAGCCCGCGACGGCTCCCGGGTACACGTCCGAGGCCGAGGCGATCGCGGAGCAGGTCGTCGACCACACGGCCGCCACCGAGTCGTCCGCGCCACTCGATCAGGCGGTGCCCGCGCCGGCCGGCGACGAGATCGATGACATCACGACGACGGCCGTCCGCATCCCCTCCGACCCGACCGTCGAATACGCGGCCGAGCCCGAGCCCGAGCCCGAGCAGGTGCCCGAGCCCGCCACCGCGCCCGACCCGGTGCTCGACGCCGACGCCGGCGCCGTGACCAACCCCGAGCCCGCGGCGGCCGCGCCGCAGGCGTTCTGGGCCCTCGCCCCGGAGGAACGGGATGTGGTCGACGCCTACGGCTCGCCCCTGTTCCGCATCGGACCGACCGCGTGGGCCCTCGTCATCGAGGACCGCGGCGAGTCGTACGTGGTCCGTCACGACGACGGCCGCATCGGGTACCTGCACGACGTCTCGGGCATCACGCGCGGCTGAGCGCACCCACGGCCCGCACGGCCGACGGAGCGCGGCTGACAGAATAGAGGGATGCGCACCATCGATCTCCGCGGCCGGGCGCTCCGGGTCGCGGAACTGCTCGCCGTCGTCCCTCGCGCCGCGGAGGCCCGCGCGACCGCGCTGCATGTCGCGGCCGAGATCGTCGACGACGTGCGTGTGCGCGGCGAGGCCGCGCTGCGCGAGCAGGCCGAGCGCTTCGACGGCGTCTCGGGACACGCCGTGCGCGTGCCCGCCGAGCACATCGCCGACGCGGTCGCCTCCCTGGATCCCGACGTCCGCGCGGCGCTGGGCGAGGCGATCCGGCGCGTGCGCGAGGCGTCCGCCGCGCAGATCCCGGCACCCCGCGTGACCGAGCTCGCGCCCGGCGCCCGCGTGACGCAGCGCTGGCAGCCGGTCTCGCGCGTGGGCGTCTACGTGCCGGGCGGCAAGGCCGTCTACCCGTCGAGCGTCGTGATGAACGTCGTGCCCGCGCAGGTCGCGGGCGTGCGCAGCGTCGCGCTCGCGTCTCCTGCGCAGCGCGGTCACGACGGGCGGGTGCACCCCACGATCCTCGCCGCGGCGGGCCTGCTCGGCATCGAGGAGGTCTACGCCATGGGCGGCGCGGGGGCGATCGGCGCGCTGGCCCACGGCGTCGCCTCGCTCGACCTCGAGCCCGTCGACGTGGTCTCGGGCCCGGGCAACAACTTCGTCGCGGCCGCCAAGCGCGCCGTGGCGGGCGTCGTGGGCACCGACTCCGAGGCGGGCGCCACGGAGATCCTGATCATCGCGGACGACACGGCCGATCCGCGCCTGGTCGCCTACGACCTCGTGAGCCAGGCCGAGCACGACGAACAGGCCTCCGCCGTGCTCGTGACTCCGTCCGCGCGGCTTGCGGACGCCGTCGTCGCCGAGGTCGAGCGCGTCGCGGCCGCCACGCGCCACCGGGAGCGCGTCGCGGCCGCCCTGGCGGGGGAGCAGTCGGCCATCGTGCTGGTCGACGACCTCGCGGCGGCCGAGGCCTTCAGCAACGCCTACGCTCCCGAGCACCTCGAGATCCACGCCGCGGACGGGGCCGCGTCGGCCGCGCGCTGCACGAGCGCCGGTGCGGTGTTCGTCGGGTCGTACGCGCCCGTGAGCCTCGGCGACTACCTCGCCGGATCCAACCACGTCCTGCCGACCGGGGGACAGGCGCGCTACGCGGCCGGTCTCGGGTCGCACACGTTCCTGCGCCCGCAGCAGGTCATCGAGTACGACCGGGCGGCGCTCGCGCAGGTGCGGGGCGCCATCGTGGCGCTCGCGGAGGCGGAGGCGCTTCCCGCGCACGGCGAGGCGGTCACGGCGCGCTTCGCCGGCGCGGACCTCCCAGGCGCCGGCGCGTAGGCTGTCGCGTTATGCACTGCCCGTTCTGCCGTCACGGCGACTCCCGTGTCATCGACTCCCGCACGAGCGACGACGGTCTCTCGATCCGCCGACGTCGGCAGTGCCCGAAGTGCGGCGGACGCTTCTCGACGATCGAGACCGCGAGCCTGAACGTCATCAAGCGCTCGGGCGCGGTGGAGCCGTTCAGCCGAGACAAGGTGATCTCGGGCGTGCGCAAGGCGTGCCAGGGCCGCCCCGTCACGGACGCGGATCTCGCGATCCTCGCCCAGCGGGTGGAGGAGGCCGTCCGCCAGACCGGTCTGAGCCAGATCGACGCGAACGAGATCGGGCTGGCGATCCTGGGGCCACTGCGCGAGCTCGACGAGGTCGCCTACCTGCGGTTCGCGAGCATCTACCAGGCGTTCGAGTCGCTCGAGGACTTCGAGGCGTCGATCGCCGAGTTGCGGGCCGACCACGCACGCGGCGCGCTGGGCGACGCGGCGGCCGTCGCCGGCGGATCCGACTGACGCCACCGCGACCGATAGCCTGGAGCGGATGTATCCCCTCCTCTTCCGTCACGTCCTGACGCGCTTCGATCCCGAGACGGCCCACCACCTCGGCATGGCCGTGATCCGCGCGGCGGGCATCGCGCCGGTCGCCGCCGTCGCGCGCCGCCTCACGCGGCCCGCACCCGAGCTCGCCGTCGCGGCGCTCGGCCACGTCTTCCCGTCGCCGTTCGGCGTCGCCGCCGGCTTCGACAAGAACGCCGTCGGGGTGCGCGGGCTCGAGGCCCTCGGCTTCGGCCACGTCGAGGTCGGCACCGTCACGGCGATCCCGCAGGACGGCAACCCGAAGCCGCGGCTGTTCCGGCTCGTCGCCGACCGCGCGGTGATCAACCGGATGGGCTTCAACAACCGCGGCGCCGCGGCCGCGGCCCGCCGCCTGGCGCGGCTGCGCCGTACGGGCGCGATCGTCGGCGCCAACATCGGCAAGAGCCGCGTCGTGGATGTGGACGAGGCCACCGCGGACTACGTCGCGAGCGCCCGGATGCTCGCCCCGCTCGCCGACTACCTCGCGGTCAACGTGTCGTCGCCGAACACGCCGGGCCTGCGCGGCCTGCAGGCCGTCGCGACGCTGGCTCCGCTGCTGCGCGCGGTCCGCGACACGGCGGGATCCACGCCCGTCCTGGTCAAGATCGCGCCGGATCTGCCGGACGACGAGATCGCCGCGATCGCGCGCCTGGCCGTGTCCGAGGGCCTCGCCGGCATCATCGCGAACAACACCACGATCTCGCGCGCGGGCCTGCGCACCGACGCGGCCGAGGTCGAGGCGATGGGAGCCGGCGGCCTGTCCGGCGCGCCGTTGAAGGAGCGCTCGCTCGAGGTGCTGCGCGCCGTGCGCGGCGCCGTTCCCGACGACTTCTGCGTGATCTCGGCCGGCGGCGTCGAGACCGCCGCGGACGTGCAGGAGCGCCTCGACAACGGCGCGACCCTCGTCCAGGGCTACACGGCCTTCCTCTACCGCGGCCCGCTCTGGGCCAAGCAGATCAACGACGGCCTGCGGGACCTCCGCGCCGCCCGCTGACCTCGAAACAGAACCGCCCCCGTGCCTCGACAGGCACGGGGGCGGTTCTGCAGGCGAATCAGGAAGCCGGGCGCTCGCCGCGCTTGACCTGAGGCTTCGGCAGGCGCATGAAGCGCATCTGCACCGAGCGCATCGCGGCGTACCAGCCGAGGCCCTTCTCGAGCTTCTCCTTGCCGCCGAACTTCGCGGCGGCCTTCCGCTTGACCGTCGTGGACAGGATGATCATGTCGCCCACCACGAAGAAGATGAACACCCACAGCGCCACGAACGCGTAGTACTGGAAGAACTCCATGGGGATGAACGTCGCGATGATCACCACGATCATGGCGGGCATCAGGAACTCGCCGAGGTGCCAGCCGGAGTCCGTGTAGTCGCGCGCGAAGCGCTTCTGCGGGCCCCTGTCGCGGGCCGGCAGGAACTTCTCCTCGCCGTTGGCCATGCCGACGCGGGCGCGGTCCTGGCGCTCGCGCAGCTCGGCGCGGGCGCGCGCCTTGGCCTCCTTGGTGTTCGCGACGAGCGGGCGGCGGTTCGCGGCCTCGCGCTCGGCGCGTGTCGGAGTCGGCCGGCCCTTGCCGGTGGCGATCTCGCCGATCACCTCGCCGTTCAGGCTCGAGCCCTTGGAGAGGCCCTCAGAGGGGGCGGGGGTCTTGCTCACGTCAATGCACCTCGGATCGGTGGAGGGGGATCGACCTAAGATTACCCGCATGACTTCGGTGCCTCCTGTGGATCAGTCGCTCCTCGACGCAGCGGAAGGAGGCATCCCGGCGGCGCTCGCCGACCTCGGCCGGCTCGTGCGCATCCCGGGCATCGCCTGGCCCGCGTTCGACCAGGAGCAGCTGCAGCGCGGCGCGCGCGCGATCGCCGAGCTCGCGGAGGGCACCGGCGTGTTCGACGAGGTGCGCATCCTGACCGCGCGGATCCCGGGGACGGATGAGCAGGGCCAGCCGGCGATCCTCGCCACGCGGGCCGCCCGCAACGGCCGGCCCACCGTGATGCTCTACGCGCACCACGACGTGCAGCCCCCGGGCGACGAGGCGCTGTGGGAGACGCCGCCGTTCGAGCCCACCGTGCGCGACGGACGCCTGTACGGCCGCGGCGCCGCCGACGACAAGGCGGGCGTGATGGCGCACATCGCGTCGTTGCGGGCGCTGCGCGAGGTCGCCGGCGACGACCTGGATCTCGGCATCGTGCTGTTCATCGAGGGCGAGGAGGAGTTCGGATCCCGCTCGTTCGGCGCCTTCCTCGCCGACAATGCCGACGCCATGCGCAGCGACGTGATCGTCGTGGCCGACTCGGGCAACTGGGACTCCGAGACCCCGGCCGTCACGGTGTCGCTGCGCGGCAACGCGACGTTCCACCTCACCGTGCGCACGCTCGAGCACGCGTCGCACTCCGGCATGTTCGGGGGAGCGGTGCCCGACGCGATGCTCGCGACCATCAAGCTGCTGGCCACCCTGTGGGACGACACCGGTGCGGTGGCCGTGGAGGGGCTCACGGTGCGCGAGACCGAGACGCCGGAGTACACCGAGGCGACACTGCGCGACGAGGCCGGCCTGCCCGTCGGCGTCCAGCCGATCGGCGAGGGCGCCATCCTGTCGCGCATCTGGAACAAGCCGTCGATCACCGTCACGGGCATCGACTTCACGAGCGTCGCGGCGGCGTCCAACACGCTCTCGCCCGAGGTCACCGTCGTGGTCAGCGCGCGCGTCGCGCCGGGGCAGGATGCGACCGAGGCGTACGCCGCGATCGAGGCGCATCTCCGCGCGCACGCGCCGTTCGGCGCGCAGCTCACCTTCAGCGACGTCGACCTGGGCGACGGGTTCCTCGTGGACACGAGCGGCTGGGCGGTCGCCGAGGCCCGCGACGCCATGCGCGACGGCTACCGCAAGGACGCCGTCGACCTCGGCGTGGGCGGATCCATCCCGTTCATCGCGGATCTCGTGCGTCAGTTCCCGGGCGCGCAGATCCTGGTCACGGGCGTGGAGGACCCGCACTCGCGCGCGCACAGCCCGAACGAGTCGCTGCACCTCGAGACGTTCCGCAACGCCGTGCGCGCCGAGACGCTGCTGCTCGGCCGGATCGACGCGCGCACCGCATGATCCGATCCCCTCGCCGCCGACGGGCGGTAGAATCGACGCAACCGACCGCATCCCCGTTAGGAGCGTCATGACCGACACGACACTGTCCGCCGCCGATCTGGCCGGCACCACCGTCGCCGACACGCGCGCTCACGGCGTGGGCCTCACGGACGCCGCGGCGACCAAGGTGAAGAACCTCCTCGACCAGGAGGGTCGCGACGACCTGCGCCTGCGCGTCGCCGTCCAGCCGGGCGGCTGCTCGGGCCTGATCTACCAGCTCTACTTCGACGAGCGCTACCTCGAGGGCGACGAGACCGTCGACTTCGACGGCGTCGAGGTCATCGTCGACAGCATGTCCGTGCCGTACCTGGACGGCGCCATGATCGACTTCAAGGACACGATCTCGGAGCAGGGGTTCACGATCGACAACCCCAACGCCTCGGGCAGCTGCGCCTGCGGCGACAGCTTCCACTGAGCGGTCTCGCGAAGAGCCCCAGCCCTCGTGGCCTGGGGCTTTTTCGCGTGCTCGCGCGGCCTCTCCGGACACGCCCCGGCCTGGGCGGTTGTCCTGAAGACGGTGAGAGGTTGCCCTAGACTGGCATGTGCCTCATCCACGTTCGAAAGGTGAATTCGTGCCGTCGAAACGCCGTCTCCGCTGGGCCGCGATCCCGGTCGCCGTCGCCGCAGCCGTGGCCCTAGCCGGATGCACTCCCACGGAGCTGCACGGATACCTTCCCGGGTTCGAGGTGGACGGCCAGGCCGCAGCGCCTGCGACCAACCAGGTCGAGCGCGTCGCGTCGCTGTGGACCAGCTCGTGGATCGTCCTGCTGGCCGTCGGCATCATCACCTGGGGCCTGATGCTCTGGGCCATGGTCGTGTACCGCCGCCGCAAGGGCCAGACCGGCCTGCCGGTGCAGCTGCGCTACAACATGCCGATCGAGATCTTCTTCACGACGGTCCCGCTGATCCTGGTGCTCGGCATGTTCGCCTTCACGGCGCGCGATCAGACCGAGATCGAGACGCAGTGGCCCGATCCCGACGTCGAGATCACCGCCATCGCGAAGCAGTGGTCGTGGGACTTCCAGTACGACGGCGAGGCGGAGGACAACTCCGACGCCGTCTGGACCATGGGGATCCAGGCCCAGCCCGACGCCGAGGGCGACATCGACGAGTCGCAGCTGCCGACACTGGTGCTTCCGGTCGACCAGAAGGTGACCATCCACCTGCAGTCGCGCGACGTCATCCACTCGTTCTGGATCATCGACTTCCTCTACAAGAAGGACATGTACCAGGGCCGCGACAACTCGTGGTCGTTCACGCCGACGCGCGAGGGCGAGTACAAGGGCAAGTGCGCCGAGCTCTGCGGCGAGTACCACGCCATGATGCTCTTCAACGTCGAGGTCGTCAGCCAGGACGAGTACCAGGACTACCTCGCCGAGCTCGAGGCCGCCGGCCAGACCGGTGACGTGAACGACGCCTACGACCGCCTGGCGAACGCGCCGGGCACCACGGGTGCCGCCCCCGACACGACCGATTCCGAGGGAGAGGGCCACTGATGGCGACCACACTCCAGGAGCACCGCACCACGCTCCCGCCGCGTCAGGCCGCTCTGCTCAGCGCATCGCGCACCGAGCAGAAGGGCAACATCGTGGTCAAGTGGATCACCTCCACCGACCACAAGACCATCGGCTACATGTACCTGATCGCGTCGGTGATGTTCTTCGCGATCGGCGGCGTGATGGCGCTGATCATCCGCGCCGAGCTGTTCGCGCCGGGCATGCAGATCCTGCCGACGAAGGATCAGTACAACCAGCTGTTCACGATGCACGGCACGATCATGCTGCTGATGTTCGCGACGCCGCTGTTCGCGGGCTTCGCGAACGCGATCCTGCCGCTGCAGCTGGGCGCGCCCGACGTGGCGTTCCCGCGTCTGAACGCGTTCGCGTTCTGGCTGTTCCTGTTCGGCTCGACCATCGCGGTCGCCGGCTTCCTGACGCCGTCGGGCGCCGCCTCGTTCGGCTGGTTCGCGTATCAGCCGCTCGCGAACGCGACGTTCTCGCCGGGCGTCGGCGGCAATCTCTGGATGCTGGGCCTCGGCCTGTCGGGCTTCGGCACGATCCTCGGCGCGGTGAACTTCATCACGACGATCATCACGATGCGCGCCCCCGGCCTGACCATGTGGCGCATGCCGATCTTCACGTGGAACACGCTCATCACGAGCCTGCTGATCCTCGTGGCGTTCCCCGTGCTCGCCGCCGCGATCTTCGCCGCCGGCGCGGATCGCGTGCTCGGCGCCCACATCTACGACCCGGCCAACGGCGGCGTCCTGCTCTGGCAGCACCTGTTCTGGTTCTTCGGCCACCCGGAGGTGTACATCATCGCGCTGCCGTTCTTCGGCATCGTCTCCGAGGTGTTCCCGGTCTTCAGCCGCAAGCCGATCTTCGGCTACAAGACGCTGGTCTACGCGACCATCGCGATCGCCGCGCTGTCGGTGGCCGTGTGGGCGCACCACATGTACGTCACCGGCGCCGTGCTGCTGCCGTTCTTCGCCCTGATGACGATGCTCATCGCGGTGCCGACCGGCGTGAAGATCTTCAACTGGATCGGCACGATGTGGCGCGGCTCGATCACGTTCGAGACCCCGATGGTCTTCGCCCTCGGCTTCCTCGTCTCGTTCGTCTTCGGCGGTCTGACCGGCGTGATCCTGTCGTCGCCCCCGCTCGACTTCCACCTGTCGGACTCGTACTTCGTCGTGGCGCACTTCCACTACGTCGTGTTCGGCACGGTCGTGTTCGCGATGTTCTCCGGGTTCTACTTCTGGTGGCCGAAGTGGACGGGCCGCATGCTCAACGAGCGCCTCGGCTACGTGCACTTCTGGATGCTGTTCATCGGCTTCCACATGACGTTCCTCATCCAGCACTGGCTGGGCGTGGACGGCATGGTGCGCCGCTACGCGGACTACTCGTACGCCGACGGCTGGACCTGGGAGAACCAGCTCTCCACCGTGGGCGCGATGATCCTGGGCGCCTCGCTGCTGCCGTTCTTCCTGAACGTGTGGATCACGGCGCGCACCGCCCCGAAGATCACGGTGAACGACCCGTGGGGTTACGGCGGTTCGCTCGAGTGGGCCACGTCCTGCCCGCCGCCGCGCCACAACTTCACGTCGATCCCGCGCATCCGCAGCGAGCGTCCCGCCTTCGACCTGAACCACCCCGAGGCCGGCATCCCGGTCGGCGTGGGGCCGGCGAAGGACGCGCCCGACGCGCCCGTCATCGACGCGGCGGACGGAAAGGTCAAGTAATGCGCTCCAACATCGGCCTGTGGTGGCTGCTGAGCGGCTTCTTCGCCCTGATGGCGATCGTCTACACGATCTGGAGCATCCTGGCCCAGCCTCAGCTGCCCTGGTACCAGGCGATCGAGTGGGCGGGTTCGACCGCGCTGGGCTTCGGCATCTTCATGTCGGCGATGATCGCGTTCTACATCCAGGTGATCCACAAGGGCCAGCACGGCGTGGCCCTGCCGGAGGACCGTGACGACGCCGACATCGACGACGGCGACACGGAGCTCGGCGAGTTCAGCCCCTGGTCCTGGTGGCCCCTCGTGCTCGGCGCCTCGGCGGCGATCATGATCGTGGGTCTGGCCGTGGGCCACTTCCTGATCCCCATCGCGCTCGGCATCTTCGCCGTCGCGATCGTGGGTTGGGTCTACGAGTACTACCGCGGCTACTTCGCCCGCTGACGCGCGCAGCCGACACGGCCCCGGCGGACCTCGGTCCGACCGGGGCCGTTCTGCGCGTGCCTCGTGACCGCTGGCGGCCGCGTACAGGCTCGATGTTGCGGGAGTGAGCTTCTGGGACGCCTGAGCCTGCATCGGGATCAGGCGCCCTGTACACGGGCGATGAATGATGCCGCCCACTCGTCCACAGGATCGCCATTCGCCCGGTCCCATCCACGATCGCGAGATCGGCGGATCCGGAAGGGCCGGATCCGCGACGCTGGGCGCGTGATGAAGCCGATGACGGCGGGGGAGTCCGCTCAGCTGCGGATGTGGACCACCGCCCAGTTGCGTGCGGCGGGCATGTCGAAGCACGACCTCGCGCGGGCGGTCGGCACGGGCGCGCTGATCCGCGCGCGCCCCGGCAGGTACGTGTCGGGGGAGGCGCATCCGGACGTCCGGATCGCGGCCGCGCTGTCGGCGCGCCTCACCTGCGTCTCGCTGCTCGCCAAGCGGGGCGTGTTCGTGCGCGACGCCCCGACCGGAGTGCACGCGCACGTGCCCCGGACGGCCTCCCGGACGCGCTCACCCGCGAAGGGCGTGCTGCACTGGCGCCCGCTCGTCATGGCGGCTCCGAAGGAGCTCTGCGCCGTCAGCGTCCTGGACGCGCTCATCCATGCGTGCGAGTGCCTCGACGACGTCGCCTTCGTCGCGGCGGTGGACTCCGCGCTCCACCTCGGGCTGATCGGCCGGTCGGAGCTCGTGACCCTGTTCGGCGCGATCGCGCCACGGAAGCGGCTGCTGCGACGCCTGGTGGACGGGCGCTCCGAGTCGGGGACCGAGACGATCGTGCGACTGCTCGCGATCGAGCTCGGATTCAGCGTCGAGGTCCAGAAGAGGATCGACGGCGTCGGGCGCGTGGATCTCCTCCTCGACGGCTGGCTCGTGGTGGAGTGCGACAGCAAGGCGCACCACTCGAGCTGGGAAGAGCAGCGCGCGGACCGGCGACGTGATCAGGAGCTCGCGAAGCGCGGGTACGCGACGTACCGGGCGCTGGCCGAGGACATCCTGTTCCATCTCGAGCGCGTCGCGGCGGCGCTGCGCGGATACCGCGAGGGCGGCCGCGCACAGGCTGCCCGGGCGTGATGCAGGCTCAGCGGGCGCAGCAGGCGTCTCCAGCCACATCCGGCCTGTATCCGGGCGCATCAAGCGGCCGACGCGCCCGGAAACGCGGATGCCCCCGGTCCGAAGACCGGGGGCATCCGCGTACGGGGCTCAGTGCGAGTCGTGACCCGACTCGAGCTCCCGCGGGCTGGGGCCGTAGCCGTGCAGCTCGTGGTGCTGGTGCGAGACCGCGGCGTCGAGCTCGGACTGCGAGAGCGGTGCGAGGCGGTCCTCGAAGAACCAGCGCGAGAGTCCCGCGCGCACCTTCTCGCTGAAGGGGATCCGGCCGCGCTCGTTCGGGCGCAGGATGAGGGGAGCGTAGGTCTCCACGTCGACCAGCTTCCAGCGCTGGTACTCGTTGACCGGGCGGTGCACCTCGCGGTACTCGCCGCCGGGCATGCGCACGATGCGACCCGACTCGTAGCCGTGCAGCGCGATCTCGCGGTCCTTCTTCTGCAGCGCGATGCAGACGCGCTTCGTGACGAAGTAGAACAGGATCGGCAGCAGGATCAGGCCGAACTGCAGGAAGCGGATCACGCCCTCCATCGTGAGCATGAAGTGCGTCGCGATGATGTCCGACGAGGCGGCGGCCCACAGGACCGCGTAGAACACGACGCCGGCGGCGCCGATCGCGGTGCGGGTCGCTGCGTTGCGCGGGCGCTGAGCGATGTGGTGCTCGCGCTTGTCGCCGGTGATCCACGCCTCGAGGAAGGGGTAGATCGCGACGAGCACGATGAACAGGCCGAGCACGATGACGGGGACGAAGATGCCCATCGACAGCGTGAACTCGCCGAGCGGGATGTCCCAGTTCGACGGGGCCAGACGCAGCGCGCCGTCGGCGAAGCCGATGTACCAGTCGGGCTGCGTGCCGGCCGACACGGGGGACGGGTCGTACGGCCCGTACGCCCAGATCGGGTTGATCTGGATCTGCGAGGCGATCAGCACGATCACGCCGAAGACGATGAAGAAGAACCCGCCCATCTTGGCCATGTACACCGGCATCATCGGGTAGCCGACGACGTTGCCGTTGGTGCGGCCGGGGCCCGCGAACTGCGTGTGCTTGTTCACGATCATGAGCAGCAGGTGCACCGCGACGAGCGCGATGACGAGCAGCGGCAGGATCAGGATGTGCAGCGTGTAGAGGCGGCCCACGATCTGGTCGCCGGGGAACTCGCCGCCGAACAGCAGGAACGACGTCCACGTGCCGATGATCGGGATGCCCTTGATGAGGCCGTCGATGATGCGCAGGCCGTTGCCCGAGAGCAGGTCGTCGGGAAGCGAGTAGCCCGTGAAGCCCTCGCCCATGACGAGGATGAACAGCACGAAGCCGATCACCCAGTTCAGCTCGCGCGGCTTGCGGAACGCGCCCGTGAAGAACACGCGCAGCATGTGCACGCCGATGCCGGCCACGAAGACCAGGGCGGCCCAGTGGTGGATCTGGCGGACCAGCAGGCCGCCGCGGATGTCGAAGGACAGGCGCAGCGTCGACTCGAGCGCCGACGACATGGCGATGCCGCGCATGGGCTCGTACGCGCCGGTGTAGTGCGTCTCGGCCATGGACGCCTGGAAGAAGAACGTCAGGAACGTGCCCGACAGCAGCACCACGACGAACGACCACAGCGCGATCTCGCCGAGCATGAACGACCAGTGGTCGGGGAAGACCTTGCGACCGAGGGCCTTGACGAAGCCCGAGATGCTCGTGCGCTCGTCGATGTAGTTCGCGGCGGCGCCGACGAACCTGCCGCCCAGGGGCGCGTCGGACGTCGTGGTTCCGGGCTTCTCAGTGACGGTGGTGGTGCTCATCAATGACGCTCCCAGAAGCTCGGGCCGACGGGCTCGGTGAAGCCCATCTGCGCGACGAGGTAGCCCTCGTCGTCGACGGTGATCGGCAGCTGCGGCAGCGGGCGCGCGGCGGGGCCGAAGATGACCTTGGCGTGCTCGGTGACGTCGAACTGCGACTGATGGCACGGGCACAGCAGGTGGTGCGTCTGCTGCTCGTACAGGGCGACGGGGCAGCCGACGTGCGTGCAGACCTTGGAGTACGCGACGATGCCGTCGTACGACCAGGACTTCTTCGACTCCTCCTCCTTGAGCTGCTCGGGAAGCAGGCGCATCAGGAGGACGATGGCCTTGGCCTTCTCCTCGAGGTAGCCGTTGCTGTGGTCGAAGTCGTTGAGCGCCTCGGGGATCACGTGGAAGGCGGAGCCGAGCGTGACATCCGACGCCTTGATGGGAAGGCCGCTCGGGTCGTGCACGAGTCGCTCGCCCTCCTTCCACAGCGTCTGGTTCAGCAGCGCGACCGGGTCGCCCGCGATCGGGTTCGCCGGCGTGGAGTGCGGAGCGAGGCCGCGGAACAGCGTGAGGCCGGGCAGGATCGACGCGCCGACGGCCGCGAACAGCGAGTTGCGGATCATCTTGCGACGTCCGAAGCCCGACTCCTCGTTGGCGATCGTGAACGCCTCGACGGTCGCGGCGCGGGTCGCCTCGGAGCCGCGCGTGGAATGGCGGTCCTCGACGTACTCCCGGTCGCTCATGAGCGCCTTGGACCAGTGGATGGCGCCGACGCCGATGGCCAGCAGCGCGAAGGCGATGCCGATGCCGATCCACATGTTGTTGTTGCGGATCGCCAGCATCGACTGGTCCTCGATCGGGAACAGCATGTAGGCGGCGACCGCCCAGATGCTGGCCGCGACCGAGATGTAGAACAGCGTGTAGACCGTGCGATCGGCCCGGCGGTCGGCCTTCGGATCCTTGTCCGTCACGCGGACCCGGTGCGGCGGCAGGCCGGGGTTCTGCAGGGGGTCGGCAATGGAAACGGCCAGGCCGGGGGAGGGCGTGAACGCCTCCACCTCGTGCGCGTCGCCTTCGTTCGCCATGGTGTTCCTCGTCAATTCGTTCGTCATGCTCAGTGCGCCCGCGTCAGTTCGACTTCGCCGTGATCCACACGGTGATCGCGATCAGCGCGCCGATGCCGAAGATCCACACGAACAGGCCCTCGGAGACGGGGCCGAGCGCGCCGATCGTCTGGCCGCCGGGGGCCGGCTCGTTCTGCTGGTAGAGCAGCGCCGAGATGATGTCGCGCTTGTCCTCGGGAGTGAGGTTCATCTCGTTGAACACGGGCATGTTCTGCGGGCCGGTGACCATGGCGGCGTACATGTGCAGCGCGCTGGTGTCCATGATGTCCGGGGCGTACTTGCCCTCGGTCAGGGCGCCACCGGCGGCGGCCACGTTGTGGCACATCGCGCAGTTGATGCGGAAGAGCTCGGCTCCCTTGGCGACATCGCCGCCGCCGTCGAGCAGGTGCTCCTCGGGGAAGTCGGGGCCCGGCGCGACGGACTGCACGTACTCGGCCATCGCCAGGATCTGCTCGTGCGAGAACTGCACGGGCTTCTGCGGAGCCTGCACGTCCTGGTGCTGCATGGGCATGCGGCCCGTGGCGACCTGGAACTCGACCGCGAGCGCGCCGACGCCGTAGAGCGACGGGCCGTTGTCGGTGCCCTGCAGGTCGAGACCGTGACAAGTGGCGCAGTTCGACTGGAACAGCTTCTGGCCGTCGTCGGCGGTGAGGGCGGTCTGGGCGCTGGTCTCGGACGTCGCGGCGACCGCGGCGGTCGCGCCGGCGTAGACCCCGCCCGTCAGCAGCAGGCCGATGCCGATGAGGGCGGCTGCCGCGAGGGGGGAGCGTCGGCCGTTCGAGCGGCTCTTCTTCTCTCGTGCCATAAGGGTGATGTAGCTCCGCTCTTACTTGAGGAAGTAGATGACCAGGAACAGCGCGATCCACACGACATCGACGAAGTGCCAGTAGTACGACACGACGATGGCGGTGACGGCCTCCTTGTGACGGGCGCGCTTGACCGCGTAGAAGCGGCCGATGGTGAGCAGGAACGCCACGAGGCCACCGGTCACGTGCAGGGCGTGGAAGCCCGTCGTGAGGTAGAACGCCGAGGCGTAGGAGTCGGCGCTGATCGGCATGCCCTCGGTGACGAGCGTCGCGTACTCCCAGACCTGGCCCGAGACGAAGAACGCGCCCAGGGCGAAGGACACCCAGAACCACGGGACGACGCCCCAGCCGACGAGGCGCTGCAGCAGCGGGCTCTTGAACTTCAGGCCCTCGGCCGCGAAGACGCCCATCTGGCACGTGACACTCGAGAGCACCAGCACGATCGTGTTGACGAGCGCGAACGGGACGTTCAGCAGCTCGGTGCGCTGAGCCCACAGCTCCGGGGAGGTGCTGCGGAGCGTGAAGTAGATGGCGAACAGGCCCGCGAAGAACATGACCTCGCTGCCGAGCCAGACGATCGTGCCGACGGCGACAGGGTCGGGTCGCTTGACTGTTCTCGGTGCCGGGGCGAACGTAGCTGGTGCAGTCACCCGTCCATTATTGCCGATCCTGAACGTGGTTTTCGGCAACTTCGACACCGCGTCGAAGTAAGGACCGCCTAAGTGCCGGCTGTGGCCCCCGCGTGAGATCACCGTGAATCCGCCTGACTAGGATCGCTCGTATGGCGGAACCGACCTGGCCGGATGTCCTCACGACCGTTCTCTCGCGCGCGAACCTCAGCGTGTCGGAGGCGACCTGGGCCATGCGACAGGTGATGGAGGGCCGCGCCACGCCCGCCCAGCTGGGCGGATTCCTGCTCGCGCTGCGCGCCAAGGGCGAGTCGGTGGAGGAGATCATCGGCTTCCGCGACGCGATCCTCGAGGCCGCCGTGCCGCTGGACGTCGACCCGAACGTGCTCGACATCGTCGGCACCGGCGGGGACCGCGTCGGCACCGTGAACATCTCGTCGACCGCGTCCATCGTGATCGCCGCGACGGGCGTGCCCGTGGTCAAGCACGGCAACAAGGCCGCCAGCTCGCAGTCCGGATCATCGGATGTGCTGAGCGCGCTGGGCATCGACCTGCGCCTGCCGCCCGAGGCCGTCGCGGGCGTGCTGGACCGCGCGGGCATCACGTTCGCGTGGGCGGCGGCGTTCCATCCGGGCTTCCGGCATGCGGGCCCGACGCGCGCCGAGCTCGGCGTGCCGACCGTGTTCAACTTCCTGGGGCCTCTCGTGAACCCGGCGCGCGCCGAGGCGAACGCCGTCGGCGTCGCGAACGCGGATGTCGTGCCGCTCATCACCGGCGTGTTCCGCACGCGCGGCGCGACCGCGCTGGTGTTCCGCGGCGAGGACGGCCTCGACGAGCTCACCACCACGGGGTACAGCCGGATCTGGGAGATCTCCCGCGGCGACGTGCACGAGTTCGACATCCATCCGCGCGACGTCGGCCTCGCCACGGCGCAGCTCGAGGACCTGCTGGGCGGCTCGCCGGAGCACAACGCCGACATCCTGCGCCGCACGCTCGCGGGAGAGCCCGGCGCCGTGCGCGACATCGTGCTGCTGAACGCCGCCGCCGGCATCGTCGCGTTCCGGCTGTCGCAGGATCCGTCGCAGGTCCAGCGCGGCATGATCGAGCGCCTGGCCGAGGCGCTGGTCGACGCGGCCGCCGCGATCGACGACGGCCGGGCGACCGCGAAGCTCGAGCAGTGGATCGCCGCGACCCGGGAGCTGAGCGCGCAGCACTCGCAGGACTGAGCCGGCCGGACAGGAGGGGCGATGGATCCGATCGAGGCGCTGAACGAGATCGCCTTCCTGCTCGAGCGCGAGCGCGCCTCGAAGTTCAAGGCGAAGGCGTTCCGCACCGCCGCCGCGACGGTCGCCGGCCTCGACGAGGCGACGCGGCAGGATCCGGATCGCCTGCGTCGCGCGAAGGGCATCGGCGCGTCCACGTTCGCCGTCATCGAGCAGGCCCTCGCCGGACGCGTGCCCGACTACCTCACGGCCCTGCGCGAGCGGGTCGGCGACGTCCAGCAGTCGGAGCTGCGCGGCAGGCTGCGGGGAGACCTGCACTCCCACAGCGACTGGTCGGACGGCACGACGCCGATCGATCAGATGGTCGCCGCGGCTCGGGCGCTCGGCCACGACTACCTCGCGCTCACGGATCACTCGCCGAGGCTCAAGGTCGCGCGCGGGCTGACGGCCGAGCGGCTGCGGCAGCAGCTCGAGGTGGTGGCGGACCTCCACGACGAGCGGTTCACGCTGCTGAGCGGCATCGAGGTCGACATCCTGAGCGACGGCGCGCTCGACCAGGAGCCGGAGCTGCTCGACGAGCTCGACATCGTGGTCGCCTCGGCGCATTCCGAGCTGCGGATGGAGGCGCCCGCGATGACGCGGCGGCTGGTCGCCGCGGTCTCCAACCCGCGCGTGACGGTGCTGGGGCACGTGACCGGTCGGCTGGTGTCGGGGTCGCGCGGGACGCGGCCGCCGTCGACGTTCGATCCGCGGGCCGTGTTCGAGGCCTGCGCGGAGCACGGCGTGGCCGTCGAGATCAATTCGCGCCCCGAGCGCGAGGACCCGCCGGACGAGCTGATCCTGCTCGCACTGGAGACCGGATGCCTGTTCTCGATCGACAGCGACGCGCACGCGCCGGGCCAGCTGTCGCTGCTCGACCACGGCGCCGAACGCGCCGAGCGGCTCGGCGTGCCGGCCGAGCGCATCGTGACGACCTGGCCCCTCGCGAAGCTGCGGGCCTGGGCGTGGGGCGCATGACCGCGCGCCGCGCCTTCCCGTGGCTCGTCATCGCCGGCGTGCTGGTCGCGGCGCTCAGCCTGCGCGGGCCGATTCTGTCGGTCACGCCCGTGCTGCGGGACATCGCGCGCGACTACGCGCTGGACGGTGCCACGGCGTCGCTGCTGACGACCTTCCCCGTGCTGATGTTCGCGGTGCTGACCCCCGTGGCGGCGCTGATCATCCGGCGCGCGGGCCCGGAGCTCGCGCTGATGGCGTGCCTCATCGCGGTCGCCGCGGGCACGCTGATCCGGGCTCTGCCGGGATTCGGATGGATGCTCGTCGGGATGCTCGTGATCGGCGCCGGCATCACGATCGGCAACGTCGTCATCCCGGTGATCATCGGGCGCGACGTGCCCGCACCGCGGGTCGCGACCGTCACCGCCGCGTACACCGCGGCGCTGAACGCCGGGTCGCTCGTCACGACGCTGACCACGGCGTCGATCGCGGCGGTCACCGGCTGGCCGCTCGCACTGCTGCTGTGGATCGCCCTCACGGCGATCGGCATCCTGATGTGGGCCCTGCACCTGTGGCGCGACAGGATGCCAGGGCAGCCCTGGGACGAGCGGTCGCTCGGCGAGACGCCCCTGACGACCGCGACCGTGCCGATCGTCGCGTCGCGGCCGCGCGCCGTGCTGCGTCAGCCGGTCGTGTGGCTGCTGCTGGCCGCGTTCGCGTGCCAGTCTGCGGCGTACTACGGCATGTCCACCTGGCTGCCGGCGATCCTCGGCGACCTGATCGGCGCCGACGCGACGCTGGCGGGCGCCCTGGCATCTCTGTTCCAGGGCGTCGCGATCCTGGGCCCGTTCGTCGTGCCCGTGCTGGCCCGGCGGCTGCCGCTGGCGGTGCCGGCGGTGCTGATCGCGGTGTGCTGGCTGGGGTTCTCCGGCGGGATGCTGTTCGCGCCGCAGCTGTTCGCGCTGTGGGTCGTGCTCGGCGGGGTCGCCCATTCGGGCGGCTTCGTCGTGATCTTCACCGTGATGGTCGGGGTCTCGCGCTCCGCGGAGGAGACCGCGACGATGTCGGCGATCGTGCAGGGCGGGGCCTACGTGGTCGGTGCCGCGAGCGCGCCCGTGCTCGGCGCGCTGCACGACGCCACGGGCGCGTGGGATCTCCCGCAGACCGTCATCGTGGCGCTGACGGCCGGCTTCGCGGCCTGCCTGCTGACCGCGGTCGCGCGCGTGCGCCGCTGACGCGCGTCCGCGGATCCGGATCAGGCCAGGGCCGCGAGGACCCGATCCATCGACGTGCCGAGGCTCCAGCGCCCAGCGAAGTCCCGCGCGCGCGCCGTGGCGGTCTCGTCGGGGCGGGGGAGCGCCGCGTCGATCTCGCCCAGGTCCAGATCGGTCGCGACGGCGACGACCTTCGGCGCCACGTCGAGGTAGTCGGCCGCGGCGGCGAACTTCGCGCGCACGCCCGCGGACATGCCCTCGCCCGCCTCGGCGGCCGCGCGGATCCCGGTCAGGTCGCCGTGCGCGGCGAGCAGCGTCGCGGCGGTCTTCTCGCCGACGCCCTTCACGCCCGGGAGGCCGTCCGACGCGTCGCCGCGCATCGTCGCGAAGTCGGCGTACTGCGCGGCGTGGACGCCGTACTTGGCGACGACGACCTCGTCCGTGACGACCTCGAGATTGCTCATGCCGCGCGCGGTGTAGATCACGCGCACGTCCCGTTCGTCGTCGACGAGCTGGAACAGGTCGCGGTCGCCCGTGACGATGTCGACCGGCCGCGTCGCGCGCGTCGCGAGCGTGCCGATGACGTCGTCGGCCTCGTGCCGCGCCGCACCCACGGTCGCGATGCCGAGCGTCGCGAGCGCCTCGCGGATCACCGGCACCTGGACCTCGAGCGGATCCGGGACCTCCTCGACATCCGCGCCGCCCGAGACCACCTCGACCACGCGGTGCGCCTTGTAGGACGGGATCAGGTCGACCCGCCACTGGGGCCGCCAGTCGTCGTCCCAGCAGGCGACGAGATGCGTCGGCTCGTACGCCGTGACGAGCTTCGCGATGATGTCGAGCAGCCCGCGCACAGCGTTCACGGGCGTGCCGTCGGCGGATCGCACGGTGTCGGGCACCCCGTAGAACGCCCGGAAGTAGAGGCTGGCGGTGTCGAGCAGCATGAGGCGCGAGGTCACGGCTTCAGTGTGTCATCCCGCGTCAGTGGAAGTCGCGGGCCGCGTGCTTGACGCCGACGCGGAGGTCCTCGAAGGCGTCGGCGACGATGTTCGTCACGCCCTCGGGGGAGCGCTCGAGGATGCCGCGGGCGATGAGGGCGGGGCTGTCGCGCACGATGCGGCGGTAGCGGTTCCAGACGCCGACCGAGCAGATCACGTTCACCAGGCCGTGCTCGTCCTCGAGGTTGAGGAAGGTCACGCCCGACGCGGTCGCCGGGCGCTGCCGATGGGTGACGAGCCCGGCGACCTCGATCCGGCGGCCCGTCTCGTGCGAGCGCAGATGCGCGGACGGCAGCACACCGCGCGCGTCGAGCGCCTCACGGAAGTGGGTGAGCGGATGATCCGTGGTCGAGATGCCGGTCGCCCACAGGTCGGCGGCGAGCTGCTCGTAGCTGGTGGGGTCGGCGAACAGCGGGGGCTGCACGCCCTCCGCGCCGATCGGGGTCATGGTGTGCGGCAGGAACTCCGGGCGGTCCTGTGCAGCGGATCCGGCCAGCCAGATCGCCTCGCGTCGTGACAGGCCGAGGCACTCGAAGGCCCCGGCGGTCGCCAGCGCCTCGAGGTGCCTCTGCGCGATGCCGGTGCGCCGCACCAGCTCGTGCAGGCCGCGGTACGGGCCGCCGCGCTCGCGCTCGGCGACGATCCGCGCCGCCGTGTCGGCGCCGATCCCGGTGACGCCGGCCAGGCCCAGCCGCACCGCGAAGGCGCCGTCACGGCGGTGCGCGGCCGAGTCGTCGGGGGCGCTGCGGTCGAACTTCCGGGGCGCCGGATGCACGCGGACGAGACACGTGTCGAGGCCCGTCGTCCCGGCGTCGCCGATCGCCTCGAGCACCTCGGTCGCGCCCGAGCGGTTCAGGTCGGGGCGACGCACCTCGACGCCGTGGCGCCGCGCATCGGCCGTGAGCGACGCGGGCGAGTAGAAGCCCATCGGCTGCGCGCGCAGGAGGCCCGCGAGGAACGCGGCGGGATAGTGCAGCTTGATCCACGACGACGCGTAGACCAGCAGCGCGAACGACAGGGAGTGCGACTCGGCGAAGCCGAAGTTCGCGAACGCCTGGATGCGCGCGTAGATGGCGTCGGCCACGTCCGGCGCGATGCCGTTGGAGGCCATCCCGGCGTAGAGCTTGTCCTTCAGCTTGTCGATCCGCTCGAGCCCGCGCTTGGATCCCATCGCGCGCCGCAGCTGATCGGCGTCCTCGGGCGTGCACTCCCCGACGGCCACCGCCATCTTCATGAGCTGCTCCTGGAACACCGGGATGCCCAGCGTGCGCTGCAGCACCGGCTCCAGGTCGGGGTGGTCGTACGTGACCTTCTCGTCGCCCATCTTGCGGCGCACGAACGGGTGCACGGCGCCGCCCTGGATGGGGCCGGGACGGATCAGCGCGATCTGGATCGCGAGGTCGTAGAACTCGCGGGGCTGCAGGCGGGGCAGCAGGCCCATCTGCGCGCGCGACTCGACCTGGAACACCCCGATGGAGTCGGCGCGGCACAGCATGTCGTAGACCGCGGCCTCCTCCTTCGGCAGGGTGTCGAGCGCCCACTCCTCGCCCGTGGCGTCGCGGATCAGGTCGAAGCAGTGCTGCAGGGCCGACAGCATGCCGAGTCCCAGCAGGTCGAACTTCACCAGCCCCATGGACGCGGCGTCGTCCTTGTCCCACTGGATCACGGTGCGCTTCTCCATGCGGGCGTGCTCGATCGGCACGACCTCGCCGATCGGGCGCTCCGTGAGCACCATGCCGCCCGAGTGGATGCCCAGGTGGCGCGGTGCCTTCAGCAGCTCGGTCGCATAGAGGATCACCTGATCCGGGATGTCGTGGTCTGCGCCCGTCTCGAGGCCGGCGCCCCAGCCCTCCACCTGCTTCGACCACGCATCCTGCTGCCCGGGGGAGTAGCCGAGCGCGCGGGCCATGTCGCGCACGGCGTTCTTGGGGCGGTACTGGATGACGTTCGCGACCTGGGCGGCGTTCTCGCGTCCGTACTCGTCGAACACCCACTGGATGATCTCCTCGCGCCGGTCGGAGTCGAAGTCGACGTCGATGTCCGGCTCCTCGTCGCGCAGCGACGACAGGAAGCGCTCGAACGGCAGGTCGTAGGCGATCGCGTCGACCGCCGTGATGTCCAGCAGGTAGCAGACGGCGCTGCTGGCCGCGGAGCCGCGGCCCTGGCACAGGATGCCCCGGTGGCGGGCCTCCTGGACGATGCCGTGCACGATGAGGAAGTAGCCGGGGAAGTCCTTCTGCTCGATGACGTCCAGCTCGCCCGCGATGCGCCGGCGGTCCTCCGGCGTGAGGTCCGGGTACTTCCTCGGAACCGCGGCCCAGACGAGCTCGCGCAGGTGCGACATCGGGGTGCGCCCCTCGGGCACCTTCTGCTTCGGCAGGGCCGGTCTCATGGTGCGCAGCGCGAAGGCGAGCTCATCCGCGAGCGGCACGGTGCGCGCGACCGCGCCGGGATAGCGGGCGAAGCGGGCGGTCATCTCGGCGCCGTCGCGCAGGTGCGCCGCGCCGTGGGCGGTCAGCCAGCCGTCGAGATCGGCCATGCTGCGCGTGGCGCGCACGGCGGCGACCGCCTCGGCCAGTCGAGCCTTCCCGGGGGTCGCGTAGTGCACGTTGTTGGCGGCGATCAGCGGCAGCCCACGCTCGGCCGCCAGCGCCGCGAGCACGTCGTTGCGGCGCGTGTCGAGCGGATCGCCATGGTCGGTGAGCTCGACGTGCACGCTGTCCTGGCCGAACAGGTCGACGAGCCGGTCGAGGGCGGCGGCCGCCTGCGCGGGCGCATCCGCCGCGTCGTCCCGCGCCAGCGCCCGGCGCACCGAGCCCTTGCGGCATCCGGTGAGGATCACCCAGTGCCCATCGGCGCGCTGCGCGAGCTCGTCGAGGTCGTAGAGCGGGCGCCCCTTCTCGGCGCCGCGCAGCTGGGCGTGCGTGATCGCGGCGGCGAGGCGGTGGTATCCCTCCTCGCCGCGGGCCAGCACGAGCAGGTGCTCGCCCGCCGGATCCGGGACGCCGTTCTGCGGGGCGGGCAGGCCGAACGACAGCTCGGCGCCGAACACGGTCTTCACGGCGGTCGCCTCGGCGGCCTCGGCGAAGCGCACCAGGCCGTAGAAGCCGTCGTGGTCGGTGAGCGCCAGGCCGTGCAGTCCCAGGCGCTCGGCCTCCTCGACCAGCTCCTCGGGCGACGAGGCGCCGTCGAGGAACGAGAACGACGAGTGCGCGTGCAGCTCGGCGTAGGGCACGGCGTCCTCGGGACGCACGATGGGCGGCGCCTGGTACGCGCCGCGCTTGCGGCTCCACGCGGGGCTGTCCCCGCCGTCCGCGCCGGTCGGACGCGCGTCGGGGCGGCGGCCGCTGAGCGCCCGCTCCAGCTCGGACCAGGAGATCGGAGGATTCTGCCAGCCCATCAGCAGCCGCCGTTCACGTGTAGCGTCCCTCGAGCCACCAGCGGTCGTCCTCGAGCACGAGCAGCCAGGCCGTCTGATCCGCGTCGACCACCTGGAAGCGGTGGGCGCGGCGGGCCCTCGCCGGATCCCACTGCCGCTCGATCACGGGCCACGGGCCGGCCCACGCGGCGATCCGGCGCCCGTCGAGCACGGCCGGGGGCGCGGACATCCCGCCGCGTTCGTCGACCGCGACGGGGGAGCCGTCGGACGCCGCGACGGCCGCGGGCCGGGGCGTGCGGTACACCTCGCTGGGCAGGGGCTGCGGGAGGCTGCCCGGCCACGGCAGGTCGCGGGGGTGGGCAGGCCGCTCGGCATCGCCCCACGGCACGCGCCGCTCGCGCTCGCCGAGCCAGCGGCCGCCCGCGAGCAGGGGCGTGACGACGCCGCGGTGGCCGAGCATCGCCTGCACGCGCGACATGGCGTGGTGCAGGCGCTCGTCCGGGCCCTGCCCGAGCAGCGCGGGCTGGTGGTGCACGGTGTCGTCGACCGCCTCGGGCTCGATGCGCACGAGGGCGACGCCGCCGTTCTCGCCGCCGAAGGCCCCCTCGCCCTCGAGCGTCGCCTGCAGCTGCCAGCGCACGCGGTCGACGAGCGCGGCCGCGTCGAAGCACGTCGGATGCAGCCACACCCGCTCGCTGCGGCCGCCGCGGTCGTCGAGCAGGGTGATCCGCACCTCGGTGCACACCAGCCCGGCCTCGTCGAGCCCTGTGATGACGTCCTCGGTCGTGGTGCGCACGGCGAACGCGACCTGCTCCGAGAGATCGAGCGGCGGCTCGAACTCGATCTCGCGCGCCAGCTCGGGCGGAGGCACGCGCGGCACCACGGGGCGGGAGTCGGATCCGCCGGCCAGCGCGTGCAGGCGCGCGCCGTGATCGCCCAGGCGGTCGCGCACCGCCGCGAGGTCGAGCGCGGCGAACTCACCCAGGGTCTGCACCCCCAGGCGGGCCAGCAGCGCGACGAGGTCGTCGTCGCCGCCCACGGGGGAGAGCGCCGCGACCGTGAGCGGCGACAGGAACGCCGCGGATGCGCCGCGCGGGACGACCCGGATGGATGCGGGGCTCATCAGGCGCGCCGCCTGCTCGGCCGTGAACAGGCCGTCGGCCACGCCCGCGCGGGCGTCGGGGACGCCGCAGGCCGCGAGCTCGTCGAGCAGCGCGCTCGCCGCGTCCTCCTCGCCGCCGTAGAACCGGGCGGGACCGCGCGCGCGGATGGCGCACAGCCCGGGACGCAGCGGCTGCACGCCGGGGGTGAGCTGCTCGAGCCGCGACAGCACGGGGCTGAAGGCGCGCTCGTCCCGCCCGGGATCGGCGGGCACGAGCCGCAGCCGCGGGCATGCGCCCTGGGCGTCGCGCCGACGCTGGCCGCGGCGCACGCCCTCGCGGCGGGCGGAGGCCGAGCAGGCCACGATCCGGTTCGCGCGCATGATCGCGATGGGGGCGTCATCCGGATCCGGGCCGGGAACGGCCTCGCCGTCGAGTGCCCGGGCCGCCGCGCGCGCCTCGCTGCGCCGCAGCGCGGCGACCGGCCAGTCGGGCAGCCACAGGACGATGACCCGGGTGGGAGGGACGCTCATCCCGCCACCGCCTCGAGCCGGCCGACCGCGCGCCACTCCGGCCGCCGGGTCGCGGTGCTGGTCGCGACCGGGGCGCCGAGCGGGCCCGGCAGCTGCACCCGCACCGAGCGTGGCACGGGGAAGCGACGCCCGACCGCCTCGATCGTGACCTCCCGCGCGGCGAGCAGCCCGTGCCCCTGGCCGAGGCCCGTCCATTCGGGGTCGCGCAGGCGCAGCGCGGCCTCCGCCTGCGGCCATGCGCCCTGCACGAGCAGCACGCCGCCGCGGTCGCGCAGCTTGGCGCCGAGGCGGGCGGTGTCGGCCTCCCGCGCCGCGCGGGGCGGGCGCACGGCGACCACGGGGAACACCTCGGCCACCGCCGAGGCGACCGCGAGCCAGCGGTCGCCCGGATCCGGCACCAGGGCGAAGCGCTCGAGGTCGACGCCGTAGCCCTCGGCCGCCTCGGCGGCCAGCTCGGGCATCCCGATCGCGGCGCACCACGACCCGGCGCGCGAGGGAGCCGCCATCAGCGCGAGCAGCAGGCTCGTGGACGCGTCGAGGCTGTAGACCGCGCCGGGGCGCAGTCCGCGCTCGGGGAACAGGGGAGCGAGTGCGGCGTGCACCGGCATCGCGTCGATCTGCGCGCTGCGGCGCTGCATGCGGGTGATCTGGGCCCGCAGGCGCTGCACCTCTGCGGCGGTCTGCGCTCGCGGACCGGCCGCCTCGGCCGGCGCTGCCCCCCAGCGGGAGGCCGTCTCGTGAAGTGCCATCCCCATCCCTCAAGAATAGAACTGATGTTCGAAGAAGTCGATCTCGCTTCGAACGCTAGTTCGTACATCCGACATCCGGGATCCGGATGCCCGAGGGGTGGGGTCGCGGGGCGGGATCAGCCCCGGATCAGCGCGGTGACGCCCGCGATCGCCGATGCGACGGCGAGCAGCAGGGCGATGCCGATCAGCACGGCGTGCACGGTGAGGAACCGCGTCGGCCGCCCGGCCGCGTCCCGGGCGCGCGGGTCGCGGGACACGCGACGGTAGAAGGTCGGCCAGACGAGCACGTTGAAGACGGCGTTCGCGAGCAGCAGCACGGCCAGGAGGAGCATCACCCGACGAGCCTAAGCCGCCGGGTGGGCAGAGGTGCCCACCCCGGCGCGCGGAAACATCGTCACCATGAGGGGCATGACCGAACCGAGTCCCCAGGAGCGCCTGGTCGATCCGCACTCGGCCGCCGCCGCGAAGGTCGGAGAGCGGATCGCCGAGCTGCGTCGCCGCGCGCGGCTGAGTCGTCCCACCCTCGCGGACTGCGCCGACCTCGATGTGCGTCATCTGCAGCGCATCGAGCGCGGGCATGGAAACCCCACGCTGCTGAGCCTCATGCAGATCGCGATCGCCCTGGAGGTGCCGCTGGCCTACCTCGTCGACGAGGTGACGCCGGAGGACATGCCCGGCACCCGCCGCCCCTACGGGTACAGCACACGCGACATGCAGACCCGCCGCCGCTACTACGCCGGCAACGGGGCGCTCGACCTCTGAGTCCGCCCGGGCGGATCAGGCAGCACCACCTCTACCGTCGCCGACAGCCGCGGCGCGCGACCGAGACCGACTAGAAGCCGGGCGGTTCGCCGGGGTCGGGCGGCGGATCGACGTCGTCGGTCGGGACGAAACGCACGACCGGCGCGGGGATGTCCTGCATCCGGCGACCGGTGGGACTGCGCCACGTGATCGTGCCGTCGGGGCCGTGCTCGGCGGTCCAGTTGCCGTAGTGCTTGAGCAGGTGGTGGCTCCGGCACAGCGCCCCGAGATTGGACACGGCCGTGGGGCCGCCCTCGGCGTGGGCGATCGTGTGGTCGAGGTCGCACCGCGCCACGGACCGTCGGCAGCCGGGGAACCGGCAGTGCTCGTCTCGTGCGCGCAGGAACCGCTTCTGCTCCGCCGTGGGGACGTACGAGTCGACGGTCCGCAGGCATCCGGTGCCGGGATCGATGAACAACCGCGACCAGAGGGTGGCGCCGCCGGCCAGGCGCCGAGCGGTCTCGGGGTCGATCGGTCCGTGCCCGGCGAGGAAAGCCGCGTCGTCCCCGATGCCCGTGAGCGTGGTGGCCGGGATGGTGACCTGCACCGTCGCGCGGATCGCCGCCAGCGCGTTGCCGCCCGACTCGTCCGCCACGTGCGCGGACGGGATGCCGGTGAGCATCACATCCGCGAGCACATCCGCGCGGATCTGGTCGAGCGTCCGCTCGTCCGCGACGTCATCGGCGCCGGCATCGGCCCGGCGGGCACGTCGGACGGTGATCGCCATGCTCGTCCCGCGATTCTGGATCGCGTGCGCCTCAGCCGTCCCGGTCAGGAGGCAGAACAGGCCCATGCCGTCCTCGCGGTCCTCCACCCAGGACCTCCGGTCGGCGAACGCGACGTCGTGCCGCTCGACGACGGTCGTGGGCTCGCACTCCTCGGCGATGGCCTTCGCGATCACGCGCAGTCGACCCGGTGACTGACCGGCCGACCGCTCCAGCACGAGCTGCTCATAGCGGCCCCGAGCGCTCGGATCCGTCAGTCGCAGACCCTCGTCCGTGATCGCGGTGGCGTGCGCGCGGGACAGGCGCCCGTCCACGAGCGCGGAGAACGTGCCGGGGAACTGCTCGATCAGAACGGCGGCGTCGTCCATGCGGCCGCGGATCGTCCGATCCGACGCGTTCGTGGCCGCCGCGATGTCGGCGGCGATCGCCCGCACGGGCAGCACCCACCCGGAGGGGGCGCCCATCTCGGCCATGATCTCCAGCCCGTTGTCCTGCGCGGCCTTCAGCAGCATCGCCTTCGCGGCCTCCGCGTTCGCGATGATCAGGTCGGCCGACGCGACGGCGTCGATGATCGTGGACAGCACCTCACGACGCGCGGGATCGAGGTCCCATCGCTCCGCGAATGACGTCCTGGCCATGACTCCAGTGTCCCACCGGCCTCGGACATTCCTTCGAGACTCAGATCACGAACGACCACGCCCACTCCCGCGCGTCGTCCGGGCGGAACCACGCGATCGTGACCGTCGTGTCGTCGAGATCGCAGCCGCACAGGCACAGTTCGCGCGACTCGCCGGGGCGCATCCGCCCCCACGTCTCGAGGTCTGGCGGGGCCGTGCCGTCGGCGACGTAGACGCGGACGAACTCCGCCGCATCCGCGCCTTCGTTGCACAGCAGCGGATGCGCGGGATCGTCGCGGTCCACATGCCAGGGCACGCGGTACGCGTCGGGAACGGGGGGCTCGGCGGGGTCGAGGGCTCGCAGCATGCGGCCGACCGTACGAGCGGCCGGCGACGCGCGACGGCCTCAGGACGCGTCGGAGGACGGATCCGTGGACGACTCGATCGAAGAGGGCGCTGGGGACGAACGATGCGGGATCACGCGCCCCACGGCGCCGCCCACGATCGCGCCGATCTTCTTCGCGCCGTGCAGGGCCGAGTGCTCGAGTCGCTGGGCGCCCGGCAGAGGCTCGAGCTCCGACGCGAGCACGGCCGGCGCGGCGCCGAACGCCTTCCGCGAGGAGACCACGACGCGGCGGCCGAGGATGTGGTTGCCCGCGCCGCCGATCACGGCGCCCACGCCGAACGGCATCGCCTTGCCGATCAGCGACGCGCTGCCCTTGGCCGCGAAGCGGTGCAGGAACGACTTCTTCAGGCGTTCGAGCAGCGGACCCACGCTGGCGCGGGGGAGCGACTTGGTCACGAGCTCGCCCCAGTAGGCCGAACGGCTGCCGGTGCCGGCGGCCTGACCAGCCAGCTGCTTCACGAGGTTCACGGCGTCGTCGCCGAGCATCATCGTCAGGACGAGCGCGCGGGCCCGATCCGGCGAGTCGATCGCGATGCCGTGCACCTCGGCGAGCGACTGCGCGAACAGCGCGGTCGCCTCGAGGAAGCCGACCGTCTCGGCACTCGCGAGCCCGAGCGTCACCGCGGTGCCGACGCCCGGCACCACAGCGGTGGCGCCGACCGCGGCACCGCCCGTCGTGACCGCGGTGAGGTAACGGTTCTCGAGGATCCGGACGATCTGATCCGGCGTCGCATCGGGGTGACGCAGCCGGACCGACCGGATGTTCGCGATCACGGCGGGACGCTGGATCCGGATCACCCGATCGAGGGTCCGCACGAGGAACGGATGCTCGTCGTGACCAGCGGGCGGCAACCCGCCCTTCCAGGCGGCGTCGTCGGGCAGCGAGTGGATCTTGTGGACCTTGGCGGACACGCGCGAGATCCTAAACGGCGGACGCGAACGGCGCCTGAGCGGACTCAGACGTACTCGTTGGCGTGCACCAGGTCTTCGGCGGTGTCGATCTCGACCGCGTACAGGTCGGAGATGTCCATGGGCTGCAGCTTCACGCCGTCGTGCTGGATCGCCAGCTCGAGACCGCGCTCGAAGTAGTCCTGGTCATCCACGCGCGCGAGGTGGCGCATGAACGCCGGCTTGTCGGCGCGCGAGATGTAGTTGATGCCCACGGCCTCGCCGATCCCGCCCACGACGGTCTTCGAGAGCTCGGCGATGTGGCCGGTCTCGTCGATCGTGTACTTGACCTCCTCGTCGCTCACCTTGGCCGTGTTGACGGTGACGAAGGAGCGGTCCTGCTCGATGAACGAGATGGCGCGGCCGAGCACGCGCGGGTCGAAGACGACGTCGCCGTTCATCCAGAGCACGCCCTTCTTGCCGGTCGCCTGCAAGGCGCGCAGGAGGCTCTTGGACGTGTTCGTCTGGTCGTAGCGCTCGTTGTGCACGTAGGTGGCGTCGGGGAACGCGTCGATGATCGTCTCGGCGCGGTAGCCGACGACCTTCGTGATCTTGACGTCGGATCCGAACGCGGCGTGGATGTTGTCACGCTGCTGCTGCATGATGGAGCGGCCGTCGCTGAGCTCTGTGAGCGGCTTGGGCAGCGCGCGGCCGAGCCGCGAGCCCATGCCCGCGGCGAGAATGACGATTCGGAAAGACATCTGTTGCGCCCCCTGCAGTGCTTTGTTCGCGATCGGTTCACCGACCGGTCACCTCGATGTGCGCCTCCATGTTAGCCAGGGATGCCTGAGAACGGCCAGAGATGGCCTCTGATCGGCAATTCTGTTTGCGCAACGTCACGGATCGAGCACATCCGGGCGCGTGTCGGTGGCGGTTGCTACGGTGAAGCGGTGACGACTTCGCCCCTGGATGACGACGCCGGCGCCACGAGCTCGGGCGGTGGTGCGGCGGCCGCCCCGGGCGGACCGGCGCAGCGCCCGGCGGCGAAGCGTCCCGCGGGCAAGCGCCCGGCACGACGGCCCGCGTCCCCGCGGCCCGCGGCGAAGCAGGAGCAGGACGACGCGCATGCCCCGGCGGCCGCTCAGCCGCGCAAGCCCGCCTCTCCGCGCAAGCCGGCGGCGAAGCGGCCCGCGACCCCGGCGAAGCCCCGCTCGGGCACGAAGACCTCCGCGGCGCGCAACGCGACCGGGCGCTCCGCGGTCGCGCAGCCCGCGGCGCTCGACTCGGCCACCGAGGCGGAGGGTCCCGCGACGCTCGTCGCTGTGCTCGAACCGCCCGCTCCGACGGACGAGGCGGTGCAGGATGCGCCTCCGGCGGCGGAGGAGGACACGGTGCAGGATGCGCCTCCCGCGGCGGAGGAGGACGTCCCCGCGGACGAGCCGAGCACGGAGGTCGTGGAACCCGCAGCGGAGGAGGACGCCCCTGCGGACGAGCTGAGCACGGAGGTCGCGGAACCGGCAGCGGATGACCCGCCGACCGTGGACGAGGCGCCGGCGCCGGTGGTCGACGAGGCACCCGCACCAGCCGTCGCGGATCCCGAGCCCGAGGCCGACGAGAACGCCACCGCGATCCTCGACGTCGAAGAGGAGAGGGGGGCGGATCCTGCCCCCGAGGGGGCCACCGCGCCGCGTCCCGACGCCGCGCCCGCGCTCGTCCTGCGCGGGGTGTCGCGGTCGTACGGCGGCACGACGGCCGTGGCGGGCATCGACCTCACCGTGCCCGCCGGATCCTTCTACGGACTCGTCGGTCCCAACGGCGCGGGCAAGACCACCACGATGTCGATGATCGCGGGCCTGCTGCGCCCCGACCGCGGCGAGATCACCGTGGCCGGCATCGACATGGCGAAGAAGCCGCGGGCGGCGAAGGCCCTCATGGGCGTGCTGCCCGACCGCCTCCGGACGTTCGACCGCCTCACGGGGCGCCAGCTGCTCTACTACTTCGGCGTGCTGCGCGGGCTGAAGCCCGACGTCGTCGCCCGGCGCACCGCCGACCTCGCGCGCGCGTTCGACCTCACCGACGCCCTCGGCCGCGTGGTGTCCGACTACTCGGCGGGCATGACGAAGAAGGTCATGCTGGCGGGCGCGATGATCCACTCGCCGCGCCTGCTCGTGCTCGACGAGCCGTTCGAGGCAGTCGACCCGGTCTCGTCGGCGAACATCCTCGAGATCCTGAGCGCGTACGTCGCCCACGGCGGCACCGTGCTGCTCTCGAGCCACGGCATGGATCTGATCGAGCGCGTCTGCACGCGCGTCGCGGTGATCGTGGCGGGGCAGCTGCTCGCGGAGGGCACGGTCGCCGAGGTGCGCGGCGAGCTGACGCTCGAGCAGCGGTTCGTCGAGCTCTCCGGAGAGGTCAGCAGCATGGAGGGCCTCGAGTGGCTGCACACGTTCTCCGACTGAGGCTCGCCCTGATGGCGGGCTCCCTCCGGGGGACCGCACCGCAGATCGTCTCGCGCGGCCTCGGCCTGCTCGTGCTCGCCGCCGTCGTCGTGGCGGTGTGCGCGGGCACCCTGACGCTCGTGGACGCGCCCGCGCCCGTCGCCTTCGCCCTGCTCGTGCTCGCAGGTTCCGCGGTCGCGCTCTCGTTCGCGGCCGCGCCGATCGTCGCCGGAGCCGTCGACCCGCTCGATCCGCGGCGCTTCGCCGTGCTGGGGCTCGAGTCGCAGCCCCTCGCGTGGCTGCTCGCCGGGGCTGGGTTCCTCAGCGTGCCGGTGCTCGCCGTGCTGGCGTTCGACGTGTGCGCGGCCGTCGTGTGGGCGGCCCACGGCGTGCCCGGTCTCGTGAGCGCGCTCACGGCGATCCTGCACATCGCGACGTGCGTGATGCTCGCGCGGCTGAGCACCGCGTTCGGCTCGGCCGTGCTGCGTCCGCGGCGCACGCGCGAGCTCTCGGGGCTCTTCGTGCTCGGCATCGTCGTCGTCCTCGTCCCCGTGATCGTGTTCCTGTCGTCCCTCGAATGGGAGGGGCGCGTGCCGAGCGCTCTGGCCACGGCGGCCGAGGTGCTCGGTCGCACGCCGATCGGCGCGGCCGCGGCCGTGCCCGGCGCGCTCGCGCTCGACGACGGCGCGGCGGCGTGGCTGTCCACGCTCGTCGCGAGCGCGACGCTCGCCCTGGCCGCCGCCGGATGGCTCCTCGCCGTCGAGCGCGCGCTCACCACGGTCGACAACCCGGCGGCCGCGACCGGACGGGGCGGTCTCGGCTGGTTCGCCCTGGTCCCAGGGACGCCGGCGGGCGTCATCGCGGCGCGCGGGCTCGTGTACTGGCTGCGCGACAGCCGGTACATCGTGAACTTCGCGATCATCCCGGTCGCGGGCCTCCTGCCGACCGTGCCGCTGCTGGTCGCGGGCGTGCCGGAGCCCATCGTGGCGCTGGTGCCCGTGCCGATCATCGCGCTGTTCTTCGGGTGGCTGCCGCACAACGACGTCGCCTACGACTCCAGCGCCGTGTGGATGCACATCGCGGCGGGGGTGCGTGGCGTGTCCGACCGGCTCGGGCGGCTCGTGCCCGTGCTGGTCATCGCGCTCCCGGTGCTCGCGATCGCGATCCCGATCGCCACCGCGCTGTACGGGCGGTGGGCCGTGCTGCCCGCGATCTCCGGCGTCGCCGCGAGCCTGTTCCTGACGGGCCTGGGCCTGTCGAGCGTCGCCTCGGTCATCGCGCCCTACGCGGTCTCGCGCCCGGGCGATAGCCCGTTCCAGCAGCCGCAGCGGGCGGACTCGACCGGCGTCGCGGCGCAGGCGATGGTGATGCTCGGCACCATCATGCTCAGCGCGCCGGCGCTGTGGCTCGGCTGGCTCACGGTCACGGAGGACGTCGAGCGCGCCATGGCCACGATGTGGACCGGGATCGGCGTCGGACTGGGCGTCCTGCTGGTCGGCGTGGTGCTCGGATCCTGGATCTTCGAGCGCCGCGGCGAGCGGATCATGGCGTTCGCCGGCACGACCTGAGGCCCCGGTCGCGGCGTAGACTCGGGCGCTATGAGCACCCCCCTCGACACCCCTGGCGACGGCGGCACGGCCCTTCTCGACCGCGAGCTCGAGAAGCTCCTCGAAGAGGAGAACATCGAGCCGGGCGATCACGAGCGCTTCTCGCACTACGTGAAGAAGGAGAAGATCCTCGAGTCGGCGCTCACCGGCAAGCCCGTGCGCGCCCTGTGCGGCAAGAAGTGGACGCCGGGGCGCGACCCGGAGAAGTTCCCGGTCTGCCCGACGTGCAAGGAGATCTACGAGTCGCTGAACTCGTAGTCAGCTGTCCCCGGCGTCGATGTAGACGGTCGGGATCGCCGGATCGGAGCGGCTGAGCGCGAGGGCGCGGATCGGCAGCTCCTCGCGGACGCGCAGGTGGTGCGCGCGCGCGGCCCTCACTCCCGCGGAGCCCTCGTGCTCCGCGACCGGCTCGCCGTCGATCACGAGCGGCACCTGCAGGTGACGCGCATCCGGGTACTCGGACGGCTCGGGGAGCTGCTCGAATCCGTCGGCGACCTCGATGAGCTCCTGCGTGGCGACGCCGTTCTCGAGCGTGCGGAACGCGCTCTTGCGTCCGCCCTGAGATCCCTTGCCCTCCGCGGTCTTGGAGACCGAGACCCAGCCGCCGTCGGAGCCCTGCCGCGCGACGAGCTTGTAGACCATGCCCGCCGTGGGGTGGCCGGATCCGGTGACGACCGACGTGCCGACGCCGTACGCGTCGACCGGAGAGGCCGCCAGTGCGGCGATCGCGTACTCGTCGAGGTCGCTTGTCACCGTGATCCGGGTGCCCGTCGCGCCCAGCTCGTCCAGCTGCTCGCGCACCGACGCCGCGACGGTCGGCAGGTCGCCCGAGTCGATCCGCACGCCGCCGAGGCCGGTGCCGGCGACGCGGACGGCCGTCTCCACGCCCCGCGCGATGTCGTAGGTGTCCACGAGCAGGGTCGTGTCGGTGCCCAGCGCCTCGATCTGCGCGCGGAAGGCGTCCTCCTCGCTGTCGTGCAGCAGAGTCCAGGCGTGCGCGGCGGTGCCCATGGTCGGGATGTCCCAGCGGCGCCCGGCCTCGAGGTTGCTGGTCGCGCCGAAGCCCGCGATGTACGCCATGCGCGCGGCGGCGACGGCCGACGACTCGCCCGCGCGCCGCGATCCCATCTCCGCCAGCGGACGGTCGCCCGCCGCGATGCTCATGCGCGTCGCGGCCGTCGCCACGGCGGAGTCGTGGTTGAGCACGCTCAGGGCGAGGGTCTCGAGGATCACGGCGTCGGCGAAGCGGCCCTCGACCGTCAGGATCGGCGAGCCGGGGAAGTACAGCTCGCCCTCGCGGTAGCCGGTCATGGATCCGCCGAAGCGGTAGTCCTCGAGGTATGCGACCGCCTCGGCGCTGACCATCTTCTCGTCGCGCAGGTAGCGCAGCTCGTCCTCGGCGAAGCGGAAGTCGCGCAGCAGCGCGAGCAGACGCCCGGTGCCTCCCACCACGCCGAAGCGGCGTCCGCCGGACAGGCGCCGGGCGAACAGCTCGAACACGCAGTGCCGCTGGGCGGTGCCGTCGCGCAGCGCGGCGTCGAGCATGGTGAGCTCGTAGCGGTCGGTCAACAGGGCCGTCGAGGCGCTCATATCCAAACCCTAGCTCGACGCAGGACCGGTGGTTCGCGGCCTGGCGCGGACGCCGCGGGTACGCTGGGTCATCATGAACGACGCGCCGATCGGGATCTTCGACTCCGGAGTCGGCGGGCTGACGGTGGCGCGGGCGATCGGCGATCAGCTGCCGCGCGAGTCGCTTCTCTACATCGGCGACACCGCGCACTCGCCCTACGGGCCGAAGCCCATCGCCGACGTGCGGCGCTACTCGCTCGAGGTGCTCGACACGCTCATGGACCAGGGCGTGAAGATGCTCGTGATCGCGTGCAATACGGCGTCGGCCGCGATGCTGCGCGACGCGCGCGAGCGCTACTCGGTGCCGGTGGTCGAGGTCATCGGCCCCGCGGTGCGCACCGCGATGTCGACGACCCGCAACGGCCGGATCGGCGTGATCGGCACCGTCGGGACGATCGGATCCGGCGCGTACCAGGACATGCTCGAGGTCAACCCGGGCATCCAGGTGTCGACCGCGGCGTGCCCGCGGTTCGTGGAGTTCGTCGAGGCGGGCGACACCGACTCGGCGGAGGTGCTCGCCGCCGCTGAGGACTACCTCGCGCCCCTGCGTCACGCCGGCGTCGACACCCTCGTGCTGGGCTGCACGCACTATCCGTTCCTCAAGGGCGCGATCAGCTACGTCATGGGCCCGGATGTCTCGCTCGTCTCGAGCGACTCCGAGACCGCCAAGGACGTCTACCGCCAGCTCGTCAGCCGCGACCTGCTCGCCGGCCCCCAGGCGACGCCGCGCCACGAGTACGAGGCGACGGGGGCGGCGACCGCCGACTTCATCGCGCTCGCCAACCGCCTGCTCGGCCGCGAGGTGCGCGACGTGCGCCTCGTCCGCACGGGCGCGATCGACCTGACCGCGCTGGACGCGCGATCCTGACCCGCTTCGATCCGAGCGGATCCGATCCGACCCGCTCCGACAGGAAAGAGACCCGATGACGACTCGCGCCGACGGCCGCACGCCCGACCAGCTCCGCCCCATCACGATCGAGCGCGGGTGGAGCAGCCAGGCCGAGGGCTCGGCGCTGATCAGCTTCGGCGGCACGAAGGTGCTGTGCACGGCGTCGTTCACGAACGGCGTGCCGCGCTGGCTCTCGGGCAAGGGCAAGGGCTGGATCACGGCGGAGTACGCGATGCTGCCGCGCGCCACGAACGACCGCAACGACCGCGAGAGCGTGAAGGGCCGCATCGGTGGACGCACGCATGAGATCTCGCGCCTGATCGGCCGGGCGCTGCGCGCCGTGGTCGACACCAAGGCGCTCGGCGAGAACACCATCGTGATCGACTGCGACGTGCTGCAGGCGGACGGCGGCACGCGCACGGCGGCCATCACGGGCGCCTACGTGGCGCTGGCCGACGCGATCGAGTGGGGCCGCGGGAAGAAGTTCATCGGCCAGAAGGCGCAGGTGCTGCGCGACTCCGTCGCCGCCGTGTCGGTGGGGATCATCGACGGCGTGCCGATGCTCGACCTGCCGTACGTCGAGGACGTGCGTGCGGAGACGGACATGAACGTCGTCGTGACGGGCGGCGGCAAGTTCGTCGAGGTCCAGGGCACCGCCGAGGGCGCGCCGTTCGACAAGGCCGAGCTCGACGCCCTGCTCGAGCTCGCGGTCGCCGGCGCCGCCGAGCTGCGCGTGCACCAGCTCGCCGCGCTCGACGAGCCCGCCGCGGGAGCCTGACCCGTGCCGCAGATCGTCCTTGCGACCCACAACGCCCACAAGGTCGCGGAGTTCCAGGCGATCGTGGCCCGCGTGCGCCCGGATCTCGAGGTCGTCTCGTACGACGGTCCGGAGCCGGTCGAGGACGGCACGACGTTCGCCGAGAACGCGCTGATCAAGGCGCGCGCCGCGGCGGCGCACACGGGCCTTCCCGCGCTCGCCGACGACTCGGGGATCTGCGTGGACGTGCTCGGCGGATCGCCCGGCGTGTTCTCGGCCTACTGGGCCGGGCACGCGAAGGACGACCGCGCGAACCTCGCGCTGCTGCTGGACCAGCTGTCGGATGTCCGCGATCCGCATCGGGGCGCGCACTACAACTCGACCATCGCGCTCGTGACCCCCGCGGGCGCCGAGCACACGGTGGAGGGCCTCTGGCCCGGCCGCCTCGCCGATGCGCCGCGCGGCGAGGGCGGCTTCGGCTACGACCCCGTCTTCGTCCCCGCGGAGCGGGACGGCGCGGATCGCGACGGCGGGGGGCGCACCGTGGCGGAGTGGACCGCCGACGAGAAGAACGCCGTCTCGCACCGGGCCCGCGCGTTCGTCGCGCTGGAGCCCCTACTCGCGACCCTCTAGGTGCCGCGGGTCAGTGCACGGCGGCGAGCAGGACGCCGACGCCGACGAACAGCGATCCGAACACGCGACCGAGGGCCTTCTGGCCCTTCTCGCTGCGGGTGAGTCGGGCGATCCCGCGCGCGGCGGTCGCGAAGAAGAACCACATCACGACGATGTCGATCACGACGACGGTCGCCGACAGCACCGCGTACTGCGTCAGCAGCGGCTGATCCGGACGGATGAACTGCGGCACGAACGCGAGGAAGAACACGATCGCCTTGGGGTTCGTGAGGTTCACCAGCAGCCCGCGCCGGAACATGGACCAGGCGCTCTCGCGCACCATCACCGCGGAGCCGTCCTCGGTCCCCTCCGTCGGGCGCGCGAGGAACTGCCGCACTCCGAGGTAGATCAGGTAGGCGGCGCCGACGTAGCGGATGACCTCGAACACGATCGGCGAGCTCGCGACCAGCACGCCCAGGCCCGCGGCGATGATCGCGATGTGCGCGACGAGGGCCACCTGCTGACCGAGAATGCCCCACAGCGAGCGGCGCCAGCCGGACGCGATCGAGTTCGCCATGGTGTTGACGGCACCCGCACCGGGCGTCAGGGAGATGACGACTCCGGCGCCGACGAGGGCCAGCCAGAGCGAGAGGGTCACGGCTCGATTGTACGAGCGAGGGGCGCCGCTGCCGCGCAGGCGGACGGTGCCGCGCATCGATCGAAGTGAGAACCGGACTCATTCCCGAGTTCGTGAAGGCGGCCGGACCGGGGCTTTCCCGCGCGTAGCCTGAGGGCATGCACGACCACGCGCACGGGATCCGGGAGGGCGACAGCCGTCGCCTGCTCGCCGTGTCGCTCGCGCTGACCGGCACGGTGCTCGTCGTTCAGGTGGTCGGCGCGATCCTGACCGGATCGCTCGCTCTCCTCGCGGATGCCGCGCACATGCTGATGGACGGCGCCGCGCTCGTGGTCGCGCTGATCGCGAGCGTCGTGGCCGCGCGGCCCGCGGACGACCGGCGCACCTACGGGTACCAGCGCGCGGAGGTGCTGGGTGCCCTCGTGAACGGCCTCGTGCTGCTGGGGCTGTGCGTGTGGATCGGGATCGAGGCGATCACGCGGATCGCGTCGCCCGCCGGCACCGAGGTGTCCGGCGGCTGGATGCTCGCCGTGGCCGCGGTCGGGCTCGCCGCGAACATGGTGGCGGCCTGGCTGCTGCGCCACGCGCAGAAGCACAGCATGAACGTGCGCGGCGCGTATCTCGAGGTGCTGGGCGACATGCTCGGATCGGTCGCGGTCATCGTGGCGGCCGTCGTGATCCTGGTCACCGGATGGACGCTCGCCGACGCGATCGCGTCCCTCCTGATCGCCGCGTTCATCGTGCCCCGCGCGATCGGCCTGCTGCGCGAGGTGTTCTCGGTGCTGTCCGAGTCGGCGCCGCAGGGGACGCGCGTCACGGAGATCCGGGAGCACCTGCGGGGCGCCCCGGGCGTGCGCGATGTCCACGACGTGCACGTGTGGCAGCTGACCCGCGGCGCTCCGGTGTTCACGGCGCACGTGGTGGTCGAGCACGACGTGCTCGAGCGGGGCGGATCCGCGGCGCTGCTGACCTCGCTGCAGGGCTGCCTGGCGGAGCACTTCGACGTCGCCCACTCGACCTTCCAGCTCGAGACCGTGGGCCACGAGGATCGCGACGCCGCGCACCACTGACCTTGCATCGCCGGGCCGAGACTGCATACCCCCGCCGAGACTGCACAGCTACACCGCAGTCTCGGCGGGGCGATGCTGTCTCACGACTCGCGGACCACGTCCCCGGGGGCCTTGTCGGGGCGCAGGCCGCGCCAGCGAGGGTGGCGCATGCTGCCGCCGGGCGTCCACTCCGAGAACTCGACCTCGCCCACCAGCTCGGGGCACACCCACAGCGCATCCCGCGCGTCCAGGGGCGGGACGCCGTGCAACGGAGACTCCTCGACGCGCAGCGGCTCCAGCTGCTGCGACAGCCGACCCAGCGCGCGCTCGCTGAAGCCCGTGCCCACGCGGCCCACGTAGCGGATGCCCTCCTCATCCGGGATGCCGAGCAGGAGCGAGCCGATGGATCCGGATCGCCCGCCCTTGCCCGGGCGGATGCCCGCGATCACGACCTCCTGCGTGCGCGTGAGCTTGAGCTTCAGCCAGCGCTCGGATCGGCCCGCGCGGTAGCGCGCATCCGGATCCTTCGCCATCACCCCCTCGAGGTCGTGCTCGCGCGCGATCGCGAGGGCCGCATCCAGGTCGTCGAACACGGGCGGGACGTCGATCGCCGCGCCCGCGCTCGCCGCGATGCGCTCGAGGACCTCGCGGCGCTCCGCGAGCGGGCGGCCCGTGAGGTCCTCGCCGTCGGCGGCCAGGACGTCGAAGAGGTACAGCCGCGCGGGTGTGCGGCGCGACTCGGCCGCGATCTCGGCCGACTTCGTCAGGTGCATCCGGTTCTGCAGCAGCGAGAAGCTCGGGCGCCCGCGCTCGTCGAGGGCGACGATCTCGCCGTCGACGATCGCGTCCGCGGCCGCGAACGTCGCCGCGCCCCGCCGCGTGAACTCGGGGTAGCGGGCGGTGATGTCGGTGCCGCGGCGCGCGAACAGGCGCAGCTCTCCGCCGGACCACACGCCGAGCGCGCGCACGCCGTCCCACTTCATCTCCGCCCAGGATCCGGCGCCCATCGCGCGGGCGAGCGCGGGGGTGCCGTTGGTGGCGAGCATGGGCTCGGGGACGGCGGTCGGTGCGGGCTTCGGCTCCGGGACGACGGTCGGAGATCCGCTCCTACCGACGACCGGAGACCCGACGACCGGAGACCCGACGGCCTCGTGCTGATCCTTCATGCGGTGCAGCAGCCACTGCGACTTCTCGCCCTCGCCGCTCGTGCGCAACAGGGCGAGGCGCACCGGCTCCCGGCGGCCGTGCAGCGTGAAGATGACCTCGTCCGCGCGCCACTTCTCGAGGGCGTACGTGCCGGTGTCCCAGATGTCCATGTGGCCGGCGCCGTATTCGCCCCGGGGGATGTCGCCCTCGAACGTCGCATACGCGAGCGGATGATCCTCGGTCTGCACCGCGAGATGGTTCCTCCCCGTGGTCTCGGGCACGCCCTTCGGCACGGCCCAGCTCGCGAGCACCCCGTCGCGCTCGAGCCGCAGGTCGTAGTGCAGGCGCCGCGCCTCGTGCCGCTGGATCACGAAACGCGCCTCCCCGCTCGCCGCGGGCGTGACGGATCCGCCCATCGGCTCGGGCGTCTTCGCCGCGTCGCGCTTGGCGACGTACGGCGCGAGCGCGGCATCCGGATCCGGCGCATCGACCGGGGCGAGGGGGTCGCCGATCCGCTCGACGCGCTCCAGCACCTCGTCGAACAGCAGGTGCCGCAGGTCCGGGTCGTCGAGCTCGTCCCACGTGCGGGGCGCGGCCACCCAGGGCCGCTCCCGGCCGCGCAGCGAGTACGGCGCGATCGTGGTCTTCTTGCCGTTGTTCTGGCTCCAGTCCACCAGCACGCGGCCCGGGCGCACCGACTTGCTCATCGAGCTGACCACGAGATCCGGTTGATCGGCCTCGAGCGCCTGCGCGAGCGCCTTCGCGACCGCCGAGACCTGGGCGCTGGTCTGCGAGCCGGGCAGGCGCGCGTAGAGGTGGATGCCCTTGCTGCCGCTCGTGACGGGCAGCGGATCGAGCCCCATGTCCGTCAGGATCGCCCGCGCCCGGCGCGCCACCTCCGCGCACTGCGCGAGGCCCACGCCGGGACCCGGATCCAGGTCCAGCACGAGGCGATCGGGATTGCCGGGAGATCCGTCCGGCGCGAACCGCCACTGCGGCACGTGCAGCTCGAGGCTCGCGACCTGCGCCAGGTAGGCGAGCGCGGCGACGTCCTCGACCAGCGGATACGCCTTCGGCCCGGTGGAGTGCCGGATCTCCTGGCGCCGGATCCAGTCGGGCGCGCCGCGCTCGAGATCCTTCGCGAAGAAGGACGGGAGAGGATCCCGTGCGGTGCCGACGCCCTCGACCCAGCGCTTGCGGGTCACCGGGCGGCCCGCCACGTGGGGGAGCAGGACGGGCGCGATGCGCGTGACGTAGTCGATCACCTCGCCCTTGGTCGTGCCGGTCTCGGGGTACAGCACCTTGTCGAGGTTCGTGATGCGCAGTCGACGGTCGCCGATCCGCACCATCTGCTCGCCTGCCATGTGCTCAGCGTATTCAGCCGGTCGGCCCCGGAATCAAGCCCCTGGCCGTGACGGGTGTGACAGGTGTTCACTGTTGTCATGAGATCGATCTGGAAGGGCGCGCTGACGTTCGGGCTCGTGAACGTCCCCGTCAAGGTGTACGCCGCGACCGAGGATCACGACGTCAGCCTGCACCAGGTGCACAACGCGGACGGCGGTCGGATCCGGTACCAGCGCCGCTGCGAGGTGTGCGGCGAGATCGTGGCGTACTCGGACATCGACCGCGCCTACGACGACGGCGACCGCACCGTCGTGCTGACGGACGAGGACCTGAAGTCGCTGCCCTCGGAGCGCAGCCGCGAGATCGACGTGGTGGAGTTCGTCCCGAGCGACCAGGTCGATCCGATCACGTACGACAAGTCGTATTTCCTCGAGCCGGACTCGGCCTCGCCCAAGGCGTACGTGCTGCTGCGCCGGACGCTCGAGCAGACCGACCGCACGGCGATCGTGCGGTTCTCGCTGCGCCAGAAGACGCGGCTCGCGGCGCTGCGCGTGCGCGGCGACGTGCTCATGCTGCAGACGCTGCTGTGGGCCGACGAGGTGCGCGAGGCGTCCTTCCCGTCCCTGAACGAGTCGGTGCGGATCTCCGGCAAGGAGCTGGAGCTGTCGGCCAGCCTCGTGGAGAGCTTCTCGAGCGACTTCGATCCGGACGAGTTCGTGGACGAGTACCAGAAGGAGCTCAAGACGCTCATCGCGGCCAAGCTTGAGAAGGGCGACGCGATCGACACGGATGCGACCTTCGGCGAGCAGGAGGAGGAGGGCGGCGAGGTCATCGACCTGATGGCCGCCCTGCGCGCGAGCGTCGAGCGCTCCCGCGCGTCGCGCGGCAAGAGCGACGACGCCGGCGAGGCGGAGCCGGAGGCAGAGCCCGAGAAGCCGAAGCGGAAGCGGTCGACGAAGAAGGCGTCCTGATCCGGGTCAGAACCGGATGTCGGGCTTGCCGTCGCCGTCGACATCGGCGCCGCGCTCGAACACCTCGGGTTCGAGCACGAGCTCCTCGACGGGCGGCGGCGAGACGCGGTGCGCCTTGCGGCGCTCGGCGAGGTAGTGCCACAGCGTGATGATCGCGGTGCCGGCGACCGCGACGATCAGGATCACGTCGATGTACTCGGTGACGAGGTCGCGTACGAAGGGGATGTACGCGATCACGTAGCCCACCATCGTGAGGCCGAAGCCCCACAGCAGCGCGCCGATGAGGTTGTAGAGCGAGTACTTCTTCCACGGCATGTGGCCGACGCCCGCCGCGACGGGCGCGAACGTGCGCACGACGGGCACGAATCGCGCGAGCACGATCGTGATGCCGCCGAACCGCTCGAAGAACGCATTCGTGCGCTCCACGTTCTTGGTGCTGAACAGGCCCGATTCTCGTCGTTCGAACACCGCGGGGCCGCCCTTGTGGCCGATCAGATAACCGGCCTCTCCGCCGATGAATGCCGCCAGGGCGATCAGGCCGCTCACGACCCAGATGTTCATGTGGAAGACGTCGTTGGTGTGGGTGAGCAGGCCCGAGATGATCAGCAGCGTGTCGCCCGGCAGCAGGAATCCGACGAGCAGGCCCGTCTCCGAGAAGACGATGAGGCAGACCACGAGCAGGGCCCAGGGCCCGGCCGCGTCGATGATGGCCTGAGGATCCAGCCAGGGGAGGAGGGCGAGGGGTCGCACCGGTGATCCTGTCTTCGATTACTGCTGCTGCGGGGGGAGGTCACTGCGGAGGAGGGTGCGGAAGGTGGGACTCGAACCCACACGCCGTGAGGCACAGGAACCTAAATCCTGCGTGTCTGCCGATTCCACCACTCCCGCGAAGTGCGATCAGTCTACTTATTCGTGCGGACGTTCCCGGCGACGGATGACCCTCCCATGTCCGCGGGTTCTCCCAGTTGTGGATAACTTCCCTGGCCGCCCCGCTGCGCTTGTCATCATGACCGGGTGACGCAGCTTTATCCGGATCGGGGGCTCCCGACGACCTCCCTCGTCGATCGGGTGCGCGAGCGGCTGCGGGCCGACCGCACCGATCCCACGGCCGAGCCCGACGCTGTGGCCCGCCTGGCGCAGGCCGAGGTGCGTCGCCACAACGATGTGGCGCTCGCGCGCGGCGCCGCCCCGATCGACGACGAGGCGGCCCGGGTGCGCGAGGTGTTGGCCGCCGTCACCGGATACGGGCCGCTTCAGCCTTACCTCGACGACCCCGAGATCGAGGAGCTGTGGATCAACGCCCCGGACAAGGTGTTCGTGGCCCGCGGCGGGGTGTCCGAGCGCGTGCCGGTGCAGCTGACGGACACGACCGTGAGGGATCTCGTGGAGCGGATGCTGCACTCCACGGGACGCCGTGTGGACCTCAGCCAGCCGTTCGTGGACGCGTCGCTTCCGGACGGCTCCCGCCTGCACGTCGTGATCGGCGGGATCGCGCGCCGGCACTGGGCCGTCAACATCCGGAAGTTCGTGGCGGGCTATCGATCGCTCGACCGCCTGGTGGCGCTGGGGTCGCTGACGCCGGGAGCCGCCGATCTGCTGCGCGCCGCGATGCGCGACGGGCGCAGCGTGCTCGTGAGCGGCGCGACGCACGCGGGCAAGACGACGCTGCTCGGCGCCCTGGTCGGCGCGAGCCCCGCCGGGCACCGGATCGTCACCGTGGAGGAGACGTTCGAGCTCGGCGTCGACGCCGCCGACCTCGTCGCGATGCAGGGCCGCCAGCCGAGCCTCGAGGGCACGGGCGAGATCACGCTGCGGCGCCTGGTCAAGGAGGCGCTGCGCATGCGGCCCGACCGGCTGGTCGTCGGAGAGGTGCGCGACGCCGAGGCGCTGGATCTGCTGCTGGCGCTGAACACGGGCGTGCCGGGCGCCGCCACGATCCACGCGAACTCCGCCGTCGACGCGCTGGGCCGCCTCGCGGCCCTGCCGCTGCTGGCCGGGCGGAACATCGACCGCGGCTTCGTGCTGCACGCCGTGGCGACGAGCGTCGACCTCGTGGTGCACTGCGAGCGCACGGACGACGGCTTCCGCCGCGTCGCCGAGATCATCGAGCCGACCGGCCGGATCGCGGGAGAGCTGCCCGAGGTGCGATCGGTGTACCGGGCGCCGGGAGCGGGGTGGACCGCATGACGGTGCTGTGGGGCGCGATGCTCGGCGGCGGGCTGGTGCTGATCCTGTCCCCGTGGCTGTGGCCGGCTCGCACGACCAAGCGCGTGCGGCCGAGGCGCGAGGGGGCGCTCACGCGGCTGCTCGCCGGAGCGGGGCTCTCGCACGTGTCCGAGCGGGTCGTGCTGCTCGCCGGCGCCGTGTGCGCGCTGGTGTGCGCCGCGGTCGCGTGGCTCGGGACGGGCGTCGGCACGCTCGCGCTGCTGGGCCTCATCGCGGGCGCCGCCGCGCCCGTCGTGTGGCTGCGCGCGCGGCGGTCGCGGCTGATCCGGGCCCGACGGGCGCTGTGGCCCGACGTGTGCGACCTCCTGATCGCCTCGGTGCGCGCGGGCATGTCGCTGCCCGATGCGATCGCGAGCCTGTCGGTCTCGGCGCCGCCGGCCCTGCGCGCGGCCTTCGCGCGCTTCGACCGCGACATGACCGCGTCGGGGCACTTCGATTCGAGCGCCGACCGTCTGAAGACCGCGCTGGCCGACCCCATGGCGGATCGGATCGTGGAGACCATGCGGATGGCGCGACAGGTGGGCGGCACCGAGCTGGTGCCGGTGCTGCGCGCGCTGTCGGCCTCGGTGCGCGCGGATGCCGCGCTGCGTGCGGAGGTCGAGTCGCGCCAGTCCTGGACCAAGGGCGCCGCGGTGCTCGGCGTCGTCGCGCCGTGGGCGATCCTCGCCCTGCTCGCGCTGCGCCCCGAGGGCGCCGAGGCGTACTCGAGTCCCGAGGGGATGCTGCTCGTCATCGTCGGCGCGGCGGTGTCCCTGGTCGCGTATCGCGTCATGATCCGGATCGGCCGTCTCCCCGAGCCGCGGAGGTGGTTCGCGTGACGTGGGCGACCGACGCGGCGCTCGCGGTGCTGCTCGGCGGCGGGCTGGGCGGCGGCATCTGCCTGCTGCTCGTGCTCGTCCCCCGGATCGGCGCGCCATCGGTGTCGCGCCGCATCGCGCCGTACATCCGCGAGGTCACCGATCCCGCCGGCACCACCGCGTGGGAGCTCATCGGACGGGCCGGGGCCGCCGGCGCCCTGGGGTGGTCGTCGGCGCTGGAGCGCGTCGCGACGTGGGTGGTGCGCGTCGTCGGCGCGCCCGACTCCCTCGCGCTGCGGCTCGCGCAGGCGGGGAGGGACCAGGATCCGGCGGCCTTCCGCGCCCGCCAGCTCGCTTGGGGTGTGGCCGGGCTCGTCGTGGGGGCGCTCGCCGTGGTGGTGCTCGCGCTCGCCGGAGCCTTCACCGGCCCGGCGCTGCTGCTGCCGGTCGCGGCCGGCGTCGGCGCGGTCGTGGTGTGCGACGTGCTGCTCACCGGGCAGGCGAAGGCCCGCACGGCCCGCATCGCCGACGAGCTGCCGACCGTGCTGGAGTTCCTCGCGCTCTGCCTCGCCGCCGGGGAGGGCATCCTCGACAGCCTGCGCCGGGTCGGATCCGTGGGCTCCGGAGAGCTGACGGCCGAGCTGCGCGTGGTGGTGCTCGACGTCGGGACAGGATCGAGCCTGCCGGACGCGCTCACGGCGATGTCGCGCCGCCTGCAGGTGCCCGCGCTCGCGCGCGCCGTCGAGCACACGGTCGCCGCACTGGATCGCGGCGCGCCGCTCGCGCAGGCCCTGCAGGCGCAGGCGACCGACGCCCGGGAGGACGCCAAGCGCGCGCTGATCGAGACGGCCGGGCGCAAGGAGATCCTGATGCTCCTGCCGCTCGTGTTCGGACTCCTGCCGCTGAGCGTGCTGTTCGCGGTCTTCCCCGGCGTGTTCATGCTGCGCCTCGGGATCGGCTGACGGACCAGACGGGCAGAGCGGCCGGACGACACAGACACAGACCACCGAGAGAGGACCGAGACATGGAACGACTGACCGAGGCGCTGACACAGCGCGCCCGCACCGCATGGGGCGACCTGACGGACGAGGAACGCGGCGACGTTCCCGGCTGGGTGCTGATCACGCTGATGACCGCGGGCCTGGTCGTCCTGATCTGGGCGCTGGCGGGACCCGCGCTCGAGGGCCTGTTCCAGCAGGCGATCGACCGGGTCACCGGCGGCCTGGCCTGACCGTGCGGCCCGCGGCCATGCGGCTCCCGGATGACGAGCGCGGCTCGAGTCCGGCGGAGTTCGTGCTCGTCGGCGGGCTGCTGACCCTCCTGACCCTCGGCGTCCTGCAGCTGGGGCTCGCGGTGTACGTCCGGAACGTGGTCCACGACGCCGCGGTGGAGGGCGCGCACCACGCGGCGCTCGCCGACTCCGGCCGGGCGGAGGGAGTGACGCGGACGCGCACGGTGATCCAGCGGGCCGTGGGCGCGGAGTACGCCGACGACATCACGGCGGCGTACACGACGACCGGGGGAGCCTCCTCGGTCACGGTGACCGTCCGCACCGTGCTGCCGATCGTCGGACTCGCCGGCGTGCCGGCGGCGATGGAGGTGAGCGCCAGTGCCCCGCTCGAGTCGCTTCCGTGACGCGCCGACCCGGGTGCGGACCGCGGTCGGCGACGACGCGGGTTCCGCGGCGCTGGAGTTCCTCTCGGTCGGGGTGCTGATGCTCGTCCCCCTCGCGTATCTCGTGCTCGCGCTCGGGCAGATCCAGGCGCAGTCCCTGGGCGTCGAGGCCGGAGCCCGGTTCGCCGCGCGCACGATCGCCGGGGGACAGGGCGATCCGGATGCAGTGCTCGCCTCGGTGACGCGGCAGTACGGGATCGAGGCGTTCGACGCCGACGTGACGTGCGTGCCCGCGGCGGCGTCGTGCCCGGAGCCGGGCGCCACGATCCAGGTGACGGTCACCGCCCGCGTGCCGCTGCCGCTCATGCCGCCGCTGCTCGGCCTCGACCGGATGACCAGCGTGCCGGTGCAGGCGGTCGCGGTGCACAAGGTGTCGCGATACTGGCAGGCCCGATGAGGCGCGACCTGTCGGCAGTCGACGTCGACGACGAGGGCAGCATTCTGCCGCTCGTGCTCGGATACGCCGTGCTCGCCATCGCGGTGATCCTCGTATGCGTCGACGCCACCTCCCTGTATCTGGCGCAGAAGCGGCTCGACGCGCTCGCCGATGCGGCCGCGCTCGCCGCATCCGACGGCTTCAGCCTGACGATCGAGGGCGACGAACCCCGCGCTCGGCTCGACGAGGAGCGGCTGCGCGTCCAGGCGCAGGCGATCGTCGAGGCGGCTCCCGGCGATCCGCAGCTCGTCGCGGCCGCATCGGATGACCTCGTCTCGGTGCGCGTGACCGTGGCGGCTGCCTGGCACCCTCCGGTGCTCGCGCCGTTCGTTCCCGACGGCGTCTCGCTGCGGGCGAGCGCGACGAGCCGGAACGCGCTCGACTGATCGGCCGTCAGGCGTGCCGGTGCAGGGCGAGCACTGTGAGGTCGTCCTCGGGAGCGCCTTCGACCGCTCGCGCGACCACGGCCTCCACGACCTCGGCCGCGGATCCGCCGCGCGGCAGCTCCGACCACACGTCGGCGAGGTCCTCGAGCGAGCCGCCCACTGCGTCGAGGACGCCGTCGCTGACCACCAGCAGGGTCTCACCCGGACGGATCTGCTCGGTGGCGTAGGTCCGCTCCTCGTCGGGCACGATGCCCAGCGGCAGCCCGTTGGCGGGGAGACGACGCGCGCTGCCGTCGCGGGTCAGCACGGCGGCCAGGCCATGGCCCGCGTCGATGTAGGTGACGGCGCCGGTCGGCGTGTGCACGAAGGAGCGGAACAGTGTGACGAATGCGCCCGCGTTGTCCAGGTCCCGCGCGATGCTGCGCTCCGCTTCGACCAGCGGCTGCACGACGTCGGCATCGGGGCCGTGGGCGCCCAGAAGCGAGCGCGTGGTCGCGGCGAGGATCGCGGCGCCCATGCCCTTGCCCATGACGTCGGCGAGTGTCAGCACGATTCCGTCCTGCACCGTGTGCCAGTCGTAGAAGTCGCCGCCGACGCTCCCCGCGGGCACGAAGCGCGCCGCCAGGTCGTAGCCGGGCAGATCCGGGAGCTCCGTCGGGAGGAGACCCTCCTGCACCTGGGCGGCTCGCCGCAGCTCCCGACGGCCTGCGGTGACGTCGCGCATCACGAGCACCGCGCCCTCCGCGGGGGCGGGCAGCCGCGCGGCCGTGAACGTGACGATCCGCTCGTCGTCGGTGCCTCCCGGATACACCAGGAAGTCGCGCTGGTCCGGGCCGGACTCCGGGATGGAGTCGAACAGCACGCGCAGATCCGGCAGCGGCCCGCCGTCGAGCTCGCGCACCCACATCATGTCGTCGACCCCGTCGGCGCCCGGGGCATCCGCGGCGGCCCCCAGCAGCAGGCGCCGTGCCGAGTGGTTGCGCAGGATCGTGTTGCCCTCGGGATCGACGACCCGCACGCCCTCGGACATGCTGTCGATGATCGTCTCGAGCAGCTTCGCCTGCGCCTCCGCGTCGCGGCGGGACCTCGACACCGCCGTCACGAGCGCCTCGCGCTCGTCTCGCTCGGCCGCCAGCGCGAGCCCGATCACGACCATCAGCGCGATGTAGACGTGCGCGGTCGCGATCTGGAACGACGGCAGGCCGACGTCGTCGAAGGGGCCGGTGCCGTCGATCGTGGTCGCGATGATGACCGTCGTGACGAGTGCGCCCTGCAGCGTGACGATGCCGGTCGGGAGCCGGGCCCCGGACCAGCAGGCGAGGGCCAGCAGCGGGAACACGACGTTCAGGTGGTCGAGCTCGGTGAACCAGTACCAGTAGATGGCGGGGCAGAGCAGCAGCAGGACGAACCACTCGATCGGATGCGCGCGCACCGACCAGCCGACCGCGGAGAACCGTCGCAGCGGCTCACGCGCCACGCGGCGACGGACCCACTCCATGATCGTGAAACCGAGCGGGGCGATCACCAGGATGCTGACGATGTTGCGTGCGCACCACAGCAGCAGGATGTCCCAGCCCCAGTCGCGACCGAGCAGGAGCGACTCGGTCTCCAGCAGCGGAGCCGAGACCGCGGGACCCGCGGCGGCGGCCGCGATGAACGACCACAGCTCTCGGCGCCCCTGGAGCCGGCCCCCCCGGTTGCGCCACACCTCGGGGCAGAGCCAGCGGATGACGGCCGCGCACACGAGCGACTGCACCGCCGCCGCGGCGCCTGCGGCGGCCGCGGTGATCCCGTTGCCGCCCGTCACCAGCACGGACAGCGCGGTGAGCACGCCGATCAGCGTGTGGTCGAGGAACGCCCACGGGCGGCCGGCGCGGGCGAGGACCCAGACGACGGACACGCCGGCCGCGGGCCACGTCATGCTGATGCCGGTGTCCGGCAGGACCGTCAGGCGGCCGAGGAAGGCGGCGATCGCGTAGACGACGGTGTAGACCGCGATCTGCATCGCGTCCCCGGACTCGAGCCGCCGGGAAGGCGTCACCCTGCCGTGGGTCGCCGGACCGTCTGCCACGTCCACCTCCGTCAGGTCGCGCTGTCGCATGTCGTTCGCGGTATGCAGGCCGTCCCAGCCGAGAGTACCTGCTGCTGGGCGCAGGATCCGCAGGGGTGGCGGACGACGCGGATGTCCTATATAGGCCCGGTCACGCGACTCAGCGGCACCTCCTGCCGACAGGGTGGCCGCCCGTCCGCCTCAGGGGCGCGGCACGAAGCGGGGCACCCAGCGCACGAACGCCAGCGCACCCAGCAGGCCGATCAACCCGATGCCGCCCGCGGCCACCGACAGCGAGGCGATGGCCGTCAGGCCCGAGACGACGAGCGGGCTGAGCGCTCCGCCGGCATCCGTGATTGTGCGCCAGGCGCCGAGGAACGCCGCGGGGGTCTGCTTCGGGGCGACGTCCGATCCGAGCGTGAGCAGGATGCCGCTCGAGAGCCCGTTGCCCACGCCGATGACGACGGCGAACACGCCGAACCACATCGCGGCCGCGTCGAGGTCGTGCGTGAAGGCCAGGGCGATCATCGCGCCGCCCATCAGCAGCAGCGACGGCACGGCGGCCCAGAGGCGCCCGAAGCGGTCCATCACCTGGCCGCTCGCGTAGAACAGGGCGAACTCCAGGGCTCCCGCGATGCCCACGATCAGCGCGATGGTCGACGAGTCCAGGCCGATGGACAGGCCCCACAGGGGCAGGATCGCCGGACGCGAGGCGCGCACGAACGACAGCGAAGCGGCGGCGAGACCGAGGCGCGACAGCACGCGACGATTGGCGCGGATGGTGGCGAACATCCCGAGGCGCTCGCGTGTGGGGATCGAGCCGGTGACGGCCTCGCCCGTGTCCTCCGGCTCGACGGACTCGTCGACCGCCGGGCGCACGGCGGCGCGCTCGGCGCGGGCGGCCTTCTCCTCCGGGTCGGGGCCGAACGTCACGAGCAGGCCCACGACGACGAGGCACGCGCCGAAGAACCAGATGCTCGCCTGCTCGCGCCCGAAGATGCCCAGCAGCGCGGCCGAGACGAACGGCCCGGTGAACGCGCCGAGGCGGAACGACCCTCCCAGGAGCGACAGCGACCGCGCGCGGAACTCCAGCGGCACGCGCGTGGTCATGAAGGTGTGCCGCGCGAGCGCGAACGCCGCGGCGCACAGACCCATCACGAACACCGACAGCATCAGCACGCCCAGGTGGCGCGACAGCAGCATGCCCGTGATGCCGAGCAGCGAGACGGCGGAGGCGGTGGCCATCGTGTACCGCTCGCCGAGCCGGGACACGAGCCACCCGGCGGGCAGATTGCCGCACAGCTGGCCGACCACGATCATGGCGGTCACGAGGGCGGCGGTGGCGAGGTCCGCGCCGAACTCGCGGGAGATGATCGGCAGCAGCGGCAGGATGGCGCCCTGCCCGAGAGAGTAGAGCGCCGTCGGTCCGTAGATCATCGGCGCGTAGCGGCGGATCGCCTCCGCGGCCGCGCCCGATCCGCGCTCGTCGCGCGCCCCGGATCCGCTGTCGCTCGTCATCGTCTCCACGCTACTCGCGCGGTGCCGCGGCTCGTGCCCGCGCGGCGCGACGCCGCGCCGCGATAGGCTGGGGCGTCATGCTTGAATACGATCCTTCCGCCGAGATCCAGGCGCTGCGCACCACGTTCGCGAACATCCGAGAGGTGGTCGACGTCGACTCGCTGCGCGCCGAGATCGCGCGGCTCGAGAAGGAGGCGTCCGAGCCCGGGCTGTGGGACGACACCGCCAACGCGCAGAAGGTGACGAGCGCGCTGAGCCACGCGCAGTCCTCGCTCACGCGCGTCGAGGGAGTCGAGCGCCGCCTCGACGACCTCGAGGTGCTCGTGGACCTCGCCAACGAGATGGGCGATGAGGACTCCGTGGCCGAGGCGCGCAAGGAGATCGCGGATCTCGAGAAGGTCATCGGCGATCTCGAGGTCAAGACGCTGCTCGACGGCGAATACGACGACCGCGGTGCGGTCGTCACGATCCGCTCGGGCGCCGGCGGCGACGACGCCACCGACTTCGCCGAGATGCTGATGCGCATGTACCTGCGCTGGGCCGAGCGCAACAAGTACCCCGTGAAGGTGCTCGACACCTCGTATGCGGAGGGCGCCGGCATCAAGTCGTCCACGTTCGAGGTCGACGCCCCGTACGCGTACGGCATCCTCTCGGTCGAGGCCGGCACGCACCGCCTCGCGCGCATCAGTCCGTTCGGCTCGGCCGACAAGCGCCAGACGAGCTTCGCGGCCGTCGAGGTCATCCCCGTCATGGAGGAGGCCGTCGAGGTCGAGATCCCCGAGGGCGACCTGCGCGTGGACGTCTTCCGCTCGTCCGGCCCCGGCGGCCAGTCGGTCAACACGACCGACTCCGCCGTGCGCCTGACCCACCTCCCGACCGGCATCGTCGTGTCGATGCAGAACGAGAAGTCGCAGATCCAGAACCGCGCCGCGGCCATGCGCGTGCTGCAGACCCGCCTCCTGCTGCTGCAGAAGGAGGAGGAGGCCGCCAAGAAGAAGGAGCTCGCCGGCACCATCACGGCGAGCTGGGGCGACCAGATGCGCTCGTACTTCCTCTACGGCCAGCAGCTCGTGAAGGACCTCCGCACCGGGTACGAGGTGGGAAACCCCGCGAGCGTGTTCGACGGCGACCTCGAGGGCCTGATCAACGCGGGCATCCGCTGGCGCAAGCGCAAGATCGAGGACTGATCGGATCGGCATGAGCTCGCGCGACGACGACGCCCTGTCCTGGGACGGCGACGAGGATCCGAGGAATCCGGCGCCGGGCCTGCGCGAGAAGGCCGGATCGCTGCCGCGCGGCTGGCGCGCGGTCGGCCGGGGGAGCGGCGAGGTCTCGAGCGACGACGGCCCGCCCGGCGACCCCGCAGGGACGACGGAGTCGTCCGCGCCGGCGCCGATGGGCAACGTGGCGCTCGTGAGCATGGGGGTGCTGGCGGGCGTCTACACGCTGTACGTCGTCGGCTGGGCGCTCGGCGGCTTCCGGCTGCGGGACCGGATCCAGGCCGACACGGGCGCGGTCGCCGATGTCATGTTCCAGGCGGCGCTGTGGCTCGCCATGCTCTCGCCCGTCATCTGGTTCCTCGTCACGATGCACGTCACGCGCCGCGCGGCGCCGTGGCGCCGGTTCGCGGGACTCGCGATCGGCATCGTGCTGCTCGTGCCGTGGCCGTTCGTGATGATGGGGGTGCTCGGCCGATGACCGCCTCCGAGACGACCCGCCGCACGCCGCCGACGTGGGCCGTGGCGGCGATCGCCGGCCTGTTCGGTCTGCTGTTCGCCTACGCGGTGTGGACCGCCGTGAACTACCTCGTCGCGACGGTGCAGGCCGCGGGGGCGGCGGGCCTGTCCCTGACGACCATGGGCTGGGTCGTCTGGGTGCTCGCGATCGTCCTGCCGATCCTGCTGTTCGCGGTCGCGCTGGCCCTCGGGCTCCGCCGCGGCCTGCTCTCGCTCGCGCTGTTCCTGCTCACCGCGCTGACCCTCGTGGCCGCGTTCTGGCTCGACGTCGTGGCCTACACCACGACCGTGCAGATCATCGGCTGAGCCGCCGCCGGCGTCCGGACGGCTCCGGGGCCTCCGGTAGGGTGGCAGTCAGAATCGCGCTCCGATGGCGTGGCGCGACGGACACACCCCAACACCCGCGCACTTCCCCATGCGCACGCCTCGAAGGATGATCCACCCTTGCCGAAGCCCGTCGTCGTCATCGCCGAAGAACTCTCTCCCGCAACGATCGAGGCGCTCGGTCCCGATTTCGACATCCGGACGGTGGACGGAACGGATCGTCCCGCGCTGTTCGACGCCCTCGCCGACGCGAATGCGGTGCTGATCCGGTCGGCGACGAAGATGGACGAAGAGGCCATCGGCCGGGCGCCGCAGCTCAAGGTGATCGCCCGTGCGGGCGTGGGTCTCGACAACGTCGACATCAAGGCGGCCACGACCGCCGGCGTCATGGTCGTGAACGCGCCGACCTCCAACATCATCTCGGCCGCCGAGCTCACGTGCGGCCACATCCTGAGCCTGGCGCGGCACATCCCGCCCGCCTCCATGGCCCTCGCCGGCGGCGAGTGGAAGCGCAGCAAGTACACCGGCACGGAGCTGTTCGAGAAGACGCTCGCGGTGGTCGGCCTCGGCCGGATCGGCGCGCTTGTCGCCGCGCGGATGCAGGCGTTCGGGATGCGCGTGGTCGCGTACGACCCCTACGTCACGCCGCAGCGCGCCCAGCACCTGGGCGTCGAGCTCGGCAGCCTCGACGAGGTGCTCGAGCAGGCGGACTTCCTCACGATCCACATGCCGAAGACGCCCGAGACCACCGGCATGATCTCCACCGCGCAGCTGAAGCGGATGAAGCCGACCGCCTACGTCGTGAACGTCGCGCGCGGCGGCCTGATCGACGAGGCCGCGCTCGCGCAGGCGCTGCAGGACGGCGAGATCGCCGGAGCGGGCCTCGACGTCTTCACGAGCGAGCCGCCGACCGACACGGCACTCACCGGCCTGCCGAACGTCATCGCCACGCCGCACCTCGGCGCCTCGACCGACGAGGCGCAGGAGAAGGCGGGCATCGCGGTGGCGAAGTCCGTCAAGCTCGCGCTCGAGGGCGACCTGGTGCCCGACGCCGTCAACGTCGCGGGCGGCGTGATCGACCCGTTCGTGCGCCCCGGCATCGCGCTGGTCGAGAAGCTCGGCCAGGTGTTCAGCGGCCTCGCCAAGAGCGCCGTGACGAGCCTCGACCTCGAGGTGCGCGGCGAGCTCGCGGCCTACGACGTCAGCGTGTACCGCCTGGCCGCGCTCAAGGGGATCCTGACCAACGTCGTCAGCGAGAACGTCTCGTACGTCAACGCGCCGCTGTTCGCCGAGCAGCGCGGCATCGAGACGCGCATGACCGTCGAGACCGAGAGCCCCGAGTACCGCAACCTCACCACGCTGCGCGGCGCCCTCGCCGACGGCAGCGTGCTGAGCGTGTCGGGCACGCTCGCGGGCACCCGGATGGTGCAGAAGATCGTCGGCATCAACGGCTACGAGATCGAGGTGCCGATCGAGAAGCACCACGTCGTCCTGATCTACAGGGACGCGCCGGGAATCGTGGCGATCTACGGCCAGAAGTTCGGCGCCGCGGGCATCAACATCGAGGGCATGCAGGTCGCGCGCGAGCAGGCCGGGCTGGCGCTCAGCATCGTGACGGTCGACCAGCGCGTGCCCGACGAGGTGCTGGAGGAGATCGGGCGCGACATCGAGGCCCCGGTCATCACGCAGATCGAGATCACGGAGGCGTGAGCATGGCGCGCACGATCAGGCTCGCCGTCATCCCGGGCGACGGGATCGGTCCCGAGGTCGTCGCGGAGGCCGAGAAGGTGCTCGACGCGGTCACGGCCGGATCGGACGTGGTCTTCGACAGGACGCGCTTCTCCCTCGGGGCCGCGCGGTACCTCGACACCGGCGACACGCTCACCGACGAGGACCTCGACGCGATCAGGGCGCACGACGCGATCCTGCTCGGCGCGGTCGGCGGCGTGCCGGGAGATCCGCGTCTCACGGACGCCAACATCGAGCGCGGCCTGCTGCTGAAGCTGCGCTTCGAGCTCGACCACTACGTGAACCTGCGTCCCTCGAAGCTGTACCCGGGTCAGCCGGGGCCGCTCGCGGACCCCGGCGACGTCGACTTCGTCGTGGTGCGCGAGGGCACGGAGGGACCGTACGTGGGCAACGGCGGATCCATCCGGCGCGGAACCCCGCACGAGATCGCCAACGAGACGAGCGTCAACACGGCCTACGGCGTCGAGCGCGTCGTCCGCTACGCGTTCGAGCTGGCCGAGCGGCGCTCGAAGAAGCTCACGCTCGTGCACAAGACCAACGTGCTCGTGAACGCGGGCGCGCTGTGGCGGCGAGTGGTCCAGGAGGTGGCGATCGGATTCCCCGAGGTCGCCGTAGACTACCTGCACGTCGACGCGGCCACGATCTTCCTGGTCACGAACCCCAGCCGCTTCGACGTGATCGTCACCGACAACCTCTTCGGCGACATCCTCACCGACCTGGCCGGCGCCGTCACCGGTGGCATCGGCCTCGCCGCCTCGGGGAACATCAACCCCGCCGGCGCCTTCCCCTCGATGTTCGAGCCCGTGCACGGATCGGCGCCCGACATCGCAGGCCGCGGCATCGCCGATCCCACGGCCGCCATCGGCTCCATCGCCCTGCTGCTCGATCACCTCGGGCTGCGTGAGGAGGCGGATCGCGTCACGCGCGCGATCGAGGGCGACATCGACTCCCGGGGCGCGGAGCCCCGCAGCACGACGCAGATCGGCGACGCGATCGCCGCCCGTCTGCAGGCGTAACCTGGGCGCACGCGCCCGAGACAGGACCTCCACAATGACCGACACCCTCGCTCAGACCGCCGCCGCGCTCGCCCCGCTCGAGTTCGCCGTCACGAAGAACCTCGCGGCGAAGTCGCCCACGGAGCGCCAGCAGATCCTGCAGGATCCGGGCTTCGGCACGCACTTCACCGATCACATGGTCGACGTCTGCTGGTCGGCGCGTGGCGGCTGGCACCGCCCGCGCGTGCAGCCTTACGGCCCGATCAGCCTCGACCCCGCCGCGGCCGTGCTGCATTACGGCCAGGAGATCTTCGAGGGCATCAAGGCGTACCGTCACGCGGACGGTGCGGTCTACACGTTCCGGCCGGAGCAGAACGCCCTGCGCCTGCAGCGCAGCGCGCGTCGCCTCGCCCTGCCGGAGCTGCCGACCGAGTACTTCCTGCAGTCGCTGCGCGAGCTGATCGCGGTCGACGGCGCGTGGGTCCCCTCGGGCGAGGACCAGAGCCTGTACCTGCGCCCGTTCATGTTCGCCAAGGAGGCGTTCCTCGGCGTCCGCCCCGCGAACAAGGTCGCGTACTACCTGATCGCGAGCCCCGCCGGCTCGTACTTCAAGGGGGGCGTGAAGCCCGTCACGATCTGGCTCTCCGAGCGCTACCAGCGCGCCGCCAAGGGCGGCACGGGCGCCGCCAAGACCGGCGGCAACTACGCCGCGAGCCTGCTGCCGCAGGCCGAGGCGTACGAGAACGGCTGCGACCAGGTCGTGTTCCTCGACGCCGACGGCAACATCGAGGAGCTCGGCGGGATGAACATCCTGTTCGTGAAGAAGGACGGCACGATCGTGACGCCCGCCTCCGACACGATCCTGGACGGGATCACGCGCAACTCGATCCTGGAGCTCGCGCGCGACCGCGGGCTCACCGTCGAGCAGCGCCCGGTGACGCTCGCGGAGTGGCGCGAGGGCGTCGCGTCGGGGGACATCACGGAGGTGTTCGCGTGCGGCACCGCCGCCGTGATCACGCCGATCGGCGCGCTCAAGGCCGCGGGCTTCGAGGATGCGCAGCCCATCGGCGAGCTCGCGCTGTCGCTGCGCGAGGAGCTCACGGACATCCAGTACGGCCGCCGCGAGGACCGGAAGGGCTGGCTGCACCGGCTCGACGCCTGAGGTCGGCGCCGTGTCGCGGATAGGCTGATCGGGTGAAGATCGCCCGGTTCAGCCACCACGACACCATCCGCTACGGCATCCTCGACGGGGCCGATCTCGTCGTCCTCGCGGGCGATCCGATGTTCGCGGGATTCGAGACGACGGGCGAGCGCGTGCCGCTCGCCGACGCCGCCCTGCTGGCCCCGGTGATCCCGCGCTCCAAGGTCGTGTGCGTCGGTCGCAACTACCGCGATCACGCCGCCGAGCTCGGCAACGAGGTGCCGAAGCAGCCCATGCTGTTCTTCAAGCCGAACACGTCGGTGATCGGCCCCGGCGACACGATCGTGCGCCCGCCGCAGACGCAGGACACCCAGTGGGAGGGCGAGCTGGCCGTCGTGATCGGCCGGATCGCGAAGAACGTGAAGGCCGAGAACGCCCTCGACTACGTGTTCGGGTACACGGTCGCCAACGACGTCACGGCCCGCGACCTGCAGAAGCCCGACGGCCAGTGGGCGCGCGCGAAGGGCTTCGACACGTTCTGCCCCCTGGGTCCCGCGATCGAGACCGACTTCGACCACACGAAGGGCGAGGTCATCACGCGCCTGAACGGCGAGGAGAAGCAGCGCGCGCCGTTCACGGACATGATCTTCGACATCCCGTTCCTGATCGAGTACGCATCGGCGGCGTTCACGCTGCTGCCCGGCGACGTGCTGCTCACCGGCACTCCGGCGGGCGTCGGCCCGTTCCGGGCCGGCGACACCGTGGAGGTCGAGATCCCGGGTCTCGGCATCCTGCGCAACACCGCGCGCGACGCGCTCACCTCCTGACGTGACGACGCTGCCCGACGCCCCGGAGGTCGCCCGGATCCAGGGACGCACCGTCCGGGTGCTGGCCGCCGGCCAGGTGCTCGGCGGCGTGTCGTTCGGCGCCACCGTGTCGCTCGGCGCGCTGCTGGCCGCCGACCTCTCGGGCCAGGAGTCGCTGTCGGGCTTCGCGACCGCGTCGGTCACGCTCGGCGCCGCGCTCTGCGCGATCCCGCTGGCGCGGCTGGCGGGGCGGCGGGGCCGGCGGTTCGCCCTGACGCTCGGGAACGCGTTCGCGCTCGTGGGCATCGCGATCGTGATCTCCGCCGCCGCCCTGCGGCTGTTCCCGCTGCTGCTGGCGGGCGTGATCCTGATCGGCGCGGGCAACGCCGGAAACCTGCAGTCCCGCTTCGCGGCGACCGATCTCGCGACGCCGCAGCGGCGCGGGCGCGACCTCGGCACGGTCGTCTGGGCCACGACGGTGGGCGGCGTGCTCGGACCGCTCATGATCACCCCCGGCGAGGCGCTGGGCGCGGTCGTCGGCATGCCGCCGCTGACCGGCGCGTACCTGTTCTCGATCGTCGCGCAGCTGGCGGCGCTGATCCTGTATCTGATCGCGCTGCGGCCGGATCCGCTCGCGTTCGCGCAGCACATCGCCCGCTCGGCGGGGCCGTCCGGGCCGGTCGTCGAGGCGGATCGGCCGGTCGCCGCGCGCTACGCGATGCTCGCGGTCGCGTCCTCGCATGTCGTGATGGCGTCCGTCATGGCGATGACGCCGATCCACCTTTCGCACATCGCCCACGTGGGGCCGCACACCGGGCACGGCGGGGGCACGACGCAGCTCACGCTGCTCGTCGGCACCACGATCGCGCTGCACGTGCTCGGGATGTACGGCGCCTCGCCGCTGTTCGGGTGGCTCGCGGATCGGATCGGCCGCGTCACGACCGTGCTGACCGGGCTCGGGATCCTCACGCTGTCGCTCGCGATCCTCACGCTGTGGCCCGAGCGCCAGCCCGCCGTGGTGATCGGGCTGTTCCTCCTGGGCCTCGGATGGAGCGCCGGGACCGTCGCGGGCTCGGCGCTGCTGACCGAGAGCACCCCGATCGCGCGGCGGCCGCGCCGGCAGGGCCTGAGCGACACCACGATGACGGCGTCGGCCGCGGTCGGCGCGGTGCTCGCGGGGGTGGTGCTGGACGGCCCCGGGTACGGCGCCCTCGCGCTCATCGCCCTCGGCATCGTCGCCGTCGCGGCGCTGCTGTCGCCGCTCGGCCGGCGCTGAGCGCGCTCAGTCGCGCAGGGCGCGCACGGCCCGGGCGACGTCCTCCTCGTCGTTGAAGACGTGGAACGCGAGCCGCACGCGACCCGCGCGGCCCGACGCGGTGATCCCGGCCCGCGTCAGGCGGGGGAGATCCTCGCCCTCCGGATCCGGCCACGACACGATCGCGCCGGCGATCCGCGGCGCGGGCAGCCCCAGCAGCTGGCGGCACCCGGCCGCGAGCGCCGTCGTGTGCGCATGGAGCGCGGCGGGATCCGCGTCGGCGAACAGCGCGAGCGAGCGCTCCGCGCCCACGAACGCCTGCCACGCCGGGGAGACGTCGAGACGCGTCGCGTCGGTCGCGAGGGAGTTGTCGTGGCCGTAGCAGGATGTCCACGGGTCCGCGCCCGCGTACCAGCCGGCGAACAGGGGCGGGATCTCGCGTGCGAACTCCTCGGACACCGCGAGGAAGGCGACGCCGCGCGGGGCGCACAGCCACTTGTAGGCGTGGCACACCAGCGCGTCCACCGACGCGGCGGCCACGGGAAGCCAGCCGATCGCCTGCGCGCCGTCGCACAGCGTGCGCGCGCCGTGGCGCCGCGCGGCCTCCGCGATCGCGGGCAGGTCGGCGACCTCGCCCGTCGCGGACTGCACGAGCGAGAACGCGACCAGCGCGGTCTCCGGGCCCACCGCGTCGGCCAGCTCCGCGAGCGGCACCGCGCGCACGCGGAGCCGCCGGGGGGAGTGGACGAACGGCATCAGCAGCGACGAGAAGTCGCCCTCGGGAACGAGCACCTCGGCGCGCTCCGGGAGCGCGGCGGCGATGAGCGCGACGAAGGTGGAGGTCTGCGAGCCGATCGCCACGCGATCCGGCGTCGCGGCGACGATCCGCGCGAAGTGGGCGCGGGCGCGCTCGGCCGCCGCGGTGTAGCCGACCGGGTCCATCCGCCCGGCCGCCGCCGCCTCGGCATCCGCGACGATCGCGTCGCACGCCGATCGGGGCAGCAGCCCCGTCGTGCAGGCCGCGAGATATCCCGTGCCGGTGGCGAACTCGGCGCGGAGATCGGTCGACGGGGACGGCAGGGTGAGGGAGGCCATGACGACAGCGTCGGACGTGGCGCCGTATTCGTCTACGTCCAGTGTCTGATGAATCACATGCGATGTACTTATGGTTGAACCGTGACGGATCCGCAGGGGAGTCGCGCCGCGTCCGCGCCGGCGCTCGAGGCGACGGACCTCCGCCTGATGCGCGCGGTCGCCGACGGCGGCTCGATCACGGCCGCGGCGGTCGCGCTCGGATACAGCCAGCCGGCCGTGAGCCAGCACATCAAGCGGCTCGAGGCGCGCACGGGGCTGGCGCTCGTCGAGCGGATCGGGCGGCGCGCCCGCCTGACCGAGGCCGGCCGGCTGCTCGCGGGGCACGCGCCCGCGGTGGTGACGGCGCTCGAGGCGGCGCAGGAGGATCTCGCGCTGCTGCGCGGCGGCGGAACCGGGCGCGTGAGGCTCGCGGGGTTCCCGTCGGCGTCCGCGACGGTGCTGCCGCGGCTGGTCGCCGAGCTGGAGCGCGACCGCCCCGGCATCAGGCTCGAGTATGTGGAGGCGGAGCCGCCCGAGGCGGTCGAGGCCGTGCGGGAGGGGCGCGCGGATCTCGCGCTGACGTTCAGCTTCCCCGGCGACCGCGACGATCCGCACGGCGAGAGCGCGCGGGGCCTGTCGGTGCGCGTGGCGGGGCAGGAGGATGTGCTGCTGGTCCTGCCGGACGCGCATCCGCTCGCCGGCGACGAGGTCGTCGACGTCTCGCGCCTGGCGGGCGAGAACTGGATCGGCGGGTGCCCGCGGTGTCGCGGGCACCTGCTGGAGCTGTGCGGCCGGGCGGGATTCGCGCCGCGCATCGCGTTCGAGACCGACAACTTCGTCGCCGTGGAGGGACTCGTCGCCCAGGGGATCGGCGTGGCGACCCTGCCGCGCATGGCGCTGGAGGCGACCGCACGACGCACCGGCGTCACGATCCGGCCCCTGCCCGGCCGGGAGCGGCGCACCCTGCACCTCGTCGCCGCGCGGGGATCCGAGCGCGTGCCGTCGGTGCGGGCCGTGCTCGCGGCGCTCGACCGGGTGCTGCCGGCCGTGCTCGGCGCGGACCGATCCGCGCCGCCGACCGGCCAGCGGTCGTCCGGGGCGCGCAACTAAGCTGGAGCCGATGTCTTCTGCACCCGATCCCCGCCCCGTCGATCCTCGAACCACCAAGGCCACCGGCGCCGATGTCCGCGTGCGCTTCTGCCCGTCGCCCACCGGACTGCCCCACGTCGGCCTGATCCGCACCGCCCTGTTCAACTGGGGCTACGCGCGCCACCACGGCGGCAAGCTCGTGTTCCGAATCGAGGACACCGACGCCGCGCGCGACAGCGAGGAGAGCTACCAGCAGCTGCTCGACGCGCTGCGCTGGCTGCACATCGACTGGGACGAGGGCGTCGAGGTGGGCGGTCCGCACGCGCCGTACCGCCAGTCGCAGCGCACCGACCTGTACCTCGAGGTGCTGGAGAAGCTGAAGGCCGCCGGCGCGGTCTACGAGAGCTTCTCGACCGCGGAGGAGATCGACGCGCGCAACGAGGCGAACGGGCGCGCCAAGCAGCTCGGCTACGACAACTTCGACCGCGATCTCACGGACGAGCAGAAGGCCGCGTTCCGCGCGGAGGGGCGCCAGCCCGCGCTGCGCCTGCGGGTGCCGGACGAGGACATCACGTACGTCGACCTGATCCGCGGCGAGGTCACGTTCCCGGCCGGATCGTTCCCCGACTTCGTGATCGTGCGCCCGAACGGCGCGCCGCTGTACACCTTCGTGAACCCGGTCGACGACGCGCTCATGGGCATCACGCACGTGCTGCGCGGCGAGGACCTGATGCCGTCGACCGCGCGCCAGCTCGTGCTGTACGCGGCGCTCGTCGACGCGGGCGTGACGACGTTCATCCCGCGATTCGGCCACATGCCGCTCGTGCTGGGCGACGGCACCAAGAAGCTGTCGAAGCGCGACCCGCGCGCCGACCTGTTCCTGCACCGCGAGCGCGGCTTCATCCCGGAGGGCCTGCTCAACTACCTCGCACTGCTCGGCTGGTCGATCGGGCACGACCGCGACGTCTTCTCGCTCGACGAGTTCATCGCCGCATTCGACGTCGCCGACGTGAATCCGAACCCGGCCCGCTTCGATCAGAAGAAGGCCGAGTCGATCAACGGCGACCACATCCGCATGCTCGAGCCCGCGGACTTCGCCGAGCGGATCCTGCCCTACCTCGTCCAGGCCGGCGTGGTGGGGGAGAGCCCGACCGGCGAGCAGCGTGCGCTGATCTCGGCCGCCGCGCCCCTGATCCAGGAGCGTCTGCCGCTGCTCGGCGACGCGCCGGGGCTGCTGGGCTTCCTGTTCGCGGAGTACGTCACGTACGACGAGGACGCCCGTGCCGGGCTCCCCGACAACGCCGTCGAGGTGCTCAAGGCGTGCGTCGACGCGCTGGAGCCGCTCGCCGAGGACGGCTTCGACGCGGCGGCCATCCAGGGCGCGCTGTCGGCCGCACTGATCGACGGCCTGGGCCTGAAGCCCCGCGTCGCATACGGCCCGCCTCGCGTCGCGATCACCGGCCGCCGCGTCTCGCCGCCGCTGTTCGAGTCGATGGAGCTGCTCGGCAGGACCGAGTCCGTCCGTCGTCTCGTGGCCCTCGTCGAGGAGCTCTCGTAGCCCGACACGCCATGGCGACGTGTCCGGTTTGGAGTCGTCCGCGGGGTCGGGTAAGCTAGACCCTCGGTACGGCTTCGGTCGGATGCCATTGGGGTATGGTGTAATTGGCAACACGGCGGTTTCTGGTTCCGTTGTTCTTGGTTCGAGTCCAGGTACCCCAGCTTCAAGAAAACCCCCGCTCCGGCGGGGGTTTCTCGTTTCAGACAGGCTCACCCGGCCCGTGTCGAGACCGTGACCGGCGCGGTCTGCGCCGACCAGACGCCCTCGATCATGGACTGCCCCGCGATCTCATATGTGGCATCCGTCGCGAGCTCGCCGAGCTCGACGGAGCCGCTCCTCGCGGGCGAGGTGGACCACTCCGACGTCTGCGCGTCGGCGTTCAGCCGCAGGTTCGCGCCGTCCGGGACGTCGGTGACGACCGGTCGTGACTGAGAGACGATGACCTCCTTGATGCGGGTGGGGCCGAGCGCGGGGTTCGCCTGGAGGATCTTGGCCACCACGCCCGACACCTGGGGCGCAGTTCCCGAGGTCGTCTCCCACGGGGCGTACACGGTGACGACCTGCCCGTAGGGCTTGTCGCTCACGCGGGCATCCTCCGTCGAGGACGACGAGGTCCAGATGATCCGCGGGTCGGCGTCCGCGAGGCGGGCGTCCACGTCCACGTCCCCGTCCCCGGCTGCGATCACGAGGGGAATGCCCGCATCGAGCAGACGGGCTATCTGCGCCGCGACGCCCGGGTCGTCGGCGCCGCCCTCCTGCATTCCCGCCAGCTCGAGGGACGCACTCACGACGGCGGGGGCGCCGGATGACGCGTGATCCGCGAGGATGAAGTCCACGCACGCCTCGAGCGTGGCGGCACCGATTCCGGCGCCACCCTCCGCACCGGGATCGTCGTAGACCGAGACGGATACCACCGTGGCGCCCTTCGCGACACCGGCGACAGTTCCCGCCGCGAGCTTCGCGGCCTCGGTCCCGTGAGGGATCGGATCGGCGTCGTACGCCGTGGGACCGAGAGAGAACCCCGGCGCGATGCGCCCCGACAGCTGGGCCTCGCTGCCGTTGATGCCGGAATCGATGAAGTACATGCGGACGCCCGAACCGTTCCACGTCCACGCGTACGTGCCGTTCATCGCCGAGCCGCCGTCGATGCGGTCCAGATGGGCGGGCGCGTTCGATTGAATGGATGTCCCCGGAGCTGTCAGGTCGGTGCGTCGCCAGAGGATACGGCTCTGGCTCGCACCGGGCGCGGGCGTGAACGAGATCCGCACGGAGTCCTCGCCGCCCGAGGCGCTCAGGCCGATGCTCGACGACGGGCGGCCGCCGATGGTGGTGCCCTGCCCCGCGATCACCAGCAGCGACAGTCCGATCAGCCCGCCCAGCGCCGTCCACCTCACCGTGCGCGGGAGGCTGCTCGAACCGCGTGCTTTCATCCTCCCAGTGTCCGGTGCATCGCCCCGAAAATCACCCGTGGTGTATCAGCCGGCATCGTGACAGTCTCAGCATCAGACGATCCGATCCGCGCATCGCTTGCGACGGAGAGGACCGTGCGGACCCGGCGATGACGCCGCGTCCGAGGCTGCAGAGAGGGAGCGCCCGTGCCCGTCGTCACCCTGAAGGAGCTCGTCGACCGCTCGTTCGCCGAGCGGTACGCCGTTCCGGCGATCAACATCTTCAACGACCTCACCCTCGAGGCCGTCCTCGCGGGCGCCGTGGAGGCGTCCTCGCCGGTCATCGTGCAGACGTCGGTCAAGACCGTGAGGATGTACACCGCCCCGGTGCTCGCGGCGATGTGGCGGTCCATGACCGCGGGCATCGAGGTGCCGGTGGCCCTGCATCTCGACCACTGTCCGGATCGGTCGGTCATCACCGAGTGCCTGCTCGAGGGATGGAACTCGGTGCTCTTCGATGCGAGCGAGCTGCCCGTCGAGGAGAACCAGCGCCAGACGATCGAGGTCGTCGCCGAGGCGCGGCGTCACGGCGCGCACGTCGAGGGCGAGATCGAGGCGATCCAGGGCGTCGAGGACGACCACGGCTCCGACGCGGAGTCGACCCGGCAGTCGCTCGAGGTGCAGCTGCGCTTCCTCGAGGCGACCGGGGTGGACGTGTTCGCCCCCGCGATCGGCAACGCCCATGGCAGCTACAAGACGACGCCGACGCTCGACGGGGAGCGGATCAGCCAGCTCGTCGCGGCGCATCCGGTCCCGATCGCCCTGCACGGCGGCTCGGGGCTGACGACCGAGCAGTTCCAGGACCTCATCGCCCGCGGCTGCGCGAAGGTCAACATCTCGACCGCGCTCAAGGAGCGCTTCATGCAGTCCGAGCTCGCGTTCCTCGAGCAGGCGCGCGAGGCGCAGAAGTGGGATCCGCCGTCGCTGTTCCGCTCGACGCGCGCCGCGGTCATCGAGCTCGTGACGGGGCTCGCCGCGACCTTCGGCAGCGCCGGGAAGGCGTGACATGCCGACGCTCATCTTCGACTGCGACGGGGTGCTCGCCGACACCGAGATGCACGGGCACCTGCCCGCGTTCAACCAGGCGTTCGAGGAGCTCGGCGTGCCCATCCACTGGTCCGTCGACGTGTACGGCGAGAAGGTGAAGATCGGCGGCGGCAAGGAGCGCATGCGCAGCGAGTTCACCCCCGAGCTCGCCGCGCGCTGGGACGGATACCCCGCCACCGACGCGGAGGTGGACGAGCTGATCCTCGCCCTCCACCGCCGGAAGACGGACATCTACACCGACCTGGTCGACCGCGGCCGGATCGAGCCGCGACCGGGCATCGGACGGATCGCCCGGGAAGCACATGACGCGGGCTGGCGCCTCGCGGTCGCCTCCACCTCGGCCGAGCCGTCGGTGCGGGCCGTCCTCCGCCGCGCGGTCGGAGACGACCTCTACGAGCGCTTCGCGGTGTTCGCGGGCGACATCGTGCCCGAGAAGAAGCCCGCGCCGGACATCTACCTCCGGGCGCTCGAGGACACGGGCACGGACGCATCCGACGCCGTCGTCGTCGAGGACAGCGGCATCGGCGTGCGAGCGGCGCGCGCCGCCGGCATCGCCACCGTCGTCACCGTGAGCGCGTACACCGGCGACGACGACTTCACCGGTGCGGCGCTCGTGCTGCCGGATCTCGGATCCACCACGTTCGATCAGATCGAGACTGTGCTCGCCACGGCGAGGAGGGGCGCATGAGCGCTGCAGTCGAGACGACGCGATTCGTCGTGCGGACGATCGCGCAGACGGCGGTCGACAACGAGAAGTACTTCGGCGACCTCGACGCGGTCGTCGGCGACGGGGACTTCGGCTTCTCCCTCGCGCGCGGATTCGAGAAGGTCCTGGAGGACATCGACGGCTACCCGGACGACGCGGCCTCCGCGCTGCTGCAGTCCGCCGCGATGACGATCTCGAGCCGCGTCGGCGGGACCTCGGGCCCGATCTGGGGCACCGCGTTCCTCCGTGCCTCGATGGCCGCGAAGGGGAAGGACACGCTCGACATCGGCGACGTCGTCGCGATGCTGCGCGCCGCGGTCGAGGGCATCAAGGCGCGCGGCAAGGCCGAGCTCGGGGAGAAGACGCTGCTGGACGCTCTCGTGCCCGCCACGGACGAGCTGGAGCGCGCCGCGGCCGACGGCGCCGACCCCGCCGCCGCGCTCGAGCGGTTCGCCGCGACGATGCGCGAGGCCGCCGAGGCGACGAGCGCGCTGCAGGCGATGCGCGGACGCGCGAGCTACTCCGGTGCCCGCTCGATCGGGTCGCCCGACGCCGGCGCCGTCGCCCTCGCCGTGATCGCCGAGAGTCTCGTCGCCGCCTGGAGCGAGCGGCCCTGAGGACGCGCCCCCTCGTCCAACGCCCGAGGGCGCACCGTCGCGTCCTCGATCCAACCGGTCGCACAGACCAGGAAGGCAAGTCATGAAGAAGTTCGTCGACGACCCGAAGCAGTTCGTCCCGCAGATGCTGGAAGGACTCGCGCTCGCCAACCCGGACACGCTGCGCTACGTGCCCGAATACAACCTGATCCATCGTGCCGACGGCCCGAGCGACGAGCGCGTCTCGATCGTGCAGGGATCCGGATCCGGTCACGAGCCCGCGCACGTCATGACCGTCGGGCCCGGCATGCTCACGGCGGCTTGTCCCGGCGACGTGTTCGCGGCGCCACCCGTCGAATACGTCATCGAGACCGTCAAGCTGATGCGCTCCGCCAAGGGCGTGCTGCTGATCGTCAACAACTACACGGGCGATCGCATGGCGTTCGAGATGGCCGAGGAACTCGCGGCGGCCGAGGGGATCGAGGTGCGCACGGTGTTCGTCGACGACGACGTCGCCGTGAAGGACTCGCTCTACACCGTGGGGCGCCGTGGCGTCGCCGGCAACTTCTTCGTGATGAAGGCCGTGGGAGCGGCGGCGGAGTCGGGCGCGTCGCTGGACGAGCTCGTCCGGATCGCCGAGAAGGTCAACTCGGTCACCCGCACGATGGGCCTCGCGCTCACGGCCTGCACGCCGCCCGCCAAGGGATCACCGCTGTTCGAGCTCGGCGACGACGAGGTCGAGCTCGGCGTGGGCATCCACGGCGAGCCCGGGCGCGAGCGCGTGAAGCTCGGATCGGCGACCGAGATGGTCGGGTGGCTCCTCGAGCCCGTGGCCGGCGACCTGCCGGTCGCGTCCGGCGACCGCGTGGCGCTCATGATCAACGGCCTGGGCGGCACGCCCGTGAGCGAGCTGTATCTCGCGTACGGCATCGCCCACAAGGGGCTCACGGGCAAGGGCGTCACGGTCGACCGCTCGTACGTCGGGGAGTACTGCACGTCGCTGGACATGGCGGGCATCTCGCTCACGATCGTGCGCCTCGACGAGGAGATCGACACCCTCCTCTCCGCGCCCGCGGAGATCGCCATCCGCGTCTTCTGACCCGGACACGGCCGCGCCCCGGGCCCAGGCCCGGGGCGCGGTCGTCTGCTCAGGCCGACACGCGCCGCCAGCGGTCTCCGCCCTCGGCGGCGGCCGCCTCGAGGGCCTCGTCCGCCGCGCGCACGAGGTGCTCGAGCTCATAGCCCGAATCCCGCACGGACGCCCATCCGACGCTCGCCGACAGACGCACGGTGGCGCCGACCTCGCCGTCCATCGACACGACGTCGTGCAGCAGCGCGCGCACCTGCTCGCGCAGCACCTCCGTGGCCCGCGGCACCAGCACGACGAACCAGCCTGGCGCGCGGTGGCCGATGTCCGCCTCCGCCGGGAAGCCGCGCCCCACGCGTCGCTCGAACGCGTCCGCGAGCTCGCCGAACGCGGTCTCGCCCCACGCGAGGCGCAGGTCGTCCGCGTCGTCGAGGCGCACGCTGAGCACCGACCAGGACCGCTCGCCGCGCTCCCGGGCCCGCCGCAGCCGCTCGCCCGCGACCGTGGAGAAGTGCAGCCAGTGCGCGGGGTCGTGGCGCTCCTGGGGGACGGATCGCTGCGCGAGCCAGAGCAGGGTGACGAGCGCGCACACGATGTTGACGAGCATCCCGACCGTGTTCACGTTGCGCGTCAGGGTCAGGTCGGCGGGCCCGGACAGCGGCACGACGAGCACCACCAGCGCGTTCGCCACCGCGATGAGCACGAAGGCGCCCGATACGACCGCCAGCGGCAGCAGCATCCGGTGGCGGCGCTCGGGGATGCGGCGCAGCTCGAGGAGCGTGAGCGCGGGGAACACCGCGTTGACGAGATACACGGCGCGGAACGCGAGGCTGAAGGGCGTGCCGTCGTCGGCCAGGGCCAGCACGGCGGCGGAGAGCCCGCCGACCGGCAGCACCAGCCAGGCGCGCGGCGGCGCGCCGCGCCAGGCGCGCAGGCCGGCCCAGATGAGCACCTGCGGGGCGAGCAGCGCGCCGAGCGTGGCGCGGCGCAGCGCCTCCGCGTCGAGCTGAGCGGCCGCCGTGGTGAGCGACGAGAAGATCAGCGCGAGGAAGAACGTGACGGACCACAGCAGGGTTGCCGAGCTCGGGCGCGGCAGGAAGCCGAGGCCGATCATCATGACCGCGGCGAGGGTGCAGACCGCGATCTGGGGCAGTCCGAAGTCGACCGCGGCGCTCATCGGACGGCCTCGGCCGGTGCGGTGGGGAGGCGCACGGTCACGGTGGTGCCGAGGCCCGGCTCGCTCTCGACCTCGAGCGCTCCGGCGTGCGCGGTCACGATGGCGCGCGCGATGCCCATGCCGAGCCCCGTGCCGGGCACCGCGTGCTCGCGTGCCGTCTCGGCGCGGAAATACGGCTCGAACACGCGCCCCAGGTCGTCCGCGCCGATGCCGATGCCGGTGTCGTGCACGGCCACGATCGTCTCCTCGTCTCGCCGACGGCACGAGATCCGCACCGTGCCGTCCCGCGGCGTGTACTTGATCGCGTTGCTGATCAGGTTGTCGATCACCTGCCGCAGGCGGAAGCCGTCGCCGACCACATGCACCCGCTCGTCGCCGTCGAGCTCCAGCCGCAGTCCGCGGGCCGCGGCGGCCGGCTGGAACGATTCGAGCGAGCCCTCCACGATGGAGCGCAGCTCCACGGATCCGATCTCGGGCTCGATGGCGGGCTGGGCGGGAGGCTGCAGCACCTCGCTCAGGAGGCGCTCCATGCGCTCACCCGCGCGGCGGATCGTCTCGAACTTGCGTCGGGCCGAGCCCGGCAGGTCCATGTCGTCCAGGCCGAGGTCGGCGTGGCCGATCACCGCCGTGAGCGGGTTGCGCAGCTCGTGCGAGACCACGGATGCGATCCGCTGGCGCGCGTGCTCCGACTCGATGAGCGCGGTCACATCGTGCACGACGAGCAGGACCGACGGCGGCTCCGCCTCGCCGCCGTCCAGCACCCGTGCCGAGACCGACAGCGCGCGCCACTCGCCTCGCGCGTCGAACAGCCAGACGCGCTCGTCGTCGAATGTCTCGCCGCGCGCGGCGCGCAGCAGCGGCCGCTCCTGCTCGGGCAGCGGCGCGCCGCCGCGTTCGCCGTACTCCACGGCGCGCGCCGGATGCCACGGGTTCCGCCGGTCGATGCCGTGCATGCGCGCGTACGTGTCGTTCATGGCGATCAGCTCGCCGTCCGCCGAGAGCCGCACGATGCCGACGTCGATCGCGTTGATCATGAGCGATACGTTGCGCTCCTGCTCGCTGACCCGCTCGAGGGTGGCCTGAATCCGGCTCGTCTGCGCGCGCAGCAGGCGCTTGAAGGCGCGCGTCTGCCCCGAGGTGGCGTGTCCGGTGACGCCGATGAACGTGAGGCACAGCGTGATCACGACGATGCGCAGCGCCACGGTGTCACCGCCCACGCCGAGGGTCGCGTCGGCGAGCATGATCCCCACCACCAGCGCGAGCGCCGAGATCAGCGCGGCGAGCGGGAAGTGGGTCGCGAGCCAGATGACCGGGAACACCCACAGAAACCCGAGCCGGAGCTCGCCGCCCGCCGACATGAGCCCGATGCCCAGGATGTCCAGGAAGGGGAGCACCCCCACGATGCTCCGGGGGAGCCGCGACCAGGGCGCCGCCAGTGCGGCCATCGTGACCGCCAGGATCAGCACGACTCCCGTCGCGAACGTCCAGCTCGTGATCCGGCCCGGCGTCAGGGCCTGCACGACGAGCGAGATCACCACGACGGTGACAGCCAGGGCGAGCTGGGTGAGCCAGATGGAGCGGGTCCGGGCGTCGGGCGAACGGTCCATCCGCGCCCGTGTGCCGCTCACCGTCATGTCGCGATCCTAGCGACGCCGCGACCGCACGCCGGACCGGCGCGGCTGCCCGAGTGCTTGAATGAGCGCGTGGACGAAGCGGTCGAGCTCGCGGAGCTGAGGCGCCGCGCGTACGGTCCGGAAGGCGGCATCGATGCCGTGGGCCTGGCGCGTCTGCGCGAACTGGAGGAACGGGCCCACGAGCGCGCCCGGCCCGCCCCGGTGGTCGAGCCGGAGCCCGCGCCGGTCGAGCCGCCGATCGCGCCCATGACCGCGCCGGGGCAGGAGCCGGAGGCGGACGCGCCGGAGCAGGATGCGTCGACGCCGCGCTCGTCGTCCGTCGCGGCGTGGCTGCGCCGGCGGTCGGTCTGGCAGGTCGCCGCGGCCGGCGTCCTGGGCGGAGCCGCGGTGGTCGTGGGCGGGAGCGCGATCGTCGCCGCGGCGAACGCGCAGAGCCCGGTCGCGACGCTCCGGATGACCGACGACCAGCGCGACGACAGGTACTTCGGCGTGCGCGATCTGCAGCCGCACGAGATGTTCCACGGCTTCGACGTGCGCTCCAAGCACGAGCACGGGGTGGCCTGTCTCTACGTGGCCTTCCTGGACGAGTCGGACGAGTCGTGGTTCGGCGACATGGACTGCGCGCCCGCGGCGGACATCGCGCGCATCAGCGTGTGGGTCGGCAGCACGTCGATCGATTCGTGGCGCGTGATCAACCGGCAGGTGGACGGCATCGCGCCGCGCACCTACGTGCGCTTCGAGCTGCGCGGCGACGACGTCGAGGTCTGGACGACGCGGCTGCCCGAGCCCTCAGGCTCGTCGGGCGCCTGACCGCGGCTCAGATGTCGAGGCTGTCGCCCGGCTCGAGCACGTGGAATTCGCCGCCGTTCTGCTCGACAGCCCACTGCAGGCGGCTGAAGTGCATGGCGCGGCCCGCGACCGACAGCGTCATGTCGTGCGTGCCGAAGGCGCGGCGCGGCTGCACCGCGAGGGTGAAGTCCATGGCGTCGCCGAGCCGCAGCCACGGCGCCCCGGTCGGGATCGCGAGGGTGTCGACCAGCACGCCCTCCGGCACGGCGTACGAGTCGCCGGGGTAGTACAGGAGGTCGTCCACGAGCACGCCCACGTTGTCGACGAGCGGGATGCTCGAGTGGATCTCCTCGTGCCTGCCGCCGAAGAAGCGCAGCGAGAACGGCCCTGCCGTGAGCTCGTCGCCGGGGGAGACCACGGTCACGTCCCGGTCCGGGATGGCGGCGGCGACGGCCGCGGTCGTGAAGATGGGCGCATCCGGGGCGGAGTCGAAGATCCGCTCCAGCTGCTCGGGCGTCCAGTGGTCGGCGTGCTCGTGCGTGATCACGACCGCCTCGAGCGCGTGCAGATCCGCCATGCCCGTGAGGAAGCTGCCCGGATCGATGACCAGCGTGGAACCGTGGGCCTCGACGCGGAGCGCCGCGTGCTCGTGCTTCGTGATGCGCATGGTCCGAGTCAATCACCCGCGGCGCGCAGGAGGGCGCGTCCGCGCCCCTGACAGCGTGCGACACGCGCGGGATGTGCTGTTCGCGCGCCCCGATTTGTTCACCGCCCGGACCTCATGCCATACTCTTCTAGTTGCCGGAAACGGGAACGGGGGTCCGGAAGGATCCCGACGCACGGCCCCATCGTATAGCGGCCTAGTACGCTGGCCTCTCACGCCGGTAACGCGGGTTCGAATCCCGCTGGGGTCACACAGACAGCGAAGCGCCCGTCCACTCGGACGGGCGCTTCGTCGTATCCGCGCGCCCGGCCGCCGGGGAGGCCGATGCAGCCCGCCCGTCAGCCGCCGATGATGCGCTGACGGACCTCGCGCCGGAGCACCTTGCCGATGAGCGAGCGCGGCAGGTCGTCCATCACGACGATGCGTCGAGGCACCTTGTAGGCCGCCAGATGCACGCGGCAGAAGTCCCGCAGTCCGTCGAGGTCGACGTCCGCCCCTTCGCGCAGCACCACTGCGGCCGCGACGGCTTCCCCGCCGTCCCCGCGCGGCACGGCCACGACGGCCGCGGCGGTCACATCGGGATGGGATCCGAGCGTCTGCTCGACCTCCGTGGGCGAGACGTTGAAGCCCCCCGTGATGATCAGCTCCTTGAGCCGGTCGACGATCGTGACGAAGCCGTCCGGCGACACCGTCGCGATGTCGCCGGTGCGCAGCCACCCGTCGGCGAGGAGCACGGCGGCCGTCTCGTCGGCGCGCCGCCAGTACCCGCTGAACACCTGAGGCCCGCGCACCAGCAGCTCGCCGGCCGCGCCGGACGGCAGGTCCTTCATGGCGTCGTCGGGATCCACGATGCGGATCTCGGTGCTCGGGAACGGCACGCCGACCGTGCCGGGACGGCGCGTGGGTCCCATCGGATTGCCGAGGGCGACGGGAGAGGTCTCGGTCATCCCGTATCCCTCGACGAGGAGTCCCCCGGACGCGTCCTCCCAGCGGTCGACGGTCGCCACGGGCAGGCTCATCGCCCCCGAGATGGCGAACCGCACGCTGCGCAGATCGAGGCGACCGTGTGCCGATGCGCGCGAGAGCTGGTCGTAGATCGGCGGCACGGCGGGCAGGAACGTGGGCGGGCTCTTCCGAGCCGCCTCCGCGACGAGGCCGACGTCGAACGCGGGGAACAGCACGAGCCTCGCGCCGATGCTCATGGCGAATGTCAGGCACAGCGTCATGCCGTACGCGTGGAACAGCGGGAGGACCGCGTAGAACGTCTCCGCGCCGGTGCGCAGGCCGGGCACCCAGGCCTCGCCCTGCATCGCGTTGGCGCGCAGGTTCCGGTGAGTGAGCATCGCCCCCTTCGGTGCGCCGGTCGTGCCGCTCGTGTACTGGAGCAGGGCGATGTCGTCCAGGCCCGGACCGGGGACGCGGCGTCGCAGGCCCCGTCCGCCGATGAGGGTCTCCCACCCGAGCACGCGGCGAGCGGTGGGCCGCGCGGTGAGCTTCGCTCGCGCCTCCCGAGCCTTCGCGAGCGGCAGTCTCAGGGCGAGCCGCTTGCCGAGGGGCAGCGCCGCGGTGATGTCGACGCTCACGATCACGTCGGGCCGCACATCCGGCGGAAAGTCCGCCACGGTGTCGTGCACCTTGTCCCACACGATGGCGTGCCGTGCGCCGTGATCCTCGAACTGATGCCGCAGCTCGCGCGCCGTGTACAGCGGGTTGTGCTCGACGACGATCGCCCCGAGTCGCAGGACCGCATAGAACGCGACGACGTGCTGCGGACAGTTGGGCAGCACGATGGCGACGCGATCGCCCTTGCCGACGCCTCTCCGGCGCAATCCCTCCGCGGCGAGCTCGATGTCGCGCCCGAGCCGGCGATACGTGGTCGTCGCGCCGAAGAACTCGAGCGCCGTCTTCCGGCCGTGCCGCCGGACGCTCTCGGCCAGCATCTGCGGCAGGGTCTGCGTCACCTCGCCGATCTCGGCGGGGACATCGGGCGGATACGCCGTCAGCCACGGCTTCGATGCGTACGGGTGGGACGAAGTCATCTTCCTCCTCGTTTCGGCGACCGGACCATGGTACGCGGCGGCGTCGCCGCGGACGCCGGAGGTCGGCCGGACCTCGGGGGCGCGTCACTCCACGCGGTGCTCGGCGTCGCGGCGGTGGAGGAAGCGCAGCACGCCCCACACGACGAGCCACGCCACCGCGAGCACGGCGGCCCAGGGGAGGACGAAGCCGAGGGCGATGACGAGGCCGTTGAGCACCGCGAGCAGGCCGTTCCAGCCGGTCTCGAGACCGTCCCCGAAGCCGGCGGGGTCGGGCTCGACGGGCGGGGGCTCCCGGAGCAGCGACACCGACAGCGTCGACATCGCGACCTGGCCCTCGAGCGACTCGAGCTGGCGCTCCAGCGACTCGAGCTCCGACTGACGCTGCGACAGCGTGGACTCGACCTGCACCAGGTCGCCGACGCTCCCCGACTCCTCGAGCAGCTCGGTGAGACGGTCGACCGACGCCCGGGCGGCGTCGATGCGCGCCCGCAGGTCCACGGCCTGCGACGTCACATCCTGCGTGCCCACCCGGCTGCTCGCCACCTCGCCGACGTCGTCCAGCGCGTCCATGAACGGATCCAGCTCGGCGGACGGCACGCGGATCGAGACGAAGCCGCCGTCGTCCGGCACCCAGACGGTGTCGACGGTCTCCTTCGCCGGATCGAACGACTGGTCGGCGCCGATCGAGAGCTGCTCGACCCATCCGTCGTGCGCGGCGGCGAGCTGCGTGATCTCCTCCGCGGCCGCCGCGGCGTCGTCGACGACGACGCTGGCGGATCCGGTGCGGACGATCTCGCGATCCCGGTCAGCCGACAGCTCCTGCCCGCTGCGAAACAGGTCCACGTCCCCGTCCGCGTCCTCCGCGGCGGGCGCCTCGACGGCACCGCCGCCGTCGGCGTCCTGCGCCGTGTCGCCGCGCCCGGGCGGCATCGGCGCGGATTCCGCCGCGCTCCCGCCGGCCGACGTGACTCCGCCGATGCCCTGCAGCACGGCGGGGGAGACCACGGCGCCCACGACGACGATCGCGGCCGCGATGCCCAGGCCCGACCAGAGCCGGCGCCGGCGGCGCGCCCCGGTCGAGCGGGATGCGCGCTCGTCCGCGATGATCCGGAACACGCGGTCCTCGATGCCGGCGAGCGTCTCGTCCGACACCTCGGGCAGCGCGCCCCGGTCCCTGCTCTTCTCCGCGCTCATGACGCCTCCTCCTTCACGGCGGTCCGCAGTCTCGTGCGGATGCGGGAGAGACGGTTGCGGACGACGCCGTGCGCGACGCCGAGCTCGTCCGCGGCGGCCTGGTAGGCGTATCCGTCGCCGACGCACAGCCGGAAGATCCGCTGATCGAGCGGGCTCAGCCCGTCGACGGCGCGGAGGATCCGGTCGGCCAGGTCGGCGTCGATCACCTGCTGCTCGACGTCCACCGTGTCGGCGGAGCGCTCGTCCAGCCGATCCGCCTCCGCCCGCCGCAGCGCCCGCAGGCGGTTGGCCGCCTGGAACCGACAGATCGTGGCCAGCCACGGCAGCAGCGACTCGCCGGCCAGTTCGAACCCCGACAGCTTCCGCCACGCGGCCACGAACGTCTCCTGCGTGACGTCCTCGGCATCCGCCGCGGAGCGCAGCAGCCCGTGCGCGATCCAGTACACGGGCCGCGCGTGCCGGCGATACAGCTGCCGGAACGCGCTCTCGCTCCCGTCGGCGGCGCGCGCGACGAGCGCGGCGTCGCTCTCGCCGGTGCTGTCCATCGCCGTCCGATCCTCCGGGCCTCGTGTCTCTCACCCTGTCAGTGTCGGCGCGCGCCGGATCGTCTCGATTCCGCATCGGATCCGGCACGCCCGCTGTGCACAGCGGGACGGGATCCGTCGCCGCGCCCGTTATCCTGGTCGAGCGAGAGGGAGTATCCCGTCAGCGCGCGCTCGTCATCACGGATCTCGACGGTGGGATCCCGGGCCGCACCGCCTTCGACGGCGGGGGAGAGACTCTCGTCGAATCGCCGCACCTCCGAAGAGGTCGTACCGAAAGGCCCTGAATGGACCTCGCTCTCCCCGTATGGTTCGAAGTCGGATCGCTCGTCGTGCTGACGCTGATCCTGGTCGCGGACCTGCTGCTGATCCTGAAGCGTCCGCACATCCCGTCCACCAGGGAGTCGACCCTCTGGGTCGTCTTCTATGTCGTGCTGGCGCTGATCTTCGCGGTGCTGATGTGGATCTTCGCGGGCGAGCAGCCCGCGCAGGAATTCCTGCTCGGATGGCTGACCGAATACAGCCTCTCGATCGACAACCTGTTCGTGTTCGTCCTGATCATGACGCAGTTCTCCGTGCCTCGGAAGCTGCAGCAGGAGGTGCTGATGGTGGGCATCATCATCGCGCTCGTGCTGCGCGGCGCGTTCATCATGCTCGGCGCGGCCCTGATCGAGAACCTGTCCTGGATCTTCTACATCTTCGGCGCTTGGCTGATCTACACCGCGATCCGCCAGGCTCTGCCCGAGAAGCACGACGAGGATGAGAAGGAGGAGACCGCGATCGTGCGGTTCCTGCGCCGCTTCATCGACATCAGCGACTCGTACGACGGCAACAAGGTCCGCACGACGATCGACGGCAAGCGCTTCTTCACGCCGCTGCTGCTGGTGTTCGTCGCGATCGGCGTGACCGACCTCATCTTCGCCGTCGACTCGATCCCCGCGATCTACGGTCTGACGCGCAGCCCGTTCATCGTGTTCACGGCGAACATCTTCGCCCTGATGGGCCTGCGTCAGCTGTACTTCCTGCTGGGCGACCTGCTGACGAAGCTGAGGTACCTGCACTACGGCATCGCGTTCATCCTGGCGTTCATCGGCGTCAAGCTGTTCTTCCACGCGCTGCACGAGAACGAGCTGCCCTTCATCAACGGCGGCCACCACGTCGAGTGGGCGCCGGAGATCAACAACTGGGTCTCCCTCGCCGTGATCGTCGTGTCGATGACCGTCGCGACGATCGCCAGCCTGATCTCCTCGTCCCGCGAGAAGCGCCGCGAGTCGGTCGAGGGCTGACACCCCTACCGCGCACTGTGACGGGCGGCGCGGAGATTCTGCTGAGGAGCAGGATCTCCGCGCCGCCTTCGTCTGTGCACTCTGTGCCGGGAACCGACCCATCCCGTGCAGGATGCTATGCTCGCCCCATGCGGTTCGCCGGAGTCCTTCTCCTTCTGCGCCGCGACGGGATCCCCCTCTAGGCCTCTCCCCGTCGCGGAGTCCGTCGCGCAGGCCGACAACGCGAACCCTGGAGAAGAGCAATGAGCGAGAACACGATCCCCGAACGTCCCCGCACCCTGGCCGAGAAGGTCTGGGACGACCACCTCGTCGTGAAGGGCGAGGACGGGCAGCCCGACCTGATCTACATCGATCTGCACCTGGTGCACGAGGTCACGAGCCCGCAGGCGTTCGACGGCCTGCGCGCGGAGGGACGTCCGCTGCGCCGCGTCGACCTGACGATCGCGACCGAGGACCACAACACCCCCACGCTCGACATCGACAAGCCGATCGCCGACCTCACGAGCCGCACGCAGATCGAGACGCTGCGCCGCAACGCCGCCGACTTCGGGGTGCGCCTGCATTCGCTGGGCGACAAGGAGCAGGGCATCGTCCACGTCGTCGGCCCGCAGCTGGGCCTGACGATGCCGGGCATCACGGTCGTGTGCGGCGACAGCCACACATCCACGCACGGCGCATTCGGCGCCATGGCGTTCGGCATCGGCACGAGCGAGGTCGAGCACGTCATGGCCACGCAGACGCTGCCGCTGAAGCCGTTCAAGACCATGGCGATCACCGTCGAGGGCGAGCTGAAGCCGGGCGTGACGGCGAAGGACATCATCCTCGCGGTGATCGCGAGGATCGGCACGGGCGGCGGTCAGGGCTACGTCCTGGAGTACCGCGGCAGCGCCATCCGGTCGCTGTCCATGGACGGCCGGATGACGATCTGCAACATGTCGATCGAGGCGGGTGCGCGGGCCGGCATGGTCGCGCCCGACGAGACGACGTTCGCCTACCTGGAGGGCCGCGATCACGCGCCCAAGGGCCAGGACTGGGACGACGCCCTCGCCTACTGGCGCACGCTCCCCACGGACGAGGGCGCGGTGTTCGACGCCGAGGTCTACATCGACGCGAACGAGCTCGAGCCGTTCGTGACGTGGGGCACCAACCCGGGCCAGGGCGTGTCGCTGAGCGACGTCGTGCCGACCCCGGCCGACATCGCCGACCCCAACGAGCGCGCCGCCGCCGAGCGGGCGCTGCAGTACATGGACCTGACGGCCGGCACCCCGATGAAGGAGATCCCGGTCGACGCGGTCTTCATGGGCTCGTGCACGAACAGCCGGATCGAGGACCTCCGCGCGTTCGCGTCGATCATCCGGGGCCGGAAGAAGGCCGACGGCGTGCGCGTCATGGTCGTCCCCGGCTCGGCCCGCGTGCGCCTGGAGGCCGAGGCCGAGGGCATCGACCGGATCGTGAAGGACTTCGGCGCCGAGTGGCGCTTCGCGGGCTGCTCGATGTGCCTGGGCATGAACCCCGACCAGCTGGCGCCGGGGGAGCGCTGCGCCTCGACGAGCAACCGCAACTTCGAGGGCCGGCAGGGCAAGGGCGGCCGCACGCACCTCGTGTCGCCGCTGGTCGCGGCGGCCACGGCGATCCGGGGCACGCTCTCGAGCCCGTCGGATCTGGATGCCGATGCGCAGTTCGCGACGACCGGCTCCAACGAGCACGCCATGGAGGCCTGACATGGACAAGTTCACGACGCACACCGGTGTCGCCGCGCCCCTGAAGCGCTCGAACGTCGACACCGACCAGATCATCCCGGCCGTGTTCCTGAAGCGCGTCACCAAGACCGGCTTCGACGACGCGCTGTTCCACGGGTGGCGCCAGGACCCGGAGTTCGTGCTGAACCGGGAGCCCTTCCGCGCGGCGTCGATCCTGATCGCGGGCTCCGACTTCGGCACCGGATCCAGTCGCGAACACGCCGTGTGGGCGCTGCGCGACTACGGCTTCAAGGTGGTGCTGAGCCCCCGCTTCGGCGACATCTTCCGCGGCAACTCGGGCAAGCAGGGCCTGGTCACGGGCGTGATCTCGGAAGACGACGCCGAGCGGTTCTGGACGGCGATCGACGCGCAGCCGGGCGCGGAGATGACGGTCGACCTGATGGCGCGAACCGCCACTCTTGGCGACTTCACGGCCGCGTTCGACATCGACGATTACACTAGGTGGCGGCTCCTCGAAGGGCTCGACGACATCGGGCTCACGCTGCGCAGCGAAGACAAGATCGCGCAGTTCGAGGCCCGCCGCGAGGCGTGGCGGCCGCGGACGACACCCGTCTCGTGAGCCCGGCCGGGTCCCTTCCGGGATCCGGGATCGCCTCGTCACACCGAGCGGCCGACCGCCGCGAGATCCCTAGTGAGGCACCACCACATGACTCTGATCGGCGACGCCAAGACCCCCGGCACCCCGGCCTACGCGTCGGGTGAGGTCCTCGAGATCCGCGGGGGGCGCTCGCTCCAGGGTCAGGTCGACGTGCGCGGGGCGAAGAACCTCGCGACCAAGGCCATGGTGGCGTCCCTGCTGGGCGAGACGCCGAGCATCCTGCGCGACGTCCCGGACATCCGCGACGTCGAGGTGGTGCGCTCGCTGCTCGAGGTGCACGGAGTGCACGTGACCGAGGGCGACGAGGCGGGCTCGCTCGTGCTCGACCCGGCGGACGCGAAGTCGGCGAACTTCGAGGAGATCGACGCGCACGCGGGCTCGTCGCGCATCCCGATCCTGTTCTGCGGACCGCTCCTGCACCTGCTGGGCCAGGCGTTCATCCCGGACCTCGGCGGCTGCCGCATCGGCGACCGCCCGATCGACTTCCACCTCGACGCCCTCCGCAAGTTCGGCGCGATCGTCGACAAGCAGCCCAGCGGCATCCGCCTGTCGGCGCCCGAGGGACTGCACGGCGCGCACATCGAGCTGCCCTACCCGTCCGTCGGCGCCACCGAGCAGGTGCTGCTCACGGCCGTGCGCGCGAAGGGCGTCACCGAGCTGCGCAACGCGGCGATCGAGCCCGAGATCATGGATCTCATCGGCGTGCTGCAGAAGATGGGCGCGATCATCTCGTACGAGCCCAACCGCGTGATCTTCATCGAGGGCGTGGACGAGCTGCGCGGCTACGACCACCGCTCGCTGTTCGACCGCAACGAGGCCGCGTCGTGGGCGTGCGCCGCCCTCGCCACGGACGGCGACATCTTCGTCAAGGGCGCCCGCCAGTACGAGATGCTGACGTTCCTGAACGTGTACCGGAAGGTCGGCGGCGACTTCGACATCACCGACGAGGGCATCCGCTTCCGCCGCGGCAAGGCGCCGCTCAAGGCCATCACGGTCGAGACGGACGTGCACCCCGGCTTCATGACGGACTGGCAGCAGCCGCTGATCGTGGCGCTGACCCAGGCCAACGGCGAGTCCGTCGTCCACGAGACCGTGTACGAGAACCGCCTCGGCTTCACGCGCGCCCTCGTGCAGATGGGCGCCGACATCGTCGTGCACGAGCGGGGCCTGGAGGGCGAGCACCGCCGCGTGCCGCGTCGGGCGCTCGAGCAGGCCGCCGTCATCAACGGCCCGACCCCGCTGCACGGCGCCGACATCGTCGTGCCCGACCTGCGCGGCGGCTTCAGCTACGTGGTGGCCGCCCTCGCCGCCGAGGGCACCTCGCGTGTCTCGGGTGTGGGCGTCATCCGCCGCGGCTACGAGAAGTTCTTCGAGAAGCTGACGGCCCTCGGCGCCGACTTCGACGTCGTCGGCTGAGCGAGGCGAAGTGAGCTCTCCCGAGAAGAGCCGGCCCAGCTGGTTCTGGCCGCTCGCGGCCCTCATCGTCCCGGTCGTCGGCCTGCTGGCGAGGATCCGCATCACGGGCGCCGAGAAGCTGCCGCGCGAGGGCGCGTACATCCTGTCGCCGAACCACGTCAGCGAGCTGGATCCGGTGATCGTCGCGGTCGGCATCTGGCGGCTCGGCCGCGCGCCGCGGTTCATGGCGAAGGACAGCCTGTTCCGCATCCCGGTGCTGGGCGCCGCGCTGCGCGCCACCGGCATGGTCCCCGTGTCCCGCACCTCGTCGCGCGACTCCGCTGCCCAGACGATGTCGCAGGCCACCGCGCTCGTGGCGGACGGCCGCGGCGTGATCGTCTACCCCGAGGGCACGCTCACGCGCGACCCCGACCTGTGGCCGATGCGCGGCAAGTCGGGTGCCGCCCGCCTCGCGCTGGCCGGCGACATGCCGCTGATCCCGGTGGCGCAGTGGGGCGTGCAGGACATCATGGGCCGCTACGCGCGCGGCATCAGCGTGTGGCCGCCGCGCAAGCTCGTGCGCATGACGATCGGCGATCCCGTCGACCTGTCCGATCTGAAGGATCGCCCGACGGACCCGGCAGCGATCGTCGAGGCCACGCGCCGCCTGATGACGGCGATCACGGCGCTTCTCGAGGAGATCCGCGGCGAGCAGGCGCCGCCGGATCGCTGGGATCCGTCGTCGCACGGACAGGCAGAGACGGGGCGTCTGTGAGCCGCCAGCCGGGGGGCCGCCGGTCCGACGGCCCGAAGGTCGTCGTCGTCGGCTCGGGCAGCTGGGGCACCACGTTCGGCAAGATCCTCGCCGACGGCGGCGCCCAGGTCACGATGTGGGCGCGCCGTCCCGAGCAGGCGCACGAGATCGACGAGGCCAAGCGCAACTCGAAGTACCTGCCGGGCATCAACCTGCCCCGCTCCATGCACGCCACCCATGACCTGCGCGCGGCGCTCGACGGAGCCACGCAGGTGTACGTCTCGGTGCCGAGCCAGTCCGCGCGGGAGACGCTGCGCGCCATGCGCCCGTATCTCACGGACGACGCCGTGCCGCTCGTGAGCCTGATGAAGGGCGTGGAGAAGAAGACGAATCTGCGCATGAGCCAGGTGATCGAGCAGGAGCTGCAGTGCGATCCGGCGCGGATCGCCGTGGCGAGCGGGCCGAACCTCGCGCTCGAGATCGCCAAGGAGAACCCCACCGCCGCGGTCATCGCGTCGGGGAGCCAGGACACGGCCGACGCGGTCGCGCGCCGCTCGCGCAACGAGTACTTCCGCAGCTTCGTGAACACCGACGTCACGGGCACGGAGTTCGGCGGCGTGCTGAAGAACCTGATCGCGGTCGCGATCGGCATCGTGGACGGCGTCGGCTACGGCGAGAACACCAAGGCCTCGATCATCACGCGCGGCCTGGTCGAGATGACCGACTTCGCGGTGGCCTACGGCGCCCAGCCGGGCACGCTGCAGGGCCTTGCGGGCCTCGGCGACCTGATCGCGACGTGCCAGTCGCCGCTCAGCCGCAACAACACGGCGGGCCGCCTGCTCGGTCAGGGATACAAGTTCCAGGAGGTCATCGCCCAGATGAACCAGACGGCCGAGGGGCTCTCGTCCGTCGGTCCCATCCTGCAGCTCGCCAAGGAGGCGGGGGTCGAGATGCCGATCGTGCAGCAGGTGAAGATGGTGCTGGACGGCCGGATGAACCCGCGCGAGATCGCGCCCCACCTCACGACAGACGACGACACGCCGCAGGGCGAAGGGACGCAGAATGGCCAGAACGACCGTGGCGGTGCTCTTCGGAGGGCGCTCGAGCGAGCACTCGATCTCCTCCGCGACGGCGGGCGGAGTCCTCGGAGCGATCGACCGTGACCGCTTCCGCGTGATCCCCGTGGGCATCACGCGCGACGGCGCCTTCGTGCTGGAGCAGGACGATCCCGGGCGTTTCGCGCTCGACGCCGCGAAGCTGCCCGAGGTCGTCGACAACGGCACGCGCATCCTGTGGCCGTCCGTGGGGGACCGGATGCTGCGCGTCGCGCGCGCGGACGGCGCCGTGGACGAGCTGGCCGAGGTCGACGTCGTGCTGCCGATCCTGCACGGTCTGCACGGCGAGGACGGCACCATCCAGGGCTTCCTCGACATCCTCGAGCTGCCGTATGCCGGCGGCGGGGTGCTCGACTCGGCCGTCTGCATGGACAAGCACTTCACGAAGATCGCGCTGCAGGCCGAGGGCCTGCCGGTCGCGCCGGGGCTGACCGTGCGCGCCTCGCGCTGGGCGGCGGATGCCGACGGCGTGCGCGCCGGGGTCGCGCAGCTCGGATACCCCGTGTTCGTCAAGCCCGCGCGTGCGGGCTCGAGCGTCGGCGTCTCGAAGGCGCATGACGCGTCCGAGCTCGACGAGGCGATGCGCGTCGCGCTGGCCGAGGACGACAAGGTGCTCGTCGAGGCGGGCATCGTCGGCCGGGAGATCGAGGTCGCGATCCTCGAGGGCCGCGACGGCGGGCGTCCCCGTGCGTCGCTGCCGGGCGAGATCGTGCTGACGACGCGCGAGTTCTACGACTTCGACGGCAAGTACCTCGGCGGCGACGGAGCCGAGACCGTGTGCCCCGCGGCCCTCACCGAGGACGAGACCGAGCGCGTCCGGGAGGTCGCCCGCCGAGCGTTCGAGGCGGTCGACGGGCGCGGGCTCGCGCGCGTGGACGTGTTCCTCACGGCCGACGGCGAGATCCTCATCAACGAGCTCAACACAATGCCGGGGTTCACGCCGATCTCGATGTTCCCGAAGTGCTGGATCGCGTCGGGCATGACGTACGCCGAGCTCATCACCGAGCTCCTCGAGCTGGGGATGGCCCGCGCGGCCTGAGGCGGCTCAGCCGTCCTCGGGGACGGGCGTCGCGTCCTCCACGTCCACGCACGACGCGTCGGTCGGGAACGGCTTCACGATCCGGCTGATCACGGGCAGGACGTCGGAGGGACTGATGACCTCGGTGTCCACGAACACCTGCGTGGCGGGCGTGCGCCCGTAGGTCGTGATGCGCTGCATCGGCAGCTCGGAGGTGTCCACGACCCAGTCGACGCCCTCGAAGGTCACGCACTGCAGGGTCGTCGGGCCGGGCGGCTCGACGCCGCAGCTGAGGAGCACCCCGGTCGGGTCGCCCCACGCGCCGGTGGCCTGGGCGTCGGTCCAGCGCCGCTCGAGGTCCCCGATCGCGTCGGGGAGGTGCACCGTGACCTCCGCGCACAGCGGGTCGTTCGCGTGCTCCGCGGCGGGAAGCGACACGGTCGCGGCGCATCCGGCGAGGCCCAGGGACAGGACGAGCGCGGCCGCGGCGGCGATACGACGGATCACCGCATCAGCCTAGGCCGCCGAGCCTGAGGGGCGACCCGGCGTGACTACGCTGAGGGGATGCACCAGGCCCCCGCGGACCCCACGATCGGCGAGCTGAGCGAGGGGGACACCCTGGCCCGGATCGTCGCCCGCACGGGGCGCGCCGCCGCGGCGGTCGTGGGGCCGGGCGACGACGCCGCGGTGGTCGCCGCGCCCAGCGGATCCGTCGTCGCGACGACCGACACGCTCGTGCACGGGCCCGACTTCCGGCTCGCGTGGTCGAGCGGCTACGACCTGGGGTGGAAGGCCGCGGCCGTGAACCTCGCGGACGTCGCCGCGATGGGCGCGCGTCCGACGGCGCTGCTCGTGGCGCTCGCGATGCCGAGCGACACCCGGATCTCCTTCGTCGAGGCCCTGGCGGACGGGCTGCGCGAGGCGTGCGACGCGCTCGCCCCCGGCTGCGCCGTCGTCGGCGGCGACCTCACGGTGTCGGCGACGCTGACGCTCGCGATCACGGCGCTCGGCGACCTCGAGGGGCGCGAGCCGGTGCTGCGCTCGGGCGCCCGTCCCGGCGACGTCGTGGCTGTGGCGGGGGAGCTCGGCATCGCGGCCCGCGGCCTCGCTGTGCTGTTCGACCGGTTCCGCGACGTCGCCGGCGCACCCGTGCCGGTCGACCCGGCGCGGCTCGCGGCGGGGGAGCGCGAGGCGCTCGCGGGCCAGCTGCGCCCTGCACCGCCGATCGGCCTCGGCGCCATGGCGGCGGTCGCCGGCGCGCACGCCCTGATGGACGTCTCGGACGGGCTCGGGCTCGACGCCCGGCGCATGGCCGACGCGTCGGGCGTCTCGATCGATCTGGATCCCGCCGCCCTCGGCGACGACCCGGTCGCGGCGATCGAGGGCGGCGAGGACCATGCGCTGCTCGCGACGTTCGCGGACGACGTCCTGCCGCCCGGATTCCGTCCCATCGGGCGGGTCCTCGTGCGTGCCGAGGCGCCGGTGCTCGTCGCGGGCCGCGCGTACGGCGGCCCCGGCGGGTGGGATCCCTATCGGGACTGGGACTCGGTCGCGGGCTGACCCCACCAGAGCGCGGTGTCGCCGTAGGCCCGGTCGCGCAGCGGCTCGAGCCCCGCGGCGGCCCAGTCGGGGGCGCCGGACCGCGACGCGCGCTCGACGATCACGAGGGCGCCGCGCGCCAGCACGCGGGCGAGCGCCGCGAGGTTCTCGGCGAGCTCGGCGTCCGGGAGGTCGTACGGCGGGTCGAGGAGCACGAGGTCGAAGGGCCCGGATGCGCGGCGCAGCCAGGTGCCGACCGCCGCGGCATGCACGCGGACCGGGGGAGCGCCCGCGCCCATCGCGCGGCGCACGCCGTCCGCGTTGCGGCGGGCGATCGCGGCGGCGGGCTTCGCGCGCTCCACCAGGTCGACGGATGCGGCACCGCGGCTCGCGGCCTCGAGGCCCAGGGCGCCGGAACCCGCGTACAGGTCGACCACGCGGGCGCCGTGGATGGCGTCGCTCGCCTCGAGCGCGCCGAACAGCGACTCGCGCACGCGGTCGCTCGTGGGCCGGGTGCCGGATGAGGGCACGTCGAGGCGCACGCCGCCCGCGGCCCCCGAGATGATCCTGGTCATCTGTCGAGGCTATCCGGGGTGCACCGCCCGTCCCGTGTCGGAGCCCCGACCTAGACTCGGGGCATGTCGTTCACCCTCGACACGCCGCTGATCGTGGCGCTCGGCGACAAGGCCGCCAAGGCGCTGTCGCGCGCGTTCGGCATGTCGACGGTGGGAGACCTGCTGGCGCACTACCCGCGCCGGTACGCGCTGCGCGGCGAGCTCACACCCATCGACGACCTGCCGATCGGCGAGCTCGCGACGGTGATCGCCGAGGTCAAGTCCGTGTCCGCGCGGCCGATGCGCAACCGCGGCGGCAGGATGCTCGAGGTCGTGATCGGCGACGGCAAGGGCGAGCTGACGCTGACGTTCTTCGGCCAGGCCTGGCGCGAGCGCGAGCTCACGCGCGGCCGGCGCGGCGTGTTCTCGGGCAAGGTGGGCGCCTACCGCGACAGGCTGCAGTTCTCGCACCCGGACTACCAGCTGTTCGACGACGCGCGCGCCTCCGGCATCGCCGAGGCCGACGAGATGATCCGCACGCCCATCCCGATCTACCCCGCGACCGCGGTGGTGGCGACGTGGGCGATCCAGAAGTGGGTCGCGGAGGTGCTCGACCGGCTGGGCGACGTGCCCGATCCGGTGCCCGACGAGCTGCGCTTCCGCGAGGCGCTGCTGACGGCGCGCGAGGCGCTCGAGTGGGTGCACCGGCCCGAGACGCGGCCGCAGATCGACGCGGCGCGCGGCACGCTCCGTATGCACGAGGCGCTCGTGCTGCAGACCGCGCTCGCGCAGCAGCGGCAGTTCGTCCGGATGATGTCCGCGACGAAGCGACCGGCCGGCGAGGGGGGACTCCTCGCCCGGTTCGACGCGGCGCTGCCGTTCGAGCGCACGCCGGATCAGGTCACGGTGGGACGCTCGATCGCGATGGACCTGACGGCGGAGTGGCCCATGAACCGCCTCGTGCAGGGCGAGGTCGGCTCGGGAAAGACCCTCGTCGCCCTGCGCGCCATGCTGCAGGTGGCCGAGTCCGGCGGGCAGTCGGCCCTCATCGCCCCGACCGAGGTGCTCGCCGCGCAGCACCTGCGCTCCATGGCCCGCATGCTCGGCCCCGGCCTCGCGCCCGAGCTGATGCCGACCCTGCTGACGGGTCAGATGCCCGCCGCCGAGCGCCGCAAGGCCGCGTTGCGCGTGGCATCCGGGCAGGCGCTCATCGTGATCGGCACGCACGCGCTGCTCAGCGAGGCCACGACCTTCGCCGACCTCGGGCTCGTCGTGGTCGACGAGCAGCACCGCTTCGGCGTCGAGCAGCGCGAGATGCTGCGCGCGAAGGGGTCGAGCCCGCACGCGCTCGTGCTCACGGCGACGCCGATCCCGCGCACGGTCGCCATGACCGTGTTCGGCGATCTCGACGTCTCGACGATCCGCACGATGCCCGCCGGTCGCGCCGGCATCCAGAGCTTCGTCGCCCCCATCGCCGAGAAGCCCGGCTGGTTCGGACGGGTGTGGGATCGCGCGGCCGAGGAGGTCGAGAAGGGGCACCAGGTCTTCGTGGTCTGCTCCGCGATCGACGCCGAGAAGGGCTCGGCGACCCCCGGGGGCGACGACGGCACGGGCGGCGGCGCGCCGCCCGTCGAGGGCGAGGCCGCGCGGCCGCACTGGGGCGTCATCCAGGTCGCCGAGATGCTGCAGCGGCACCCCCGCGTGGGCGAGCTGCGCATCGCGACCCTGCACGGCAGGCTGCCCGCCGACGAGAAGGACCGCATCATGCAGGACTTCGCGCGCGGCGACATCGATGTGCTCGTCGCGACCACCGTGATCGAGGTCGGCGTCGACGTGCCGAACGCCTCGACCATGGTGATCCTCGACGCCGACCGCTTCGGCGTCTCGCAGCTGCACCAGCTGCGCGGGCGCGTCGGCCGCGGCGGGGTGCCCGGCCTGTGCCTGCTGGTCACGGAGGCCGAGCAGGGCACGATCGCGCGGGCCCGCGTCGAGGCCGTGGCCGCGACGCTCGACGGATTCGAGCTCGCCGAGGTCGACCTCGAGCTGCGCGGCGAGGGCGACGTGCTGGGCGACGCGCAGTCGGGCGTGCGCTCGTCGCTGCGGCTGCTGCGCGTCGTCAAGGACGCCGACCTCATCGCCCGCGCGCGTGGCGAGGCCGAGCGGATCCTCGAGCAGGATCCGACCCTCGACGCCCATCCCGACCTGGCCGAGGCGCTCGCCCGACGCGTCACCCAGGAGGAGCGCGCGGCGCTCTCGAAGAGCTGAGGTGCCGCCGCGCGTCCTCTCGCTTGTCGGGCGCCGCGCTCGACCTGCGCCGGTGGGTCCTGACATGATCCGGTGTCATGACGTGCGGCGCCGAAGCTCTCCTGGGGGCGGCATGACGACGGATGATCGGGTGGGGGATGAGCTCTCCGATTTCGCCGACCTGATGCGGACCCAGCCGGACTTCCGCGACGACGCGCCCCCCGCGGATCCCGAGGGGCGGCGCCGACGCGCGCGGCGGGTGCAGCTCGTCGTCGGCATCGTGGCGCTGCTCGTGGTCGGCGCGCCCGCAGGCTATGCGGCCTGGGCGCTGAACGCCCCACTGGCCGCCCCGGAGGCGGAGTACGTCGCCCCCTCGGTCCCGGTGGTGGAGCCGGCGGAGATCGTGTTCCCCGCCGAGGGCGACACCGCCCTGAGCATCTCGGGCGGCGACGCGTACCTCGACGCCGGCGCGAGCGGCATCCCCGAGCACAGCGGCACGGACGAGCAGCGGTCGGTCGCGAGCATCGCGAAGCTCGTCACGGCGCTGGTGGTGCTCGATGCGTTCCCGCTCGCCGACGCTGACGATCCCGGCCCGACCATCACCTTCAGCAGGGCCGACCACGATCTCTACGACCAGTACTACGTGCGTGGCGCCACAGTCGCCGCGATGCCCACGGGAAGCTCGATGTCGCTGCACGACGCCCTCGCGACGATGCTCATCCCGTCGGCGAGCAACTACGCCGACGCCGTGTCGACGTGGGCGTACGGCTCGCGATCGGCGTTCCTCGACGCCGCCCGCGTCTGGCTGGCCGCGCACGGTCTCACCCGCACGAACATCGTCGATCCCACGGGGCTGGATCCCGGCAACACGAGCACCCCGAGCGATCTGCTGAGGCTCGGCACGCTGGCGGCGGCCGACCCCACCATCGCGCGGATCGCGGCCACGCCCCGTCTCTGGCTGGAGGGACCCGGGTCGATGGTGAACACCAACTCGCTGCTGGGCGCCCACGGGGTCACGGGGCTGAAGACCGGCAACCTCGGCCCGGGCACCTTCAGCCTGCTGTACACCGCCTCGCTCAGCGTGGGGGCGGACGAACCGCTCTCGGTGACGGGCATCATGCTCGGCGGCATGAGCCGCGCGGCCGTCGACGAAGGCGTCGGCAGGTTGCTCGAGAGCATCCGCGACGGCTTCCACAACGTGCCCGTCGCGACGCGGGGGCAGCAGGTGGGCACCTACTCGACGCCGTGGGGCTCCGAGGCGCGAGCCGTGGTCGCTCGGGACGCGCGGATCTTCACGTGGTCGGATACGCCGATCAGCGTGGCGATGGACACCACCACCCCCGCGACGTACACCGACGGCGACGTGGTCGGAACGCTCACGTGGACGGCCGGCGCGAGCACAGCGACGGCAGACATCGTGATCGAGGGCGCGATCGCACCACCCGACGAATGGTGGCGGCTCACCCACCCCGACGAACTGGGCTGATGCATGCCGAGGGGAGCGGGCCGCGACCAGGGAGGACGGAAAGATAGGCTGGCCGAATGAGCAGCCGGATCGCCGTCGTCCCCGGATCCTTCGACCCGCCGACCCTCGGTCATCTCGACGTGATCCGTCGTGCCGCGCGTCTGTACGACGAGCTGCACGTGGTCGTCGTGCACAACCCCGACAAGGCCGGCATGCTGCCCGCCGCCCAGCGCGTGTCGCTTCTCGAGCAGTCGATCGCCGAGGACGGGATGGACGGCAATGTGATCGTCGGGGCCTGGAGCGTCGGCCTGCTGGTCGACTACGCGCAGGAGGTCGGCGCCGGCGTGCTGGTCAAGGGCATCCGGTCGCAGGTCGACGTCGCGTACGAGACGCCGATGGCGGTCGTGAATCGGCACCTCGCCGACATCGAGACCGTGTTCCTGCTGCCCGAGCCGTCGCACGCGCTGGTGTCGAGCTCCCTGGTGCGTCAGGTCGCGGGCCTCGGCGGCGACGTGTCGCCGTACGTCCCGCCCGCCGTCTCGCGATTCCTCGCCAAGGCCGGCGCGAACGACTTCTGAGGCCGCGTGCACCCGGCCCGCGTGGAGATGCGCGCGGGTAGCATCGAAGCGTGAGATCTCGACTTTCCGGACCCTTCGTGCTGCCCGTGCGCGACATCGCGCGCAAGCCGGGGGAGATGCGCGAGCACTCCCTGACCATCCCCGCCCCGGAGCGCTGGGGCGAGGGCATCGTGTCCGTCCCGCAGGGCCAGGAGCTCGACCTCTACGTGCGCCTCGAATCCGTGCACGAGGGCATCCTGGTGTCGGGGAACCTCGACACCGAGTACGAGGGCCAGTGCGGTCGCTGCCTGCGCGACATCGCCGAGCCCCTCGAAGTCGAGATCCAGGAGCTTTTCGAGTATCCTGGATCGGAAACATCTGACTTCGAGGTTCAAGACGACCACGTGGATCTTGAAACTCTGGTCAGAGATGCGACCGTTCTGGCGCTTCCGTTTCAGCCGGTCTGTCAGCCGGATTGCCCCGGCCTTGATCCGGTCACGGGCGAGCGGCTGACCGAGCCGGCAAGCGCCCAGCAGGCGCCCGTCGATCCTCGATGGGCCGCGCTCCAGAACCTCACCGACCACGGAGCGGCGCACGACGCCGCCCGCGACACAGAAGAGAGCTAACTCATGGCTGGTAACCCCCCGAAGCGGAAGGTCTCCCGCTCCAACACCCGTTCGCGCCGCGCGCAGTGGAAGGCCGAGGCCCCCGCGCTCGTCAAGACGGTCGAGAACGGCAAGGTCGTCTACAGCCGTCCGCACCAGGCCAAGGTCGTCACCGACTCGCAGGGCACCGAGCTGTTCCTGGAGTACAAGGGCCGCAAGGTCGCCGACGTCTGATTCGGCACCCGTGACGAACGACAGTCGCGGACCTCAGCACCTCACCGAGAAGCTCGGCGTCGAGATCGACGCCGAGCTTCTCGGCTTAGCGCTGACGCACCGCTCCTTCGCGTATGAGAACGGCGGGATCCCGCACAACGAGCGCCTCGAGTTCCTCGGCGACTCCGTGCTGGGCCTGGCCGTGACGACGATGCTCTACACGCGCTTCCCCGAGCTGGAGGAGGGCGCGCTCGCCAAGCGGCGCGCGAGCGTGGTGTCGACCGTGGCGCTGGCCGAGATCGCGCGCGGGATCGGGTTGGGCATGCATATCCTGCTCGGCCGCGGCGAGGAGCTCACGGGCGGACGCGACAAGGACTCGATCCTGGCCGATGCCATGGAGGCCGTGATCGGCGCGACGTACCTGTCGGCCGGCAGCGAGACCGCCACCGCGATGGTGCTGGGCCTCATCGAGCCGTTGCTCGAGGACCCCGAGCGCTACGGCGCGGCGATGGACCCGAAGACCGCTCTGCAGGAGATCGCGGCGCGGCAGGGCTTCACCCCGCCCGTGTACGAGGTCACCGCCAGCGGACCGGATCACGAGCGGCGCTTCGTCGCGACCGTGACGGTGGGGGAGTTCTCCGCGGACGGCGAGGGCACCAGCAAGAAGACGGCCGAGATGGCCGCGGCGCTCGACCTGTGGCGGCGCCTGAACGACCGCGCGCGGGTCTGAGCGCCTCCGATGCCGGAGCTGCCCGAGGTCGAGGTGGTGCGCGCGGGGCTCGCCCCCGCCGTCACCGGCGCGCGCGTGCTCGGCGTCGAGGCGCATGACGCCCGGGCGCTGACGCGTCACGCCGGCACCGCGTCCGAGTTCGAGGCGCGGCTCACCGGCCGCGCCATCACCGGGACGGCCCGCCGCGGGAAGTTCCTGTGGCTGCCGCTGAGCGACGACGCCGGGGCGATCGGCCCCGAGGCGGTCATGGTGCACCTCGGGATGAGCGGGCAGATGCTGCTGCGCGCCCCCGGGGCGCCCGCCGAGCGCCACGAGCGCGTGCGGATGGCGATCGAGCATCCGGATCACGGCGAGCTGGCGGTGGTGTTCGCGGATCAGCGGACGTTCGGATCGCTCGCGATCGATCCGCTCGTCCCCACGCCGGACGGCCACGCGGGCGGGTATGGCGACGACGCGCCGTTCGTCCCCGCGCAGGCGGCGCACATCGCGCGGGATCCGCTGGATCCGGCGTTCGACGACGCCCTGTTCCGGCGGCGCCTCGCGGCCAAGTCGTCGGCGATCAAGCGGGTGCTGCTGGACCAGACCGTGGTGAGCGGCATCGGCAACATCTACGCCGACGAGGCGCTGTGGGCCGCTCGGGTCCACCCCGAGACGCTCGCGCGAGAGCTGTCCACGCGCACGGCGAACCGGCTCCTGGCCGAGGTGCGCGCGGTGCTCGCGAAGGCGCTGGCCGAGGGCGGCACGAGCTTCGACGCGCAGTACGTCAACGTGAACGGCGAGGCCGGCTACTTCGCGCACAGCCTGAACGCGTATGGGCGGCACGGGCAGTCGTGCCCGCGGTGCGGCCGGATGATCGTGCGCGCGGCGTTCGCCAACCGGAGCAGCCACTTCTGCCCGTTCTGCCAGCGGCGGCGGTGACCCGGTGCCGACGGCGTCCTCATCCTCAGCGCGACCGCTCCGCTCGCGCGACATTCGCTGATATCCGCCTTCACTTAAGTGAAACAACTTAAGTGAGCGGCGATATCAGTGTATCCTGCGAGCATGGCCGTCACGATCATCTCCGACGTGGTCTCCTCCCGCGAGGCGCCGGACCGCGACGTCCTGCAACGCGAGATCGAGTCGGCGGCTCTCGCGGTCGAGAAGGCGCACCCGCGCGCGGTGCAGCCATGGTGGCCCACGGCCGGTGACGAGTTCCAGGCCGTGTACGACACGATCGAGGACGCGCTGGTCGCCACGCTCTATCTGCAGCTCGCCCTGCCCGAGGGTGTCGTCTGCCGATTCGGGATCGGCGTCGGCGACATCACGCCGGTCGCGTCGATGCTCGCCGAGGCGATCCAGGACGGGCCAGGGTGGTGGGCGGCCCGGGACGCCGTGCAGCGCGCGGAGGAGCGCGACCGGGGCCGGCTTCCTGGCGGCCGCTCCTGGCTGACCGTGCACGAGAGCGCGCCCGCCGAGCTCCGTGCGCAGGAGGGGATCGTCAACGCGTACCTGCTGCTGCGAGATCAGGTCGTGGCCGACATGAGCCCGCGTGCGCGGCGCGCCGTGTTCGAGAGCTGGCGCGGTCTGCAGCAGAAGGAGGTCGCCGAGAAGGAGGCCATCACGCAGTCCGCGGTGTCGCAGGCGATCAACAAGCCGCTCGTGAGGGCGCTGCGGCTGGGCGCGAGGGACCTGGGCGGCGAGAAGGCCTGATCAGCGGAGCGTCGAGGCCAGCTCGAGGGCATCCTGCGCGAGTCGGGCGGACGTGTCTGGATCGCGCATCCACAGCGGCACCGCGCGCGCGGCGATGCCCTCGTCGCGCAGCGGGGCGACGGCGTCCCCGTCCGACTCGTCCACGAGCCAGCCGTCCAGCAGGCCGCCGGCGCTCCGGGCCCCGTAGTGCCGGGCGACGGCCTCCGCGCTCGTCTCGACGCCGATCGCGGCGAGGCACGCGTCCGCCATGCCGCGCACGACCGCGCCGGAGATGATGCCCGAGACGCCGACCACCGGCGCGGGCGTCCCCGCCAGGGCCTGGCGCATGCCGGGCACCGCGAGCACCGGGCCGACCGAGACGACCGGGTTGGATGGCGCGATCAGCACGACGTCGGCGCGCGCGACCGCGTCGCGCGCGCCGGGGGAGATCGCGGCCCGCTCGATGCCGCGCTGCGCGAAGCCGGTCGCGGGCAGCTGCGCGCGATGGCGCACCCACCACTCCTGGAAGTGGACCGGATCGCGGTCCGCCAGCAGGACGTGCGTGTCGATCTCCGAGTCGGTCGCCGGATGCAGCGTGACGCCGAGATCCCAGCGGGCCCCGAGACGCCGGTACACCTCGGACACGCTCAGCCCCTCGCGCAGCCACGCCGTGCGGGCGATGTGCGTGCCGAGGTCCAGGTCGCCGAGCGTGAACCAGTCCGGGGCCGTGCCCCACACGGCCAGCTCGGCCGACACCCGCTCTGTCTCGCCGGCGCGACCCCAGCCGCGCTCGGCGTCGTTCACGCCCGCGAGCGCGTACAGCAGGCTGTCGTGATCCGGCGCGATTCGCAGCCCCGACACCCACCAGTCGTCCGCGGTGTTGACGACGACGTCGATCCGGCCGCCCTGTCCCGCCCGCCGCACGTGCTCGCGCAGGCCCTTCACGAAGCGCGCGCAGCCGACGCCGCCGCCGATCACGGTGTAGTTCACTCCACAACCGTAATCGGCGGCGACGCGAGGGCGTCGACTCAGGAGAGCCTCTTCTCCCAGGCGCCCGCGTACGAGGCCGGGACGAAGCCGACCTTCTCGTTGACGTCGAGCATGTAGCGGTTCTCCTCGGCGTTGAACGTCGACACGCGCGGCGACTGGGGCACGTGCTCGTGCCATCTCTTCAGGCCGACGCACTTGACGATCGATCCCAGGCGGTGACCGCGGTGCTCCGGCATCACGAGCGTGCCCCACTGTGAGGTGGGACGCGTGCGATCCGGGCCGATGGTGAGCTCGTTGAACGCGGCGACCCGCCCCGACGGCGTGTGGATCACCAGGGTCACGCCGATCAGCGTGCCCGCCTCGGCGAAGCGCTCGTCGCGCTCGAACACGCGCGCGGCGTCCCATGCGGCCTGCTCGCTCGCCATGTCGCCCGTGGGCGGGTCGGAGTACATCCGCGCGATCGCTGCCGCGTAGCCGTCGGCGTACTCCGGCGGCGTCGGGCCGGCCCACCACGCGGTGCGGTAGTCGGGCCCGGCCGTCGCCAGTGCCTCGTCGAGCAGCCGGTCGGTCGCGTCGTACGACCCCGCCAGCTCGAACACGCTGTTGCGCTCGACCTGGCCGAGGCGGTAGCCCGCGGCCAGCATCCGGCGCGTTGCCGCGTCCTGGCTCGGGATCCACCCCACGCCGGTCGGCGGGACCAGGCGGTCCTCGACCGGGTCGGGGCGGTGGATCGTCCACGACTGCAGGATCGTGCGGCCGTGCGCGCGCGCGATCCGGTCGATCTCCGCCATCAGCGCGTCGGACGCGGCGCCCGTCTCGTGCTCCTCGACGAGCGTCACGTCGATCTCGGCCGAGTCGCGCGTGGTCTTGTCGAACTCGACGCGGACCGCGCCGACGATCTCGCCGTCCACGCGCGCGACGGCGCCGTGGGTCACGCGGTACGGCGTCTCGCGCCACCGGACCAGCATCTCGGCGGCCTCGTCGTCGTGCAGATCCGTCCCGGACGCGCGGCGCCAGGCCTCGTTGCCGATCCGCACCATCGCGAGGAAGTCCGCCGCGTCGGGGGCATCCAACGACGCGGGGATCGCGAGCGGCTCGATCCGGATGTCCATCAGGGTCTCCTGTCCCATCACAGTTCCTTCTTCCACTCGCCGGACGCGACGGCGGGGCGGAAGCCCACGGCCTCGTTCACGTCCAGCATGTAACGGTTCTCCTCGGCGTTGAAGGTCATCACGCTCGGGGAGGTCGGCACGAGCTCGTGCCAGCGGATCAGGTCCAGGCACTTCACGATCGTGCCGAGGCGGTGCCCGCGGTGCTCCGGCAGCACGAGCGTGTTGTGGTTCTCCGTGCGGCGGCCTCGATCACGCCCGATCACGAGCTCGTTGAACGCCGCGACGGCGCCGGTCGGCTCGTGGATCACCGCGGTCACCGCCATGATCTGGCCGGAGTCGGCCTTGAGCTGCTCGCGATAGCGGATGCGCTCGGCGTCCCAGACCTCCTCCTCCCACTCGAGCTCGCCGCTCGGCGCGTCGGTCGCCATGCGGGACACGGCGTAGGCGTAGCCGTCGACGTGCTCGTCGGGCGCGGGCGACTGCCACCACACCGGGCGGTAGTCGGGACCGGCCTTCGCGAGCGCCTCGCCGAGCATGCGGCGCGCGTGATCGAGAGAACCGGCGAAGTCGAACACGCTGCAGCGCTCGACCTGGCCGAGGGAGTAGCCGTGACGCAGCAGCAGCCGGGTCGTCTCGGCCTCGGCCGGGATGGATCCGATGCCCGCCGGCGACGGGAGCCGCTCGCCGGGCAGATCCTCGCGCACCAGGTTCCAGGACTGCAGGACGGATCGGCCGTGCTCGCGGGCGAGACGCTCGAGATCGTCGAGCAGCGCGTCCTCGATGCCGCGACCGCGCAGCTCGGGGCGCACGAACGCGGCGCCGTGCGCCGTCTTCTCGCCCTCGCGGTCGTACTCGAAGATCAGGACGCCGGTGATCCGGCCGTCCTCGTCGCGGGCGACGTGGACGCGGCGCTCGACATACCTGGTCGAGCGCAGCGCGACGAGCCACTCGGACGGCTCGACATCGAACAGGTCGGTGCCGCTGTCGTGACGGCCCGCGGCGGTCATGATCTCGGCGGCGGCCAGGAGGTCGGCGGCATCGGCCGCGTCGATCGTGGCGGGGACGGACAGCGCGTCGATGCGCAGCCCGGACAGGGGAGCGGATGTCACAGGAGACATGAGAAGTGATGCTTCCTTCGAGAGGGGGAGGATCGGGGCCGGGCGATGACGCCCGGCCCCGGGGGGTTGTGTGTCAGCGACCGAACTGCGTGCCGTGGAGGCCGCCCCATGCGCGGATGAGGTCGAGCTCCTGCTGGCGCTTGAGGAGCTCGCGCTCCAGGTGCCGTTCGTGCAGGTCGGCGTCCGCGGCCCGGCCCTGCACGGGGCGCGTGCCCCAGAGCATCAGCCTCAGGCCGATCCACATCGCCACCCGGTCGGGAAGCGCAGTGCGGGCAGAGCGGTTCTGCAGCCTCTGCGTCACCGACGGCGGTTGCGGCGGATGCGACGTGCGCACGGCCTGCGCCTCGGAGCCCTGGACGAGGGCGTCGCGGCGGTCGGTCGTGGTGTTGTGGTTGGACATGGTGTCTCCTCGGTGAGGCCCCCGGGCGGGGACGTGGATGGATGATTCCCCGAGCGGGGAGGATCCCGCCGCCGGAGCGGACAGGGGGATGGCGGCGATCGACGCGGCCGAAGGGGCCGCGGATCGCGGGATCCGCTCCGCCGAGCGGAGCGGGTGCCGGAGGGAGGTCCCTCGCAGGCGGATGCCTCAGGAGGGAGCCCTCACCGGGCAGACGGGTGGCGTGCGGGCGTCAGATCGCCGCGCGGAGGCCGCGCGAGTACGCCCGGACGGCGGTGCCGATCCCCATGAGCGGGGTGGCCGCATCGAGGCGCGAGGCGCGGAATGCCGGAGTGAATTCGGTGATCATCGCGCCCCTCCTCTCGTTCGTGCGTGGGTCGCGGATCCCGACATTAGCGGCGCCGTTCAGCGTCCGTCAAGCGTTCTCTCAGGCGTGTCCGGGCCGCTGTCGCGTGGCGCACGACCTGGGGCGGGGCGTCGGGTAGCGTGAAATCCGCAGATTTCCGGGGATTCCCGCCCCGGATCGACCGGTCGAGAAGGGAGCGCGGATGCACCTGAAGAGCGTGACGCTCAAGGGCTTCAAGTCGTTCGCGCAGCCGACGACGTTCGCGCTCGAGCCGGGGGTGACCGCGATCGTCGGCCCCAACGGATCCGGCAAGTCCAACGTGGTCGACGCCCTCGCCTGGGTCATGGGCGAGCAGGGCGCCAAGACCCTGCGCGGCGGCAAGATGGAGGACGTCATCTTCGCCGGCACCGCCACGCGCGGCCCGCTCGGGCGCGCCGAGGTGCAGCTGACGATAGACAACTCGGATGGCGCGCTGCCCATCGAGTACGCCGAGGTCACGATCAGCCGGACGCTGTTCCGCAGCGGATCCAGCGAGTATGCGATCAACGGCGAGTCGTGCCGCCTGCTCGACGTGCAGGAGCTGCTGAGCGACTCGGGCCTCGGACGCGAGATGCACGTGATCGTCGGACAGGGGCGGCTCGACGCCGTGCTGCAGGCGACGCCCGAGGACCGTCGCGGCTTCATCGAGGAGGCCGCGGGCATCCTGAAGCATCGCCGGCGCAAGGAGAAGACCCTCCGCAAGCTCGACGCCATGGAGCAGAACCTCACGCGCCTGAGCGACCTCGCCGGCGAGATCCGGCGGCAGCTGAAGCCGCTCGGCAAGCAGGCCGAGATCGCACGGGAGGCGCAGACGATCGCGGCGATCGTGCGCGACGCCAAGGCGCGCCTGCTCGCGGACGAGGTCGTGCAGCTGCGCGCGGCGCTCGCGGATCACGCCCGCAGCGAGCAGGAGCGCCACACCGAGCGCCTCGTGCTGCAGGACGAGGCCGACGGCGTGCGCAGCCGGATCGCGCACCTCGAGCGAGAGCAGAACGCCGAGGCGGTGGACGAGGCGCGGCGCGTGACGTTCGCGCTCGAGCAGGTGCAGGAGCGCCTGCGCGGGCTGTTCACGCTCGCCAATCAGCGCCTGGCGCTGCTGGGCGCCGACGAGGATCAGGGTGCCGTGTCGGTCACGGTCACGCAGGCGGCCATCGACGAGGCGCGCGAGGAGATCACGCAGATCTCGGACGGGCTCGGCGCCGCACAGGACGCCGTGCAGGCGGCGTCCCGCGCGGTCGTGCGCGCCCGCGGCGAGCTCGACGCGCTGGACGCCGACATCGCAGAGCAGAGCGCGCTGGTCTCGGAGCACGACATGCGGCTCACCGCGCTGCGCGGCTCGGCCGACGCGGCGCAGTCGGCCCTGGCAGCGGTGCGCGGCGGCGTGCTGCGCCAGCAGAACGCGCTCGACGCCGCGGACCAGCGCCGCGTTGCGGCCGCGGAGGAGCTCGAGCGCATCGACCCGTCCCAGGGTGCCGAGGGCCTGGTGTCCGAAGGGTCCGCCGCGGAGCACCAGGCGGCATACGAGGCCGCGCAGCGGGAGACGAACGAGGCCGAGGCCGAGCTGGAGCGGATCCGCGAGGCGCACCGGGCGGCCGAGCGCGAGGCGGATGCGCTGACCGCGAAGGTCGCCGCGCTCTCGAGCGCGCTCGACGTGCAGAACGGCGCCGCCGCGCTCATCGCGCGCGGCGGCGACGGCGTGCGCGGGCTCGTCGGCGACGAGGTGCACGTCGACGCCGGCTACGAGGCGGCGATCGCCGCCGTGCTGGGTCCGCTCGCGGAGGGCGTGCTGGTCGACTCGCGCGCGGCCGCGTTCGCCGTGGCGGAGAGCGCGGGCCAGTTCGGCGTGGTCGACATCGTGATCGCGGATGCGGATGGCGCCGACGCCGACGCCGCCGCGCCCGCGATGCCCGGTGTCGTGCCGGCGCGGGACGTCGTGCGCGCGCCGGAGGGCCTCCTGCGCATCCTCGCGCACGTGGCAGTCGCCGAGGACCTCGCGGCCGCACGTGCCGCGTTCGAGGCGGCGCCCGATGCGCCGATCACGGTCGTGACGCGCGCCGGCGAGGTGTGCACCGCCCAGACCGTGCGGGCCGGGACGGGAGAGCGCTCGCGCCTCGAGCTGCAGGCCGAGCGCGACGCCGCCGCCGCACGCCTCGCCGAGGTGCGCGTGCAGGTCGAGGAGCACACCGTGCTGCGCACCGAGGCGAACGAGCGCCTGCAGACCTCGCGGCGCCGGGCGAAGGACGCGCTGCAGGAGCTGCGCGAGCACGACGCCCAGCTGGCCCAGCACGCCGAGCAGCTCAACAAGGCCACAGTGCGGCACGAGGCGGCGGTCGCCGAGTGCGAGCGCCTGCAGGCGGGACTGGCCCAGGCGCAGGGCGCGGTCGCGGACGCCGAGGCCAAGGCCAAGGCCGCGACGGATGAGCTCAACGCCGCGCTCGAGAAGCCCCGGCCGATCCTGGACGCGTCCGCGCGCGACGACTACCTGGCCGCGCTCGAGACGGCGCGCGAGCAGGAGATGCGCGCGCGCCTCGACGTCGAGACCCTGCGCGAGCGCGTCCGCGCGGCCGAGGCCCGCGCGGCGAGCCTCGAGCGGCAGCGCGAGCGGGAGCGCGAGGCGGCGGCCGCCGCCGCGCGCCGCGCGGTCGTGCGCCGGCGGCAGCGCGAGATCGCCCAGGGCGTCGCGGCCGAGCTGCCCCACCTGCTGGACTCGGTCGACCGCTCGGTGAGCGAGGCGCGCATGGCCCTCGCCGAGGCGGAGAGCGCCCGCGCGACCGTCACGGCCGAGCTGCGCGAGCTGCGCGGCAAGGAGGCGGGCCTGCGCGAGCGGCTCACGGGGCTCACCGAGAGCGTCCACGGACTCGAACTGCAGATCCACGAGAAGAAGCTCCACGTCACGAGCCTGCTCGAGCGGGTGTCGAGCGAGCTGGGCCTGGGCGAAGAGATCCTCGTCTCGGAATACGGCCCGGATCAGCCGGTCCCTCGCGATGTCGCCGACATCGATGGGGCGTCGGATCTGGTCGCGGACGCCGAACATGCCGATGAGGGCATGCACGGGTCGATCCCATACGACCGGCGCATGCAGGAGCGGAGGCTGCGCGACGCGGAGCGGAAGCTCGCGCAGCTCGGCCGCGTCAACCCGCTCGCGCTCGAGGAGTTCGCGGCACTCGAGCAGCGCCACAGGTTCCTCACCGAGCAGCTCGACGACCTCGTCCAGACCCGCAAGGACCTGATGACGATCATCGCCGACCTGGACGAGCGCATGCAGGTCATCTTCGAGGCCGCGTTCGAGGACACGAAGACCGCCTTCACCGAGGTCTTCCCGATCCTGTTCCCCGGCGGAACCGGATCCATCGCCCTGACGAACCCGGACGACCTGCTCACGACCGGCATCGAGGTGTCGGTGCGACCCGTCGGCAAGAAGATCGAGCGGCTGTCGCTGCTGTCCGGCGGCGAGCGGTCGCTCGCGGCCGTGGCGTTCCTGACCGCGATCTTCAAGGCCCGCCCGAGCCCGTTCTACATCCTCGACGAGGTCGAGGCGGCGCTCGACGACGCGAACCTCGGGCGCCTCCTGGGCGTGTTCGAGCAGCTGCGCGAGTCGAGCCAGCTGATCGTCATCACGCACCAGAAGCGCACCATGGAGATCGCCGACGCGCTGTACGGCGTCTCGATGCGGCAGGACGGCGTCTCCGCCGTCGTCGGCCAGCGGATCTCCGAGCGGGCGGCATCCTGAGCTCCGCGGTCGAGGCGTTCGACGCCATCGCGCCGCGGCTGCGCCGGTGGCCCGACGTCGAGGCGCACGATCTGGTCGCGGCCGACGCGAGCGACCGGCTGATCCTGAGCGAGGCGGGCGACGTGGCCGGCGACGTCGTCGTGATCGGCGATCGCCACGGCGCGCTGTCGCTGTCGCTGCTCACCGCCGATCCGGACGTCCGGATCCGGGTGCACCAGGACGCGATCACGGGCGAGCGCGCGCTGGCCGCGAACGCCGCGGCGCTCGGCATCGGGCTCGAGCGCGTGACGTGGCACGATCTCGGGCCGGAGCTCGCGGCGGGCGCGTCGACCGTGCTGCTGCAGCTGCCCCGCTCCCTGGATGCGCTGGACGAGATCGCGCGGGTGGTCGCGGGCGCCGCGGCGGACGACGTGCGACTCGTCGCGGGCGGCCGCGTGAAGCACATGACGCTCGGCATGAACGACGTGCTCGGCCGGCACTTCTCCGCGGTGACCGCGAGTCGCGCCGCGAGCAAGTCGCGCGTGCTGCGCGCGGGCGCGCCGATCCGCGGCGCGGGAGGCGAGTGGCCGCGGGCGCAGGAGCATCCGGATCTCGGCCTCACGGTGTGCGCGCACGGCGCGGCATTCGCGGGCGCGTCGATCGACATCGGCACGCGGTTCCTGCTCGAGTTCCTCCCGGAGATGCGCGAGGCGGACGCGGCCATCGACCTCGCCTGCGGCACCGGCGTGCTCGCGACCGCCCTCGCGAAGGCGCGGCCCGCGATCCGGATCGTCGCGACGGACCAGTCGGCCGCGGCCGTGGCGTCCGCGCGGGCGACGGTCGAGGCGAACGGGGTCGAGGATCGCGTCGCCGTGGTGCGCGACGACGGGCTGGCCGCTCGGCCGGACGCGTCCGCGGACCTGATCCTGCTCAATCCGCCGTTCCACTCCGGCGCGGCGGTCACCGACGCGATCGCGCCGAAGCTGTTTGCGGACGCCGCGCGCGTGCTGCGCCCCGGGGGCGAGCTGTGGTGCGTGTTCAACTCGCACCTCGGCTACCGCCCGATCCTCGAGCGCATCGTCGGACCGACGCGGCAGGCGGGCCGCAACCCGAAGTTCACGGTGACGGTGAGTATGCGGCGCTGAGGTCGCCCGACCGCCGCCGCCCCGTCGTCGGATCCCGCGCTCGGTCGTCGGAGCGGTGGTGCTGAAGAGGAGCTTGAGGCCCAGGAGGCTTCCGCCGCCCCACGGGGCCGACGACTGAGCGGTCACCCCGACGACTGAGCCACACGGCAGGCGTGCGCGGACGTCAGAGCGCGTCGAGGATCGCGCGGACGACGTCCGTGCCGAGACGGAAGACGACCGCGAGCAGCACGTTCGAGGTCAGCGCCGTCAGCACCAAGGTCGCGGACGGATGCAGCGCCCGGCACCTGCGCGCGACGGCCGGGATCGCCAGGACGACCAGGATCAGCGCCGAGAGCGCGCTGACGAGCACGAACGGTGCGCTGGTGTCGGCGGTGCCGATCCAGCCGGGGGCGGTCCCCGCGGCGACGGCGTTCGAGACCAGATCCGGCAGGTAGGCGAGGGCGGGTGCGGCGCAGACGCCCAGCCACAGCCCGATCGCCACGGCGTTCGCGCGGCCCCTCGGCCGCGGGATCGCGTGGGCCAGCGCGCCGACGACGGCGCCGCCCGCGGCCGTGCCGACGAGCCACACGATGGCCACCAGCAGGAAGCGCAGGCCGGCGGGGGAGTTCCACGGCTCGGACGCCGGATCGGGCGAGCCCATCCGCCACGGCTCGAGCGCGCCCCAGCGCAGCGCGTAGTACGCCGTGGTCGCCGCGGCCATGAACAGCGCCGCGCGGAGCGGCGCGGAGCGCCGCGTCGAGGCGAGGAAGCCCACGACGCTCGTGCCCAGCAGCCAGCTCGACGCGGAGCTCACGACCCCCATCGCCACCGCGCCGACCGGGCCCTGGAAGCCGTCGGCGAGGAACGCCAGCACCCCGAGCGCCGCGCCGGCCGCCGCGACGAGCGCCGTCGCCCGTGCGGTCCGACGGGCTGGAGGCGCGGGGGTGCGCGTGTCAGGCTCGGCGGCCGACGCGGGCACCGCCGACCTGTCGGACGAGACGCCGCCCAGGGTCGCCGACCGGCGCTCAGCCGGCCAGCACGTCGGCGTAGAGGGCCCGCGTGCGGTCGGCGATCTGGAGCCACGAGAACTCGCGCTCGGCGCGCTGCCGGCCGGCCTCGCCCAGCGCGCGGGCGCGATCCGGATCCGACGCCATCTCCGTGAGCGCCGCCGCGAGGTCGGAGACGAACCGCTCGGGATCCGTCGGGGTGCCCGTGCCGTCCTGCAGCTGGTCGAGCGGGACGATCGTGCCGGTCTCGCCGTGCGCGACGACCTCGGGGATGCCGCCCGTGCCCGTGCCGACCACGGGGGCGCCGCACGCCATGGCCTCGAGGTTCACGATGCCGAGCGGCTCGTACACCGAGGGGCACACGAACGTGGTGGCGGCGCTCAGCACGGCGCACAGCTCGTGGCGCGGCAGGTGCCGATCGATCCAGACGATGTCCTCGGCCGCCGGGCCCTCGTGCGCCTCGCGCAGCTCGGCGACGAGGCCCTCGACCTCGGCCATGATCTCCGGTGTGTCGGGCGCGCCCGCGCACAGTACGAGCTGCACTCCGGGAGGCAGCCGCCGCGCCGCCCTCAGAAGGTACGGCAGGCCCTTCTGCCGCGTGATGCGCCCGACGAAGACGATCGACGGGCGATCCGGATCCATCCCGAGCGCCCGCACCGCATCCGGATCGTCCACGCGCTTCCACGCCTCCAGGTCGATGCCGTTGTAGACGACCTTGACGCGCTGCGGATCCAGATCGGGGTACACGCGCAGCAGGTCGCGGCGCATGCCCTCGCTGACGGCGACCACGGCGTCGGCGGAGGTCAGCGCGTCGCGTTCGATCCAGCTCGAGACGCGGTAGCCGCCGCCGAGCTGCTCGGCCTTCCAGGGGCGCAGCGGCTCGAGGCTGTGCGCGGTCGCGACGTGCGGGATGCCGTGGAGCAGCTTCGCGACGTGGCCCGCGAAGTTCGCGTACCAGGTGTGCGAGTGCACGAGGTCGGCGCCCTCGACGTCGCGCGCGATCGCGAGGTCCACGCCCATGGTCTGCAGCGCGCCGTTGGCGCCCGAGAGCTCGGCGGGCACCGCGTACGCGTGCACGCCGTGCTCGTCGCGCGGCGCGCCGAAGCAGCGCACGGCGACCTCGATGTCGCGCCGCAGCGCCTTCACGAGCTCGGCGACGTGCACGCCGGCTCCTCCGTAGATCTCGGGCGGGTATTCGCGGGTGAGCAGGTCGACGCGCATGGTGTCAACCTACCGCCGAAGGCGCTAGCAGACGCGACCGCTTCTGGCGACCATCTGCCCGGAAGAGTGGGAATGACACTAGTGTCGGCCGTATGGCGTCGACGACGAAGAAGGTGCTGGGAATCGTCCTCGCGGGCGGTGAGGGAAAGCGACTCATGCCGCTCACTCTGGACCGCGCGAAGCCCGCGGTGCCGTTCGGCGGCCATTACCGACTGATCGACTTCGCCCTGTCGAATCTGATGAACTCGGGGCTGCGGCAGGTGATCGTCCTGACGCAGTACAAGTCGCACAGCCTCGACCGGCACATCTCGCAGCTGTGGCGCATGAGCGGCCTGTTCAACTCGTACGTCACATCGGTGCCCGCGCAGCAGCGCCTCGGCAAGCGCTGGTATCTGGGCTCGGCCGACGCCATCCTGCAGAGCCTCAACCTCGTGTTCGACGAGCAGCCCGACTACATCGCCGTGGTCGGCGCCGACCACGTGTACCGGATGGACTTCGGCCAGATGATCGACGCGCACATCGCGTCTGGGGCGGAGTGCACGGTCGCCGCGATCCGTCAGCCGATCGCGCTGGCGAACCAGTTCGGCGTGATCGACGTCGATCCGGAGAGCCCGGCGGACATCCGCGACTTCCTCGAGAAGCCGGCGTCGCCGCAGGGGCTGCCCGACTCGCCCGGCGAGGTGCTCGCGTCGATGGGCAATTACGTCTTCACCACCGAGGCGCTCGTCGAGGCCGTGCGCGCCGACGGCGAGCGCACGGACTCGAACCACGACATGGGCGGCGACATCGTGCCGTACTTCGTGAAGAAGGGGACCGCCGGCGTCTACGACATGAAGAACAACGACGTGCCGGGCAGCACGTCGCGCGACCGGTACTACTGGCGCGACGTGGGCACGATCGAGTCGTACTTCGACGCGCACCAGGACCTGATCTCCGTGCTGCCGGTCTTCAACCTCTACAACAACGAGTGGCCGATCTTCAGCCGGCAGGACAACATGCCGCCGGCGAAGTTCACGCGCGACGCGCGCGGCACGCTCAGCACCGTGATCGACTCGATCGTGTCGCTGGGTTCGGTCATCTCGGGGGCGCACATCGAGCGCAGCGTGCTCGGCGCGCGCACGTCCATCGAGTCGGGGGCGATGCTCACCGACTCGATCGTGTTCGACCAGACGCGCATCGCCGCCGGCGCGACCGTGCGCCGCGCGATCGTCGACAAGGCGGCCGTGGTCGATCCCGGCGCCACGGTCGGCGTGGACGCAGCACTGGACCGCTCGCGCGGCTTCACCGTGACGGACACCGGGATCACGGTGGTCGGCAAGGGCGTCCGCGTCACCCGCGACTGAGCGCTCGCCTAGGCTGGGAGCCATGGCGGAGAAGTGGTCCCTGGGTCGCGCGCTGCGCGGAGTGTTCGTCAAGCCGACCATCGACGAGGACACGTGGGACACCCTCGAGACCGCGCTGATCCAGGCCGACTTCGGGCCGGACATCACCGAGCGGATCGTCGATCAGCTGCGTGACGACGTCGAGCGCTACCGCACGACGGATCCGCGCGACCTGCACCGCATGCTGCGCGAGACGCTCGAGGAGCGCTTCGCGAAGTACGACACGACGCTGAAGCTCACCGAGCGCCCCGCGGTCGTGCTCGTGGTCGGCGTGAACGGCGTCGGCAAGACCACCACGATCGGCAAGTTCGCGCACTTCCTGCGCCGCTACGGCCGCTCCGTCGTCGTGGGAGCCGCGGATACGTTCCGCGCCGCGGCGGTCGAGCAGCTGGCGACGTGGGCCGAGCGCGGGGGCGCGACCATCGTGCGTCCCGATCGCGAGGGCCAGGATCCGGCGTCCGTCGCGTTCCAGACGATCGACCACGCCAAGCAGACCGGCACCGAGATCGTGCTCGTCGACACCGCCGGCCGCCTGCACACCAAGGGCGGTCTCATGGACGAGCTCACGAAGATCCGGCGCGTGATCGAGAAGCAGGCGCCGATCAGCGAGGTGCTGCTCGTGCTCGACGCGACCACCGGGCAGAACGGCGTGATGCAGGCGGAGGCGTTCCTGCAGCACGCGGGCGTCACGGGCCTCGTGATCTCCAAGCTCGACGGCTCGGCCAAGGGCGGCTTCGTGCTGGCCGTGCAGGAGCGCACCGGCATCCCCGTCAAGCTCCTCGGCCAGGGCGAGGGCATCGGCGACCTCACGGGCTTCACACCGCACGTGTTCGTGCAGGCGCTGGTCGAGGGCGCCGTCGACTGACCGCGGCGCCGGCGTCTCGCAGGCCGGCAGCCGTGGGACGGCTCAGATCTCGACGACCTCGCCCAGCACCACGGTGCGGTTCAGCGGCAGGTTGAAGTGCTCGGCGGCGTCCACGGTGATCCGGGAGGTCGCCAGGAAGAGCTTCTTGCGCCATGCGGGCATGCGCGGCTTGCGGCCCGCGCGCAGCTCGATCTTCGAGAGGTAGTACACCGCCTCGGCGAGGTTCAGGCGACCGCACGCGGCCTTGGGGGACACCAGGCCGAGCGCGCGGGGCACATCGGTCACCTCCGCGTAGCCGAAGTTCACGGTGACGTGGGTGATGCCGTCGGTGGGGTCGCCGAGATCGTCCACGACGATCCGGTGCGTCGACGGCACGCGCGGGCTGGTCGCGATGTCGACCGAGACGATCACGATGCTCTCGTGGCGCACGTGGTTGTGGCGGATGTTGTCGCGCAGCGCGAGCGGCACGGTGGTCTTGCCGCGGTTCAGGAAGATCGCCGTGCCGGGCACCGTCGCGATGTCCTGCGGCCGGTCGTGCACCTCGGCGAGGAAGTCCTCCAGCGACCCCTCGATCTTGGTGCGCTTCTGCGTGACGAGCTGCCGGCCCCGCTGCCACGTCGTCATGATCAGGAACGACGTGAGCGCGATCGCCAGCGGCAGCCACGCGCCGTGCAGGATCTTCGTCAGGTTGGCGCCCAGGATGAGCAGCTCGAACGCGAGGATCAGGGTGGCCCCGCCCCACAGCACCCAGCGCGGCACGCGCCACGAGCGGGAGGCGACGAAGAAGAACAGGATCGTCGTGATCGTGATCGTGCCGATCGCGGTCATGCCGTACGCGTACGCGAGCGCGGTCGACGTCTGGAACGTGAAGACGAGCACGAGAACGGCGCCCATCAGGATCGCATTGACCCACGGCACGTACACCTGGCCGTACGTGTCGTGCGAGGTGTGCAGGATGCGCAGGCGCGGCAGGTAGCCGAGCTCGGCGGCCTGCGACGCGACCGAGAACGCGCCGCTGATGACGGCCTGCGAGGCGATCACGGTGGCGGCGGTCGCGAGCAGGATCATCGGCACGAGCGCCCACTCGGGGATGAGGACGAAGAACGGCGAGGCGAGCGCCGCCGGGTCGTGGAGCACGTTCGCGCCCTGGCCGAAGTAGTTGAGCGTGACGGCGGGCAGGACGATGAAGATCCAGCCGCGGCTGATCGGCCGGCGCCCGAAATGGCCCATGTCGGCGTAGAGTGCCTCGGCGCCCGTGACGCACAGGACGATCGCGGCGAGGGCGAAGAACGCGTACTGGAAGTGCCCGATGAGGAACGAGAGCGCGTAGGTCGGCGACAGTGCGGCGAGGATGCCGGGCTCGAGCATGATCCCGCCGATGCCGCACGCCGCGAGGGCCGCGAACCACAGCAGCATGATGGGCCCGAACAGGCGGCCGACGACGTGCGTGCCGAACTTCTGCGCGAGGAACAGGATCACGAGGACGACGGTGGCGATCGGGATGATCCACGACTCGAGCTCGGGGTTCACGATCTTCAGGCCCTCGACCGCGGAGAGCACCGAGATGGCCGGGGTGATGACGCCGTCGCCGAGGAACAGCGACGCGCCGAAGATGCCGAGCGCGGCGAGCAGGGCCATGGCACCAGGCCTGCGCTTGGCCGCCCAGGAGCGGATCAGCGTGATGAGCGCCATGATGCCGCCCTCGCCGTGGTTGTCCACGCGCATCGCGAGCGACACGTATGTGAGCGTGACGATGATCATCATCGACCAGAAGATCAGCGAGACGACGCCGTACACGTTGGCCGTGTCGACGGGCACGGGGTGCGGGTCGCCGGGGTTGAAGATCGTCTGCAGCGTGTAGATCGGGCTCGTGCCGATGTCGCCGAACACGACGCCGAGCGCGCCGAGGACCAGGGCGAAGCGGACGCGGTCGCGCACGGCCGGCGCGGGGGCCGTCACGGTGCGCTCGAGCAGTTCTGTCACGGATCAGGACCGTACGCCGCGGATCGGCCGTCCCGGCCCGGTCGCACGGAATCCACACGGGCCGCGCGGGCATCCTCACGGAATCCTCACGCTCCCGCGCCCTGGTCCGCGCGACACGCGCGACCCGCCCGCGAGCGCGCGACTACCGTGGGGCACGCCCTGCTGGTTTCATAGGGACATGGCGATCGAACACGACTTCTTCGGGCTGCTGGAGTCCGGCCCCGACGGCTCGATCTTCTGGTCCGAGAACGTCGACCTGGGCGACCAGAACGTGACGGTCGACCTGACCGCGCCCGATCAGGACGACGTGTCGCCCGCGGCCCTCGATGCGGCCGCCGCCATGGTGTCCGCGCTGGAGGAGCTCGACCGTCGCGCCCGCGAGGCGATGCTCGCCGAGGTGGACGACCGCGCGAGCGAGGTGACCGAGTACATCCTGATGCAGCAGGAGACGCTCGGGGACGAGCTCGAGGACTTCCTCGTGGACATCAGCGGCGATCCGGCCGTCGACATCATCCGGTCGATGCAGCTCATGAGCATGACGATCCTCGCCGACGAGCACGGTGGGGAGGATCCCTTCGCGGTGCTGGAGTACGCGCTCGATCCGGATGCCGCCGACGACGTGCTGCTCGTGAACCTCGGATCGGACGGCACCGTCCTCACGGTCACGAGCGCGGACTGACCGCCGTCGCCCGGCGTCAGCCCAGGTCGCGGGCGAGGGCGGCCAGCTGCGCTCGCGCCGCCTCCGCCTCGGCGCGATGCGCATCGGCTTCGCCGTGCAGCAGCGGCAGCAGATCGGACAGCGTGCGGGAGACCGCGACGACGTGCACGTCCATGCCGAGCGCATCCCCGAGGATCTGCCGCAGCGGCGGGACCGCGTGATCGGCATCGGCCATGGGGGTGCCGGGGTCGTAGATCGCGCCCCGCGCGACGACCAGCACGACGGGCCGGCCCGCGAGTGGCGGCGCCCCGGTGCTCGAGGTGGTGCGGCCGGGGACGTGGATGTGATCGATCCACGCCTTGAGCGTCGACGGCATCGAGTAGTTGTACAGCGGGACGCCGATCACGAGCGCGTCGGCCGCCAGGAGCTCGTCGACGAGCGTCGACTGGAGAGCCTCCGCGGCGGGGTCCACGGAGCCCCGGCGCAGCTCCGACGGCCAATGCAGGTCGGCCTGCGGCAGGTGCGGCGGCGGATCGGCCTGGAGGTCGCGGCGCACGACCTCGCGGCCGGGGCCGGCGGCGAGCCACGCGTCCGCGAACTCGGCCGTGAGGGCGCGGGAGACGGAGCGGGCGCCGCCCGCGGAGGAGTCCAGGTGCAGGAGCGTGGGCATGCCCGGATGCTATCGGCGCCGCGGACCCCGCGGGGCGATCGCTCCCGTCAGCCGCCGGATCGGCGGGTCGTGGACGCCGCCGCGATCAGCTCCCGCGTGAAGGCGTGCGCGGGGTCGGCGAACACCGTCTCCGTGTCGCCCTGCTCGACGATCGCGCCGCGCCGCATCACCGCGACGCGGTCGCTGACCCGGCGGACGACCGCGAGGTCGTGCGAGATGAAGACGATCGTGAGACCCTCGTGGCGCTGCAGGTCGAGCAGCAGGTCGAGGATGCCGGCCTGCGTCGTCACGTCGAGCGCCGAGACCGGCTCGTCGCACACCAGCACGTCGGGGCGGGCGGCGAGGGCACGGGCGATCGCGACGCGCTGCCGCTGACCGCCCGAGAGCGACACGGGGCGTCGGCGCAGCAGCGCGGCGTCGAGGCCGACGCGCGCCAGCAGGTCGGCCGGCGGCGGGGCGCCGTCGCGGCGGGCGTGGCGCAGGATGCGCTCGACCGTGTGGCGCGGGTCGAACGCGCCCAGCGGATCCTGCGGCACGAGCCGCACGCGCACATCCTCGGCGCGGGCGACGTCGCCCTCGTCGGGCCGCTCGATCCCGATCAGCAGGCGGGCGAGCGTGGACTTGCCCGATCCCGACTCGCCGACGACCCCGAGCACCTCGCCGCGGCGGACGGCCACGTCGACCCCGTCGACCGCGTGGACCCCGCCGCCGGGGCCCGGGTAGCGGCGCACCGCGCCGCGGGCCTCGAGCACGGCCTCGGCCCCGCGCGCCGGCGCCTCCTTCGGCCCGCGGGGCACCGCGGCGAGCAGCGCGCGCGTGACGGGATGCGCCGGTGCGGCGAGGATCCGCGGCGCCGGTCCCTGCTCCACGACGCGTCCCTCGTGGAGCACCGCGATCCGGTCGGCGACGCGGGCGACCGCCGCGAGGTCGTGGCTGATCAGGATGAGCCCGGTCCCCTCGTCCCGCAGCCGGGCGAGCAGGTCGAGGACCCGCACGGCCGTGGTGGCATCCAGGGCGGTGGTGGGCTCGTCCGCCACGACGAGCGGCGCGCCGGCGACGATCGCCGAGGCGATCAGCGCGCGCTGCCGCATGCCGCCCGACAGCTCGCCGGGGCGCTGTCGCAGCCGCGCGACCGCCTCGCTCCGCTGCGGACCGCCGAGGGGGAGGCCCGCGGCCTCGAGGGCGTCGAGCACCCGCGCGCGGCGCTGGGCACGCGGCACGCGGCGCACGGCCAGGGGCTCGCCGACCTCGGCGCCGATCGTTCGCAGGGGGTCGAGCGACTGCAGCGCATCCTGCAGCACGAGCGACACCTCGCCTCCGCGCACCGTGCGCCAGGCGCGCTCCGGGAGGCGAAGGGCGTCGCGGCCACCCAGCTCGAACGCCTCGGCGGTCACGCGCGCGCGGTCGCGCCGCGACAGCCCGAGGATCGTGCGGGCCAGCACCGACTTGCCCGCGCCGGATTCGCCGACGATCGCGAGGCACTCGCCGGGCGCGACCTCGAGGTCGATGCCCCGCAGCACGTCGGTGTCGCCGAGCGCGACGCGCAGGCCCCGGATCCGCAGCAGGCTCACCGGGCCTCCGCTCCCGCGCCCGAGGCCCGGCGGCCCAGCACCGTGAGGACGGTCGCCGTCGCGACGATCGCGAGCCCCGGCAGCACGGTCATCCACCACGCGGTCGTGATGTAGACACGGCCGGCGTTGAGCATCGCACCCCACTCCGGCGACGGGGGCAGCGCCCCGAGCCCCAGGAAGCTCAGCGCGGACACCCACACGATCGCCTGGCCGACGCCGAGCGTGGCGGTGGCGACGAGGGGCCACAGCGTGTTGGGGGCGATGTGGCGCACGAACACGGTCAGGGGGCCCGCGCCCTCGTGACGGGCGTAGCCGACGTAGTCGCTGCGCGCGACGCCCCGCACGCGCGAGCGCAGGATGCGCGCGTAGCCCGGCGCGGTCGCGACGCCGATCGCCAGGATCGACGCCTGCGTGCCCGGTCCCAGCACCGCGACGAGCAGCAGCGCGAGCACGAGCGTCGGCAGCGCGAACAGCACCTCCACCACGCGCGCGATCGCGGCGTCGAGCGGGCGGGGCCCGAGGGCGCCCGCGAACCCGAGCACGAGGCCCGCGGCGATGCCGATGCCGGTCGCGGCGAGGCCGATCCCGGCCGACGCCGCGGCGCCGTGCACCACGCGCGCGAACAGATCGCGGCCCGATTCGTCCGTGCCGAAAGGGTGGCCCCACGACGGCGGCGAGAACGCCTCGGCCGGGGCGATCGCGAGCGGATCGCGCGGCGCGAGCAGCCCCGGCGCGAACACCGCGATCAGGATCGCCACCAGGCCCAGCCCGGCGATGACGCCGCCCGGCCCGAGCCGGCGCCACACGCGCTGCGCGGTCACGAGCCCACCGCCAGCTCGGGCGTCCGCTCGACGGCGTGCGCCGTGCGGGGGCTGCGCAGGCGCGGATCGACCAGCAGCTCGACGGCGTCGACGACCGTGACGACCACGACGTACAGCACCGCCACGACCACCACCGCGCCGATCACGACCGGCACGTCGCGGCTCAGGGCCGCGTCGAGCAGCAGCCGGCCGAGACCGGGCCGGGCGAACAGCGACTCGACCACGACCGCGCCGCTCAGCAGGTGGCCGAACGCCCAGCCCGACAGCGACAGCGCCGGCAGGCTCGCGTGCCGGAGCGTGTGGTGCAGCAGCACACGCGGCTCGCCGAGCCCGCGCGAGCGCGCGGTCGTGGCGAACGGCGCGGCGTCGGCCTCCAGCAGCGCATCGCGCGACAGCTGCGCGAGGAAGCCCGCGATCGGGATCGCCAGCGTCACGACCGGCAGCACCAGCCCCGCGGGATCGGTCCCCGAGCTCGTGGCGGGCAGGACCCGCAGCGATGCGGCGAACACCAGGATCAGCACCGCCCCGAGCCAGAACTGCGGCATGACGGTCGCGACGAGCTCGACCGCGCGCAGGACGGCGACCGCGGCGCGGCCGACGGGGCCCCTCCAACCGGTTCGAGACTGCGCCGTGGCGGCGATCGTGGAGCCCGCGAGCGCCAGCGCCCATGCGAGCAGCAGGGCGAGCGCCGCCAGCAGCAGCGTGCCCGGCAGCTGGGCGCCGATCAGGTCGGCCACCGGCTGGTGGCGCGCGTACGAGTCGCCGAGCTGGAACGTCGCGACGCGCCACAGCTGCATCAGGTACTGGAGGACGAGCGGCTGATCCAGGCCGTACGTCTCCCGCGCCCGCGCCACGGCGTCGGGCCCCGCCTGCGAGCCGGGACCGCCCAGGATCGCCTCGAGCGGATCGCCCGACGCGCGCAGCGCGAAGAAGACGACGGTCGCGACGATCCAGACGACGAGCAGCGCGGATCCGATCCGCCCCGCGATCCAGCGGAGGACGGACCGGATCCGCCGTGCGTCAGCCCGCGATCCGGGCATCGACGAACGTCGGCGTGGCCACGGTGCCGAGCGTCTTCACGCCCGTCACGCCGCGCGTCAGGAAGTGGTTCTGCTGGTCGTAGAGCGGAAGCACCGTGAAGCTCTCCAGGACGCGCTGCTGCGCCTGCGCGTACAGGTCGGCGCGGGCGGCCTCGTCCTGCGTCGCGGAGGCCTCGTCGAGCAGCGCGTCGAGGTCGGGGTCGGACAGCTGCGCGTGGTTCGCGAAGTAGCCCGACGGCGCGGGCACGATCGCGTCGGAGTGGTACAGCACGCGCAGCACCTCGGCGCCGACGCGCGTGTAGGGGGCGCTCACGGCCTCGTACTCGTTCGCGCCGAGCGCGCCGTACCAGGTCGACAGGTCGACGGGGGAGAGCTGCACGTCGAAGCCGACCGCGGCGACGTTCGCCTGGATCTGCTCGAACAGCGACTGCTCGGCCGCGACGGACTGGTTAGTGCTCACGGGGAAGCGGACGGTCAGTCGCTTGCCGTCCTTCGTGCGGATGCCGTCGGAGTCCTTCTCGGTCCAGCCGGCCTCGTCCAGCAGCGCGTCGGCCTCATCCGGATCCGTGCCGAACAGCGATTCGTCCGAGACGCCCATCGGCTCGGTGCTGCCGAGCGGGGAGTACGACCGGGTCACGGTGCCGAGGTACAGCGACTCGATGCCGGGGTTCGGGTCGGCGGCACGGATGAAGGCCTCCCGGACGCGGATGTCGTCGAACGGCGCCTGACCCGCGTTGAGCTCGATGCGGTTGACGGAGCCGGGGCGCGGGGCGTCGATGTGCGCGATGTCCTCGCCCTGCTCGGCGGAGACGATCGCGTCGGGCTGCGGGTTGTCGATCACGTTCACCTCGCCCGACGTGAGCGCGGCCTGACGCGTCGCGGCGTCGGGGATGAAGCGCCACACCAGCTCGTCGAGGTGCGCGGGGCCGTCGTGCTCGGCCTCGGGGCCGGGCGTGGCGTAGTCGTCGTTGCGCACGAGGGTGATCTGCTGCTGCGGCACCCACTCGTCCACGATGAACGGGCCCGTGCCGATGGGGGCGGCGCAGTTCTCCTCCATGCCGCGGGCGATGCCCGCGGGCGACTGGATGGCGGTCCACTGCATGCTGAGCGACTCGAGCAGCGCCGAGTCGGGCTCGGACAGGTGGAACCGCGCGTGGGTCTCGTCGACGATCTCGACCTCGTCGACCTTCGACACCGCGAGGTAGCCGGTCGACGACGCGGTCTCGGGGTCCTGCAGGTGCTCGACGTTGACCTTCACGGCCTCGGCGTCGAGAGGGGTGCCGTCGGTGAAGGTCACGTCGCTCTTCAGCGTGAAGTCCCACGTGAGGCCGTCGGGCGAGACCTTCCAGTCCTCGGCGAGCCACGGCATGATCGTGCCATCGGCGTCGCGGCCGACGAGCGGCTCGAGGTACTGCGTGCTGATGAGCGCCTGCGGGTAGTTGCCGCCCACGTGCGGGTCGAGGCAGGTGGGCTCGGCGTCGCCGGTCGCGTAGACGAGGGTGCCGCCGTCCTGGGGCGCGGCGCTGGGGGCCGCCTCTCCCGTGCCGGGAGCGCACGCGGTCGCGATCAGGGCGACCGAGGAGGCGAGGACGAGGGCAGGCAGGGCGCGACGGAGCATGGGGACCTTCGTGAGGGAGTCTGCTGTGACGGATCCGGAGAAACCGGACCGCGTCCAAGAATACCGCCGCGCGCGGTCGCGGGCGCCGGTCTCGTGGCGTCAGCCCCCGTCGGCGAGCCAGGTGCGCCAGGGGGTGACGTGATCGACGTGGATCGCGCCGTCGAACGCCGTGCGCGGGGCCGAGAGGATCTCGCCGTCGCCGTTCATGGTCGAGCCGGTGGCGTCCAGCAGCCCGGCGAGCGGGGCGTCGTCCGGGAGCCCGCGCCAGCCGAGTATGCCGACCGGGATCGCCGGCGCCGCGAGAAGGGCATCCAGGCTCCGCGGCGTGGCGGCGTCGATCCAGTCCGTGAACGGCACCGAGTGCCCCGGACGGCTGTCCGGCCCGGGGCGGTGCAGCCAGACCTCGCCGCTGCCGAACGTCGTGGCGACCGGCACGTAGTCCGCGCCGAGCGAGGCGGCCAGGTGGGCGCCCATCGTCGGGAACGGCTCGGTGACGAAGGGCGGCGCGAGCATGGGGGAGCGCTGGATGTGCCCGTTCGCCGCGACGACGAGCACGCGCTCGTGGCGCTCCAGCAGCGCCTCGACGGTGCGCGCCATGAGCGCGTCGCGCGTGCTCGACGGCGTGACGCCGCCGGCCTGGCGTTCGATCATCGCGGTCAGGAATCCGTCGCCCAGGCGCGCGGTGTCGGCGAGACGCCGCAGCGTCCAGGCGGCCTCGTCGCCCGCGCTCTCGGCGTACTGCGGCCAGAGCGCGTCGATCCGCGAGGCGATCCGGGCGATGGCGGCGGTGAGCGCGTGGCGGTGCTCTTCGGGCAGCGCGAGGTACGCGTGCAGGGCGGGTGCGGCCCACGCGATCCCGCCGTCGTCCGGCGGCAGATAGTCGTAGAGCGGCAGCACGCGCCCGCGCACGACGGCCGCGTACCCCGGATCGACGATGTCGAGCAGGCGCAGGATCTCGCGGATGATCCGCGTGCCGCCCGCCCCGCCCGCGCCCACGTCGAGACCGTGGAACCGGGATCCGGATCCGGATCCCCGCATGGTCTCGACGAGCAGCGCCGACTCCTCGCATGCGCCGAAGTGGTAGGTCATGCCGTGACGCAGCACGTCCTCGAACGGCTCCTCGTCGTCGCCGTCGATCCAGCGCTGCACGACCAGGCCCTCGGCGAAGCCGGACTCGATCGCGATCGCCGTGACGCCGTGCTCGCGCGAGAGGAAGCGGAAGACCCGGTCCCGCAGCGCGAGGAACTCGTGCACGCGGTGCATGCTCTCGCCGAGCGCGACGACGCGCGCGCCCCCGATCAGGTCGCCGAGGGGCGCGAGGTCGGAGAAGTCGTCGTCGACGGGATCCGTCGTGCGGATACGGTGCATGGCGGAGCCGACGATGCGGCGCTGGTCGTCCATCGCGTCGAGGCTATCCGTCGGCCTCCCCGCGGCACGGGGCCGTTCGCTGTGGGCGTCAGCCCTCCGAGCCGTGGATCGTCGCGCGCCACGCGGTCGGGATGTCGGCGCCGTAGACGTCGACGCGGACCTTCGACACCGTCGCCGCATCGCCCTGGAACGGACTCTCCAGGACGAACACGCCCTCCGCGCAGCGGACCCCCTCGGCGCCGACGCCCTGGGTCGTGGCGCGGCCGGTGATGTCCGCCTCGACCGAGATCGTCGCCTCGCCGAAGCACGTGACCTCGATGCGGTCCAGGCGGACGGGCGCGTCGAACTCCATCGTCGTGCCGAACGGCTCGTCGCCCTCGGCGGCGACCGCGTCTCCGGGACCGGCGCCGGCGGCGGCCGATGCCAGCAGGTCCGGGGCATCCGTCTCGGGCTCGTCGACGAGCCAGGCCTGCAGGGCGTCGGGGTCGGGCGCGGCCGGGGTCGCGACGCAGCCCGCGAGGGCGAGGGACGCTACCACGAGGGCGAGCGCGGCCATCCGGAGACGGGGCTTCATGACCGCACCCTACCGGCGCGGGTCGGTGTCACGCGGTGGAGGCGTGCCCCGGCATGTCCTTGACGTGGTTCGTGATGCGCACGGTCGAGCAGCGGCGGCCCTCGTCGTCCGTGATGACGATCTCGTGCACCGTCACCGTGCGGCCGAGATGCAGGGGAGTGCACACCGCGGTGACGTGCCCGGAGGTCGCGGATCGCGTGTGCGTCGCGTTCACGTCCACGCCGACCGCGAGCCGGCCGGGTCCGGCGTGGAGGTTCGCGGCGACCGAGCCGAGCGACTCGCCGAGCACGACGTACGCGCCGCCGTGCACGAAGCCCACGGACTGACGGTTGCCGGCCACGGGCATGCGGGCGACCGCGCGCTCGACCGTGAGCTCGAGGAACTCGATGCCCATCTTCTCGGCCAGCTCGCCCGGCCCCTGCTGCGCGACGAAGTTCACGGACGGTCTCCCGCGAACACGGGCATGCGCTTCTGCTGGAACGCCGCGAAGCCCTCGCGGTAGTCGTCCGTGTCGCACAGCGCGGCCTGCGCGCGGTTCTCGTCGGACATCGAGCGCCACAGCCCGACGCGCTCGTCGCGCAGCGAGGCGACCAGCCGCTTCGACGCCACGAACGCCTGCGTCGGGCCGGATGCCGCCTGCGCGGCGGCGGCGCGCGCGGCCTCGAGCGCCGCGTCATCCGCGAAGACCCGCGAGAACAGGCCGAGCGAGACGGCCTCGGCGCCCGTCAGCAGCCGGCCCGAGTAGATCAGGTCGAGCGTGCGGTGCGCGCCCAGCCGCTCGAGGAACAGCGCGTGGCCGCCGGAGTCGAGCGTCGCCCCGAGGTTCTTGAACGGGCTGCCGATCTTCGCCGACTCCGCGACGTACACGACGTCCGTCGCGATCAGCAGGCCCAGCCCGACACCCAGGCACGCGCCGTGCGCGGCCGCGAAGGTCGGCGCCGGGAAGTCCGCGATCCGGCGCATCACGGGCTCGACCCGGCCCTCGAGGTAGCCGAGCACGTTATCCGCGCGCGGGTCGACGCCCGAGATGTCGCGACCGGCGCAGAACGCGCGCCCCGCGCCACGCAGCACGAGCGCGCGCACGCCCGCGCGCTCGGCCTCGGCGTACGCGTCGCCGAGCGCGTCGAGATCGGCCGGCCCGAGGGCGTTCAGCCGCTCGGGCGCGTTCAGCACGACCTCCGCGACGTCGCCCTGGATCGTCAGCTCGATCATCCGATGCTCCATCCGGGGTCAGACGTCGTAGTCCACGACGACGCGGTCGGACGTGGGATGCGACTGGCACGTGAGCACGTAGCCGCGGTCGATCTCGTCGGGCTCGAGCGCGTAGTTCTCGCGCATCGAGACGCTGCCCTCGGTCACGCGCGCGCGGCACGTGCCGCACACGCCGCCCGCGCACGCGAACGGCACGTCCGAGCGCACGCGCAGCGCGGCGTTCAGGATCGACTCGTTCGCGCTGACGGGGCTCTCCACGGTCGCCGACGTGCCGTCCAGCGTGAAGTCGATCCGGTGGGTCCTCTCGCCGGCCTCGACCCGCACGGGCCGGCCGCGCGGCGGGGCGGTCTCGCCCGGCTCGCCGGTCGTGAACAGCTCGTACCGGATGTGCGCGGGGTCCACGCCGAGCTCCTCGAGCAGGTCGCGGCACAGCTGCACGAGCTCGAACGGGCCGCACAGCGTCCACTCGTGCACCGTGCGCGGCGGGATCAGCGCGCTCAGGATCGTCCGCAGCTTCGCCTCGTCGAGGCGGCCCGAGAGCAGGGGGGCCGTGCGCTGCTCGCGCGAGAGCACGTGGTGCAGCGCGAGCCGGTCCGGGTAGCGGTCCTTCAGATCCGCCAGCTCCTCCACGAACATCACGTCGAGCGAGGACCGGTTCGTGTACAGCAGCGTGAAGCGGCCGGTGGTGCTGCCCTCCAGCACACGGTGCGCCATCGTGATGACGGGCGTGATGCCCGACCCCGCCGCGATGCCGACGACGTGGCGGCCCTCGAGGTCGTCGAGGTTCGACGTGAACGTGCCCTGGGGGCTCATCACGTCGAGCTCGTCGCCGGGCCGGATCGTCGTGTGCACCCAGGAGGAGAAGACGCCGTGCTCGTCGCGCTTGACCGCGACCGAGATCCGGCCGGGCGACGGCGGGCGGCAGATCGAGTACGAGCGGCGCACCTCCTCGCCGTCGATGTGCGCACGCAGCGCCAGGTACTGGCCGGGCAGATAGCGGTAGTCGTCGTCGAGCTCGGGCGGCACCTCGAACGTGACCTCCACGCTCGTGGGCGTGAGCGGGCGCACGTCGTGCACGCGGAGCCGGTGGAAGACGGCGCGCTTCCTGGCGGGCGGGTCGAGGTTCGTGGCCGGCTCGACAGCGGGACCTGCCGTGGTCTCGGGGGCTGCTGCGCGATCCATCAGTGGACCTTGAAGAAGTCGAACGGCTCCTGGCAGTCGAGGCACTCGTACAGCGCCTTGCAGGAGGTCGAGCCGTACCGCGACACCTCGCGCGTGTGCAGCGACTGGCAGCGCGGGCACTTCACGCCCAGCATCACGGGCAGCGGCCCGCGGCGGACGGGGGCGCGGCCGTTCGGCGGCGCGATGCCGTACCGCTCGAGCTTGGCCCTGCCGGCCTCGCTCATCCAGTCGGTGGTCCACGCGGGCGAGAGCGTGAACGACACGTCGACGCGCTCGTAGCCGGCGGCCGTGAGCTGCAGGATCACGTCGTCGCGCATCTGCTCGATCGCGGGGCACCCCGAGTACGTCGGCGTGAGCACGACGTCCGCGCGGCGTCCGTCGGAGCGCACCGAGCGCAGGACGCCGAGGTCCTCGATCGTGAGCACGGGCACCTCGGGGTCGGCGACCCGCGCGGCGAGATCCCACGCGGCGGCCGAGTCCGCGTCGGTCGGGCGCTGCGGCGATGCGACGGCGCTCACCACGTCGCCCCCGGGTGACGGCGGGCCAGCCACTGCAGCTCGGCGAGGATGTAGCCGAGGTGCATGGAGTGGCGACCGAGGCGGCCCCGCGCGAGGGCGGGCTTCACCGCGGGCCGCTGCAGCTCGGCCTCCGCGAACACCGCGTCGATCGCCGCGTCGAACCCGCCGCGCAGCGACGACGGGCGCGGGGCGGCGTCGCCCAGCCGATCGAACAGCTCGTCGTCGGTGAACAGCTCCTCGACGTAGGGCCACAGATCGGTGAGCGCCCGGATCAGCCGCGCGCGCGAATCGTCCGTGCCGCCCGCGAGCCGCAGCGTCCAGTGCACCGCGTGGTCCCGGTGGTAGCTCACCTCGCGCACCGCCTTCTCGGCGACGGCGCGCAGGCTCGCGTCCGCGCTGCCGGTGAGCGCGTCGTAGAGCTCGACCTGATAGGCCGAGAACACCAGCTGGCGCGCGATCGTGTCGGCGAAGTCGCCGTTCGGCTGCTGCACGACCCAGCTGCAGCGGAACTCGGGCTCGTCGCGCGTGTAGGCGAGGTCGTCCTCGGTGCGACCCGATGCGGTGCCCGCGAGCCGCAGGAGCGCGCGGGCGTGGCCGAGCAGGTCCAGCGCGATGTTGCCGAGCGCGAGGTCCTCCTCGAGCTCGGGCGCGCGAGAGATCCACCAGCCCAGCTGCTGCGACAGGATCAGCGCGTCGTCGCCCAGGCGCAGCGCGTACTCCGCGACGTCCGGCGAGGCGGTCCCGCCGGTGCCGGGCAGCTCGTCCACGAGGTCGACGGCGTCGACCTCGACGTCGCCGTGGTGGTCGACCCCGGTGTCGGCGGTCACAGGTGCTTCACCCCCTCGGCGCGCGTGTAGTACACGGCGTGGCGGTAGTTCTTGCCGGCGGGCGACTCGAAGAACGCGCCCTTGGCCGCTGGGTCGCTCGTCGTGATGGCCGAGGCCGGCACCACCCAGATCGACACGCCCTCGCCCCGGCGCGTGTAGAGGTCGCGCGCGTTGCGCAGCGCCATCTCCTCGTCGGGAGCGTGCAGGGATCCGACGTGCACGTGGCTCAGGCCGCGGCCTGCGCGCACGAACGCCTCCCACAGCGGCCAGGTCTCGGCGGGGGACTCTCCGGGGGTCGACATCTTCGTCTCCAGGGGGATCGGATCGGAGGTCAGGCGGCGAAGCGCGCCTTCTCCTGCTGCTTGCGGGCGTACACGGCGGCGGCCTCGCGCACCCACGCGCCGTCGGCGTGCGCCTCCCGGCGGTGGCGGATGCGGTGGCTGTTCAGGGGGCCGCGGCCGTCGAGCACGGCCTGGAACTCGTCCCAGTCGATCGGCCCGGTGACCCAGCGACCGCTCTCCTCGTCGAAGCGCAGGTCCCTGTCGGGGCACTCGAGCCCGAGCGCCTCGAACTGGGGCACGAGCATGCCGACGAACCGCGAGCGCAGCTCGTCGTTCGAGAACCGCTTGATCTTCCATGCCATCGACTGCGCCGAGTTGGGGGAGTCGTCGTCGGGCGGACCGAACATCATGATCGACGGCCAGTACCAGCGGTCCACGGCATCCTGCGCCATCCGCTTCTGCTCGGGCGTGCCCTGAGCGAGCTCGAGCAGGATCTCGAAGCCCTGGCGCTGGTGGAACGACTCCTCCTTGCAGATGCGCACCATCGCGCGGCCGTACGGGCCGTACGACGCGCGGCACAGCGGCACCTGGTTCACGATCGCCGCGCCGTCCACGAGCCAGCCGATCGCGCCCATGTCGGCCCACGTCGGGGTGGGGTAGTTGAAGATCGACGAGTAGCGGGCCTTGCCGGCGATCAGCTGCTGCGTCATCTCGTCGCGCGTGATCCCGAGCGTCTGCGCGGCGGAGTAGAGATACAGCCCGTGGCCGGCCTCATCCTGCACCTTCGCCATCAGGATCGCCTTGCGGCGCAGGCTCGGGGCGCGCGTGATCCAGTTCGCCTCGGGCTGCATGCCGATGATCTCCGAGTGCGCGTGCTGCGAGATCTGCCGGATCAGCGTGCGCCGGTACGCCTCGGGCATCCAGTCGCGCGGCTCGATGCGCTGGTCGGCGTCGATGAGCGCGTCGAACTGCTCCTGTGCCTCGAGCTCGGGCGCCTCGACCTCGTCTGGCGTGTCCGTCGTCGTCGACATCGCGGGCCTCCTCGCCGTGAGCCTGGATCCTGGAATTACTGACCGAACATTCAGTGAGTATACTCGGCTCACGTCGGCCCGCAATGCGAGCGGGATCCGCGACGCGAGGGAGCGTGCATGGACCAGCAGGTGGAGACGTTCGAGGACTCGATCGCGCCCGATGCCCGGTGGCGCGCCACGACGATGGCGCCCACCGACTTCACCAAGCAGCACTTCGGCATCGAGATCCGCGAGCTCGAGCCCGGTCGCGCCGTGCTGACCATGACCGTGCGCGACTGGATGGCGAACGGCTTCGGCATCACGCACGGCGGCATGGTGTTCACGCTCGCCGACACCGCGTTCGCGTACGCGTGCAACGAGGGCGAGGACATGGTCGTCGCACAGGCCGCCGACATCGCGTTCCTGCGCGCCACGCACGTGGGCGACGTCCTCACCGCCACGGCCGTCCGCCGATGGCTCGGCGGCCGCAACGGCATCTACGACATCGCCGTGACCGACGAGGGCGGCACGGCCGTGGCGGAGTTCCGCGGCCGGTCTCGCGCCATCCCCGCCCCGCCGTCCGCCTCCGCCGACACGCCGCACCCCGCAGACAAGAAGGAGCCCCGATGACCGACACCCTGCTCTCCGGCAAGGGCCCCTTCCGCAGCGACCACTCGGTCCCGCCGGCCGATCCCGGCGCGCCCGAGACGATGGCCCGGGCCGCGCTTGAGGCGCTGCAGCTCGAGCGGTTGCGGTGGACCGTGCGGCACGCGTACGAGAACGTGCCGATGTACCGCGCGAAGTTCGAGGCCGCGGGCATCGCGCCCGACGACATCCGGACGCTCGCCGACGTCGAGCGGCTGCCGTTCACGACCAAGGAGGACCTCCGCCGCGCCTATCCGTTCGGGATGTTCGCGGTGCCGATGTCCGAGGTGCGCCGCATCCACGCGTCGTCGGGCACGACCGGACGGCCGACCGTGGTCGGCTACACGGAGGGCGACCTCGACCGGTGGGCGGACCTCATCGCGCGGTCGCTGCGCGCGGCCGGAGTGCAGCCCGGCTGGAAGGTGCACAACGCGTACGGCTACGGCCTGTTCACGGGCGGCCTCGGCGCGCACGCGGGCATCGAGCGCGCCGGATGCGTGGTGATCCCGGTGTCGGGCGGGCAGACCGCGCGCCAGGTGCAGCTGATCCGCGACTTCGAGCCCGACGCGATCATGTGCACGCCGAGCTACCTGCTGACGATCGCCGACGCGTTCGAGGAGCAGGGACTGGACCCGCGCGAGACCAGCCTCAAGGTCGCGATCTGCGGTGCCGAGCCGTGGACGAACGAGATGCGCCACGAGCTCGAGCGGCGAATGGACCTCAAGGCGGTGGACATCTACGGCCTGTCCGAGGTGATGGGCCCGGGCGTGGGGCAGGAGAGCATCGAGACGCAGGACGGCCCGCACGTGTGGGAGGACCACTTCCTGCCCGAGATCATCGGCGAGGACCTGCAGCGCGTGGCCGACGGCGAGCGCGGCGAGCTCGTCTTCACGACGCTCACGAAGGAGGCGTTCCCGGTCATCCGGTACCGGACGCGCGACCTGACGCGGCTCATGCCCGGATCGGCGTATCCGGCGATGCGGCGCATCGAGAAGATCACGGGCCGCAACGACGACATGATCATCCTGCGTGGCGTGAACCTGTTCCCGACGCAGATCGAGGAGATCGCGCTCGAGATCGAGCACCTCACGCCGCACTTCATCCTCGAGCTGACCAAGCGCGGCCGGATGGACGAGCTGACCGTCAAGATCGAGTGCACGCCCGGCGTCTCGCGCGAGACGAGCGAGTCGGCCGCGCTCATCCTGCAGCTGCGCGTGAAGGAGCGGATCGGCACCACGGTCGACGTCGAGATCGTGCCGACCGGATCCCTGCCGCGCTCGGAGGGCAAGTACAAGCGCCTCTACGACCTGCGCGACCAGGGATGAGCGCCGGCTGCGGCAGGATGGACCCGTGACGACCACCACGGATGCCCCACGGCGCGGGCGACCCGGATATGACCGCGACGGCATGCTCGCGGTGATCGTCGACGCGTTCAACGACCACGGCTACGACGCCACGTCGCTCGGGATCATCGCGCAGCGGCTCGGGCTGTCGAAGTCGGCCGTGTACCACCACTTCTCCTCGAAGGAGGAGATGCTCGAGCTCGCGGTGGGCAAGGCGCTCGGCGCGCTCGAGGCGGTGTTCGAGTCGCCCGAGGCGACGTCCGGTGCGGTGGACCTGCGCATCCGCCACGTGCTGCGCGGCGCGGTGCGGGTGGCGTGCGAGCAGCAGCCCTACCTCACGCTGCTGCTGCGGCTGCGGGGGAACACCGACGCGCAGCGGCACGCCATGGAGCGCCGCCGCGAGTTCGACCAGAGGCTGCGCCGCCTGTTCGAGCTCGGACGCGAGCAGGACTCGCTGCGCGACGACGTCGATCCGGGCGTCGCGGAGCGCCTGACATTCGGACTCGTCAACTCGATCGTCGAGTGGTACCGCCCCGACGGCCCCCTGACCCCGGACCAGATCGCCGACGCCGTCGTCGCCTTCGTCCGCAGCGGCCTCCGCGTCAGCGAGACCCGCGACTACCGGTGAGTTTCGGCCGCGTGACCTGCCTCGAATGGCCCCTATCCGCGAGGAACAGGGGCCATCTGAAGCGAGTGATCACACCGGGTGCGGACATGTTCCCCCGTGCGAGCGAAGCGAGCGTTGAGCGAAGCGAATGCCGACTATCTCGAAAACGCGACGTACAAGGGATGGAGCGAAGCGACAGCCTTCGATCGTGAGCGCCGGCGCGAAGCGTCGGTCGAGCGATCGATCACGCTCGGTGCACTACCCCGCGGAGCGGGAAGAGGAATGCGACTTCGAGACGAGGGTGAGGACGTCGTAGGTCGCGACCGTCTCGTCCCTCTGGTTCGTCAGGACCACGTCCCAGTGCACCTCGCCGTACTCGTCGGTCTCGCGCGGGATGATCTGCTTCGCCGTGAGCGCGACGCGGATCCGGTCGCCGGGGGAGACGGGCGTGAGGAAGCGCAGGTTCTCCAGGCCGTAGTTGGCCAGCACCGGGCCGGGCTCGGGCGAGACGAACAGCCCCGCCGCGAACGACACCAGCAGGTACCCGTGCGCGACGCGTCCGGGGAAGAAGGGGTTGGCGGCCGCGGCGTCCTCGTCCATGTGCGCGTAGAACGTGTCGCCCGTGAACTCCGCGAAGTGCTCGATGTCGGCCAGCGTGACCTCGCGCTCCTCGGACACGACCCGGTCGCCGATCCGCAGCTCCTCGAGCGGCTTGCGGAACGGGTGCACGCCGTCCGACACCACGCGGGCGCCCGTGTGCCACACGCCCGTGACGGCCGTGAGCATCTCGGGGGAGCCCTGGATCGCCGTGCGCTGCATGTAGTGGAACACGCTCCGGATGCCGCCCAGCTCCTCGCCGCCGCCCGCGCGGCCGGGGCCGCCGTGCACGAGCATCGGCAGGGGCGATCCGTGGCCCGTGGACGAGCGGGCGTCGTCGCGGTCGAGCAGCAGCATGCGCCCGTTCGCGGAGGCGACGCGGCGCGTGAGCCCCGCGACGAACGCCGGATCGCCGGACGCCACGCTGGTCACGAGCGACCCGCCGCCGCGGACGACCAGGTCGGCGGCCTGCGCGGGCGTCTCGTACGTCAGCAGCGACGACACCGGGCCGAACGCCTCGGTGTCGTGCGCGCGCGCGGCGGTCGCGTCCGCGAAGCGGAGCAGGATCGGCGACAGGAACGCGCCGTCGCCCTCGGGTGCGTCGAGCGACCCGAGGACGACCGAGCCGCCGCCGTCGACCAGCGCGCGCACCTGGCGCAGCACCTCGTCGCGCTGCTCGAGGGAGGCGAGGGCGCCCATCGTGACGCCCTCCGAGCGCGGATCGCCCACGACGACCTTCTCGGCGATCCGGTTCCGGACGGCCTCGACCAGCTCGTCCGCGGCGGCCGCGGGCACGATCGCGCGGCGGATCGCCGTGCACTTCTGGCCGGCCTTGGATGTCATCTCGGTCACGAGCTGGCGCACGTACGCGTCGAACTCCGGCGTGCCGGGCGTCGCGTCGGGGCCGAGCACGGAGGCGTTGATCGAGTCGGTCTCGGCGTTGAAGATCACACCTCCCCGCTGGACGGCGTCGTGGCGGCGCAGCCCGTCGGCGGTCGACGCGGATCCGGTGAACGAGACGACGTCGCCCAGGCGGGCGTGGTCGAACAGCTCGCGGACGGATCCGGAGACGAGCTGGACGGATCCGGCCGGCAGCAGCCCGGATTCCACCAGGATGCGCACGAGGTGCTCGGTCACGTACGCCGTGGGCGTGGCGGGCTTGATGACGCTCGGCATGCCCGCGAGGAACGCGGGCGCGAGCTTCTCGAGCGGGCCCCACACGGGGAAGTTGAACGCGTTGATCTGCACCGCGACCCCGGGCAGGGTCGTGCGGATGTGACGGCCGAGGAACGAGCCGTCCTTCGCGAGCACCTCGAGCGGCCCGTCCAGCTGCACGTTCGTATGCGGATACGGCGCGTTGGGAAGCTCGCGCCGGCCCTTGCCGGAGTACGCGAACAGCACGCCGATGCCGCCCTCGATGTCGACCCACGAGTCGTTCCTCGTGGCACCCGTGCGGTACGACAGCTCGTACAGCTCCTCCTTGCGCTCCAGCAGCGCGAGCGCCATCTGCTTCAGCAGCACCGCGCGCTTGTGGAAGGTCAGCGCGCCGAGGCTCGCCTGACCCACGGTGCGGCCGTGCTCGAGCGCCGCGCCGAGGTCGAGGCCCTCGCTCGACACGGTCGCCACGATCTCGCCCGTCGAGGCGTCGCGCACCTCCGCGCCGCTCGTGCCCTCGGCGGGCTGCCACCAGGCGTCCTGCACGTGGCTCTGCAGCATGCGGGTCATGTCTCCTCGTTCCATTCGTAGAAGCCGCGGCCGGCCTTCCGGCCGATGCGCCCCTCGGCGACCATGTCGCGCAGCAGCTGCGGCGGGGCGAAGCGCGGGCCGAGATCGCGCTCGAGCTGCTCGGCGATGCCGAGCCGCACGTCGAGCCCGACGATGTCGGTGGTCTTGAGCGGCCCGGAGGGGTGCTTGTACCCGAGCTCCATCGCGAGGTCGATGTCCGCGGCGCTCGCGACGCGGTCCTCGACCATGCGGATCGCCTCGAGCGCGATCGCGACGCCGAGCCGGCTCGACGCGAAGCCGGGGGAGTCCCGCACCGTGATGGGCGTCTTGCCGAGCGCGCGCACCCAGCCGCGGGCCGTCTCGGGCAGCTCCGCGGCGGTCTCCGCGCCCACGACGATCTCCACGAGCGTCGAGGCGGGCACGGGGTTGAAGAAGTGCAGGCCCAGCAGCCGCTCGGGACGCTCGAGCGTCTCGGTCAGGTGCGCGAGCGGGATGGAGGACGTGTTCGAGGCGAGCACGGCGTCGGCGGCGAGCTGCGCCTCGACCCGCGCGAGCGCCTCGAGCTTGAGGTCGAGGTCCTCGGGCACGGCCTCGATCACGAGTCCGTGCAGACCGAACGCGGCCGCGTCGGTCGCGACCGTGAGGCGGCTGCGCAGCTCGGCCGCGCTGGCGTCGACGCCGCGCGCGATCGACCGGTCGATGCTGTGCGCGATCCGCGCCCGGGCCGCGTCCGCTGCGTCCTGGTCGCGCTCCACCACGGTGACGTCGGAGCCCGCGAGGAGGAACGCGTGGGCGATCCCGCCGCCCATGCGTCCGCCGCCGAGCACGCCGACGCGGGCGGGTGTCGTGTCGCTCACTTCCTCTTCCTCTCGAGGAAGGCGGTCATCCGGCGCTCCTTCTCGGGGCTCTCGAACAGCACGGCCTGCTCCTCGAGGTCGATCGCGGGGTGGGCGTCGCGCGGCGCGAGCAGCGCGCGCTTGGTCGCCTGGGTCGCGGCGGGATCGAGCGCGGCGATCCGCGTCGCGATCCGCTCGGCCTCGACGAGGGCGTCGTCCGGCTCGAGCACGCGCGTCACCAGACCGGCCGCGAGCGCCTCGTCCGCGTCCAGCACGCGACCGGTGAGCAGGAGCTCCGCGGCCAGCGGCTCGCCGACGATCTCGCGCAGGCGCCACGTCGCGCCCGCGGCCGCGATGATCCCGAGCCCCGTCTCCGGGTTGCCGATCTTCAGGGCCGGGGTGCCGATCCGGATGTCCGCGGCGTACGCGAGCTCCGCGCCGCCGCCGAGCGCGTAGCCGTCGATCACCGCGATGACGGGCATGGGCAGGTTCCGGATGCGCTCGAAGCAGCGCGTGTTGATGCCCGCGAGCGCGTCGGACGCGCGGCGCTCGCGCAGCTGCGCGATGTCGGCGCCCGCGGCGAACGTGCCGCCCGCGCCGGTCAGGACGAGCGTGCGCGGCTCGCGTTCGAGATCCGCGCAGAGGTCGTGCAGGGCGTCGACGAGCTCCCGGTCGATCGCGTTCCGCTTCTCGGGGCGGTCGAGCGTCGCCCGCACGTGCGTGTCTCGCGCGTCGAGGCGCAGGGACTGGCTCATCCGGGTGACCTCCTCGTCGCCGATGTTCTGACCGCTTGGTCAGTATGAGCCAGGATAGGCGGACGTCGCGGGGTGGCGCAAACGCCGCGGCCCTACGCTGGATCCATGCGGCGTACTGAGCGCGACGAAGTGACCTCCCGCGCCGGGCGGCCCAGGGCGTCGTCGCGCGAGGTGCTCGCCGAGGCGGCGAGCGAGCTGTTCCTCGAGCAGGGCTACGAGGCGACCTCGATCGCCGAGATCGCGGCGCGCGCGGGAGTGAGCCGCTCGAGCTTCTTCAACTACGCCGCTTCCAAGGGCGCGCTGCTGTGGGGCGGCCTCGACGAGCGGATCGACGCGCTCGAGGACGCACTCGAGCGCGCGACCCCCGCCGCGGCGGTGCGCGCGCTCGCCCACGACTTCGCGCCCGACGCCCTCGCCCTGGCCCTCGCGAACGCCGAGGCCATGGGCCTCGTCGCCGAGCTCGAGCGCGAGGCGGCGCTGCGTCGCGCGCGCATCGGCCGTGTCGTCGCCCGGGCGCTGCGCCGCCGCGGCGCCGACCCGCTCGCGGCGGAGGTCGGCGGTGCGGCCTACGGCGGCGCGGTGCTCGCGGCGGTGGAGCGCTGGTCCCTCGCGGGCCCGGGCCGCAGCGACCTCGCCGCGACCCTCGACGCCGCGCTCGACGCGATCCGCGCGATCCCGCTCGACTGATCCGCCGGCTTCTCCGGAGATGCCGCGTTCTCAGGTCCCGAACCCGCGGATCCGGTCCTGAGAAGCCGTGATCTCCGGAGAACGCGTCACACGGCCTGAAGGAACCCCGCCTCCGCGCCCTCGGCGATGTGCGCCAGGTGGGGCGGGATCTCCCGGCCCTTGGACAGCATCGACTGCGCCCACAGGCGGCCCGCCCGGTACGACGAGCGGACGAGCGGCCCCGCGAGCACGCCCAGGAAGCCGATGCGCTCGGCCTCGACCTTGAACTCCACGAACTCCTGCGGCTTGACGTAGCGCGCGACGGGGAGGTGACGCGGCGTCGGGCGCAGATACTGCGTGATCGTGATGATGTCGCAGCCGGCGTCGTGCAGATCCCGCAGCGCCGAGACGACCTCCTCCGGCTCCTCTCCCATGCCGAGGATCAGGTTCGACTTGGTGATCAGGCCCGCCTCGTGCCCCTGCGTGATCACGTCCAGCGAGCGCTCGTACCGGAACGCGGGGCGGATGCGCTTGAAGATGCGCGGCACGGTCTCGACGTTGTGCGCGAACACCTCCGGGCGCGCGTCGAAGATCTGGCCGAGGAACGCGGGATCCGCGTTGTGCTCGTTCGCCAGCAGCTCGACGCCCGTGTTCGGGTTCAGCTCATGGATCCTCCGCACCGTCTCGGCGTTCAGCCACGCGCCCGTGTCGGGGAGATCGTCGCGGGCCACCGAGGTCACGGTCGCGTACCGCAGGCCCATGGTGCGCACCGACTCGGCGACGCGACGCGGCTCGTCCGTGTCGTAGTCGGCCGGCTTGCCCGTGTCGATCTGGCAGAAGTCGCACCGGCGCGTGCACTGCGAGCCGCCGATCAGGAACGTCGCCTCCCGGTCCTCCCAGCACTCGTAGATGTTGGGGCAGCCCGCCTCCTGGCACACCGTGTGCAGGTCCTCGCCCTTCACGAGCGACTTGAGCGCCTGGTACTCGGGCCCCTGCTTCGCGACCGTCTTGATCCACTCGGGCTTGCGCTCGATCGGGGTCTGGGCGTTCCGCACCTCGAGGCGCAGCAGCTTCCGGCCGTCCGGAGCCGCGGTCATGCCGCCACCGCCGGCTCGAACGCCGCCGTCAGCGCGGCGGACACCGGATCCAGGACGTCGCGCGGCGAGATCCGCTCGCCCTGCACCGCGCTGATCGTCGTGACGCCCGCGTCCCGGATGCCGCACGGCACGATCGCGGCGAAGCCGTCGAGCGCGTTGTCGCAGTTGATCGCGAACCCGTGCATGGTGACGCCGCCGGCGACGCGCACGCCGATCGCGGCGATCTTCGCGGGGGAGGCGTCGGGGCGTTCGACCCAGACGCCGCTGCGCCCCTCGACCTGCACCCCGGCCACCCCGACCGCGGCCAGCGCGGCGATCAGGGCGCGCTCCAGCCGGCGCACGTGCCCCACGACGTCGTTCGGCTCCGGCAGCTTCACGATCGGGTATCCGACGAGCTGTCCCGGGCCGTGCCAGGTGATCCGGCCTCCGCGATCGACCTCGATCACCGGTGTGCCGTCCGTCGGCCGGTCCTCCGGCTGCGTGCGCACGCCCGCCGTGTAGACGGCCTCGTGCTCGAGCAGCAGCAGCGTGTCGGGGCGCTCGCCCGCGCGCACGTCTGAGTGCACGCGGCGCTGCAGCTCCCACGCCTCGAGGTAGGGGACGTACGCCGGCGCCAGGCCGACCCGGACGATGTCGAGCATGCGGATCCCTTCGCGGAGATTTCTGGACCACGTCCAACAATACGGCGAGCGAGAGTTCGCGCGCGCAGAAGGCGTGCGGATCCGCGCCGGTAGAATCGGAGGATCATGGCTACCTTCGGCACGCTCTCCGACCGCCTCACCGAGACCTTCCGCAACCTCCGCACCAAGGGCAAGCTCTCGCCGGCGGACGTCGACGGCACCGTCCGCGAGATCCGTCGCGCCCTGCTCGACGCGGACGTCGCGCTGACCGTCGTGAAGGAGTTCACCGCGAAGGTGCGCGAGCGCGCGCTCGGCGACGAGGTCAGCCGCGCGCTGAACCCCGCGCAGCAGGTCGTGCAGATCGTCAACGAGGAGCTCGTGGGCATCCTCGGCGGCGAGCAGCGCCGACTGCAGTTCGCGAAGAACCCGCCCACGGTCATCATGCTCGCGGGCCTGCAGGGCTCGGGAAAGACGACGTTCGCCGGCAAGCTCGCGCGCCAGCTCGAGAAGGACGGCCACACGCCGCTGCTGGTCGCCGCCGACCTGCAGCGTCCCAACGCCGTGAACCAGCTGCAGGTGGTCGCGGAGCGCGCCGGCGCCGCCATCTACGCGCCCGAGCCCGGCAACGGCGTCGGCGACCCCGTGAAGGTGTCGCGCGCGGGCGTGGAGTTCGCGAAGCAGAAGCAGCACGACGTGGTCATCATCGACACCGCCGGACGCCTCGGCGTGGACGCCGAGCTGATGAAGCAGGCCGCCGACATCCGGAAGGCGACGGATCCGGACGAGGTCCTGTTCGTGATCGACGCGATGATCGGTCAGGACGCGGTCAACACGGCCAAGGCGTTCCAGGACGGCGTCGACTTCACCGGCGTGGTGCTCTCGAAGCTCGACGGCGACGCGCGCGGCGGCGCCGCGCTGTCGGTCGCCTCGGTCACCGGGCGCCCGATCATCTTCGCCTCCACCGGCGAGGGACTCGAGGACCTCGAGCCCTTCCACCCCGACCGCATGGCGAGCCGGATCCTCGACCTCGGCGACATCCTGACCCTCATCGAGCAGGCCCAGCAGGCCTTCGACGAGGAGGAGGCGGCCAAGGTCGCCGAGAAGTTCGCGAAGGACCAGTTCACGCTCGAGGACTTCCTCGAGCAGATGCAGCAGCTCAAGAAGATGGGCTCCATGAAGAAGATGCTCGGCATGCTGCCGGGCATGGGCCAGATGAAGCAGCAGCTGGACGACTTCGACGAGCGCGAGATCGACCGCACCGAGGCGATCATCCGCTCGATGACGCCCGGCGAGCGGCAGAACACCAAGCTGCTGAACGGATCGCGCCGCGCCCGCATCGCGCGGGGATCGGGCATGACCGTCACCGACGTCAACCAGCTCGTGAACCGCTTCGAGCAGGCCGCGAAGATGATGAAGACCGTCGCGCGCGGCGGCACCCCCAACATCCCCGGCATGGGTCCCGTGCCCGGCATGGGGCGCCCCGGCGGATCGTCCAAGCGCGGCAAGCAGGCCAAGAAGAGCGGATCGCGCTCGGGCAACCCCGCCAAGCGCGCCGCGGAGAACGCGGGCCTCGCCGCCCCGCAGCAGCCCACCGGCTCGGGCTTCGGCCTCGGCGGCCAGAAGGCGCCGAGCGAGGCCGACCTGGCGGAGATCCAGAAGCTCTTCGGCGGGGGTCGCTGACGCCGAGTTGACCGCCCGCACAGCGGAAGGCGGCCCCGGGATCCGATTTCCGGGGCCGCCTTCGTGTTCAGCTGGTCACTTCACGTCGTCGTCGACCCAGTCCATCGACTTCGTGACGGCCTTGCGCCACAGGCGCAGCTGACGGTCGCGCTCGGCCTCGTCCATGCTCGACTCCCAGCGCTTGTCCTCCTGCCAGTTGGCCGACAGGTCCTCCAGGCCCGACCAGAAGCCGACCGCGAGGCCCGCGGCGTAGGCGGCGCCGAGCGCCGTCGTCTCCGCGACCACGGGACGGACGACCGGCACGCCGAGCACGTCGGCCTGGAACTGCATGAGCGCGTCGTTCGCGACCATGCCGCCGTCGACCTTGAGCTCGGTGAGGTCCACGCCCGCGTCCGCGTTGACCGCGTCGATCACGTCGCGCGTCTGGTACGCGACCGCCTCGAGCGCGGCCCGCGCGATGTGGCCCTTGTTCGCGTAGCGGGTGAGGCCCACGATCGCCCCGCGCGCGTCCGGGCGCCAGTACGGCGCGTACAGACCCGAGAACGCCGGCACGAAGTACACGCCGCCGTTGTCCTCGACCGTGGTCGCGAGCTTCTCGACCTCGGGCGCCGACGAGATGATCCCGAGCTGATCGCGCAGCCACTGGATCAGCGATCCGGTCACGGCGATCGATCCCTCGAGCGCATAGTGCGTCGGCCCGTCGCCGAGCTTGTACCCGACGGTGGTGAGCAGCCCGTTCTTCGAGTGGACGATCTCCTCGCCCGTGTTGAAGATCAGGAAGTTGCCCGTGCCGTAGGTGTTCTTGCTCTCGCCCGTCTCGAACGCGGCCTGACCGAACGTCGCCGCCTGCTGGTCGCCGAGGATGCCCGCGATGGGCGTCTCGCGCAGCAGCGAGGAGCTCTCCGCCGCCCCGTAGACCTCGGAGGACGAGCGGATCTCCGGCATCATCGAGCGCGGCACGCCGAACGTCTCGAGGATGTCGTCGCGCCACTCGAGCGTCTCGAGGTCCATGAACAGCGTGCGCGAGGCGTTCGTCACGTCCGTGGCGTGGACGCCGCCGTCCGTGCCGCCCGTGAGGTTCCACAGCACCCACGAGTCGGTCGTGCCGAACATCAGGTCGCCGGCCTCGGCCTTCTCGCGCGCGCCCTCGACGTTCTCGAGGATCCACACGATCTTGGTGCCCGAGAAGTACGTCGCGAGCGGCAGGCCCACCGTGGGCTTGAAGCGCTCGACGCCGCCGTCCTGCGCGAGGCGGTCCACGATGCTCTGCGTGCGGGTGTCCTGCCACACGATCGCGTTGTAGACGGGCTTGCCGGTCGTCCGGTCCCACACCACCGCGGTCTCGCGCTGGTTCGTGATGCCGACGGCGGCGATGTCGTGCCGCGTCAGGTCGGCCTTCGCGAGCGCGACGCCGATGACCTCCTGCACGTTGCGCCAGATCTCGAGCGGGTCGTGCTCAACCCAGCCCGGCTTGGGGAAGATCTGCTCGTGCTCCTTCTGTCCGGTGGAGACGATCGAACCCTTCTTGTCGAACACGATGGCGCGACTCGACGTCGTGCCCTGGTCGATCGCGATGATGTAGTCAGCCATGGGATTCTCCTTCGAATGGGTCAGGCGAGGCTCAGGAGCAGGGGCGCGGCGAGAGCGGCGAGCGCACCGCCGATGAGGGGACCGACGACCGGGACCCACGCGTAGGACCAGTCGCTCGAGCCCTTGCCCTTGATCGGCAGGATCGCGTGCGCGATGCGGGGGCCGAGGTCGCGGGCGGGGTTGATCGCGTAGCCGGTCGGACCGCCGAGGGACGCGCCGATGCCGACGACGAGCAGGGCGACGGGCAGCGCGGTGAGCGGGCCGAGACCGCCGGGGACGCCGACCTCCACGTCGCCGTAGTCCGCGAACGCGAAGATGACGAACACCAGCACGAACGTGCCGATGATCTCCGTGACGAGGTTCCATCCGTACGAGCGGATGGCGGGGCCGGTCGAGAAGACGCCGAGCTTGGCGCCCGGATCCTCCTCCTCGTCGAGGTGCTGCTTGTAGGCGGCCCACGCCAGCACGGCGCCGACGATCGCGCCGACGAGCTCCGCGAGCGTGGCCACGAAGAACTGCGGGGCGTCGATCGTGCCGCGCAGCAGCAGGCCGAGACCGACGGCCGGGTTCAGGATGGCGCCGGAGTACGCGGACACCAGCACGCCGGTGAACACCGCCAGGCCCCATCCCCAGTTGATCATGAGGAATCCGCCGCCGAAGCCCTTGGCCTTGACCAGGATCGCGTTGGCCACGACGCCGGCGCCCATCAGGATCAGCATCGCGGTGCCCACGAGCTCGGACAGGAAGTAGAGCCCGAGATTCACATCTTGCATGTCTTCATCGACCTTTCAGATCGTCACGCGACAGCCATGTCGCGTGCGGGGGATCCGGGACGGCGGGCACCGTCCCGGAGGTTTCAGGAGGAGGCCTCGGGCACGGCCACGCCGTGTCGATCGGCGAGCAGGGCCCGCGTGGAGGCGATCTCGTCCCGGCGGCGCGCGTCGTCCCAGCCCAGCAGGGGGGCCAGCGCCGTCGCGATCTCGTCCAGCGCCTCCGCCGTCGCGCCGCCCGTGAACGCGACCGCGGTGCGCCGCAGCACGACGTCCGACAGATGCACCACGTGCTCGCGCTCGACCATCCAGCTCAGCTCTCGTGCCGAGAGCGGGCTATGCGCGAACAGCTGCTCCTCGCCGCCGCCCTCCATGTCCACGATGTGCGTCCACACGTCCGCGGCGCGCGTGCCGTAGCGCTGCATCAGGCCGATCGCGCGCTTCAGCTCGACGCCGGGCAGGTGAAGGCGCATCCACGCGTCGCGATCCGCCACGGTGCGGGGGTAGTCGCGGCCGCCGCCGATCGTGCGGCCCGCGGTGCGCACGCGCCGCCGCCGCCCGAGCAGGTCGAGCACGGTGTCGGTGAGCGACTCGCCCAGCGCGCGGAACGTCGTCCACTTGCCTCCCACCAGGCTCACGAGCGGAGTCGACGTCGAGCGGTCGACCTCCACGCGGTAGTCGCGCGAGACGAAGCCGGGAGCCGTGTCCTCGTGACGGGGGAGCGGGCGGATGCCCGAGAAGCGGAACACGATCTGGCTGCGGTCGACCGCGATCGACGGGAAGACGTGGTGGATGAGATCGAAGAAGTAGTCGACCTCCTCCTCCGTGCACACGACCGGCTGGGCGGGATCCGCGTCGATGTCCGTCGTCCCGACCAGCACACGTCCCTTGAGCGGGTAGATCAGCACGATGCGGCCGTCCGAGTGCTCGAAGAAGATCTCCCGGCCGTCCGTCGCCTTCAGCAGCTCGGGGTGGTCGAGCACGATGTGCGAGCCCTTGGTCCCGCCCATGAAGCGGGTGGACGTGCCGAGCGCGGCGTTCGTGAGGTCGGTCCACGGGCCCGAGGCGTTCACGACGACGTCGGCGACGATCGTGAACTCGGTGCCGGTCTCGAGGTCGCGCAGCACGACGCCGTCGTCCGTTCGGCCGATCGCCTCGACGTAGTTCAGGGCGTGCGCGCCCTCGTGGGAGTCCAGGCCGTCCTGCAGCACGTCGAGCGCGAGCCGCTCGGGGTCGTGCATCGAGGCGTCGAAGTACGTGGCGGTGTACTTGATCCGCGGGTCGAGCTGGGGCAGCTCCTGCAGCGAGCGCTTGCGGCGCAGGAATCGGTGCCGGGGGACCGTGCCGCCCGCGCGCGAGAACGTGTCGTAGATCGTCAGGCCGACCTTGATGAGGAACGCGCCGCGCTCCTGGGGCTTGCCGCTGCGGTGCGTCAGGAAGCGCAGCGGGGCCGACAGGATGCCCGAGAACGTGGAGTAGATCGGGATCGTCGTGCGCAGCGGCTTGACGTAGTGCGGGGCGATCTTCAGCAGGCCGTTGCGCTCCTGCACCGACTCCTTCACGAGGCGGAACTCGCCGTTCTCGAGGTAGCGGATGCCGCCGTGGATCATGTGGCTCGAGGCCGCCGAGGCGCCCGAGGCGAAGTCTCCGCGCTCCACCAGCAGGGCGTCCACGCCCTGCAGGGCCAGGTCGCGGAAGGTCGAGATGCCGTTGATCCCGCCGCCGATGACAAGGACCGAGGTGCGCCCGCTCTCTCGGGCGGCGGTCACGTCGGGCCTCTCGGCCGGCTGGGGCAGATGATCCGTCATCGGCGCGTCCTCTCGTGTCGACTCCCAGAGTGGTCCGTCGGGCACATCGTCGCAATCGCAGTGCACGAACGTGCACAATGGCCTCATGGCCGACCTCGCGGAAGTCCCGAGCGCCCCGCGCGGGGGCCGCCGCGGGCGGGCGGCCGCCGCCCTCGCGGCATCGCAGAAGTACTACATGCAGGACATGACGATGGAGGCGATCGCGAGCGAGCTCGGGGTGTCGCGCTCGTCCGTCTCCCGGCTGCTCGCGTACGCGCGCGAGAGCGGGATCGTGGACATCCGGATCACGTCCCCCGTGGAGGGCGGCAGCGCGCTGGAGCGCGAGATCCGGGACCGCTTCCTCGTGTCCGCGCACGTCGTGCCGATGCCGAGCACGGTGAGCGAGGTCGACCGCCTGGAGCGGGTCGCGATGACTGCGGCGCGGCTGCTGCCGCAGTTCGTCGACTCGCACATGACGGTCGGCGTGGCGTGGGGATCCACGCTCAGCGCGCTGAGCCGGCATCTGCCCTCGAAGGAGCTGCACAACGTCACGGTCGTGCAGCTGAACGGGGCCGGCAACATGCAGACCACCGGCATCGAGTACGCGAGCGAGATCCTGCAGCGCTTCGGCGAGGCGTTCGGCGCGCGCGTGCAGCAGTTCCCCGTGCCGGCGTTCTTCGACGATCCCGCCACCCGCGCCGCGATGTGGCGCGAGCGCAGCACGCGCCGCGTGCTCGAGATCCAGGCGCGCATGGACCTCGCGGTCTTCGGCGTCGGCTCTCCCGCGGCCGACGTGCCGAGCCGCGTGTACGCGGGCGGCTACCTCGATCGCGACGACTTCCGCAGCCTCGCCGAGGACCACGCGATCGGCGACGTCGCGACCGTGTTTTACCGCGCGGACGGCACGTGGCGCGACATCCGCGTGAACGCCCGCGCGACGGGCCCCGACCTCGAGCGACTGCGCCGCGTGCCGCGTCGCGTGTGCGTCGCGGCGGGCGTGCACAAGGCCGCGAGCCTGCGCAGCGCCATGGCGGCGCGCCTCGTCACCGACGTGGTCGTCGACGAGGCGCTCGCGCGCGACCTCGTCGCGACCTGATCCGTCAGGCCTCCGACACCGGATCTATGCGGCCCAGCCCGACGCGCTCGCGCAGGGTCGGACCGTTGCGGAACTCGCGGATGAGGGAGCGCGCCACCTCGCGGAGGTCGCCGTCCGCGGCATCCGCGACCGCGATCTGGCGCTGGTAGCTGGCGCCGCGGTCCAGGATCGACCCGATCTCGGCGAACTCGTTCGCGCACTTCAGCTCCGTCGCGATCGGCTGGAGGCGGTCCAGGGTCTCGCGGATGTGCTCGCGCACGGGCACCTGCGCGCCGTCGCGGTCGACGATCACGTCGGCGTCCAGGCCATAGCGCGCCGCGCGCCACTTGTTCTCGCGCGTGAACCAGGGCTGCAGCGCCGGCAGCTCGCGCCCCTCGTCGAGGTCGCGCGAGAACGACTCGACGAGCGTCTGCACGAGCGCGGCCATGGCGGCGAGCTCGGGGAGGGTCGACAAGCCGTCGCACGCGCGCACCTCGATCGTGCCCCAGTGGGCCGCGGGGCGGATGTCCCAGCGGATCTCGGTCGCGTCCGCGATGACCCCGGTGCGGGTCATGTCGTCGATGTACGCCTCGTACTCGGCCCAGTTCTCCAGCTGCCACGGCAGGCCGGTGGTGGGCAGCTGCTGGAACACGAGCGCGCGGTTGGACGCGTACCCGGTGCGCTCGCCCGCCCAGAACGGGCTCGAGGCGGACAGCGCCTGCAGGTGCGGGATGTAGCCCGTGAGCGCGTGGATGGTCGGGAACACCTTCTGCACGTCGTCGACGCCGACGTGCACGTGGATGCCCCAGATCATCATGTTGCGACCCCACCACTGGGTGCGCTCGATGAGCTTCTCGTAGCGCGTCTTCTCGGTCACCTGCTGGTCGAACCAGCGCGCGAAGGGGTGACTGCCCGCGCACAGCAGCTCGATGCCGAGGGGATCCGTCTGCCGCCGCACCGCATCGATCGCGTCGGAGATGTCGTCCACCGCGGCCGCGACGGTGTCTCCCACGCCGCTCGTGACCTCGATCGTGTTGGTCAGCAGCTCCGCCGTCACGGTGTGGCGCTCGAGCGCCGTGTCCTCCTCGAGGGCGGGCATGATCTCGGGGGCGCGGCCGACGAGATCCCCGGTCTCCTCGTCGGCGAGCATGAGCTCCCACTCGATGCCGACGGTGGAGCGGGCGGACTTGGCGAATGCGATCGTCATCCGCTCAGTGTGCTGGCCGCGACACCGGGCGGCAAGCTGTTCGCGACCCCCGGTTCGATCTGGCAGAATGGAGGGTCGGACCGGGTGCTCGACCCTCTATCCAGCACTCGATGTCCTCCTCTTGAGCTTCCGCCGGAGTGCACCCCACTACCTGGCGACTGGTTCGTCTCGCTTTACACACCACACAGGAGAATCGTGGCTGTCAAGATCCGTCTGAAGCGCCTGGGCAAGATCCGTGCGCCGTACTACCGCATCGTCGTGGCCGACTCGCGCACCAAGCGCGACGGCCGCGTGATCGAGGAGATCGGCAAGTACCACCCGACCGAGGAGCCCTCGTTCATCGAGGTCGACTCGGAGCGTGCGCAGTACTGGCTGTCCGTCGGCGCCCAGCCGACCGAGCAGGTGCGCGCCATCCTCAAGATCACGGGCGACTGGGGCACCTTCAAGGGTGAGAAGGGTGCCAAGAGCACCCTGAAGACCGCCGAGGAGAAGTCGGGCTACGTCGCCGACTCCTCGAAGAAGTCGGTCGTCAAGCCCAAGGTCGAGAAGAAGGCCGAGGCTCCCGCCGAGGCACCGGCCGCCGAGGCCGAGGCCGCCGAGTAATCGTGCTGGCCGCCGCGCTCGAGCACGTCGTCAAGGGGATCGTGGATCACCCGGACGATGTGCGCATCGACTCGTCCACCTCGTCTCGCGGGGATGTGCTGGAAGTGCACGTCCACGCCGACGACCGTGGCCGGGTGATCGGGCGCGGCGGCCGTACCGCGAAGGCCCTGCGCACGCTCGTCTCCGCCCTGGCGGACGGCAGGCGCGTGCGCGTCGACGTCGCGGACGACTGACGTGACCGCCGCGAAGCCCGCGAAGAACCAGCTGCGCGTCGGCCGCCTCGTCAAGGCCCACGGGCTCAAGGGCGCCCTCAAGCTCGAGCTGTACACCGACGACCCCGACGGCCGCTTCGTGCCCGGGGCCGCGTTCACGCTGCAGGTGCCCGAGCACTCGCAGTGGCACGGTGAGACCATCACCGTCCGCGAATTCCGCTGGATGAACCAGCAGCCCGTGGTCTTCTTCGAGGGCGTGGACGACCGCAACGCGGCCGACACGCTCGTGCGGGCGATCCTGTGGGTCGACGAGGACGAGGACGCCGCGGCCGAGCCCGACGCGTGGTACGACCACCAGCTGGTCGGTCTCGACGTCGTGCGCGCCTTCCCGTCGGGGGATCGCGTGGTCGTGGGCGAGGTCGCCCGCGTCGAGCACTTCCCGGCGCAGGACCTGCTGGTCGTGAAGACCGGCGAGGACGAGGTGCTCGTCCCCTTCGTCGCGGCCATCGTGCCCGAGGTCGACATCGAGGGCGGCCGCGTCGTCGTGACGCCGCCGGCCGGCCTGTTCGAGGAGCTGCCGGAGGCCGAGCCGACCGCTCCCGCCGAGGCGGAGACGCCCGAAGCCGAGGACTGATCCGATGCGGATCGACATCGTCACGATCTTCCCCGCGTTCTTCGACGTGCTGGACGTGTCGCTGATCGGCAAGGCCCGCGAGAAGGGCCTGCTCGACCTGCGCGTGCACGACCTGCGCGACTGGACCCGCGACCGTCACCGCACGGTCGACGACACCCCGTACGGCGGCGGCGCCGGCATGGTCATGAAGCCCGAGCCATGGGGCGAGGCGCTCGACGAGATCCTCGGCGAGGACGCCGTGCTCGTGATCCCGACGCCGTCCGGCGAGGTGTTCCGCCAGCCGCTCGCCCGCGAGCTCGCGCAGGAGAGCCAGCTCGTCTTCGCGTGCGGCCGGTACGAGGGCATCGACCAGCGCGTGATCGACCACTATGCGTCGCTCGGCCGCGTGCGCCTGGTGAGCATCGGCGACTACGTGCTCAACGGCGGCGAGGTCGCGTCGATGGCGATGATCGAGGCCGTGACCCGGCTCATCCCGGGCTTCATGGGCAACCCCGAGAGCCTGCTCGAGGAGTCGCACGAGGACGGCCTGCTCGAGTACCCGATCTACACCAAGCCCGCCGTCTGGCGCGGGCTCGAGGTGCCCCCGGTGCTGCTGAGCGGCAACCACGGCGCCGTCGCGGCGTGGCGGCGCGAGCAGAGCGTCGAGCGCACGCGCGAGCGCCGCCCGGACCTGCTGTCCGACTGACCTCGGACGGCCCTCCGCGCCGCGCAGGCCTCGTGGAGTGAGCCCTACTCGACCCGCTCCGCGGTGACGACGGCGTGCGTGAACTCCGGCATCGAGGCGATCGGGTCCCGGCGATCACGTTGCCCATCCCCGCCGCGACGAGCTGCCGAACGGCAGGGTCAGGATGAGCGGGAGCGTCGCGAGGCTCGGGATCCTGCACCGCGAAGCCGAGCAGCGTCGCCGGGATCAGCAGCAGCCCGGCGGACACGATCGTCCAGTTGCGCCCGCCGAACAGCCGAATCCCGGCCCGCCGATCCAGCGGACGCGCCGCAGGACGATCGACGTCGCGGGCGGGGCTGTCTCGGGGGGGGGGGGCGTCGGGGTGCTCGTGGGGGAGGTGCTCAGGGCGGTGGCCATGGCGACTCCTCGGACGGGCGGCGGGTGTCGATCCGACGCTGAGGGCTCGTCACACGCGCGGAACATGAATCGGGCGCGCTCCCTAGACTCGAGGCATGGACGATCCACGCATCCCCCTGCGCGCGGCGGTCATCACGGTCAGCGACCGGTCGGCGCGCGGCGAACGCGAGGACCTCTCCGGCCCCGAGGCGGTGGCGGCGCTGCGGGTCGGCGGCTTCGACTGCGACGACGCGGTCGTGGTGCCGGACGGCGCCGAGAGCGTCGAGCGGGCCCTGGTGGCGATGGTCGCGGCGGGCGCGACCGTGATCGTCACGACGGGCGGCACGGGGCTCGGCCCGCGCGACGAGACGCCCGAGGGCACGCGCGCGGTGCTCGACCGCGAGATCCCGGGCATCGCGGAGGAGCTGCGGCGCATCGGCACGGCCGAGAAGCCCGCCGGCATGCTGTCGCGCGGCCTCGCGGGCGTCGCGCGCGGCGCGCTCATCGTGAACCTGCCGGGCTCTCCCGCGGCGGTGCGCAGCGGCATGCCCGTGATCCTCTCGATCGCGAAGCACGCGGCCGCGCAGCTCGCGGGGGAGGACCACTGATGGTGCCGATCGCGCGGATCTCGGCGGACCCGATCCGGCTCGCCGAACACGTCGCCGCGATCGACGACGCGCGCATGGGCGCCGAGACGTCGTTCGTGGGGCGCGTGCGCGACCACGATCCGGATGCGCGGGGCGCCGTGACCGCGCTGGAGTACACCGCGCACCCCGACGCGGAGCCGGCCCTGCGCGCGATCGCGGAACGTGCGGCCGCCGCGCACGGCGCGGTCGTCGCGGTCAGCCACCGCATCGGCCGGCTCGACGTCGGCGAGCCCGCGGTCGTGATCGCCGTCGCCGCACCGCATCGCGCGGAGGCCTTCGCCGCGTGCCGCGACGTGATCGAGGACATCAAGCGCGACCTGCCGGTCTGGAAGCGGCAGCTGGAGGCCGACGGCACGGCCGAGTGGAAGGGCCTGGGCGGCTGATCCTCCGAGAGTGCGGAACTCATCGAAACCGTAAGAAGTGCCGATTCTTGCCGGGATCGCGGTTGCCCCCGCGGGCCCTCGGCGCGCATGCTCGGTAGGACAGCCGGCCCTCACGGGCGAGGGTCGACGGACGGGAGGCCACCATGTCCATCGCAGTCACGGGAGCCAGTGGACGGCTCGGTTCCTTCGTCATCGACGCCCTCGTGGAGCGCGGCGTCTCGCCGACGGATATCGTCGCGATCACCAGGACGCCCGAAGGGGTGAAGTTCCGCGACCGCGCCGTGACGGTGCGGCGGGCCGACTATGACGACCCTGCGTCGCTGGACCTCGCGTTCCGAGGAGTCGAGCGGCTCCTGATCGTTCCCGGCACGGAGGTCGGCCGGCGCGTCGTCCAGCACGAGAACGTGATCGCCGCGGCGAAGCGCGCGTGGGTCGGCTGCATCGTGTACACCAGCAGGCTCGGTGCCCAGCTGTCGGATCTGAGGATCGCGGAGGAGCACCGACAGACGGAACTCGCGCTCGTGCGATCGGGGATCCCCAGCACGATTCTCCGCAACGGCCTTCACCTCGACACGTACATGGAGCGCGCCCCGCAGCATGTCGAGCGGGGAGAGGTGGTCGGCGGCGTCGGTCGGGTCACGGCGGCACACCGGCGCGATCACGCCGAGGCCGCGGCCGCGGCGATCATGACCCCGTGGGCGGGACGTGTCTACGAGCTGGGCGGGCCCACCTTCACGCTCGCCGAGTACGCCGAGGAGCTGTCTCGCATCTCGGGCGAGCCGGTGGTGTTCCGCCGGCTCGAGGGCGACGCGCTGCGCGAGGAGCTGATCGCGAGGGGCGTGCCGGGGGCGCAGGCCGCTCACGAGGCCGAGCTGGACGCGGCCATCTCGCGCGGCGTGCTCGAGACGGACTCGGCGGAGTTCGTGCAGCTCATCGGCCACCAGCCGATGTCGCTGCGGGAGGCCCTGCGCGAGGCGCTCGCCCCGAAGGCGACCGCCGCCTGACGCCGCGCCCCTCAGCCGCCCGCGAACGGCGGCAGCACGTCGATGGTCTGCGCATCGGCGAGCGGGGCGTCGTCCTCGCGGCGTTCGCCGTCGACGAGCACGGCGCAGCGGGGCAGGATGCCGCCCAGCCCGGGGTACTCGGCCGCCAGCGCGGCGCGCAGCTCGCCCAGCGTCGCCTCGGCGCGCTGCTCCTCGGGACGGCCGGCGGCCTCCTCGGCGGCGGCGAAGTAGCGGACGCGGGTCACGACCGCCACGTCTTCGCAAGGGCGACGACGTCGGCGACGGCCTTCTCGACGTCCTCCGGGGATCCGCCCGCGCGCCCCGCCGCGAGACCGGCCAGGAACGCCGTCAGCGGTGCGGCGGGGCGCGCGACGCCGTGGGCGACGTCTCGCGCGAGATCGAGGATCAGCGCGACCGGCACCCGGTCCCGGTCCAGGCCCAGCCTCTCGGCGGCGGCGCGCGCCCAGTCGTCCAGCGCCTCCGGCGGCAGCGTGCGGTCGTTGTCGGCCATCAGTCCTCCCGGGTCCAGGATCCGCTGCGCCCGCCCGTCTTCGCGACGATCCGGGCGCTCTCGATCGCGGCGGAGCGATCCATGCCCTTGACCATGTCGACGACCGACAGCGCGGCGATCGTCACGGCCGTGAGGGCCTCCATCTCGACGCCCGTGCGGTCGGCGGTGCGGACGGTCGCCTCGATCGCGACGCCCTCGTCCTCGACGGCGAGGTCGACCGCGGCGCCGTGCACGCCGATCACGTGTGCGAGCGGCAGCAGCTCGGCGCACCTCTTGGCGCCCTGGATCCCCGCGATGCGCGCCACCGCGAGCACGTCGCCCTTCGGGACGGAGCCGTCGCGCAGCGCCGCGACCGTCTCGGCGGCAACGCGGACGAAGCCGCGCGCGGTGGCCGAGCGCACGGTCGGCTGCTTCTCGGTCACGTCGACCATGCGCGCGTGACCGGAGGAGTCGAGGTGGGTGAAACTCATGTCAACAGCATGACATCGACGAGATCGCCCTCGGCGACGGCCTCTGTCTCGGCGGGCACGACCGCATACGACTCCGCCTGGGCGAGGCCCGCGGCGAGGTGGGATCCGGATCCGCCCGGCGTCGCGGGGCGCACGGTCCAGCGCGCGGGGTCCGAGCGGTCGATCGACGCCGGCAGGTACTGGCGGCGCCCGACGGGCGTGCGCCATCCCGCCGCGGCAGGCAGCCGCAGCGTGTGACGGTGCAGGCGCGTGCGGCCCTGCATCGCGAGCAGGGCCGGGCGCACGAACGTCTCGAACGACACCGCGACGCTGACCGGGTTGCCGGGCAGGCCGAACAGCAGCGAGCCGTTCGAGAGGCGCCCGAAGGCCTGCGGCTTGCCGGGCTGCATCGCGACCTGCGTGAACGTGATCTCGCCCTGCTCCTCGGGGGAGCCCAGCACCTGCTTGACGACCTCGTATGCGCCCGCGCTGACGCCGCCCGAGGTGATGACGAGATCCGCCTCCGTGTTGTCCGCGAGCAGGGCCCGCAGCTCGTCCGGATCGTCGGACACGCACGTCGCGCGCATCAGCTCGGCGCCGGTGCCGCGCACGAGCCCCGCGAGGAGAGTGGAGTTGGACTCGGGGATCTGGCCGCGCTCGAGCTCGGCGCCCGGTTCCACGAGCTCGTCGCCCGTCGAGACGACGATGACCCGCGGCGGGCGCGCGACCGTGACGCGGTCGACCCCGGTCGCGGCGGCGGCGGCGAGCTGATGCGCCCGCAGCTCGGTGCCGGCGGCGAGCACGACGTCGCCCGACCGCAGGTCCTCGCCGCGACGCCGGATGTGCGCGCCGCCGCCGCGCGGCGCCCGTCGCACGGCGATGACGCCGAGCGAGTCGGCGAGGCCGCCCGCGGTGTCCTCGAACGGGACGATCGCGTCGGCGTCGCCGGGGACGGGCGAACCGGTCATGATGCGCGCGGCCTCGCCCGGGCCGACCGCGGGATCCCACGCGGTTCCCGCGGGCAGGTCGGCCACGACCCGCAGCTCGACCGGCGCCTCCGGCGAGGCGTCCGCCACGTCGGCGAACCGCACGGCGAAGCCGTCCATGGCGGAGTTGTCGAACACGGGCACGTCCACGCGCGCCCGCACGGGCTCGGTCAGGGTCAGCCCCGCGGCGGCGGCGAGCGACAGCGTGATCGTGCCGGTCGGCACCACGGCGGCGAGCACGTCGTCGAGGTGCTCCTCGACCGTGCGCAGCGCGCTCACGCCGTCACCCGCCGGGCGATCGGGCCCGTCCAGGCGAGCATCCCGCCCTCGACCGACGCGGCATCCAGACCGCGGGCGGTGAGCAGCCCCGCGGCCTCGACCGAGCGGACCCCGCCGCGGCACACCACCGCGATCCGGCGCGTGCCGGCGGTCTCTCGCAACCGGGCGGCTGCGCCGTCCGGATCCGCGCGGATCTGTCCCAGGGGCACGTGCAGGGCGCCCGGGATCACGCCCTCGCGCACCTCGTCGTCCTCGCGCACGTCGACCACGAGGGGAGCGCCGGAGGTCGCGAGCGCGGCCGCGAGCTCCGCCGCGCGGAAGCGCTCGGGCGCCGCCGGGGCGCGCACGGCGGGCGCGTCGCCCGGGCGCCCGCGCAGCGGCACCTCGTGCTGCCGCGCGCGCAGGCCGTCGATCACCAGGATCCGGCCGAGCAGCGGCTCGCCGATCCCTGCGATGAGCTGGATCGCCTGCGTCGCCATCAGCGCGCCGACCTGCAGGCACAGCGAGCCGAGCACGCCGACCTCGGCGCACGTCGGCACGTCCCCGGCGCTGCCGGCGGGGTAGAGGTCGGACAGGCGCACGGCCGGAGCGCCCGCGGGCGGGTCGGACCAGAACACGGTCACCTGCGCGTCGAAGGCCTGCACGGTGCCCCATACGAGCGGAATGCCGAGGCGCTCGCACGCGGCCGCGACCGCTTCTCGCGTGTCGAACGTGTCGCTGCCGTCGAGCACGACATCCGCGCCGGCGAGCAGCCGCTGGGCGTTCGCCGGCGCCAGCCGCTCGCGCACCGCGTTCACGCGCACCTCGGGGGCCAGATCCGCCGCGGCCCGCGCGGCGCTGAGGGCCTTGGGCTCGCCGACATCGCGCGTGCGGTGCATCAGCTGGCGCTGCAGGTTGGACAGCTCCACCACGTCGTCGTCGATCACCGTGAGCGTGCCGACGCCCGCCGCCGCGAGGGCCAGGACGGTCGGTGAGCCCAGCCCGCCCGCGCCCACGATCGCGACGTGGGCGGCCGCGAGCCGCCGCTGGCCGAGCTCGCCCAGCGGCGCCAGCACGTGATGGCGGGCGGTGCGCTCGCGCTCGGCCGGGGTGAGCGCGGCGACGGGGGCGACGAGCGGGGGGAGCGCGGACATGCGCACAGCCTACGGCGGCCGGTGCGCCCCGGCACGGGCCCCTTCCCGCTCATCCACGTCTGGCGCGCCCGAGGCCGGGCCGTGTCAGGATCGGTGAATGCGAGTCGTCCGCGCCACCGCCATCCCGGGAGCCGTGCTCGCCCTCGCGCTCGGCACGGGCGGATGCGCCGCCGCGGAGCCGGGCGACGGCCTCGACGGCGAGCTCACGGTGTACGCGGCCGCCTCCCTCGGGCCGGCGTTCGAGGAGATCGCCGCGGCGTTCGAGGACGCGCATCCCGGCGTGGACGTGCGCCCGCTCGTGCTGGACGGCTCGCAGGTGCTCGCGACGCAGCTGGCCGAGGGTGCCCCGGCGGACGTGTTCGCGAGCGCCGACGAGCAGACCATGGCGCGCGTGGCGGAGCTCGTGACGGATCCGGTCGTGTTCGCGACGAACACGCTCGCGATCGCCGTCCCGCCCGGCAATCCGGCGGGCATCGCCGGCCTGGCGGATCTCGCGGATCCCGGCGCGACGGTCGTCCTGTGCGCGCCCGAGGTGCCCTGCGGTGCCGCGAGCACCACGCTGCTCGCGCGCGCGGGCGTCGAGGTCGACGCCGCGAGCCTGGAGCAGAACGTCGGGGCGGTGCTGGCGAAGGTCGCCGCCGGCGAGGCGGATGCCGGGCTCGTCTACCGCACGGACATCGCGCGCGCGGACGTGGAATCGGTCGAGGCCGAGGGGGCCGGCGACGTCGTGAACCGCTATCCCGTCGCGGCGCTGCGGGATGCCCGCAACCCTGAGGCCGCCGCCTCATTCGTCGCGCTCGTGCGCGGCGCGATCGGCCAGGACATCCTCGCGGAGCACGGCTTCGGCGCTCCGTGAGGATCCGTCGGAGCAGCGCCGCAGGGGGACAGAACTGCCCGGATGCGCGCCGGGAGGTGCGGATCCGGACGGATCCGGGCCAAGATCGAGGGGTGCCGCTCCAAGGGACCCGACCTTGACCGCGCGGGAGGACCGTGACGCCTCCGCGGGCAATCTGCCGCGGATCCTCGCGCTGCCCGCGATCCTGGCGCTCGCGCTGCTGGTCGTGCCGCTCGCGGGGCTCGTCGCGCGCGCCGAGTGGGGCTCGCTGTGGGCCGACGTCACATCGCCCGAGGCGCTCAGCGCGCTCGTGCTGTCGCTCGTGACGGGCCTGATCGCGACCGCGGTCTGCCTGATCCTCGGCCTGCCCCTGGCGATCCTGATCGCGCGCTCCCGGCCGGGGCTCGCGGCGATCCTGCGCGTCCTCGTGACGGTGCCGCTCGTGCTCCCGCCGATGGTCGGCGGCGTCGCGCTGCTGTACCTGTTCGGCCGCTCGGCGCCCGTGGGCGCGTGGCTCGAGGGCTGGGGCCTCGGCCTGCCGTTCACGACGGCGGCGGTCGTGGTCGCGCAGGTGTTCGTCGCGCTGCCGTTCCTCGTCCTGGCGGTGGAGGGCTCGGTGCGCTCCGTGGGCGTGGAGTACGAGCGCACCGCCGCGTCGCTCGGCGCCGGGCGCTGGGCCACGCTGTGGCGCATCACGCTGCCGCTCGCGGCTCCCGGCCTCGTCGCGGGACTCGTGCTGTGCTTCGCCCGCGCGATCGGCGAGTTCGGCGCGACCGCGCTGTTCGCCGGCAACAACCCGGGCGTGACGCAGACCATGCCGCTCGCGATCTACACCGCCTTCAACGGATCCGGCGTGGGACAGGGGCCGGCCGTCGCGCTGTCGCTGCTGCTGCTCGTGACCGCGATCGCCGTGCTGTTGCTCGTGCGCGCCTGGCGTCCCGGGAGCGTGCGATGAGCGGCGGGCGGGCGGCCCTGCGGGCGCCGCGGCGCCGCGCCGAGGCGGCCGAGACCCCGCTGCCGCAGGGCGTCGCGCTCGCGGCCGACCTCGCCGTGCAGCGCGGCGCCTTCCGGCTCGAGACGAAGCTCAGCGTGCCGCAGGGCGAGGTCACCGCGATCATGGGCCCGAGCGGCGCGGGCAAGTCGACGCTGCTCGCGGCGATCGCCGGCGGAGTGCGCCTGACCTCGGGCCGGATCCAGCTCGCCGATGGCGCCGTGATCACGCGGCGCCGTCATCTGCCCGCCGCCAGGCGCGGCGTCGTGATGCTCGGCCAGGACGCGCGCCTGTTCCCGCACCTGTCGGTGCGCGACAACGTGGCCTTCGGGCTCGTGGTGCGCGGGCTCGCTCGGGACCGCGCGCGGCAGGTCGCGGACGAGTGGCTGTGGCGCGTGGGCCTGTCGGGCTCCGGCCCGCACCGCGCGCGCGAGCTCTCCGGCGGCCAGCAGCAGCGCGTCGCGCTCGCGCGGGCCCTCGCGGTGTCGCCGCGACTGCTGCTGCTGGACGAGCCGCTCACGGGCCTCGACGCCGAGACCGCCGCCGACACCCGCGCCGTGCTGCACGAGCAGCTCTCGTCCACCCGCACCACGACGCTGGTCGTGACGCACGACGCGTTCGACGCCGCGGCCCTCGCCCGGCAGGTGGTCGTGATCGAGGGCGGCCGTGTGATGCAGCGCGGCCCCGTGCGCCAGGTGCTGGAGGCGCCCGCCACGAGGTTCGTCGCGGCGGTCGCCGGGCTCAACCGCGTGCGGGGGACCGCGGACGGCGGGGTGTGGACCGCCCCCGGCGTCGACGGCGACGTGCGGATCGCGGGGGAGACCCCGGCGACGGAGGCGGATCGCGCCCCGCTGGTGGCCGTTTTCCGTCCGGCCGACGTGCGCCTGAGCCGCGCGGGGGAGACCACGTGGACCGGTGCCCTGCGCGTCGCGCGGGACGAGCCCCATCCGATCGGCGAGTGGCTCGGCCGCGTCGTGCGGCTCGAGCCGACGCCCGGCGGAGCGCGCGTGCACACCACGAAGCCCGACGTGGTGGTGGAGGTGCCCGCGGCGCAGCTCGCGGCGCTCGCCCTCGCCCCCGGCGACCCCGTGCGCCTCGCGCTCGACGGCGCCGACGTGCGGCTGATGCCCGACCCCTGAGCCCGAGAACACGTGCTCTCAGCGACGACACGTCGTTTTCGCGCGAAAAGGGCGTGTCCTCGTGCAGAGCACGTGTTGTGAAGGGTGGGCCGGTGCGGCCCCGGGACGTGGTCGCGCCCGTAGGCTGGGCGGATGATGCAGGGGCGCGAGTCGTGACCGCGGTGCCGGTCGCGCTCGGCGTGCGCCCGCCCGCGGCGCGCGTCGCGGACGGCGTCGGCGGTCCGCTCGTCGACACGTTCGGGAGGATCCACCGCGATCTGCGCGTCTCGCTGACCGACCGCTGCTCGCTGCGCTGCACCTACTGCATGCCGGAGCAGGGCAACGAGTGGCTCGCGCGGACGAGCATCCTGACGCTCGACGAGATCGAGCGCGTGGCGCGCGTGGCCGCGGCCGCGGGCATCACGACGTTCCGGCTCACGGGCGGCGAGCCGCTGCTGCGCACGGACATCGTCGACGTCGTGCGCCGGCTGGCGCGGATCGAAGGGCCGGACGGCCCGGTGCAGATCGCGATGACGACCAACGGCATCCGGCTGCGCGAGCTCCTCCCGGGATTGATCGACGCCGGCCTGAGCCGCCTGAACATCTCGATCGACACGCTGCGGCGCGACCGGTTCCGCGACCTCACGCGGCGCGACCGCCTCGACGACGTGCTCGACGGGATCGCCGCGGCGGCCGAGTCGGCACTGACGCCCCTGAAGCTCAACACCGTCGCGATGCGGGACGTGAACGAGGACGAGCTGATCGAGCTCGTGGAGTTCGCCGTCGCGCACGACGCCCAGTTGCGCTTCATCGAGCAGATGCCGCTCGATGCGGGACACACGTGGTCGCGCGAGCGCATGGTGACGCGCGAGGAGATCCTCGCCGCGCTCTCCGAGCGCTGGCGCCTCACGCCCGTGCCCGGCCGCGGCGGCGCGCCCGCCGAGACCTGGGTGCTGGACGAGGGGCCGCACCGTGTGGGGGTGATCGCGTCGGTCACCGCGCCGTTCTGCGGCGACTGCGACCGCCTGCGCCTGACCGCCGACGGCCAGCTGCGCAACTGCCTCTTCTCGACCACCGAGTTCGACCTGCTGCCGATCCTGCGCGGCGGCTCGGATGATCCGGATCGCGAACTCGACGCCATGATGCGCGGGTGCATCCTGCGAAAGCTCCCCGGCCACGCGATCGACGACCCGTCGTTCCTCCAGCCGGAACGCGGCATGAACGCCATCGGAGGCTGAACGCGCCGCGACCATAGGCTGGGCGCATGAGCACGCACATCGCCGCCGAGCCCGGTCAGATCGCGGCCACCGTCCTGTTCCCCGGCGACCCGCTGCGCGCGAAGTGGATCGCCGAGAACTTCCTCGACGACGCCGAGCTGTACTCCGAGACCCGCGGCATGCTCGGCTTCACCGGCACCTGGCAGGGGCACCGGATCTCCGTGCAGGGCTCCGGCATGGGGCAGCCCTCGATGGCGATCTACGCCAACGAGCTCTTCGATTCGTACGACGTCCAGACCGTCGTCCGGGTCGGATCCTGCGGCGCCCTCACCGACCGCATCGGGCTGCGTGACATCATCATCGCCAACGGCGCGTGCACGGATTCCGGCATCAACCGCGTGCGCTTCCATGGCCAGGACTACGCCCCGGTCGCCGACTTCTCACTGCTGCGCGCAGCCGTCGAGGCGAGCGAGCGGATGACGCTGGACAGCGCGGTCCACGTCGGTCTCCTCTTCTCGAGCGACCAGTTCTACAGCACCCGCCCGGAGCTCACCGAGCCCTTCGTGGACCACGGTGCCCTCGCGGTCGAGATGGAGACCAGCGGGCTCTACACTCTCGCCGCCTACCGCCGGCGCCGGGCGCTGAGCATCTGCACCGTCTCCGACCACCTCGTCACGCACGAGGAGACGACGGCGCTCGAACGCGAGCAGACCTTCGGCGACATGATCGAGCTCGCGCTGCGGGCGGCGACGGCGTAGCGCCGCGCACGTGCCGGCGGATCAGCGCGGGGCGAGGGTCGCGACCGCGGCGACGCCCGCGCGGTAGCGGGCGGCGATGATCTCGGCGATGCGCTCATCCGCTCCCAGCGGCGCGGTGGTGATGTCCGCACCGGCCGCGGCGACCTCGTTCGCGAAGAAGCCCGGCGCCAGGACATAGCTCGCCGCGATCACGCGTTCGGCGCCCGCGGCGCGCGCCGCCTCGACCGCGACGGCGATGCGCGGATCGGCGCCGGCCGCGTAGCCGACGGTCACGGGCTGCCGGATCAGCGCGGCGAGCAGGTCGCGCATCCGCCGCACGTGCACCGCGGCCTCGGGCCGGGAGGAACCCGCCGCGGCCAGCACGACGTGGTCGCCGTCGCGCAGGCCGATCTCCTCCAGCCGGGTCAGCAGCGTCTCGGCGAGCAGCGGATGCGGGCCGAGAGGCTCGGTCGCCACGACGTCCTCGCGGGTGCGGGCGGCGCGCGCGATGTCGATCCCGGTGTGGAAGCCGGCCGAGAGCAGCAGCGGCACGATCACGGCGGGCCCCTCGACGGCCGCCACGACGTCGTCGATGGAGGGATCCTGCACGTCCACGAAGGCCTCGGCGATCGCGACGCCGGGCAGCAGCTCCGCCGCCCGCGCGATGAGCGCGTGGATCGCGGCGCGCCCCTCCGCGAAGCGGGTGCCGTGCGAGCAGGCGATCAGCGTCGTCATGCCGGATCCTCCACGTTCAGGCGGTAGCCGCGCTTGACCACCGTCTTGATCACGTCCGCGCCGCCCAGCGACTCCCGCAGGCGCGCGATGGCCATCTCGACCGCGTGGGGGCTCTGGCCCGAGCGCGGCAGCACGCGCTGGAGCTCCGCGCGCGAGACCACGCCGCCGCCGGCCTGGAACAGAGCCGCCAGCACGTCGGCGCCCGTGGGCGAGAGCGGGATGAAGCGGCCGTCCAGCACGGTCCCGGCGCTGCGCAGCTCGAGCCGGCCCGCGGACGTCGCCCGGGCCGGCGCATGGCCGCCGCCGAAGTACGTCACGACGGCGCGGACGAGCGAGCCCAGCCGGCCGCGCTCGGCGATCAGGGTCTCGATGCCCGCCTCGACCAGCGGCTCGGCGGTCACGGGCCCCACCGCGGTCATCAGCAGGCGCCGCTGCACGGCCCGGGCGCGGATGGCGTCCAGCGCGTCCGCGCGGCCGGCCTCGGCGAGCCACCCGGCCGCGCCCGGGGCGGACGTGAACAGCACGGCGTCGTACTCGCCGCGCGCGGCGGCGAGCACGGAGCGGCGCACGACGGCCGGGTCGGGCGGAGGACCCCAGCGGTACACCGTGAGGCTCACGACGTCGGCGCCGTGGGAGGCGAACAGCTCGTCGAGCCCGTCGGCCCCCGAGCCGTGGTGCTGCACGGCGATCCGCTTGCCCGCCACGCCTTCCGCCACGAGGTACGCGCCGAGCTCCGCGGCCGTCTCCGACTCGGCGACCCAGTCGGCCGTCAGCCCCGCCTGCTGGATCGCGCCGCGCGCCTTCGGCCCCCGCGCGACGATCTGCGCGCACCGGAAGGCGTCCGCGAGGTCGTCGGCCAGCCCGGCCTCGTCCGCGGCCTCCATCCAGCCCCGGAACCCGACCCCCGTGGTCGCCACGACGATGTCGGGCGGGGCGTCGATCAGCTCGCGCGTGCGGGAGATCAGCGTCGCGTCGTCGATGTGCGACTCGATCGTGAGCGCGGCCGCCTGCTGCACGACGGCGCCGTGACGCTCGAGGGCGGCGGTCAGCTCGCTCGAGCGGCGGTCGACGGCGATCAGGATGGCGCATCCGGCGAGCGCGGAGGAGAGCAGGCGCGGTGCGGGGTCGGTGTCGGGCGCGTGGGTCATGGCTTCCGATGCGTGCGGGTGCGTGAAGGACGGCTCAGCGCGCGTGCGCGCGCTCGGCGGCAGGCGCGGGCAGCAGCAGGTCGGGACGGGCCACCTCGCCGATCACGATCACGGCGGGGTTGCGCACCCCCGCGGCGCGCGCGTCGGCCACGGCCGCGCCCAGGGTCGTGCGGGTCGTGCGCTGCTGTGGCGTGTGGCCGCTCTCGACGATCGCGACCGGCCGGGAGAGCGGCGCCCCGGCGGCGAGCGCGCCTTCGGCGATCCGCTCGAGTGCCGCCACGCCCATCAGCACCACGGTCGTCACGGCGTCGTCCGCGAGCGCGGCGAGCGTGCCTGCCGTGAGCTCGCCCTGGCCGTTCACGACGTGCATCGCCCCCGACACGCCGCGGTGGGTGACGGGGATGCCGGCGGCCTGCGGCACGGCGACGGCGGAGGACGGCGCGGGCACGACCTCGACCGGCACGCCGGCCTCGAGACACGCCGCGACCTCCTCGCCGCCGCGCCCGAACACGAACGGGTCGCCGCCCTTGAGCCGCACCACGCGGTGCCCGGCCCGCGCGCGCGCCACGATCATGGCGTTGATCTCGTCCTGCGGCACGGGGTGGTGGCCCGGGCGCTTGCCGACGTCGATCACCTCGACCTCGGGATCCAGCTCGGTCAGCACGTCGACGGGTCCCAGGCGGTCGGCGATCACGACGTCGGCCTCCGCGAGCAGGCGCCGTGCCCGCACGGTCATCAGGTCGACGGGACCCGGGCCGCCGCCCACGAGGGCGACGCGGCCTCGGGCGCTCGCGCGCACCCGGCGCACGGGCAGGGCGCCGCGCTCGAGCAGCGACGCGATCGCGTCGCGCACGCGTGCCGCGCGGCGCGGATCGACCCCCGCGTCCGAGGCCACGGCCACGATCACGTCGCCCGAGCGCGTCTCGGCGGTCAGGCGGGCCGAGCCGTGCGCGCCGTCGGATGCGTTCACGCAGAACGTCCGGGAGCGCTCGCACCAGGCCGCGACGTCGGCGTCCACCCGGGCGCTGCCGGTGGCGGTGTGCACGAACCAGGCGTCGGCGACGTCGGCCTCGCGCACCTCGCGGGCGGTCCAGGCGATCCCGTGGCTCTCCACGATCTCCGCCGTCTCGGCGGACAGCGCGGGCGCGACGATCCGGATCCGGGCGCCCTCCTCGAGCAGCCGGGGCAGGCGGCGCGCGGCGACCGATCCGCCCCCCGCGAACAGCACGTCGCGTCCGGCGAGCGACACCCCCAGCATGGTGGTCATCGCGGCTCCTCCCACTTCACCAGGACCTCGCCGTCGCGCACCGCGACCGGCCAGACGGGGATGTCGCGCGCATCCCTGCCCTGGGTCTCCACCACCATCCCGGTGCGGAGGTCCCACGCCTGCTTGTGCAAAGGGGAGGCGATCGTGGGCACGTCCTCGCGCGTCTCGTCCTGAGGCGAGTGTGGCAGGGCCGTGTTTCCGGACGGTTGTGGCGTGTTTCCGAGTGATTTCGTCCCGACGATCCCCCGCGAGAGCACGTGCGCGCCGCCGTAGGGATCGTAGTTCGACACGGCGCGCACGGTGCCGTCGGCCAGCAGGAACAGCGCGATCTGGGTGGCGCCGCCGAGCAGCGCGGCCCGCCCGCGCTCGACCTCGAGGTCGCTCACGCGGCACACCCGCACCCACCCGCGCGCGGCGTCGCCCGCCCGGGCCTCGGTGGGCTGCTCGAGCGTGGTCATCGGCGCACCTCCAGCGTGGTTCCGGCGATCAGGACGGATCCCGCCGCGCGCTCCTCGGCGGACGCGGGGCGCACCTGGCCGCGCTCCGGCACGTACGCGAGCGACGGATCCGGCGTGTCGGGCGCGTTCACGAACGACGCGAAGCGCTTCAGCTTCTCCGGGTCGCGCAGCGTGGCGGCCCACTCGTCCTCGTAGTTCGCGATGTGGCGGGCCATCTGCGCGTCGAGGTCGGCGCAGATCCCGAGGCTGTCCTCGAAGATGACGCGGCGGAGCTCCTCGATGCCGCCCTCGAGCTCCTGGAACCACGGCGCGGTGCGCTGCAGGCGGTCGGCCGTGCGGATGTAGTACATGAAGAACCGGTCGATCGCCGTGAGCAGCGCGTCGTCGGACAGGCCCTCGGCCAGCAGCTCGGCGTGGCGGGGCGTGAAGCCGCCGTTGCCGCCGACGTACATGTTCCAGCCGTTCTCGGTCGCGATGACGCCGACGTCCTTGCCTCGTGCCTCGGCGCACTCGCGGGCGCAGCCCGAGACACCGAGCTTGAACTTGTGCGGGGCGCGCAGACCCCGGTACCGCAGCTCGAGCCGCACCGCCATGCCGACCGAGTCGAGCACACCGTAGCGACACCACGTCGACCCGACGCAGGACTTCACGGTGCGCAGCGACTTGCCGTAGGCATGGCCCGACTCGAAGCCCGCGTCCACCAGGCGCCGCCAGATGAGGGGCAGCTGCTCGAGGCGCGCGCCGAACATGTCGACGCGCTGGCCGCCCGTGATCTTCGTGTAGAGCCCGAAGTCCTTCGCGATCTGGCCGACCGCGATCAGGCCCTCGGGCGTCACCTCGCCGCCGGGCATCCGAGGGACGACCGAGTACGAGCCGTCCTTCTGCAGGTTCGCCATCACGTGGTCGTTCGTGTCCTGCAGGGTCGCGTTCTCGCCGTCGAGCACGTGGGATCCGACGAGCCCCGACAGGATGCTCGCGATCGCCGGCTTGCAGACGTCGCAGCCGCGGCCGCGGCCGAAGCGCTCGATGATCGCGCTGAACGTCGTCAGCTCGGACACTCGGATGGCGTCGAACAGCTGTCGCCGCGACAGGTCGAAGTGCTCGCACATCGCGTTGCTGACGGTCTGGCCGAGGGCCGCGAGCTCCTTGCCGACGATCTTCTTGACCATCGTGAAGCAGGATCCGCAGGTCGCGCCCGCCTTCGTGCACGCCTTCACGGCGGTCGCGTCGGCGCAGCCGTCCTCGTGCACCGCGCCGCGGATCCGCCCCGCCGTCACCGATGAGCACGAGCACACGATCGCGTCGTCCGGCAGGTCGCCGGCGGGTGCCTCGACGCCGCCCTCGGGCATGAGGTAGGCGGCGGGATCCGCGCCGAGCGCGCTGCCGACCAGCGGCCGCAGCGAGCCGTACGCCGAGGCATCGCCGACGAGGATGCCGCCCAGCAGCGTCCTGGCATCGTCCGACAGCACGAGCTTCTTGTAGACGCCCGACACGGGGTCGGCGTAGACCACGTCGAGCGCGCCCGGGGTGGTCGCGAACGCGTCGCCGAAGCTCGCGACGTCCACGCCCGACAGCTTGAGCTTGGTCGCGTCGTCGTAGCCGGGGAACACGGCGCCGCCGCCGAGCAGCCGGTCCGCCGCGACCTCGGCCATGGCGTAGCCGGGCGCGACCAGGCCGACCGTGCGGCCCTCGTAGGCGGCGACCTCGCCGATCGCCAGGATCGCCGGATCGCTCGTCGCGCAGCCCGCGTCGATCGCGACGCCGCCGAGCGGGCCGATCTCGAGGCCCGCGTCGCGGGCGAGCTCGTCGCGCGGGCGCACGCCCACCGTGAACACCACGACGTCGGTGCGCTCGTACGAGCCGTCGCGGAACTCCAGGCCGGTGACGTGGCCCGAGTGATCCTGATCCAGGCGGGTCGTGCGGCTCTCCGCGCGCACGGCGATGCCGCGGCTCTCGATCAGGCGACGCAGCGTCGAGCCGCCCGCGAGATCGAGCTGCGCGGACATCAGGCGGTCGGAGGACTGCACGACCGTCGCGTCGACCCCGAGGCCCTGCAGCGCGCCCGCGGCCTCGAGGCCCAGCAGGCCGCCGCCGATCACGGTGCCGGCGAGCGGTCGGCCGAGCTGCGCCGAGCGGGCCGTCACGAACGCGCGCAGCGCCGCGACGTCGTCGAGCGTGCGGTACACGAACGTGCCCGGAAGCTCGGCGCCGTCCACGCCGGGGCGTGCGGCGTACGATCCGGTGGCGAGCACGAGAGCGTCGTACGCGACCTCGCGGCGCGAGCGCGTGACGACCATCCGGGCGGCTCGGTCGATCCGGATCGCGGGATCGCCGGCGGCGAACGAGACGCGCTCGTCGTCCAGGGGGTCGAGCGTGAGGTCGTCGGCGGAAGAGCCGGCGAAGAAGCCCGTGAGGCCCACGCGGTCGTACGGCGGCCGACCCTCCTCGCCGATGAGGGTCACGCGGACATCGCCGGCCCGGCTGAGCAGGCTCTCGACGAAGCGGTGCGCCACCATGCCGGCGCCGACGACGGCGATGCGGCGGGGTGCGGAGGTCGAGGCGGTCATGTGCCCACGCTAGGAACCGCGTGTTTCGCGCCCCCGCGGCGTTCGGTTACCCCGAGCGAACGATTCCCTCACGTCCCGCGCGGCGGGGATGTGAGGTCCGGCGTCAGAGGCCGGTGCGGTCGGTCAGGACGATCGGGCCGTCCTCGGTGATCGCGATGGTGTGCTCGGAGTGCGCGCCGCGCGAGCCGTCCGCGCTGCGCAGCGTCCAGCCGTCCGGGTCCGTGATGAGCTCGTCCGTCGTCTGCAGGAACCACGGCTCGATCGCGATGACCAGGCCCGGCTTGAGCGGGTAGCCGCGCCCCGGGCGGCCGTTGTTGGCGATGTGCGGGTCGCCGTGCATCTCGCGGCCCACGCCGTGGCCCCCGAAGTCGGTGTTGATGCTGAGCCCCTCGGCATGGGCGACCGCCGCGATCGCCGCGGAGATGTCGCCCGTGCGGCTGCCGGCCCGGGCCGCCGCGATCGCCGCGTCGAGCGCTCGCTCGGTCGTGTCGATGAGAGCCAGGTCCTCGTCGCGGGGCGTCCCGACGACGAACGACACCGCGGAGTCGGCGACCCAGCCGTTCAGCGACACGGCGAAGTCGAGCGTGACGAGGTCGCCGTCGCGGAGGTCGTAGTCGTGCGGAAGCCCGTGCAGGACCGCGTCGTTCACGGACGTGCAGATGACCTTGCCGAACGGGCTGGCGCCGAACGACGGGTGGTAGTCGATGTAGCACGATTCCGCGCCCGCCTTGCGGATCAGCTCGTGCGCGCGACGGTCGATCGCCAGCAGGTTCGTACCGACCTTCGTGTCGGCGCGGAGGCTCGCGAGGGTCTCCGCGACGAACCGGCCGACGGGCCGCATCTGCTCGATCTCGGCCGGAGTGCGCAGTTCGATCATGAGGGTCCTCTCGCTCGAGAACCATTGTCGCCGATAGGCGGCTGTGCCTTCCCTATGCGAGGGCCGGTTCGCGCCGGGTGCGATCTACCATCGCGGTATGGCGCTCCGACGCATCTTCTCCCGCTGGCTCTGGCCGGCCGCCTTCGTGCTGCCCCTGTGGCTGCTGATCGGCTGGGGGATCTCCGACGCCGGCGGATGGGCGTTCCTCTGGGTCCTGTTCGTCGCGCTGCCGTCGGTGTTCGTCGCGCAGGCCGGATTCACGCTGCTGAACCGCGCGCGTCCGTCCGTGCGGCGCACGGGCATGGTGTCGTGGCTCGACGTCGCGGGATTCGGCGTGTGGCACGTGCTGACGATCGTCGTCGGCCTGTTCAGCGAGGCCTGGTTCGGGCTGAGCCTGACGCTCGCGATCCTCGCCGCCGTCGGCGTGCTGTGGCTGCAGATCCGGCAGCTGTGGCGCGAGGCCGCGCTGACCCGCCCGGCCCCGCCGACCGGCGTCATCGTCATCGACGAACGGCGCTGACGATCCTCGTACGACGGCGGCGCCGTGGGACGAGCGAAGCGAGTGTGCCCCGGGCGGAAAACATGCCATAATGGATCCTTGTGCCGTGGCCGGTGCAGCCGTCGCTGCGCTCGCTTCGCCGCTCTGCTGCAGGGGAGCCGAGGGCCTTCAGGCCTCACAGCACAACACCCACCTCGCTCTTGAACTCAACGCGGTCGGCCTGTGGCGGCCGCAGGAAGTGATCCGACATGCAAATCCTCGACGTCGTCGACGCGGCCTCGCTCCGCTCCGACATCCCCGCCTTCGCCCCCGGCGACACCGTCAAGGTGCACGTGAACATCATCGAGGGCAACCGCTCGCGCATCCAGGTGTTCCAGGGCGCCGTCATCGCGCGTCAGGGCGGCGGCGTGCGCGAGACCTTCACGGTCCGCAAGATCAGCTTCCAGGTCGGCGTGGAGCGCACCTTCCCGGTGCACTCGCCGGTCATCGACCACATCGAGGTCGTGACCCGCGGTGACGTGCGCCGCGCCAAGCTCTACTACCTCCGCAACCTCCGCGGCAAGAAGGCGAAGATCAAGGAGAAGCGCGGCTGAGCCGGCGCCTCATCGACGGAACCCCGCGACCACTCCGGTCGCGGGGTTCCGTCGTTTCTCGATGAGGGCGCGATCCGGATCCGTCCGATCGTCGGCACGCCGTACGTTCCCGACATCCGGATATGCGACCCTGGATGGAGCGCCCCGCGAGCGGCGCGCGAGCAGTCGAAGGAACCCATGAGCAGCGATCCTCCCGCGTCCGCGGCACCCCTTTCCCGCCGCGACCGGCGCGAGGCGGAAGCCGTCCCCGAGACCCGCGGACGCACGCGCGGCTGGCTGAGCTTCCTGCGCGACGTGCTCGTGATCGTGGTCATCGCGGTGCTCGTCTCGTTCCTCGTCAAGACCTTCGTGGTGCGGTCGTTCTTCATCCCGTCGGCGTCCATGGAGGACACGCTCATCATCGACGACCGGATCCTGGTCGACGAGCTAACTCCGCACTGGGCCGGGTACTCGCGGGGCGACGTCGTGGTGTTCCGCGACCCGGGCGGCTGGCTGCCGCCCGCGCCCGAGGTCGAGCACACGCCCTTCGAGGCGGGCGTCGACTGGGTCCTGAGCCTCGTGGGGCTGTCGGCCTCCGACTCGGACGACCACCTCGTGAAGCGGATCATCGGACTGCCGGGCGACCACGTGGTGTGCTGCAACGCGCTCGGGCAGATGTCGATCAACGGCGTTCCCGTCGACGAGCTCGACTACCTGAAGCTGCCGACCGGCGATCGCCAGGCCTCGAACGACGCGTTCGACGTCACGGTGCCGGAGGGCGCGCTGTGGGTCATGGGCGACAATCGCGACAAGTCACAGGACTCCCGATACAACACCGACCAGCCGGGGGAGGGCTTCGTCCCCCAGGGCAACGTGGTGGGCAGGGTGTTCCTGCGGACGTGGCCGTTCGACCGGTTCGGCGGCATCGACGCGCGGCACGAGGTGTTCGCCGGCGTCCCGGATCCCGAGGGCGAGCAGGGCTGATGGCCGTCGCCGTGCCCACCCTGTCGCTCGAGCGGCGGCTGCTGCGCGAGACGCCGCTCGTGTTCGCGTGCGACGAGGTCGGACGCGGCGCGCTCGCGGGCCCGGTCGCCGTGGGCGCATCGGTCGTCGACGCGCGGTCGGCGCGGCGCCGGGTCCCGGTCGGGCTCCGCGACTCGAAGCTCGTCCCCGAGCCTCGGCGTGCCGAGGTCGCCGAGCGCGCGTCCGAGTGGGTGCTGGCGAGCGCCATCGGCTGGGCGGAGGCGGAGGAGATCGACGAGGTCGGCATCATCCGGGCGCTCGGGCTGGCGGCCGTGCGGGCGCTGGCGGCGCTCGAGGAGCTCGGCTTCGCGCCGGCCACGGGCGTCGTCCTGCTGGACGGCAACCACGACTATATCAACCCGGTCGCGGCCTCGCGCCTGGCGGTGCGCCCCGTGATCAAGGCGGATCGCGACTGCGCGTCGGCGTCCGCCGCGTCGGTGATCGCGAAGGTCGCGCGCGACGCGCGCATGGTCGCGCTGCACGACGACCACCCGGCCTACGAGTGGCAGAGCAACAAGGGCTACGCGAGCGCGGTGCACCGCGCGGCGATCCGCGAGGTCGGGCTCAGCGCCCACCACCGGCGTTCGTGGGCGATCGCCGACGCGCCGACGCTGTTCTGACTACTTGCCGTCGAGCGACAGCTCGTCGGGCAGCTGGAAGTCGCGCCGGGTGAGCTCCTCGATGTTGACGTCCTTGAACGTCAGCACGCGCACCGACTTCACGAAGCGGTCGGCGCGGTAGATGTCCCAGACCCAGACGTCCGTCATCGTCAGCTCGAAGTAGAAGTCGTGCTCGGTGTCGTGACGCACGACGCTGACGTCGTTGGCGAGGTAGAACCGTCGCTCCGTCTCGATCACGTACTGGAACTGCGAGACGACGTCTCGGTACTCCCGGTAGAGAGCGAGCTCGAGCTCGCGGTCGTAGTCGTCGAAGACCTCGTCATCCATGGTGCGTCCATCCTATGACGGGCCCGAGGCACCGATCTGTCGTCCACAGGTCGCGACCGGTCCGCCTTGTTCGCGTGCGGCGCCACCCGGCGCATCCGGGGTGATGGATCCCGCCACGCTCGGGGCATGGCACGCAAGGACGAGCTCGGGCGAGCGGGTGAGGAACGGGCGGCGGCGCACCTGACGCGGTGCGGCTACGCGATCCTGGATCGGAACTGGCGGTGCGCGGACGGCGAGATCGACATCGTGGCGGCGAAGGGCGATCGGCTGGTGATCGTCGAGGTCAAGACGCGCAGCGGCATCGCCTACGGGCACCCGTTCGCCGCGATCGACGAGCGCAAGCTCGCCCGCCTGTGGCGGCTCGCCCTGGCGTGGGCGCGGGCGCACCCCGACGACGCGCGCTCCCGGCGGATCCGGGTCGACGGGATCGCGATCATCGGCGGCGATCCCGCGACCGGCGCGATCGAGCACCTGGAGCGGCTGCGATGAGCGGGGGACGCGTCGCGCGCACGTGGGCCGTCGCGCTGACCGGCCTGCGGGGCGAGCTCGTGGATGTCGAGGCGGACATCACGGCGCAGACGCCGGAGTTCCGGATCATCGGCATGGGAGACCAGGCGCTGCGCGAGGCGCACCGCCGGGTCATGAACGCGTGCGAGAACAGCGACATGCGGCTGCCCGACCGGCGGGTCACGGTCAACCTGTCGCCCGCGGCGCTGCCCAAGCAGGGCACGGGCTTCGACCTCGCCATCGCCCTGGCCGCGGTGGCGACCGAGGGGCTGATGTCCGTCGACTCGCTCGCCCGCACGTTGCACATCGGCGAGCTCGGGCTCGACGGCAGGCTGCGTCCGGTGCCCGGCGTGCTGCCGGCCGTGCACGCCGCCGCCCGACGCGGGTTCGACCGGTTCGTCGTGCCGCACGCGAACCTCGCGGAGGCGGAGCTCGTCCCCGGGGTCGAGGTGCTCGGGGCGGCGTCGCTCGCGCAGGTGGCGCGCTGGCACGGCGCCGACATCGACGTGCCCGACGTCGAGCCCGTGCCCGGGGAGGCGCTGGTCCTGCGCGCGGGCGACCGCTCCGACCTCTCCGAGATCGTCGGTCAGCCCGCCGCGGTCGAGGCCCTGATCGCGGCCGCCGCCGGCGGCCACCACGTGCTGATGTCGGGGCCGCCCGGGGCGGGCAAGACGATGCTCGCGCGGCGGCTGCCGGGCATCCTGCCCGCGCTCGACGACGAGGCGGCGCTCGAGGTCGCGTCCCTGCGCTCGCTGGCCGGCGAGCCGGTCACCGCCCTGGATCGCACCCCGCCGTTCGAGGCGCCGCATCACTCGGCGTCGGTGGCGGCGCTGGTCGGCGGCGGGTCGCGCACCGCCCGGCCGGGCGCGATCGCGCGGGCCAGCCGCGGGGTTCTGTTCGTCGACGAGGCGGCGGAGGCGCCGGGAGGCGTGCTGGACGCGCTGCGGCAGCCGCTCGAGCAGGGGCGCATCGAGATCCACCGCGCGGGGTTCCGGGCGGAGTTCCCCGCGCGGTTCCAGCTCGTGCTCGCCACCAACCCGTGCCCGTGCGGCGAGTACGGCGTCCGCGGCGGCACCTGCACGTGCGCGCCGAGCGTCGTGCGCCGGTACCTCGCGAAGCTGTCCGGTCCGCTGCTGGACCGCATGGACATCGACCTGAGGCTGCAGCGCGTGGCGTCGACGCGGGAGGACGGCGGGCCGCGTGTGAGCACGGCCCAGGCCCGCGAGAGGGTCGCCGCCGCGCGGGAGCGCGCGGCCCACCGCCTGCGCGGGACGCCGTGGCGTGTGAACGCGGACGTGCCGGGCGCGTGGCTGCGCCAGGGTCCGCGGCCGATCGCCGCCGAGGCGCGCCGCACGCTCGAGGTGGCGCTGCAGCGCGGTGCGATCACGCTGCGCGGCTACGACCGGATCCTGCGGCTCGCGTGGACGCTCGCCGATCTGGCCGGCCGCGACGAGCCGGCGGCCGCGGATGTCGGCCAGGCGCTGTTCCTCAAGAAAGGGGTGACGCGGTGAACGAGAGCACGACGGGCCTGCTGACGGATCCGGCCCTGCGGCGCGCGGTCGATCGGCTGGCGTCGGCCGCGGACGATCCGGAGATCCTGGCCGCGCGTGTCGCGTGGAGCGCCCTCGCCGAGCCGGGCGAGGGCGTCACGGGCCGCCTTGTGACCGCGTGCGGCCCGGTGGCGGCCCTGCAGCTGGTGGAGGATCTCGCGGCGGGCGTGCCGGTCCCGGACATCCCCGGCGTGACGGCGCGCGATCTCCAGACCGCGCTGAAGCGCTGGCTGCCGCGGCTCGACGCCCGCATGATCGCGGGGCTCGCCGAGGCAGGCGCGAGGGCGCGTCTCACGGTGCTGACGCCGGAGGGCCGCATCTGGTCCGAGCGCTTCGACGACCTCGGCGAGCACGCGCCGCTCGCGCTCTGGGTGCGCGGCGATCCGGAGGCCCTCGGCGGCCTGGGGCGCTCGGCGTCGCTCGTCGGCGCCCGGGCGGCGACGCCCTACGGCGAGCACGTGTCCGGGATGCTCGCGGGGGAGCTCGCCGCGCAGGGCGTCGCGATCGTGTCGGGCGGCGCGTACGGCGTCGACGGCGCGGCGCACCGCGCGGCGCTCGGCGTCGAAGGACGCACCGTCGCATTCGTCGCGGGCGGGGCGGATCGCGTGTACCCGGCCGCGCACGCGCACCTGTTCGCCCGGATCGCGGAGCACGGGGCGGTGATCGCGGAGGTCCCGCCCGGCGGGACGCCGACCAAGTGGCGCTTCCTGCAGCGGAACAGGCTCATCGCGGCCGTGAGCGCCGCGACGGTCGTGGTCGAGGCCGGCTGGCGCAGCGGCTCGCTCAACACGGCCGGGCATGCGGCCGCGCTCGGCCGGCCCCTCGGCGCCGTGCCCGGTTCCGTGACGAGCGCGACCTCCGAGGGCTGTCACCGCCTGATGCGCGAGTTCGACGCCACGTGCGTGACCCGGGCCGCGGATGTGCTGGAGCTGATCGGCGAGTGGGACGCGCCGGCGGAGCATCGCGGCGAGGACCGCCCGCGCCCCGAGGCGATCCGGGTGCTGGACGCCCTCGGCCTCCGCGTCTGGCGCACGCTCGACGACATCGCGCGCCGCGCGGGCATGTCCCTCGCAGAGGTGCAGGCGGAGCTCGGACTGCTCGAGCTCGACGGCCGCGTCGAGTCGTCGATCGACGGCTGGCGGATCGTGCGCGCGACCTGACGCCGTCGTCGGCCGGGGAGCAGCGTGCCGCGAGCGCGACGGGAACTGAGCGCTGGGCGGGTCGCGCGCCCGCCGGCGCGCAGACGCGCGAAGCTGGAGCGGTGCAGCTGACCCGCGCGATCGACGCGTTCGCCGCGCACCTCGAGAAGGTGCGGCGGCTCTCGCCGGCGACCGTGCGCGCGTACCGCAACGACCTGCACGGGCTCGTCGCGGTGGTCGGCGACATCGACCTGGGCGACGTCGACCTCGAGCACCTGCGCGACTGGCTGTGGCAGGCGACCCAGCGCGGCGACGCGCGCTCGACGATCGCGCGCCGCACGTCGGCCGTCCGCACCTTCTTCCGGTGGGCGGAGGAGGAGCAGCTCATCGCGGCCGATCCGAGCCTCCGCCTCGTGGCGCCCAAGCGGGGGCGCACGCTGCCGCACGTCGCGACGGCCGACGCGCTGCGCGACGTCCTGGACCGTCTCGAGCGGCAGGCGCAGGATGGCGACCCGGTCGCGCTGCGAGACCATGCGGTGCTCGAGGTGCTCTACGGGTCGGGCATCCGCGTCTCGGAGCTGTGCGGTCTCGACGTCGACGACGTCGACCTGGATCGCGGCACGGTCCGCGTGCTCGGAAAGGGGTCGAAGGAGCGCGTCGTGCCCTTCGGGGCGCCCGCCAAGCGGGCGATCGACGCATACCTGACGCGCGGGCGACCGGCCCTCGCGGCGCGCGCGACGGGATCCGGGCCGGCGCTGCTCCTCGGCACGCGCGGCGGCCGGATCGGCTCCCGCGCCGTGTACGACCTGGTCGCCCGAGAGGTGGGGCCGGCGCTCGGCTCCAGCGCGGTCGGCCCGCACACGCTGCGGCACTCGGCGGCCACGCATCTGCTCGACGGCGGCGCCGATCTGCGCGCGGTCCAGGAGCTGCTGGGCCACGCGAGCCTCGGCACCACCCAGATCTACACGCACGTGTCGTCCGAGCGGCTCGCGGCCGCCTACCGGCTCGCCCACCCGCGCGCGTGAGATCTCGCGTCGGATCCTCAGGAGATGCCGCGTTCTCAGGAGACTCCGCCGCCGAGTGGCCCTGAGAAGCGGTCATCTCCGGAGAACCCGCCTAGCAGCAGGGCAGCAGCACCGCCCGAGGCACGCCTCCGAGCAGAAGCAGCGGGTTCACGTACTCGCCGTCGAGCCGCACGCCCAGATGCAGCGACCCGGGCGCCGCGTGGCCGCCCGACGCGACCCGTCCCACCACGTCGCCGCGCGACACCGGGTCGCCGGGGGAGAAGTCCGCCTCCAGCGGCTCGAGCGTGGTGACGAGCCCGCCGCCGTGGTCGATCGTGAGGAGCGGGCGATCCACGACCGTGCCCGCGAACGCGACGGTGCCGGATGCGGGCGCCACAGCCTCCGATCCGATCGCCGCCGCGACGTCGACGCCGCGGTGCCCGGGTCCGTACGCGTGAGCCGGGGCGATGTACGGCGCGACGAGGCGCACGCCTCCCGTCACGGGCCAGATCCACACCTCGGGCGTCTCGATCCGGGACTCCGGATCGGGCGCGCCCGCGGCCGCGGCGGGGGCCGCCGCCAGCAGGACGCTCAGCAGGATCACGGCGAGGAGCCGACGCGCGAGACCGCTCATTCCTCCAGCGTGGCTCCGGGAGCGGGTTCCGCCGCGGGATCCACCGCCCGACCGCGCGGATCCGGCGCCTCCGCCCCCTGTGGACGACAGGCCGAACCCCCGGTGAACGGCGCCCGCCGCCGGACGTCCGGACGGCCCCGCCCTGATACACTGGAGGACGCATCCCGTGTGTCGGGATGACTCCGCGTGCCCACAGCGACAACCCATCTCCGGATGAGCGTCGCGGCATCCACTCCCACCGGTCCCTCCCTGCGAGGGCGGAAGTGCGCCGGGCACCAGGCTCGCCGGTCGACCGACCGGCAGATCAAACCGCAATCGGCGCGAGCCGGATCCCCGGATCCGTGCGCGCCGCGAAACAAGGAGACAGACCATGGCTGTGGTCACCATCCGCCAGCTGCTCGACAGCGGCGTGCACTTCGGACACCAGACCCGTCGGTGGAACCCGAAGGTGAAGCGCTTCATCCTCACGGAGCGCAGCGGCATCCACATCATCGACCTCCAGCAGTCGCTGACGTACATCGACAAGGCGTACGACTTCGTCAAGGAGACCGTCGCCCGCGGCGGCACGGTGCTCTTCGTCGGCACGAAGAAGCAGGCGCAGGAGGTGCTCGCCGAGCAGGCGACCCGCGTCGGCCAGCCCTACGTCAACGAGCGCTGGCTCGGTGGTCTGCTGACCAACTTCCAGACCGTGTCGAAGCGCCTCGCGCGCATGAAGGAGCTCGAGGAGCTCGACTTCAACGACCCGGCCGGCACGGGCTTCACGAAGAAGGAGCTGCTGCTCAAGAAGCGCGAGCTCGACAAGCTCCACAAGTCGCTCGGCGGCATCCGCAACCTCACGCGCACCCCGTCGGCCCTGTGGGTCGTCGACGCCAAGCGCGAGCACCTCGCGATCGACGAGGCCAAGAAGCTCGGCATCCCCGTCATCGGCATCCTCGACACGAACGTCGACCCCGACGATCTGCAGTACCCGATCCCGGGCAACGACGACGCCATCCGCTCGGTCGGCCTGCTGACGCGCATCATCGCCGACGCCGCCGCCGAGGGCCTGCAGCAGAAGCACAACCCCGAGGGCGACGCCGAGCCGCTGGCCGAGTGGGAGCGCGAGCTGCTCGAGACCCCGGCCGAGACCGAGGCGCCCGCCGCCGAGGCCACCGAGACCGAGGCGCCCGCCGCTGAGGCCGAGGTCGCCGAGGCGCCCGCCGCTGAGGCCGAGGCCACCGAGGAGCCCGCGGCCGAGGCCGATGCTCCGGCCGCCGAGACCACCGAGAAGTAAGTCGTCCGGATCCGATCAGGATCCACCGAACCCGAGGAGCCAGAAACAATGGCCAACTTCACCATCGCCGACATCAAGGCGCTGCGCGAGCAGCTCGGCACGGGCATGGTCGACACCAAGAAGGCGCTCGAGGAGGCCGACGGAGACGTCGAGAAGGCCGTCGAGATCCTTCGTCTCAAGGGCGCGAAGGGCAACGCGAAGCGTGCCGACCGCTCGACGAGCGAGGGCCTGGTCGCCGCGCGCGAGCAGTACGGCAAGGTCACGCTGATCGAGCTCGCGTGCGAGACCGACTTCGTCGCGAAGAACGACCGCTTCATCGCGCTGGCCGACAAGGTGGCCGACGCGGCCGCCGCCGTCGGCGCCGACTCGGCCGAGGCCGCGCTGGCCGCCCCCGCGGGCGGCCAGACGGTCGCGCAGCTGATCGACGACGAGGCCGCCATCATCGGCGAGAAGGTCGAGCTGCGCCGCGTGCGCACGCTGTCGGGCGACGCCTTCCAGGTGTACCTGCACAAGACCAGCAAGGACCTGCCCCCGCAGGTCGGCGTCGTCGTCGCCTACACGGGTGGCGACGCCGAGACGGCGCGCAGCATCGCCCAGCACATCTCGTTCGCCAACCCGTCGTACCTGACGCGCGACGAGGTGCCCGAGGCCGAGGTCGAGAAGGAGCGCGAGCTCGTGACCGAGCTCACGCGCCAGGAGGGCAAGCCCGAGGCCGCCCTTCCGAAGATCGTCGAGGGTCGCCTCAACGCCTACTTCAAGCAGGTCGCCCTGCTCGACCAGGCGTACGCGAAGGACGACAAGCAATCCGTGAAGCAGGTGGCGGACGCCGCCGGCATCACCGTGACCGGCTTCGCCCGCTTCAAGGTCGGCGCGTAAGACGTCACAGAGGGGCCCGGATCCGCGTGATCCGGGCCCCTTTCCGCGCGCGGATCCGTCTGGGGACGCCGAGCGCGCGCAGGGGTCGCTGCCACCCTCACCGGTAGCGTAGGAACGCGACGAGAGGAACACACCCGTGATCGATGAGAAGACCGGACGCCGCCGCGTCCTGCTGAAGCTGTCGGGCGAGGCCTTCGGCGGCGGCCAGCTGGGCGTGAATCCGGACGTCGTGAGCCAGATCGCGCGGGAGATCGCCGCCGCGACCGACACGGTCGAGGTCGCCATCGTCGTGGGCGGCGGGAACTTCTTCCGCGGCGCCGAGCTGAGCCAGCGCGGCATGGACCGCGGCCGCGCCGACTACATGGGCATGCTGGGCACGGTGATGAACGCGCTCGCGCTGCAGGACTTCCTCGAGCAGGCCGGCGCCGCCACGCGCGTCCAGTCCGCGATCGCGATGACGCAGGTCGCCGAGCCCTACATCCCGCGCCGCGCGCAGCGCCACATGGAGAAGGGGCGGGTCGTGATCTTCGGCGCCGGCGCCGGGCTGCCGTACTTCTCGACCGACACGGTCGCGGCGCAGCGCGCGCTCGAGATCGGCGCCGACGAGGTGCTGGTCGCCAAGAACGGCGTCGACGGGGTCTACACCGCCGACCCGCGCACCGACCCGACCGCGACCAAGCTCGACACGGTCAGCTACTCCGACGCGCTCGTGCAGGGCCTCAAGGTCGTCGACTCGACCGCGTTCAGCCTGTGCATGGACAACCGGATCGACATGCGCGTGTTCGGCATGGAGCCGGCCGGCAACGTCACGCAGGCGCTGCTCGGCGCGAAGATCGGCACGCTCGTCACGGCCTGACTCGGCGCCGTCCTCCCAGAGCGCGCTCAGCGCGCCCACTAAACTCTCTCTGAGCACCACCCTGATGAATGGAGTCACCGTGATCGCGGACGTCCTCGCCGAAGCCACCTCTCGCATGGACCGCGCCCTCGAAGCGGCGAAGGAGGACTTCTCCACCGTCCGCACCGGTCGCGCCAACCCCCAGCTGTTCCAGAAGGTCCTCGTCGACTACTACGGCACGCCCACGCCGCTGCAGCAGCTCGCCTCGCTCGCGAACCCCGAGGCGCGCACGCTCATCGTGACGCCGTACGACAAGTCGGCGCTCAAGGCGATCGAGGACGCGATCCGCGACATGCAGAACCTGGGCGCGAACCCCAGCAACGACGGCAACATGATCCGGATCACGATGCCCGAGCTGACCACGGAGCGCCGCAAGGAGTTCGTGAAGCTCGTCCGCACGAAGGGCGAGGACGCCAAAGTCCGCATCCGCGGCATCCGCCGGCAGATCAAGGACGACCTCGACGCGTTGAAGGACGAGATCGGCGAGGACGACATCGTGCGCGGCGAGAAGGAGCTCGACGCGATCACGAAGGCTCACGTCGACAAGATCGACGAGGCCCTCAAGCTCAAAGAGGCCGAACTCCTCGAGGTCTGACCCCATGACCGACGTTCCCGAGGCAGAGGGCACCTCGGCCGGCGCACCGCCGGCCGAGCCGTTCGCGCCGTCGGAGCCCGATCGCGGGGGCATCTCGACGCCGCCGCCGGGCGCACCGCCCGAGGTGAAGCACGAGGTCATCCCCGAGACGCCGCGCACGGATCACGGCGCGGTCTTCCAGGCGCGGATCCGGGCGGCCCGCAGCGAGTTCGAGATGCACGCCACACACGCGCGCGATCAGTTCGACGAGAGGAACGAGCGGATCAAGCAGCGCACCGGCCGCGACCTGTTCGTCGCGATCGCGATCGGCCTCGGCATCGGCGCGGTCACGGTCGCGTCGCTGGTGTTCGTGAAGTCGATCTTCGCGCTGTTCGCGGCGGCGGTCGCCGTGCTGGGCGTGTTCGAGCTGTCGCGCGCGCTGCAGGCGGGCGGGCGACGCATCGACCTCGTGCCGCAGCTGACCGCCTTGGCGCTGCTGCTCGTGTCGGGCTACTACGGCGACCTCTGGCTGCACTGGTCGATGCTGTTCGCCTCCATCGCGCTGGTGATCGTCTGGCGCCTGCTCGGTCAGATGGCCGCGCAGGACGGCCGCGTCTACGCGGACGTGCTCGCGGACGCCGTCGTCGGGGCGTTCGTCGTGCTGTACGTGCCGTTCCTCACCAGCCTCGCGCTCGTGCTGCTGCGCGAGCCCGGCGGCGAGTGGTGGGTGCTGGCGTTCATCATCGTCGTCGTGATCGCTGACACCGGCGCCTACGCGGCGGGCCTGGCCTTCGGCCGCACGCCCATGGCGCCGAAGATCAGCCCCAAGAAGACCTGGGAGGGCTTCGGCGGGGCGGTGCTCGCGTCGCTCGCGGCGGGGGCGCTGCTCGCGCAGTTCATGCTCGACCTGCCGTGGTGGAGCGGGCTCATCATCGGCGCGGTCATCGTCGGCACCGCGACGGCCGGCGACCTGAGCGAGTCGATGGTCAAGCGCGACCTCGGCATCAAGGACATGAGCTCGTGGCTGCCCGGTCACGGGGGAGTGCTCGACCGGCTCGACAGCATCCTGCCCTCCGCGACCGCAGCCCTGGTCCTGCACCACCTGCTCGTGCCGCTGGCGGTGTCATGACCGAGGCGACGCCGGACCGCGCCCTGCTGTTCCCGCTGGCCGAGGGCCGGGAGAAGGGCTACGACCGCGAGGCGGTCGACGACTTCCTCGCGCGGGCGCGCGGCACGTTCGAGCAGGGGCAGGCCGCGCTCGACGCGCGGGCCGTGCGCGAGGCCGCCTTCCCGCTGCGCCGGGGCGGCTACCAGATCGCCGCGGTGGACGCCGCTCTGGGCCGGATCGAGGACGCTTTCGCCGAGCGGGAGCGGGAGCGTGCGATCGCGTCGTCCGGCGCCGAGGCGTGGGTGGATCGCGCCCGTGGTGAGGCGCAGGTGATCCTGGACCGGATGAGCCGCGCGCGGGGCGAGCGGTTCGATCGCGTCGGACCGCTGGCCTACGGATACGCCGCGGACGAGGTGGATCTCGTCACGGATCGGCTCACGCGCTACTTCGAGTCGGGTGATCCCGTCACGGTCGAGCAGGTGCGTGCGGCGGCCTTCCGGCCCGTGCGCGGCGGCTACCGCGAGGAGCAGGTCGACGCCCTGCTCGACGCGGTCGTCGACGTGATGCTCGCCGTGCGCTGATCCCGCCGCGCCGGATTATCACGAACAGATCACGCTCGCGGTGGATTCCCCGGGAAGCCCGGGTTACACTCGTGAGACTGTGACTTCCGCCAACGAGACCCGAACCCGACCGGCAGCCCAGCTCACACGACGTGACGCCCGTGCGTCTCTCGCCCGTGCTGCCGCTCCCGCGCAGACGCGCCTCAGCCGCCGCCGCGGCGTGCTGAACGTGTTCGCCGGCGTCGCCGCGTTCGGGTTCCTGGCCGCCTACCTCGTGCCGACGACCGCGGCTCTGGCGGAGGGCGTGCCCGGGTCGAGGTTCGACACGGCGCAGGCCGACGCGCAGATGTACGTCGCCGCCGCGAACCTCGAGCCCGCCGCCGGCACGGTGCAGTACGGCACGTACGCCATGGAGCTCGAGGAGCAGGCCGACGGTGCGCCGCACCCGAAGGCGTCGCTCGAGGAGTGGCTCGCCTACGCCGAGGGCGAGGGCGTCGAGGTGCCCGAGGGCGCGACGCGCGACGACGTCGTGAAGCTCGTCTCCGAGGCCGCGAAGGCCGAGGCCGAGAAGCCCGCCGCGCAACCGGCGTCCACGGGCGGCTCGGCCCTGGCGGCCCCGTTCTACACGGGAGGCGGCGCGCCCGAGCAGTGGATGGCCGCCGCGGGCATCGCGAAGGGCGACTGGGGCTACGTCGACTACATCGTGTCGCACGAGAGCGGCTGGAACCCCAACGCCACGAACGCCTCGTCCGGCGCGTGCGGCCTCGTCCAGGCCCTGCCCTGCAGCAAGGTGCCCGGCGGCGGCTACGACCCCGTCGCGAACCTGAAGTGGGCGACGGGCTACGCCACGGGCCGCTACGGCAGCTGGGCCGGCGCCTACGCGTTCTGGACCGCCAACAGCTGGTGGTAGGCCGCGCGCCATGCCCCGCTCCCACCGTCGTCGCCGGGATGACCGCGACGATGACTCGCTCGAACGCCTGATCGCGGGCTGGCGGCGCACCGAGATGCGCCGCGGCCGCGAGTACTCCGTGCAGCCCGTGTCGGGTGCCCGCGCGGAGAAGACCTACATGTGCCCCGGCTGCGGCGCCACGATCGACGTCGGCGTCGCACACCTCGTGGTGTGGCGCGAGGACGGCGTGCTGGGCGCGGCGGCGGACCTCGCCGCGCGCCGCCACTGGCACAGTCACTGCTGGAAGACGGCCTGAGGGCCGGAGGGAGACACGGATGGAGATCCGCGGAGCGACGCTGCTGCCCGCCCGGCGCGAGGACATCGAGCTGCGCACGAGCGACGGGCTCACGCTCGTCGGCGAGCTGTCGCTGCCGGCCGACCGTGATCCGGTCGCGACGCTCGTGACCCTCCACCCGCTGCCGACGCACGGCGGGTTCATGGACTCCCACATCATCCGCAAGGCCGCCGCGCGGCTCCCCGCCCTGGCGGACCTCGCGGTGCTGCGCTTCAACACGCGCGGCACGACGTCGCCCCGCGGGACCAGCGATGGCGCGTTCGGCGAGGGTGTGGCGGAGGAGGCCGACGTCGCCGCCGCCATGGCGTTCGTCGCCGAGCGGGGGCTGCCGGATCCGTGGCTGCTCGGCTGGTCGTTCGGCACCGAGCTGGTGCTCAAGTACGGCCGCGGGCACGACGTGCGCGGCGCGATCCTGCTGTCCCCGCCCCTGCACCGCACGACGGACGACGAGCTGCGCGCGTGGCAGGGCGATCCGCGCCCGCTCGTGGCGCTCATCCCGGAGTTCGACGACTACCTGCGCCCCGCCGAGGCCGCCGAGCGCTTCGCGCTGATCCCGCACATCCGGCTGATCGACGTCGCCGAGGGCAAGCACCTGTGGGTCGGCGAGAAGCAGACCGCCCGCGTGCTGAGCGAGATCGTCGGCGTCGTCAACCCCGCGGCCCTCCCGCTGCCGACCGAGTACCCCTAGTCGGGCGTGCGGCCGGAGCCGACGGTGTGCGAGCGAAGCGAGCGTGCGGTCGCTCATGCGCCCGCCACTCACGCCCCGATGGAGCGAAGCGACGGCGTCTCGCCCGGCGGGCGGCGCCGCGAAGCGGTGCCCGAGCAGGGCGAGGGCGTGACGAGAAGAACGGTCACCGCTCGTTCATGCGGGGGATGACGACCTGCCGGTAGATGATCAGGATGCTCGCCGCGACCGGGATCGCGATGAGCGCGCCCAGCAGTCCGAGCAGCGCGCCGCCGGCGAGGGCGGCGACCACGACGACGCCTCCGGGCACGGACACCGCGCGGCTCATGATGCGCGGCGAGAGCACATACGCCTCGATCTGCATGTAGACGAGGTAGTAGATCGCCGCGATCAGCGCCGTGGTGGGGGAGCCGAGGCCCGGCACGAGGCACGTGAGCGCGATGATCGCGGATCCCGTGAGCGTGCCGACGAGGGGGATCATCGAGCCGAGGAACGCGATCACCGCGAGCACGGCGGGGAACGGCGCCTGGATGATGTTGAGGAAGACCAGGCTCAGGACGCCGTTGAGCAGCGCGAGGCTGACCTGGCCCATGACGTAGTAGCCGACCGAGTCGGTGATCTGGTCGCCGAGCGAGACGAACGTGGGGCGCTTCGAGGCGGGCGCGAGCTGGTAGATCGCGCGTTTGAGCGAGGGCGTGGAGGCCGTGAAGTAGATCGTCAGGATCAGCACGATGAACGCGCCGAACAGACCGCTCACCACGCCGAACGTCACTCCGACGAGGCTCTCGCTGATCGTGTCGATGTTGCCGAGCAGCCAGTCCTGGACGTTCGTGAAGACCTGGTCGATGACGTCGTCCTGGAAGTAGAGCAGCAGCCAGTCGCGGATGTCCTCCTGCCACGTGCCGCGCTCGATGATCGCGCTGACCTCCTGGACCAGCTCGCCGATCTGATCCACCAGCACGGGCAGGATGATCAGCACGATGCCCGTGAACAGGCCCAGCACCGCGACCAGCGTGACGAGCACGGCCGCCCAGCGCGGCAGCCGGCGCCGCTCGAGCCACGAGACCACCGGGTCCAGGCCCAGCGCGATGAACAGCGCGGTGCCGACGTACAGCAGGATCGTCGACAGCGTCTGCACGCTCTGGATCAGCATGATGCCGAGACCGACGCCGAGCGTCGCGACCAGTGCGACCCGGAAGGGGTTGTGGATCTTCAAGCGGCCTCCTCGGCGGTTCCTGTGAGGTCAGAATAGGGCTCTGCGGCGACACGATCCGGTCACGACCTGCTCCTGGGCGACATTCAGGACGCTTCGCTAGGCTGGAGAGTCGAGTGCCGAGACCCGCCGGAACCGATGCGCGGGTCGTGTGAGGAGTCGGATTCGTGCGTTTCGTCTGGGCGGTCATCGCCTTCGTGCTCGCTGCCGCGCTGATCGGCGCGGGCATCGCCCAGCGCACCGTCTTCCTGGGTCCCGATACCGCCGAGATGGCGATCGAGACGACCGAGGAGCAGCCCTATACGCTGATCGACGCCGAGGTGCTCCGCGCCCACCAGGGCACGCAGACGCTCGACGTCTCCGGATCCGACCGCGTCTACCTCGCCTACGGCCGCACCGCCGACATGGAGGCGTGGCTCTCGGACGCGCCGTTCACGCACGTCACCCTGGATGACAGCGGCCAGGCCGTCTCGGAGTCCGTCGACGCCGCGGAGCCGACGTGGGAGGGACCCGAGTTCCCGGGCCGCGATCCCCGGGGCGCCGATCTCTGGCTCGAGGAGTACGAGGGCGAGGGATCGCTCAGCACCCGCCTGCAGCTGCCGGAGGGCGTGAGCGTCCTCCTCGCGTCGGACGGCCGGGCCCCGGCTCCCGCGGACATCTCGATCGTCTGGCCGATCTCGAACGCCACGCCGTGGGCGGGCCCGCTCATCGTCGGCGGCGCGATCCTGCTGCTGCTGGGCATCATCCTGTGGATCCTGGGTCTGCGCCACGTGCGCCGCTCGCGCGGGCCGCGTCGCAAGGGCAGCGTCCTGCCGCCGACGCAGCCGCTCGCGCTCGGCTCGGGCCGCCGGCGCGGCGCCGTCGCGGCCGCGGAGCCGCGCAAGGAGATCACGTCCGGTCCGGATTCGGACGCGCCGGAGGCGGACGACACGAAGAACACGGACGAGACACCGGACGCCGCGGGGGCGGACGAGCAGGATGCCGCGAAGCCCGGTGAAGGTGGCGGCCGCCGCCGCGGCGGCCGCGCGCTCATCGCGCTGCCCGCGATCGGCCTCACGGCGGCCCTGCTGACGGGCTGCTCGCCCGAGGCATGGCCCCAGCTCACGGCGTCGCCGACACCCACGCCGACGCCGACGGTGGTCGCACCGGAGAACCAGCAGGCGCCGGCACTGACGGACGCGCAGGCGCAGCGCATCGTCGCGTCGCTCGCGGAGACGGTCGCCGAGGCCGACGAGAACCGCGACGGCGAGCTCGCCGCGACGCGCCTCGACGGCGTCGCGCTCGAGATGCGCGAGGTGAACTACCGCATCCGGCAGGACGTCGAGGACCACCCGGCGCCGCTTCCGATCCCCGGTGCCAGCGTGCAGGTGCTGCTGCCGCAGGCGTTCGACGAGTGGCCGCGCTCGGCCATGCTCATCGTCGAGGGCGAGGACAGCGGCGACCAGCCCGCCCCGCCGAGCATCATGAACCTCACGCAGGCCGATCCGTGGTCCGACTACAAGCTGACGACCGTGGCGAGCCTCGAGGCGGCCGTGGAGATCCCGGATCTCGCGCCGTCCTGGCTGGGCGCCGCCCTCGTGCCCCCGGACTCGTCCTTCCTCGCCGTCGCGCCGAACGACCTCGCCGCGACCTACGCCGACGTCCTCGCCAACGGGGAGAAGAGCCAGTACGCGTCGCTGTTCGACATGGAGAACGACTCGTTCCGCGTCGCGGCCGAGGAGCGCCGCGCGGCGACGCTGGCGCACTTCAACGAGACGGGCCAGGAGACCGGCGAGATCGAGTTCGGCAGCGGCCCCGGCCCCGGCGATCCGACCGCGCTGGCGACGCTCGAGAGCGGCGCGATCGTCGCGGTGACGGTCGACGAGGTCGAGAAGGTGCGCCCCACGGCCGACGACGCCGCGATCAAGCTGGACGGCGATCCAGCGCTGTCGACGCTGACCGGAGAGACGGCGTCGGCGACGGGCGTCGCCACGACGTACACGGACCAGCTGTTCTTCGCGGTGCCCGCACAGGGCTCCACCGAGAAGATCCGGCTGCTCGGGTACTCCTCGGGGCTCCGCAACGCGGAGATCCTCGGGGAAGGCGAATGACCCGTTCCGCGTTGCATCGACCGGATCCGTCGAAAGGTGACCGATGAGTGACTCCACCCTGAACGCCGCAGCCCTGCGCGGCGCCGTGGACCTGTCCGCCCTCCGCAACCGCTCCGCGCCGGCGCCGGCCGCGGCGGGCGCACCCGCTCCGGCTCCGGCCGGATCCGGGGCGCTGCCGCTCGTCTTCGACGTGACGGACGCGACGTTCGGCGAGGTGCTCGAGCTGTCGCGCCGCGTGCCGGTCGTGGTGGACCTGTGGGCCGAGTGGTGCGGCCCGTGCAAGCAGCTCAGCCCCGTTCTCGAGAAGGTCGTGACGGAGTTGGCCGGACGCCTCCTGCTGGCGAAGGTCGACGTCGACGCGAACCCGCAGCTGCAGCAGGCGTTCCGCGCCCAGTCGATCCCGATGGTCGTGGCGCTCGTCGGCGGCCAGCCCGTGCCGCTGTTCACGGGCGCCGTGCCGGAGGAGCAGGTGCGACAGGTGTTCGACCAGCTGCTGCAGCTCGCGGCGCAGAACGGCGTGACGGGCACCGTGCCCGTCGAGGGCGCCGCTCCCGCGGCGGAGGAGCCCGAGGAGCCGCCGCTGCCGCCGCTGCATGCCGAGGCGTTCGCGGCCATCGAGGCGGGCGACTACCCGCGTGCCGTGTCGGCGTACGAGCAGGCTCTCAAGGAGAACCCGCGCGACGAGGACGCCCAGGCGGGTCTCGCGCAGGTGAGCCTGCTCGCCCGCGTGCAGGGCGTCGACCTGCAGGCCGCGCGCCAGGCCGCGGCCGCCGCGCCGGCGGACGTCGCCGCGCAGCTCGCGGTCGCCGACCTCGACGTCGCCGGCGGGCACGTCGACGACGCGTTCGACCGGCTCCTCGAGCTGTTCGCCGCGCTGCCCACGGACGAGCGCGCGCCCGTGCGCGATCGCCTCGTGGAGCTGTTCGGCCTGGTCGGAGCGGCGGATCCGCGCGTCGTGCGCGCCCGCGGCCGGCTGACGTCGCTGCTCTTCTGACAGCCGCCGGATGACCGTCTACCTCGATCACGCCGCGACGTCGCCGCTGCGCGCGGAGGCGCGCGACGCGTGGCTCGAGGCCTCCGCGGTGGTCGGCAACGCGTCGTCCATCCACGGGGCGGGCCAGACCGCCCGGCGCCTGCTCGAGGACGCCCGCGAGCGCCTCGCCGCCGTGCTGGACTGCCAGCCCATCGAGGTGGTGCTCACGTCCGGGGGCACCGAGGCCGCGAACCTCGCGCTCAAGGGCCTGTGGTGGGCGCGCGCCGGCGGCTCCGGCGCACCTCCTGCGGGAGCGGCGAACGCCATCGTGCTGCCCGACGGCGAGCACCACGCGACGCTCGACGCCGTCGCGTGGCTGCGGGAGCACGAGGGCGCGCGGGTCGTGCCGGTCGCGCTCGACGGCGAGGCGCGGATCCGGCCCGAGCGGTTCCGGGACGCGCTCGGCGCCGGGGCCGCCCTGGCCACCGCCCTCGTGGCGAACAACGAGGCCGGCACGGTGAACGACGCCGCGGCCCTCGCCGCGGCGTCGGCCGTGGCCGGCGTGCCGCTGCATCTCGACGCGGTCGCGGCCTTCGGCCACGTGCCGGTCGCGTTCCGCACCTGGCGGGGGGAGGCATCCGGATCCGCGGGGCTCGTCGCGCTGAGCGTGTCCGGTCACAAGATCGGCGCCCCGGTCGGCACGGGCGCGCTCGTCGTGTCGCGCGAGGCCGGCGTCACCGCGCTGCTGCACGGCGGCGGACAGCAGCGGTCGCTGCGCGCCGGGACGCAGGACGTCCCCGGCGCGGCCGCGCTCGCGGTCGCCGCCGAGCTGGCGGAGGCCGAGCGGGAAGCTGAGGCGACCCGCCTCCGGGGCCTGCGCGACCGGCTGGTCGCGCGGCTGCGGGCGGAGCTCCCGGACGCGATCCTGCTGGGCGATCCGGCCGTTCGGCTGCCGGGCAACGTGCACCTGCATCTGCCGGGCGCGCCGGGGGAGTCGCTGCTGTACCTGCTGGACCGCGCGGGCATCGCCGTGTCCACCGGATCGGCCTGCCAGGCGGGCGTGCCCGAGCCCTCGCACGTCGTGATGGCGATGGGCCTCGACGAGCGCGCCGCGCGCCAGGTGCTGCGCATCACGCTGGGGCGCACGACGACCGACGCGGACGTCGACGCCCTGCTCGCCGCGCTGCCCGCGGCGTACCGGCAGGCCGCGCGGCGCTGAGTCGTCGGACGACCGGCTCGGGCGTCGGATCCGCGGTGCGGGTGGGACACGAGGTGAGTCACGCGTCTCATCCGCCCCGCCGACCCGACAACCGGGCGTCTGATCCGACGACTGCGCGCCGCCCGGCCCTCGCCCAGCCGGCGCTTCCTAGACTGGGAGGCATGCGGATCCTGGCGGCGATGAGCGGCGGAGTGGACTCCGCGGTCGCCGCGGCGCGCGCGGTGGACGCGGGGCACGACGTCGTCGGCGTGCACCTGGCCCTGTCCCGCGCGGGCGGCACGCTGCGCACGGGCAGCCGCGGCTGCTGCACGATCGAGGACGCCATGGACGCCCGGCGCGTCGCCGACCGGCTCGGCATCCCGTTCTACGTGTGGGACTTCTCGGAGCGCTTCCGCGACGACGTGATCGACGACTTCGTGGCCGAGTACCAGGCGGGCCGCACCCCCAACCCCTGCATGCGGTGCAACGAGAAGGTCAAGTTCGCCGCGCTCCTGGAGCGCGCGCTCGAGCTCGGCTTCGACGCCGTGTGCACCGGCCACTACGCGACCCTGCGCGACGGCGAGCGCGGCCTCGAGCTGCATCGCTCGAGCGAGGAGGCCAAGGATCAGTCGTACGTGCTCGGCGTGCTGACGGCCGAGCAGCTCGCGCACACGTACTTCCCGCTCGGGCAGACGCCGTCCAAGGCGCTCGTGCGCGCCGAGGCCGAGGCGCGCGGGTTCACCGTGGCCACCAAGCCCGACAGCTACGACATCTGCTTCATCCCCGACGGCGACACGCGCGGCTGGCTCGCCGACAAGGTCGGCGCGGCCCCCGGCGAGATCCTGGATCGGACGGGCGCGGTCGTCGGATCGCACGACGGCGCACATGGGTTCACGGTCGGCCAGCGCAAGGGCCTGCGTCTCGGCGTCCCGGCGCCGGACGGCAAGCCGCGCTTCGTCCTCGAGGTGCGGCCCGTGTCGAACACGGTCGTGGTCGGCCCGAAGGAGGCGCTCGCGATCGGCGAGCTCGCCGGGGCCCGCTTCACGTGGGCGGGCGCGGAGCCGCTCGATCCGACCACGCCGTTCGCGTGCGACGTGCAGGTGCGCGCCCATGCGGATCCGGTTCCGGCGATCGCCGTCGTGCGCGACGGCGAGCTGATCGTGACGCCGGATGAGCCGCTGCACGGCGTCGCCCCCGGGCAGACCGCCGTGATCTACGCCGGCACGCGGGTGATCGGCCAGTGCACGATCGACCGCACGGTCTCGGCGGTCGCGGCCGGCGTCTGATCCGGTCGCCTCGGCTCTCCCGGTACCGGCTGCCGAGTGAGCGCCGGCGCTCCGGAGATGTCCGACCCGCTTCGTAGACTTGGGGGGTGGCTGACGTCGTGAACGACCTTCCTGATCTGACGCTCGACGAGGCGCGCGCCGAGGCGCGGGAGCTCACCGACCGGATCCTGGAGGCGAAGGACGCGTACTACGGGCGCGACACGTCGCTCGTCGACGACGCGACCTACGATGCGTGGATGAAGCGGCTCGAGGCCATCGAGCGCACGCATCCCGAGCTGCAGGGGCAGGACTCGCCGACGCAGATGGTGGGCGCGGCCGAGGGCACCGCCCTCGCGACCATCGAGCACGCCGAGCGCATGCTGAGCCTCGACAACGTGTTCTCGGTCGACGAGCTGCGCGCGTGGGCGACGAAGACGCAGGATGCCGCGGGCCGGCGGGTCGCGTGGCTCACGGAGCTCAAGATCGACGGCCTGGCGATCAGCCTCCGCTACGAGAACGGCGTGCTGACGTCCGCGGCGACGCGCGGCGATGGGCGCGTGGGGGAGCTCGTGACCGAGAACGCGCTGCGCCTGGACGACATCCCCGAGCGGCTGTCGGGCGACGGCCATCCGCCGATCGTCGAGGTGCGCGGCGAGGTGTTCATCCCCGTCGCGGCGTTCGAGCGGCTCAACGCGCTGCAGGCCGACCTGCGCGACCGGGCCGTGGCGGAGGGGCGCGAGCGGGCCACGTCGCGCTCGCGCCCGTTCGACGAGGAGAAGGCGCAGCTGTCGGCCGCGCGGCGGTTCCCGGCGTTCGCCAACCCGCGCAACGCCGCGAGCGGCGGCCTGCGGCAGCAGATCGAGAAGAAGTCGGGGCTCGAGCTCGAGGCCGCGCTGGCGCGCGTCGGATCGCTGCGGCTGTACGTGCACGGCATCGGCGCGTGGCCGAATCCGCCCGTCGAGGCGCAGAGCGACGTGTACGCGCAGCTGTGGGAGTGGGGCCTGCCGATCAGTCCCCACTCCAAGGTGTGCTCGTCGATCGAAGAGGTCCTCTCGTTCGTCGAGCACTTCGGCGAGCATCGGCACTCGGTCGAGCACGAGCTCGACGGGATCGTGGTGAAGGTCGACGAGCTCGCGCTGCACGACGAGCTCGGCGCGACCAGCCGCGCCCCCCGCTGGGCGATCGCGTACAAGTACCCGCCCGAGGAGGTGCACACGCGCCTGCTCGACATCGTCGTGTCGGTGGGCCGCACGGGCCGCGCGACGCCGTTCGCCGTCATGGAGCCGGCGCATGTCGCCGGATCCGTGGTCCGCCAGGCGACCCTGCACAATCAGGACGTCGTCAAGGCCAAGGGCGTGCTGATCGGCGACACCGTCGTGCTGCGCAAGGCCGGCGACGTGATCCCCGAGGTGCTCGGACCGGTGGTCGACAAGCGCGACGGCACCGAGCGCGCGTTCGTGATGCCGGCCGACTGCCCCGAGTGCGGCACGCCGCTGCGGCCGATGAAGGAGGGCGACATCGACCTCCGCTGCCCGAACGCCGAGGCCTGCCCCGCGCAGGTGCGCGGTCGTATCGAGCACATCGGATCGCGCGGCGCGCTCGACATCGAGGCCCTCGGCGAGGTCACGGCCGCCGCCCTGACGCAGCCCGATGTCCCGGCCGAGCCGCCGCTGCGCACCGAGGCGGCGCTGTTCGAGCTCACCCTCGATCGGATCGTCCCGATCGAGGTCGTGGTGCGCGACGCCGAGACCGGCGAGCGTCGCGTCGACGAGGCCACGGGCGAGTACGTCCGCCGGGCGCCGTTCCGTCGCAACCCCACGGCCGCCGAGCGCAAGCGGGGCGACGACGGGCCGCAGCCGTCCGCGCAGGCGCTGACGCTCATGGAGGAGCTCGAGAAGGCCAAGACCAAGGATCTGTGGCGGCTGCTGGTGTCGCTGAACATCCGGCATGTCGGCCCCGTGGCCGCCCGCGCGCTGGCGGCGCACTTCGGTTCGCTCGACGCGATCCGTGCGGCCTCGCGCGACGAGCTCGCGGGTGTGGAGGGAGTCGGCCCGATCATCGCCGACTCGCTGCTCGACTGGTTCGACGTCGACTGGCACGTCGACATCATCGACCGCTGGCGCGCCGCGGGCGTGCGCTTCGAGAACCCCGGCCATCCGGGGCCGGGCGCGGCCGCCGCGGCGGGGGGAGTGCTCGAGGGACTCACGGTCGTCGCGACCGGATCGCTTGAGGGCTACTCCCGCGAGGGCGCGCAGGAGGCGATCATGAAGGCCGGCGGCAAGGCCGCGTCGAGCGTGTCGAAGAAGACCGACTTCGTGGCCGCGGGGCCGGGCGCCGGCTCGAAACTCGCCAAGGCCGAGCAGCTGGGCGTGCGGATCATCGACGCCGCGCAGTTCCACGTCCTCGTCACCGAGGGCCCGGATGCGCTGCCGCCGAGCTCCGAAGACGGCGCGGCCGAATAGGCTCGGAAGCATGGACCACCGCACCCTCGGACGCACCGGCCGCGACGTCTCCGCGATCGGCCTCGGAACCTGGCAGCTCGGAGCGGACTGGGGCGACGTGGCGCAGAGCGACGCGCTCGCGGTGCTCGACGCCGCCCACGCCTCGGGCGTGACGTTCTTCGACACCGCCGACGTCTACGGCGACGGCCGCAGCGAGCAGACGATCGGCGAGTGGCTGCGCGCCAACCCCGACTCCGGCGTGTTCGTCGCGACCAAGATGATCCGGCGGGCGGACGCCCCGGATCTCGCCCACGCCACGCTCGAGAACTTCCGCGCCTGGACCGACCGCTCGCGCCGGAACCTCGGCGTCGACACCCTCGACCTCGTGCAGCTGCACTGCCCGACGAGCGACGTGTACGAGACCGACCGCGTGTTCGACGACCTGGACGCGCTCGTCGCGGAGGGCGCGATCGCGAACTACGGCGTGAGCGTCGAGAGCGTCGCCGAGGCGCGGCGCGCGATCCAGCGCCCCGGCGTCGCGAGCGTGCAGATCATCCTGAACGCGTTCCGCCGCAAGCCGCTCGACGAGGCGCTGCCGGCGGCGCTGGACGCGGGCGTCGGGATCATCGCGCGCGTGCCGCTCGCGAGCGGGCTGCTGAGCGGCCGCTACACGCGGGAGACGACGTTCGCCGCGAACGACCACCGCACCTACAACCGCCACGGCGAGGCGTTCGACGTGGGCGAGACCTTCTCGGGCGTGGACTACGAGACCGGCGTGGACGCCGCCCAGCGCTTCGCGGCGCTCGCGCGCGAGGCCGGGCTCGAGCCGGCCACGGCGGCACTCGCGTGGGTCGCGCAGCAGCCGGGCGTGACCACGGTCATCCCGGGCGCCCGCAACCCCGGGCAGGCCCGCGCCAACGCGGCGGCCGGCGATATCGGGCCGCTGCCGCAGGACTTCCTCGACGCCGTGCGCGACCTCTACGACGAGGCGATCCGCCCGCTGGTGCACGCCCGCTGGTGACAGGCGCCGCGACATGAGGACGCCCGCCGGATGATCCGGCGGGCGTCCTCGCGTCTGCGTCAGTCCCTGCGGTGGCGGGGCTTGCGGGCGGGACGATCGTCGCGGTCGTCGTGCGCCGGGCGGCGGTCCCGATCCTGCGCCGGACGGTCGCCGTCGCGCGGCGCCCGGCGGCCCGGCGCACCGCGATCCGGGCGGATCTCGATGAGCTTCCCGCTGATCCGGGTGTCCCGCAGCTTCTCCAGCACGCGGCGGTCGAGGTTCGCGGGCAGCTCGACGATCGAGAAGTCCGGGCGGATCTGGATCGCGCCGAAGTCGTCGCGGCCGAGGCCGCCCTCGTTCGCGAGCGCACCGACGATCTGGCGCGGCTCGACGCGGTGGCGACGGCCCACCTCGATCCGGTACGCCTCGTAGTCGCCCCGGCCGCGGCGCGGCGGTCGGTCCTCGCGCGGCTCCCGCGTCGTTCCGGACTTGCCGCGCGCGGGCCGGTTGTCGGCCGCGACCGCAGCCGCGAGCCGGTCGTTCTCGGCCTCCAGCAGCAGCGGCTTGTCGCCCTGCGCGACGATCGCCAGCGCGGCGGCGACATCCGCCTCGGGCACGTCGTGGTTGCGCACGTAGTGGGCGATGACGTCCCGGTACGTGTCGAGGCGACCCGTGTCCTGCAGCGCCTCCGTGATCGCCTCGTCGAAGCGCGCGAGCCGGGTGCTGTTGACGTCCTCCGCGGTCGGCAGCTGCATCTGCGTGGGCTGCTGGCGCGTGGCGCGCTCGATGTGGCCGAGCAGGTACCGCTCGCGCGGCGTGATGAAGCTGATCGCGTCGCCCGTGCGTCCCGCGCGGCCCGTGCGGCCGATGCGGTGCACGTACGACTCGGTGTCCGTCGGGATGTCGAAGTTCACGACGTGGCTGATGCGCTCCACGTCCAGGCCGCGGGCGGCGACATCGGTGGCGACCAGGATGTCGAGCTTGGCCTCCTTGAGCTGGTTGACGGTGCGCTCGCGCAGGTTCTGCGGGATGTCGCCGTTGATCGCCGCCGCGGAGTAACCGCGGGCGCGCAGCTTCTCGGCGAGGGTCTCGGTCTCGTTCTTCGTGCGGACGAAGACGATCATGCCGTCGAAGTTCTCGACCTCGAGGATGCGCGTCAGGGCGTCGACCTTCTGCGCGTACGAGACGACGAGGTAGCGCTGCGTGATGTTCGCGTTGGTCGCGGTCTTCGACTTGACCGAGATCTCCTCCGGGTCGCGCAGGTACTGCTGCGCGATGCGCCGGATCTGCGCGGGCATGGTCGCCGAGAACAGCGCGACCTGCTTCTCCTCGGGCGTCTGGGACAGGATCTGCTCGACGTCCTCGGCGAAGCCCATCTTCAGCATCTCGTCGGCCTCGTCGAGCACGAGGTAGTCGAGCTCCGACAGGTCGAGCGTGCCCTTGGCGAGGTGGTCCATCACGCGGCCCGGCGTGCCGACGACGATCTGCACGCCGCGGCGGAGCGCGGACAGCTGCACGCCGTAGCCCTGACCGCCGTACACGGGCAGCAGGCGCACGTCCGGCATCTGCGCGGCGTACGACTCGAACGCCTCGGCCACCTGCAGCGCGAGCTCGCGCGTGGGCGCCAGCACGAGCGCCTGGGGGACCTTTCGGGCGGTGTCCAGGCGCTCCAGGATCGGCAGCGCGAACGCCGCCGTCTTGCCCGTGCCGGTCTGCGCCATGCCGACGACGTCGCGGCCGCTCAGGAGCGTCGGGATCGTCGCCCGCTGGATGGGGGACGGCGTCTCGTACCCGAGATCACGGATCGCGGCGAGCACGGATCCGGTGATGCCGAGCTCCTCGAATCCGGGCTCGGGGGACGTCTCGGTCGGGGTCTCTTCTTCAGGGCTCACGCTGCCACGCTAGCCCGTGCCCCTGTCAGTCCGCCGGGGCGCTTGACGTGAGCTGCAGGATCTGCTCCTTGACCTGGCGGCGCAGCACCTTGCCGATCATCGACTTCGGCAGCTCGTCGACCACGAAGAGCCGCCGCGGCACCTTGTAGGGCGTCAGGACGTCGCGGACGTGCGCGCGCACGGCCTCGACGTCGATCTCCGCGCCGGCATCGGGAACGACGGCCGCGACGACCTCCTCGCCGCTGCGCGTGCTCGGCAGGCCCACGACGGCCGCGTCGGCGATGTCCGGGTGCTGGCGCAGGGCGTTCTCGACCTCGGTGGGTGCGACGTTGAAGCCGCCCGTGATGATGAGCTCCTTGATGCGGTCGACGATCCGGACGAAGCCGGTCTCGTCGATCGCGACGACGTCGCCCGTGCGGAACCAGCCGTCGACGAAGACCGCCTCGGTCTCCTCGGGCTTGCCGTAGTAGCCGCCGAACACCTGCGGGCCGCGCACCAGCAGCTCGCCCGGCTGGCCGGGCTCGACGTCGCGAGTCGGCTCGTCCGGGTCGACCACGCGGCACTCGGTGCCCGGCAGCGGCAGGCCGATGCTGCCGGCGACGCGATGCGGCGCGACCGGGTTGGCCATCAGCACCGGGGAGCACTCGCTCAGGCCGTAGCCCTCCACGAGGAAGCCGCCCGACTCCGCCTCGAACGGCTCGACGAGCTCCGCCGACAGCGCCATGGCGCCCGAGATCGCGATCTCGGTGCCGGCGAGCGAGGCGCCGCGCTCCTGGGCGCGCTTCAGCAGCCGCTCGGCGATGGGCGGCACGAGCGGAAGGAAGGTCGCGGGATGCTTCTTCGCGGCGTCGAGCACCATGTCGGGGTCGAACTTCGGGAACAGCACGAGCCGCGCGCCCATCGACATCGCAAACGTGAGGCACAGCGTCAGCCCGTACGCGTGGAACATCGGCAGCACCGCGTAGACGTTGGTGCCGAGGCCGCGCTTGATGGTCGGGACCCAGGCGCGGGCCTGCGCGGCGTTCGCGAGCAGGTTGCGATGCGTGAGCGCGGCGCCCTTCGGCGTCCCGGTCGTGCCGGAGGTGTACTGGATGATCGCGAGGTCGTCGGTGACGGGCCCGGGGTGCGAGGCGGGCAGCGGATCGGCCGCGATGAGCTCCTCCCACTGCACGGCTCCGCGGACCTTCTCGGTGAGCTGCTCACGCGACTCGCGGGCCTTGCGGATCGGCAGGTGCAGCGCCGCGCGCATCATCAGCGGCATGGCGCGCGTGACGTCGACCGACACGAGGGTCTTCACGGCGAGATCGGCAGGGAACTCCTGCACGGTCTTCACGACCTTGCTCCACACGATCGCGTGCTTGGCGCCGTGGTCCTCGAACTGCTTGCGCAGCTCGCGCGGCGTGTAGAGCGGGTTGTGCTCGACCGCCACGGCGCCGAGCCGCAGGATCGCGTAGAAGGCGATGATGTGCTGCGGGCAGTTCGGCAGGATGATCGCGACGGGGTCGCCCTTCCGCACGCCGCGCGCGTGGAGACCCGCCGCCGCGCGGTCGATCGCCGCGTTCAGCTCGGCGTAGCTCGTGGTGCGGCCGAAGAACTGCAGCGCCGGCGCGTCGCCGAATTCGCGACCGGAGGCGGCGACGAGGTCGGGAAGCGATCCCGTGATCTCGTCGAGGTCGGCGGGGACACCTGCGGCGTAGCTGGAGATCCAGGGGCGCGGCGGATCGTAGGTCGTCACGGCTTCAGCCTAAGCGCGGGCGCGGAGGAGCGCAGGCGCCACCACGTAGACTCGTACGGTGTCTGAAATCACCCCCGATGTCGTGCGCCATCTCGGTGTGCTCGCCCGGATCCAGCTGAGCGACGAGGAGGTGACCCGCCTGACCGGAGAGCTCGACGCGATCGTCGACAACATCGCCAAGGTCGCGCAGGTGGCCACTCCCGACGTCCCCGCGACGAGCCACCCGATCCCGATGCGGAACGTCTACCGGCCCGACGAGGTCGCCGAGACGCTGACGACGGCGCAGGCCCTGCAGAACGCGCCGGACGCCGACGGCTCGCGCTTCCGCGTGACCGCGATCCTGGGGGAGGAGCAGTGACCGATCTCACGCGCCTGAGCGCCGCCGACCTCGCCGCCAAGCTCGCGTCGCGCGAGATCTCGAGCGTCGAGGCCACCCAGGCCCACCTCGACCGCATCGCCGCCGTCGACGGCGACGTCCACGCGTTCCTGCACGTCTCCGACCGCGCGCTCGACGTCGCGGCCGACGTCGACCGCCGCCGCGCGGCGGGCGAGCAGCTCGGACCGGTCGCGGGCGTGCCGCTCGCGATCAAGGACGTGCTCGTCACGACCGACATGCCCTCCACGTCCGGATCGAAGATCCTCGAGGGCTACATGTCGCCCTTCGACGCGACGGTCGTGGCGCGCTCCCGGGCCGCCGACCTCGTGCCGCTCGGGAAGACCAACATGGACGAGTTCGCGATGGGCTCCTCGACCGAGCACTCGGCGTACGGGCCCACGCGCAACCCCTGGGACCTCGACCGCATCCCCGGCGGCTCGGGCGGCGGCTCCGCCGCGGCCGTGGCCGCCTTCGAGGCGCCGCTCGCCCTCGGATCGGACACCGGCGGATCCATCCGCCAGCCCGCGCACGTGACCGGCACGGTCGGCGTCAAGCCGACGTACGGCGGCGTCAGCCGCTACGGCGCGATCGCACTCGCCTCGAGCCTCGACCAGGTCGGCCCCGTGACGCGCACCGTGCTCGACGCGGGTCTGCTGCACGACGTCGTCGCGGGACACGACATCCACGACGCGACGTCGATCCCGGAGGCGTGGCCGTCGTTCGCCGAGGCCGCCCGCGAGGGCGCGCGCGGCGACGTGCTCAAGGGCCTCAAGGTCGGCGTCGTGAAGGAGCTGCCGGACAGCGGTTTCCAGCCGGGCGTGGCGTCGTCGTTCCGCGACGCGCTCGCGAAGCTCGAGGCGCAGGGCGCCGAGATCGTCGAGATCAGCGCGCCCCACTTCGAGTACGCCGTGGCGGCCTATTACCTGATCCTCCCGGCGGAGGCGTCGAGCAACCTCGCGAAGTTCGACTCCGTGCGGTTCGGGATGCGCCTGGACGTGCCCGGCGGCACGGTCGAGGACGTCATGTCGGCCACGCGCGACGCGGGCTTCGGACCCGAGGTGAAGCGCCGCATCATCCTCGGCACCTACGCGCTGTCGGCCGGCTACTACGACGCGTACTACGGCAGCGCGCAGAAGGTGCGCACGCTCATCCAGCGCGACTTCGACGAGGCGTTCGCGTCGGTCGACGTCATCGCCACGCCGTCCGCGCCGACCACGGCGTTCAAGCTCGGCGAGAAGATCGACGATCCGCTGTCGATGTACCTCAACGACCTGACGACCATCCCGGCGAACCTGGCCGGCGTGCCCGGCATCTCGGTGCCCTCGGGCCTCGCTGTCGAGGACGGGCTGCCGGTGGGCATCCAGTTCCTGGCGCCCGCCCGCGAGGACGCGCGTCTGTACCGCGTCGGCGCCGCGCTCGAGGCGCTGCTCGTCGACGAGTGGGGCGGATCGATCCTGGATCGCGCACCGGAGCTGAAGGGAGCGGCCCGCTGATGGCGACCGCGAAGCTGATGGACTTCGACAAGGCGCTCGAGCTGTTCGAGCCCGTGATCGGGCTCGAGGTGCACGTCGAACTCAACACGCGGACCAAGATGTTCTCGCCGGCGGCCAACCCCGCCCACGAGGACAATCACGACGCCGAGCCGAACACGCTGGTCGCGCCGGTCGACATGGGGCTTCCCGGCTCGATGCCCACCGTGAACGCGGAGGCGATCCGCTCCTCGATCAGCCTGGGCCTCGCGCTCGGCTGCTCCATCGCGCCGTCGAGCCGGTTCGCGCGGAAGAACTACTTCTACCCGGATCTCGGCAAGAACTACCAGATCAGCCAGTACGACGAGCCCATCGCGTTCGAGGGCCAGGTGGAGGTCGAGCTCACCGACGGCGAGATCATCACCATCCCGATCGAGCGCGCGCACATGGAGGAGGACGCCGGCAAGCTCACGCACGTCGGCGGCGCCACGGGCCGCATCCAGGGCGCGGAGTACTCGCTGGTCGACTACAACCGGGCGGGCGTGCCGCTGGTCGAGATCGTCACCAAGCCGGTCTTCGGCACCGAGCACCGCGCGCCCGAGGTGGCCAAGGCGTACCTCGCCACCATCCGCGACATCGTGATCGGACTGGGGATCTCCGAGGCGCGGATGGAGCGCGGCAACCTGCGCTGCGACGCCAACGTGTCGCTGCGCCCGCGCGGTGCCTCCACGCTCGGCACCCGCACGGAGACCAAGAACGTCAACTCGATGCGCTCCGTGGAGCGCGCCGTGCGGTACGAGATCCAGCGCCAGGCGCAGATCCTCGCCGACGGCGGCGCGATCATCCAGGAGACGCGTCACTGGCACGAGGACACCGGCACGACCTCGCCCGGCCGTCCGAAGTCGGACGCCGACGACTACCGGTACTTCCCGGAGCCCGACCTGCTTCCGGTCGAGCCCAGCCTCGAGCTGATCGAGGAGCTGCGCGCCGCGCTGCCCGAGCCGCCGGCCACGCGCCGTCGCCGTCTGAAGGCCGACTGGGGCTTCACCGATCTCGAGTTCCAGGACGTCGCCAACGGCGGCCTGCTGGCCGAGGTCGAGGCGACGATCGCCGCGGGCGCGACCCCGGGCGCCGCGCGCAAGTGGTGGACGGGCGAGATAAGCCGCGTCGCGAACGCCGAGGGCCGCGAGCCCGCCGAGCTGGTGTCGCCCGAGAACGTCGCGGCCCTGCAGGCGCTCATCGACGCCGGCACCCTGACGGACAAGCTCGCCCGCCAGGTGCTCGAGGGCGTCATCGCGGGCGAGGGCACGCCGCAGGACGTCGTGGATGCGCGCGGCCTCGCCGTCGTGTCGGACGACGGCGCCCTGATCGCCGCGATCGACGAGGCCCTCGCGGCGCAGCCCGACGTGCTCGAGAAGATCCGCGAAGGCAAGGTGCAGGCCGCGGGCGCCGTGATCGGCGCCGTCATGAAGGCCATGAAGGGCCAGGCGGACGCCGCCCGCGTGCGCGAGCTGATCCTGGAGCGTGCCGGGCAGTCGTGATGTTCCGCGGTGACCGAGGCCGGTCCGCGTGGCTCTTCGCCGCGCTGGCCGGCCCTCTCCTGTGCGGCGCCGTCGTGTCCGCCTCGCCTGCGGCGACGGCTGTGGAGCCGGCGACCGCGGCGCCCGCGCGTGGCATGGCGGCGCCCGCGTCCCGCGATGCCGTGGCGGCCGCGGTCGCGACGGAGATCGTCGACGGCATGTCCACGGCCGAGCGCGCGTCGGCGGTCGTGATGGGCAACATCGGAGGGACGGATCCGCGCGCGCTCGGCTCGTATGTGGGCGACGCGCGCCTGGGCGGCTTCATCCTGATGGGCTCGAACGTGCCGGAGAGCGAGCGCGAGCTGCGCCGCGTGACCGACGCGCTCGACGGCGCCGACGGAGCCCTGCCGCCGCTCGTGGCGGTGGACGAGGAGGGCGGCACCGTCACGCGTCTGCCGTGGGACGACGGGCCCGCGGGGGCCGAGCTGCAGGGCCGGGCGCCGGGCGCGGCCGAGGCGGCGTTCGACGAGCGGGGCCGGCTGCTGCGCGAGGCCGGCATCAGCACCAACTTCGGCGTGGTCGCGGACGTCGGCACGCGCACGAGCGGGTTCATCCGCCCGCGCACGCTCGGCGGCGACCCGGATGCGGCGGCCGAGCGCGTCGCGGCGGCGGTCGAGGGCGAGCGGACGCACGCGTTCTCGACCCTCAAGCACTTCCCGGGCCACGGCGCGGCGGCCGGCGACTCGCACAGCGCGATCCCGGAGACCTCGATGCCGCTGGGCGAGTGGCGCGCGGAGCATGCGCCGCCGTTCGAGGCGGGGATCGCGGCGGGCGCCGAGCTCGTGATGTCCGGGCACCTGCGCTTCACCGACGTCGACGACGCGCCGGCCTCGCTGTCGCCCGCGTGGTACCGGATCCTGCGGCACGACCTCCACTTCCGGGGTGTCGCGATCACGGACGATCTCGGGATGCTGCTGTCGTCGGGCGACGCGCGGTACGCGGATCCGGTCCGCAACGCCGTCGACGCGATCTCGGCCGGCGCCGACATGGCGCTGATGGTCGCCGGCGCGGATGCCGGCACCGCCGGAGCCATGGCGGACGGCATCGAGGCGGCCGCCGAGTCGGGCGAGCTGGAGCCCGCGCGTCTCGAGGAGGCCGCGACGCGTGTCGTCTCCCTGCGCGTGATCGCCTCGGGCCTCCTGGATGACCCCGCGTTCGACTGATTCTGACAACACGTCCTCTCCCCGAGGACACGTCTGATCTGGGCAGATCTCGCATGTCGTCGCCGAGAGGACGTGTTCTGAAGAGGATGTCCGACGCCCCTGGGAGAATGGATCCATGGGACGAGCGGACGGGTCGGGGCGCATCGTGTCGCCCGCCGACGCGGACGACTCGGGCACGGGCATCCTGCACGTAGACATGGACGCGTTCTACGCGTCGGTGGAGGTGCTCGACGATCCGTCGCTGAGGGGCAGGCCGATCGTGATCGGCGCGCCGGAGGGGCGGTCCGTGGTGTCCAGCGCGTCGTACGAGGCGCGCCGGTTCGGCGTTCGGTCGGCGATGCCCATGGCGCACGCGCTTCGGCTGTGCCCGCAGGCGATCGTGGTGCTGCCGCACTTCGACCGCTACCAGGCGGTGTCGGCGCAGGTCATGGACGTGTTCCGCAGCTTCACGCCCCTGGTCGAGCCGCTGTCGATCGACGAGGCGTTCCTGGATGTGCGCGGCGCGCGCCGGCTGTGGGGGAGCCCCGGCCGGATCGCCCGGCTGATCCGCGAGCGCATCGCGGCGGAGGTGGGCATAACCGCGAGCGTGGGCGTGGCCGCCACGAAGCACGTCGCGAAGATGGCGTCGACGATGTCCAAGCCCGACGGCCTGCTGATCGTCCCCGGCGACCGCACGCAGGAGTTCCTCGACCCGAAGCCCGTGCGCGCGATCTGGGGCGTCGGCCCGATGGCCGCCGAGGCGCTGGAGTCCCGCGCGATCCGCACCATCGGCGACGTGCGGCAGACGCCGCCGCACGTGCTCGAGCGCATCGTCGGGCCCGCGGGCGCCGAGCGGCTCGCCCAGCTCGCCCGCGGCATCGACGCGCGCGAGGTGGAGACGACCCGCGCCGAGAAGAGCATCGGGCACGAGGAGACGTTCGAGACCGACGTCGCGGACGTCGAGCTGCTGCGCGCCGAGCTGCTGCGGCTGTCCGACCGCGTCGCCGTGCGCCTGCGACGCGCGGGGTTCGAGGCCGCCGGCGTGGCCATCAAGGTGCGCTTCTCCGACTTCTCGACCATCACGCGCTCCGCGACGCTGCCGGATCCGTCCGCCGTCGGGCAGCGGATCGGCGAGGCCTCGCGCGAACTGCTCGCCGGCGTCGACCTGCGCCTGCCGGTGCGCCTGATCGGCGTGCGCGCGGAGCGCCTGCGTCCCGCCGGATCCGGTGGCGTCGCGCTGTGGGACGACGATCAGGACTGGAAGCGCGTCGAGGGCACGCTCGACGACGCCCTCGCGCGCTTCGGCAAGGGCGCCGTGACGCGCGCGGCGTTCCTCGGCCGCGCCGAGAGCCGGCACCTGCCGTCGCACCCGCGTCCGCCGGCGGATTCGGACTGACGGGCGCGAGCGATCGTGGGTACGGTGGTCGCATGCCCAACATCGCACTCGAACTCGGCAAGATCTCCGCGAGCGTCGGCGTCAACAGCGCCTATGGCGAGCAGCAGGAGGTCGACGGCGTGCGCATCATCCCCGTCGCCGCGACCTGGAGTGGCTTCGGCGGTGGATCCGAGCCCTCCGGCGGCGAGGGCGGCGGCGGCGGCGGATTCACCGTGCCGCTCGGCGCGTACGTGCGCCGCGGCGACACCCTGACGTTCGAGCCGAACCTGGTCTCGCTGCTGGCCGTCGCCATCCCCTTCGTGTGGGTGGCCGGCAGAGCGCTCGCGCGCATCGTCCGTGCCCTCAAGAAGTAGCGCGCCGGATCCGTTCGCCGAAGCACTCGACGCCGCGGCCGCGTCGCTGGCGGCTGCCGTCGCGCGTCTCGACATCGTGGCGCCTGCCCTCGTGATCGACGGCCGCAGCGGCGGCGGCAAGACCACGCTCGCGCGGCGGCTCGCCGCAGACTGGCCCCGGATGGGGGAGGAGCCTCAGCTCGTGGCCCTCGACTCGTTCTACCCGGGATGGGACGGCTTGGCCGAGGGGACGCGGCTGACGCGCGAGTGGCTTCTCGCGCCGCACGCGGCCGGGATCGCGGCGCGCTGGCGCCGGTTCGACTGGGACGTCCAGGCCTTCGCCGAGGAGCACGTCGTGGCACCCCAGCGTCCGCTCATCGTCGAGGGATCGGGCGCGCTCACTCCCGCGGCGCGCCCGCTCGTGCAGCTCGCGGTGTGGGTGGATGCGCCGCGGGAGTCCCGGCGTGCCCGCGCGCTCGAGCGTGACGGCGATACATACGCGCCGCACTGGCAGCGCTGGGCGGCGCAGGAGGAATCCCACATCGCCGCGCACGATCCGCGGGGGCTCGCGGATCTCGTCTTCGACCTGCCCTAGAGATCCCGCTCGGCGGCCTGCACGAGGCCCTCCAGGCGATACCCGAGCCATTCGTAGACGCCGTAGCGAGGATCCTCGTCCGGGCCGGCCCGGTCTTCGTCCTCGTCGACGATGCCGAGGCGGCTGGCGATCACGAGGCGCACGGCGGCGAGCGTGCGCAGCCACGCCTCGACCTGCTCCGCCGCCAGCGACACCTCCACGGGCGCGAGGTCGTCGCCCGCCTGGTCGATGCCGGCGAGGCCGTCGAGCACGACGCGCGCGTCCTGCGCGCGGCGGCGCAGCAGGTCGGCGCGGGTGACGGCACGGAACTCGCGCGAGGCATCCGGATCCTCCGGATACACGTCGGGCGTGAGGCGCTCGATCGCGGGATCCGGTGTCGCTGGGGTGCCGTCGACGAGCTCGGCGAACTGGCGCACGAGGTCGGCGAGGTGCACGGCCTCGATGCGAGTGAGGGCGAGCAGGACGGCGCGGTCGGTCATGCGGATGCCCTCCGGACCGTGGCCCACAGGCCGTAGTCGTGCATCGCCTGGGCGTGCAGCTCCATCTGCTCGCGCGCACCCTCGGCGACGATCGCGTGGCCGTCGTTGTGCACGGCGAGCATCAGCTCGGTCGCGCGGTCGAGGCTATAGCCGAAGTACTCGCGGAAGACGCGCACGACATAGCTCATCAGGTTCACCGGATCGTTCCACACGACGGTCTGCCACGGGACGTCGGGGTCGATGCGCTCGTCGAGCCGGGCGGCCTCGTCGAGGTCGGGGATCGCGGTGCTCATGCCCATCCCAGCTCGTGCAGGCGCTCGTCGTCGATCCCGTAGAAGTGGGCGATCTCGTGCACCAGGGTCGTGTGGATCTCGTCGCGCAGGTCGTCCTCCGTCTCGCACTGGGCGAGATGCGGGTCCCGATACAGGATGATTCGGTCCGGCAGCTCGCCGAGTCCGTAGCGGTCGCGCTCGGTCAGCGCGAGCCCGTCGTACAGGCCGAGCAGATCGAGCGATCCGTCTTCCGGCCGATCCTCGACGACGAACACGACGTTGTCCAGCCCGTCCACCATGTCGTCGGGAAGGCGATCGAGCTCGTCGATCACGAGCCGCTCGAACGCTTCGGCGTCCATGTCGATCATCGGATCACCCGGCGGATTCATTGGGGTGGCTGACGGGGCTTGAACCCGCGACCCCCGCGACCACAACGCGGTGCTCTACCAGCTGAGCTACAGCCACCGTGGCCCCCGATCGCTCGGGGACAACCTCTTCATTCTGTCACACTTCCGCGGTGAACGACGACACGACCGAGGACGCGATGGCGCGCGCCGCGTCGCTCGTGGGGCCGGGTTCGGCGACGAACACGGCGCGACGGTAGTACTCGAGTTCGCGGATCGATTCGAGGATGTCGGCGAGCGCACGGTGCCCGCCGTCCTTCGCCGGAGCGTGGATGTACGCCCGGGGGAACCAGCGGCGCGACAGCTCCTTCACGCTCGACACGTCCACGCTGCGGTAATGCAGGTGGGTGTCGACCTCGGGCATGTACTTGGCGAGGAACATCCGGTCGGTGCCGATCGTGTTACCGGCCAGCGGAGCCTTGCGCACCTGGGGCGCGAACCGGCGGATGTACTCGAGCGACAGCCGCTGCGCCTCCTCGAGCGAGACGCCGCCGTCCAGCTCCTCGAGCAGACCGGACTTGCGGTGCATCTCGGTGACGAACTCGCCCATGTGATCCCGCGCGGCCTGCGACGGCTTGATGACGACCTGGAATCCCGGGTCGAGGATCCGCAGCTCGAAGTCGGTCACGACGATCGCGATCTCGACCAGCTCGTCGACCGTGAGGTCGAGGCCCGTCATCTCGCAGTCGATCCAGACGAGCCGGTCGTTCTCGGAGGCGCCTACCATGCCCTCCAGCCTAACGACGGGCGAGGACACGGTCCGACCAGCGGAATGTCCCCCAAGTAGGATTCGAACCTACGACCGTTGGATTAGAAGTCCAATGCTCTGTCCAGCTGAGCTATTGGGGGTCTCGGTCCAGATTACTCCGCCTGCCCTTCGTGCCCTGCGTTGGGCGCTGTGCGGTCGCCCTTGGCGGCGCGCAACTCGCGCGCGTACTGCCGGCGCCTGTCTGCACACAGCTCGCATGCGCAGCCGCGGCGCCCTTTCGTACCGCCGCCGTGTGGCACGAAGAATCGGGAGGCCGGTGGAGGCGGAGGTATCTCGACGCCTTCTCCCAGAAGGTGCTTGCGATGGCTTGCTCGCTTGGCGGTGCGTCGTCGATGGCAGTTCGCGCACACCACTTCGCACTTGTCGATCTCGGCCTTGATCGTCCCCCAGGCTCTCGTGGACCCTGTCACCGCTCGCGCGACGTCGAAATGCTTGTCCGCGCCGGGAAGATGGTCGAAATCCAACACGACGAGGTCGGACTCGCCGCAGTCGACGCACGGGTGCTCCCTCAGATACTCGATGACGCGGTGGAAGTTCCGTTGTCGGTGCAGGTCCTGCAACTCGTACCTGCGCTCTCTGGATATCACCATGAGTCGGACATTAGAACATACCTCCGACATCGTCGGGGACCCGCGATCAGCCCCCTGTCAAGGCCTTCCCGGCGGTGGATGCCGGGCGTAGCGTGCGAGGCGGACGGAAGGAGTCGACGATGACGACGACGCACACACGGCGCCTGTACGTGGCCTACGGGCCGGCCGGCGCGGTCGGGACGGTCCGCGAGGTCGAGGACGGCGTGTACGCCGTGACGATGGCGGGAGCGGACGCGCCGCTGGGACAGTACGACGGCCTCGAGATCGCGAAGAACGCGCTGGTGTCGCACCTGAAGCCCGGGTCGGAGCGGCCGGAGTTCCGGCAGCACTGACTCAGGCGGTCGCCGTCATCGGCCCCGTCGGCGACGGCGCGGGCCTGCGCGTGTCGAGCAGGCGCAGCGCGAGGTCGACGCATGGCCCGATCAGGACGGCGAAGGCGAGCGTGCCCCAGCCGACCGTGCCGCCGAGCAGCCAGCCCAGCGCGAGCACGGTGAGCTCCACGGTGGCGCGCGCTCCCCAGACGGGCCAGCCGAGCCGACGATGCAGCCCGGTCATGAGTCCGTCGCGCGGCCCGGTCCCGAACTGCGCTCCGATGTAGAGACCCGAAGCGAGCCCGACGAGCACGATGCCGCCGAGGAGCCCGGCGATCCGCCACCACACGCCCTCCATGGGCGGCAGGGCGTCCAGGGCGACCTGCAGCGCCGTGCCGACGATCAGGATGTTCAGCACGGTGCCGAGCCCCGGCTTCTGGCGCAGCGGGATCCAGGCGAGCAGCACGAGCACGCCGAGCAGGTTCGTGACCCATCCGACGCCGATCCCGGTGTGCAGCGAGATCCCCTGCGCGAGCACCGTCCATGGGTCGAGGCCGAGGCCGGCCTCGACCGTCAGCGCCGTGCCGACGCCGAAGAGCGGCAGGCCGAGCAGCAGCTGGATGACGCGGCGACGCATCTGCGATCGGTCTTCGGTGCCGGGGGAGCGGCGGGGTGCGCGGCGTGGATCCGTGGGGATCGCGCGGTATCCGTCGCGGACCACCTCGCGCACCGTCGCGCCGATGGCGAGGCAGCTGAGCAGTCCGATCGCGGCGAGCACGGTGACGAGGTGGATCATGCGAGAAGTCCACACCGGAATTGGACTGTGACCAAGAGTCCAATATGGCTAGAGTGGCTCCATGGTGGACTCCCGACTCTCTGCTCGCGCGCTCGACGTGCTCCTCGGACCGTGGCGCACGCGCGAGCCGGCGTACGAGGCGCTGGCGGACGCGATCCGGCTCCTCTGCCTGGACAACCGGATCGCGCCGCGCACCGCGCTGCCGGCCGAGCGCGAGCTCGCGGCACGACTCGGCCTGAGCCGCACGACCGTCGCGGCCGCGTACCGCAGCCTGCGCGCCTCGGGTCACATCGAGAGCGTCCGCGGCTCGGGCAGCATCACGCGCCCGCTCGGTCGCCGGGACCTCGGACGCGTGGCTGGCGACGAGCAGTCGATCGACCTGCAGCAGGCCAGCCCCGCCGCCTGGCCCGGCCTCGCCGCCGTGTACGCCGAGGCGGCCATGGATGCGCCCTCGGTCGTGGCGCGCGCGGGCTACGACGTCTCCGGGCGACGCGGGCTGCGCGAGGCGATCGCGCGACGATACGCCGAGCGCGGCCTGCCGACGGATCCGTCGCAGATCATGATCACGAACGGCGCGCAGAGCGCGATCTCGCTGCTCGCGACGCTGCTGGTCGCGCGCGGCGACCGCGTCCTGCTCGAGACGCCCACCTACCCTCACGCTGCCGAGGCGTTCGCACGGCAGGGTGCGCGACTCGTGGGCGTGCCGGTGGTCGGCGGGGCCGGCTGGGATCTGGAGCGCGCCGAGCACGCCATCCTGCGCTCGCGCCCCAGCGCGCTGTATCTCATGCCCGACTTCCACAACCCCACCGGCGAGTCGATGTCGCTCGAGACGCGGGTGCGGATCGCGGATCTCGCGCGCTCGGTCGGCGCGCTCGTGATCGTCGACGAGACGACGGCGGAGCTGGGCGTCGACCGCGTGATCTCTCCGGTGCCGTTCGCGGCGGCGACGGGCGGCGACGGGGTCGTGACGCTCGGGTCGCTCGGGAAGACGGTGTGGGGCGGGCTACGGATCGGGTGGGTGCGCGCCGACGTCGACATGATCCGCCGGCTGACCGCGGCGCGGCCGGCGACCGATCTCGGCACGCCCGAGTTCGAGCAGGCGGTCGCCGAGCGGCTGATGCCCGCGATGCCGGAGATCCTCGCGCAGCGCTCGGCGCTGCTGCGCGCCGGGCGCGATACCGTGGTGGGCGTGCTGCGCCGCGAGGTGCCGGAGTGGGACGTGCCGGAGGTGCCGGGAGGCGTCGCCCTCTGGATGGGGATCGGGGCGCCGAAGAGCTCGGCGCTCACGCTCGCGGCGCGCCGTCGGGGCCTGCTGCTCTCGGCCGGACCTCGGTTCTCGGTCGGCGGCGGACACGAGCGGCACATCCGCGTGCCGTTCACCGCACCCGCGCCCGTCCTGGAGCGCGCCGCCGCGCTGCTGGTCGACGCGTGGCACGACGTGGCCGACATGCGCTTCGAGACGGGGGAGACGGTCCCGCTCGACGCGGTGGTCTGAGGTCGTCAACCCCGCAGGCTCGCGACGGCCTCATCCGCCGACCAGAACTCGCCGACCTCCAGGAAACGGCCCGTCGCCAGGTGCAGGCGCTCGGCGCGGAAGCGCATCCCGAGCGGGTTCTCGAGCACGCGGAGGTGGCCGATGACCCTGCCGTCGCGCGCCACCACGCGCCAGAGCGCGCCGCCGGCGCGGACCAGCGTCTCGCGTCCCCGGATCGGCGGCGCGGCGACGGGGATCTCGGGAACGACGGCGGGATGTGCGGTGTCGTGCATGATGTGGGCTCCTCTCCGCACCCGACGCTACGAGGGGCCACCGACATCGCCGCGACGCGGCCCGCACCCCCGGGGCCGCGTAGCGTTGAGCCATGCCGCGGAAGCGGCGAGAGGAGCACGACATGGAGACCTACGTTCTGGCCGGCGGCTGCTTCTGGTGCCTCGACGCGGCGTACCGCGCCCTGCGAGGTGTCGAGAGCGTCGTGTCGGGCTACACGGGCGGAATCGCCCCGCACCCGACCTACGAGCAGGTCTGCACCGGCGCCACAGGCCACGCCGAGGCCGTCAAGGTCACCTTCGACCCCGAGGTGATCCCGGCTGACGTCATCCTGGACGCGTTCTTCACCATGCACGACCCGCGCCAGCTCAACCACCAGGGGGCGGACACCGGCACGCAGTACCGCTCGGCCATGTTCCCCGCGGACGACGCGCAGCGCGAGCTGTTCGAGCAGGCCCGCGAGCGTGCGGCGGACATCTGGGACGCGCCGATCGGCGAGACCGAGGGCGCGGTCGTCACGACGATGGAGCCGCTGCGCGAGTACTACGACGCCGAGGACTACCACCAGGACTTCTTCGCGAAGAACCCCCACCAGGGCTACTGCCTGGCGGTCGCCGTGCCGAAGGTGAACAAGGTGCGCGCCCGCTTCGCGGAGTACGTCGCCTGACGGCAGGCTCGTCCACAGCCGACCGGATCGCTCTCATCCCTCCCGGATGGGGGCGATCCGCGTTCTCGGGGTCCCGCACGCGTCACAGTCGTCTCGAGGCCGAAGAGCGGCCGGCCGGATCACCGGCGAGCGAGAGAGGACGACCATGACCGACATCATCACGATCACAGGGAACATCGCCACGGCGCCCGAGCACAAGGCGCTGCCGAGCGGCATCCCCGTGACCCGTTTCCGCGTCGCGAGCGGGACGCGGAAGTACGACCGGGAGACCAGCGCGTGGGTGGACGGCCCCACCAACTGGTACAGCGTGTCGGCGTACCGCACGCTCGCCGACAACGCCGCGAAGTCGTTGCAGAAGGGGGAGCGGGTCGTCGTGACCGGCCGGCTGCGATTGCGCGCATGGGAGAGCGACGGGCGGAAGGGCATGGAGGCCGAGATCGACGCCGACGCGCTCGGCCACGACCTGCTGTTCGGCACGAGCACCTTCCAGCGCAGCGCGACGCGCGCCCCGCAGGCGCAGGACGACACGCCGCCGGACGGAAGCGCAGACGCGTGGTCGACGCCGGGCGCGGACGCCGCCGCCGACGAGCCGACACCGGTGCAGGACTGGGGATCCGGGGTGTCGTCGTCGGCGGACGCCGAGCCCCGGGCGCTGCGCGACCTCGCCACGGTCGAGGCCCCGTTCTGAGGAGCGGCGAGACGACCCGGATCGCGCCGAGGCGCCCCGTAGACTCGGGCGGGTGAGCCTGCGACGCGACCCGCGATCCCCGCGCCTGCGCGTCGTGGCCCTCCTCATCGGCGCGACCGCGGCCGTGGCGCTGACCGGATGCGTCGCCACCACACCGGATCCCGCGCCGGCTCCGACGACCCCGGCCGCGACCGACCCCACGCCGACGGCGACGCCCACCGCCTCGCCGGAGCCCGCGCTCGTGCCGGACGGCACCGCGGACGACAACCTGCCGTACTTCGCGGCGATCACCGAGGAGGTCTGGGCCTCCGAGCAGCGCGCGCAGGGGCGCGCGTACATCGACGCGCTCGTCGCCGGCGGCTTCGACAAGGCGGCCATGCAGGTCACCCAGGACCAGTCGACGGTCGGCAACCCCGCGGAATCGATCCAGTTCTCGGTGCGCTGGGGCGAGCAGTGCCTCGTCGGGCAGGTCGGTCCCGACATCGGCGAGGCCGTCACGCGGGTGCTCCCGGCGCTGCAGGGCGACACCGTCTGCCTGCTCGGCGCCACGCGTCCCATCGACTGGTAGCACCGGGGGCCTCCGCCGGGCGGCCCCCTGTATTCCGGCCCGCGCGCCCTAGACTGGGAGCCAAATGGCTGAATACATCTACTCAATGGTGCGCGCCCGCAAGTCGGTGGGCGACAAGCTCATCCTCGACGACGTCACCATGGCGTTCCTGCCCGGCGCGAAGATCGGCATGGTCGGCCCGAACGGCGCCGGAAAGTCGACGATCCTCAAGATCATGGCGGGTCTCGACCAGCCGTCGAACGGCGAGGCCAAGCTCACGCCCGGCTTCAGCGTCGGCATCCTGATGCAGGAGCCCGAGCTCGACGAGTCCAAGACCGTGCTGGAGAACATCCAGGACGGCATCGCCATCAAGGCGAAGGTCGACCGCTTCAACGAGATCTCAGCGCTGATGGCCGAGCCCGACGCCGACTTCGACGCGCTGCTCGCCGAGATGGGGACCCTCCAGGAGGAGATCGACGCGGCCGACGGCTGGGATCTCGACTCCCAGCTCGAGCAGGCCATGGACGCGCTGCGCACGCCCCCGGGCGACGCCCAGATCGGTCCGCTGTCCGGTGGTGAGAAGCGCCGCGTCGCCCTCGCCAAGCTGCTGCTGCAGAAGCCCGACCTGCTGCTCCTCGACGAGCCCACCAACCACCTCGACGCCGAGAGCGTGCTCTGGCTCGAGCAGCACCTGCAGGCCTACAAGGGCGCGGTCATCGCCGTCACCCACGACCGGTACTTCCTCGACCACGTCGCGGAGTGGATCGCCGAGGTCGACCGCGGCCGCCTGTACCCGTACGAGGGCAACTACTCGACCTACCTCGAGAAGAAGGCCGAGCGCCTCGATGTGCAGGGCAAGAAGGACGCCAAGCTCGCCAAGCGCCTGAAGGACGAGCTCGAGTGGGTCCGCTCGAGCGCCAAGGGCCGCCAGACGAAGTCGAAGGCGCGCCTGGCGCGCTACGAGGAGATGGCGGCGGAGGCGGAGCGGACGCGGAAGCTGGACTTCGAGGAGATCCAGATCCCGGCGGGCCCGCGCCTGGGCAGCATCGTGATCGACGCGAAGAAGCTCCAGAAGGGCTTCGACGGCCGCACGCTGATCGAGAACCTCAGCTTCAACCTGCCCCCGAACGGCATCGTCGGCATCATCGGCCCGAACGGCGTCGGAAAGACCACGCTGTTCAAGACGATCGTCGGCATCGAGCCGCTCGACGGCGGCGAGCTGAAGATCGGCGAGACGGTCAAGATCAGCTACGTCGACCAGACGCGCGCCAACATCGACCCGAACAAGACGCTGTGGGAGGTCGTCTCGGACGGCCTCGACATCATCACGGTGGGCAAGACCGAGATCCCCTCACGCGCCTACGTGTCGAAGTTCGGCTTCAAGGGCCCGGACCAGCAGAAGAAGGCCGGCGTGCTGTCGGGCGGCGAGCGCAACCGCCTGAACCTCGCGCTCACGCTCAAGGAGGGCGGCAACCTGCTGCTCCTCGACGAGCCGACCAACGACCTCGACGTCGAGACGCTGTCGTCGCTCGAGAACGCGCTGCTCGACTTCCCGGGCTGCGCCGTGGTCATCACGCACGACCGGTGGTTCCTCGACCGCATCGCGACGCACATCCTGGCGTACGAGGGCACGGACGAGAACCCGGCGCAGTGGTACTGGTTCGAGGGCAACTTCGAGGCGTACGAGGCGAACAAGGTCGACCGCCTGGGTCCGGATGCGGCCCGGCCGCACCGCACGACGCACCGCAAGCTCACGCGCGACTGACGCGCTCCGCTGCGAGGAAGGCCGTCCCGGATCTCCGGGGCGGCCCTCCTCGTCTCCGAAGGAATCTGCACGCAGAGCGTGCGAGGTGATTCCCCTGCGTACATTCGCGGAGTAGCCTGGCCGCCATGACGACAGTGCTGTCGCAGGCGGAAGACCGGGAAGCGGGAACCCGATCGGTGGTGGACCGCGCGCTGACCATCCTCGGGACGTTCCAGGGGAACCGATCGCGCCAGGCGCTCTCGGACATCTCCCGGCACAGCGGGCTGCCGATCGCGACGTGCTACCGGATCGTGCAGCGCCTCGTGGAGTGGGGAGCCCTCGAACGCGACGGCGAGAACCGCTATCGCGTCGGGCTGCGGCTGTGGGAGGTCGCCTCCCGTGCGCCGCGCTCGGTCGGCCTGCAGCGCCTCGCGCGCCCCTATCTCCTCGATCTCTACGAGACGACCGGATACGCGACCCACCTGGCGATCCGGGAGGGCGTGGAACTCGTCTCGATCGAGCGGTTCCAGAACCCGCGTCGCGTGGTCCGTCGGCCGGTCATCGGCAGCCGCTACCAGCTGCACGTCACGGCGATCGGGCAGGTGCTGCTCGCCCATGCCCCGCGCGACGTGCAGGATGCGGTGCTGTCGGCGGAGCTCCCCGCCTACACCCCGAACACCTACACCGACCCCGCGACGCTCGAACGCGTGCTGGCGGACATCCGCCGCACGGGGTACGCGGTGAGCGACCGCCAGGTGGATCTGTCGCACATCAGCGTCGCGGCCCCCGTCCGCGGTGCCGACGGATCCGTCATCGCGGCCCTCTCGCTCGCGCTGACGCAGAGGGACACGCCCGTCAAGAGCGTGGTGCACCTCGTCCAGCTCACCGCCACGTCCATCTCCCGGGCGCTCCTCGCGGCGGGATTCGGCGACCCCGGCGACGGACGGGCGTCTAGCGTGTGAACGCGCTGAGACCGGTGATCGCCCGCCCGACGATGAGCGAGTTGATCTCGTGGGTGCCCTCGTACGTGTACACGGCCTCCGCGTCGCAGAAGTAGCGCGCCAGGTCGTTGTCGACCCGGATGCCCTCGGCGCCGGCGATCTCCCGGCCGAGCGCGACGGTCTCCCGCACCCGATCCGCGGCCCACGTCTTCGCGAGTGCTGCGGCGCTGTGGCTCAGCTCGCCGCGCCGGTGCAGCTCGGTGAGCCGCACGGCGAGGGACAGCGTCGCGCTCGCATTGCCGAGCATGCGCGCGAGCTTCTCCTGGATGAGCTGGAAGCCCGCGATCGCGCGCCCGAACTGCTCGCGCCCGAGCGCGTAGGCGAGGGCGGACTCGTATGCGCCGGTCTGCATGCCGGCGGCGTTCCAGCCGACCACGTATCGGAGCTTCGCGAGGATCGCGGAGACGTCGGCGAACGATTCGATGCGCGCGAGCCGGTCCGATTCGGCGACGCGCACGCCCTGCAGCGTGATGTCGCCGTTGCGCACCATCCGCAGCGCGATCTTGCCGCAGATGTCCTCCACGCTCACGCCCGTGGTCTCCCGCGGCACGAGGAACGCCTTCGCCCGTCCGTCGGAGGTGTCCTTCGCGACCACGAGCAGCACGTCCGAGATCGCGGCGTTCCCGATCCAGCGCTTGCGGCCGTCGATGATCCAGTCGTCGCCGTCTCGGCGCGCGGTCGTGGCGAGGCCCCGCGCGACATCCGAGCCGTGGTCCGGCTCCGTGAGGGCGAAGCAGCCCGTGAGCGCGAACGACGCGATGAGGGGATCCAGTCGCGCCACCTGCTCGGGCGAGCCGCCGGCGCGCACGGCCGTCCGGAACATCCCGACCTGCCCGTGATACAGCGTGGCGATCGACGCATCGAAGCGCTGGAACTCGAAGTGCTTGAACCCCTCGTACGCCGCGCTCGGACGGCCGTCGTCCCCCGCGAGCTCCGGGTCGTCCTCCAACCCCAGCGCCGCGAGACCCGCCCGGAGGTGGGCGGGCGACTCGCCGCGCTCCCACCACAGGGGGAGGTGGGGCCGGGCGTGCTCGTCGAGGTAGGCGCGGAGGGCCGCGAGCTTGGTCCGCTCGGCCGCGGTCAGCAGCTCGTCGTAGTAGCCGAGCGGATCGGCCGGCGGACCGCTCATCCGCTCAGACCCAGCAGCCGCACCGCGTTGTCCTTCAGGATCGCGCCCACCGCCTCGTCCGGGAAGCCGAGCTCCCCGAAGTCGCGCAGCCATCGGTCCGGGGTGAGAGCGGGCAGGTCCGAGCCGAACAGCATCTTGCCGTTGAGATAGGTCCGCGCGGCGCGCACGAGCCCGGCGGAGAAGTACTTCGCCGACCAGCCGGACAGATCGATCCAGACGTTCGCCTTGTGGGTGGCGACCGACAGCGCCTCGTCCTGCCAGGGCACGCTCGGATGGGCCATGACGATCTGCAGGTCGGGATGCCGCGCCGCGACGTCGTCCAGCAGCATCGGGTTGGACAGCGACAGCCGGAAGCCCCAGCCGCCGGGCAGCCCCGCCCCGGCGCCGGTCTGACCCGTGTGCACGATGATCGGCAGCGCGAGCTCCTCGATCGCGGCGAACAGCGGGGCGTGGGCGGGATCGGACGGGTCGAAGTTCTGCACCGTGGGGTGGAACTTGAACCCGCGGGCGCCCAGCGCGGCCTGCCGACGCGCCTCCTCGACCGCCGCCTCGCCCTGCAGCGGATCGACGCTGCCGAACGGGATCAGGACGTCGTCGTTGCGCCGGGCGCCCGCGATGAGGTCGTCGATGCTGTTCGGGGCGTGCCCGAGGTTGGTCGTGGCGTCGACCGTGAAGACGACGGCCGCGAGCCCGCGCTCGCGGTAGTACGCGGCCGTCTCGTCGACCGTGCGAGGCGGCTCGGCGCTCTTGAAGTAGGTCGCGAGCGCCTGCGTGAGGGCCGTGGGAGACGCGGGCCGCCCGTCGGAGTCGATCTGCACATGGACGTGCACGTCGATCGCGCGCATCGAGGCGAGGTCGAGGCTCATCGGGCGGCCGCCGTCTCGAGCTCCCGGCGCGCGTCGTCCTTCACGCGCGCCAGCTCCACCTTGCCGGTCGCCGAGCGCTCGAGCGAGTCGCGCACGAACACGTGCCGTGGCTTCTTGAACCCCGCGAGCCGCTCGCCGACGACCTCCAGGATCGCCGCGATGTCGAGTTCGCGGCCGGGCGCGGGCACGACCGTGGCGCACACGACCTCGCCGAACCGCGGATCCGGCAGGCCGAACACGACCGCGTCGGCGATGTCCGGATGCTCCAGCAGCACCTCCTCGACCTCGGCGGGGAACACCTTCTCGCCCCCGGTGTTGACGACGGCGCTCAGGCGGCCGAGCAGCTCGACCGTCCCGTCGCCGCGGGCGCGGGCCCAGTCGCCGGGGACCACGTAGCGGTGCCCGCGGATCTCGAGGAACGTGCGAGCGGTCTTCTCCGGGTCGCCGTAGTAGCCGCGCGGCAGGATGCCCCGGAAGCCGAGGATGCCGAGGGCGCCGGGAGCGATCGAGATCTCCTCGAACTCCTCGTCGAGCAGCACGGCGCCCGGCGTGAGCGCGAGCCGGGCGGGCAGGTCGTCCGCCGAGCGCGTGATCCCGAACGCGAACGGCCCGCCCTCGCTCGACGCGAGCATGTCGACGATCGTGAGGTCGCCGAGCCGGTGGAGCCGGTGCTTGACGTCGTCGCTGAACCGCATGCCGGAGCTGAGGATCCACTTCACGTGCGGCAGGCCCGCGCCCCGCTCGGCCGCCTCGGCGAGCGGGAGGGCGAGGACGTCGCCGGCCACCACGATGCGCGTGACCCGGTGCTCGCCGAGGAGGCGGCAGACCTCGTCGATGTCCATGCGCGGCCGCGCGTGCAGCACGACCGTGCCGCCGAGCGCGAGCGTCCCCATGGTCGTGGACTGCGCCGTGCCGTGCAGCAGGGGGCTCATCGGCAGGGTGACGACGCGCGGCGTGGCGGGGTCGATCGCGATGGCGACGGCCTCGTCCAGGCTCTCCGGCGGGACGACGTCGATGATGCCCCACGTGGACTGCCGCCGCGCCTCCAGGAGCGTGTCCATGTCCCACACGACCGCCTTGGGCGCCCCGGTCGTGCCCCCGGTGTACAGCCGGAGGTCGGCGCCGCGAGGCGCGGACTCGGGCAGGGATCCGCCCGCCGCGACGATGTCCTCGTATCGGATCGCCCCGGGCACCGGCGGGCCGCCGTCGTCGACCGTGACGAGCTCGACGTCGAGCCCCTCGAGGGCCGGCACGGCGATGTCGGCGAACGACGTCGGCGCGACGAGCACCTTCGCGTCCGAGTCGACCAGCAGCGCGCGGACCTCGGCGGCCGTGTAGCGGTAGTTGAGGGCGACGGGGGCGACCCCGATCGAGAGGCAGGCCCACGTGAAGGCGAGGTACTCCGGGCGGTTGTACAGCAGCGTCGCGGCCGCGTCCCCGACGGCGAGGCCGGATCCCTCCCTCAGGTGACGGGACAGCGCGCCGGACTCCGCGGCGAACCGGCCCCACGTGACGCGGTCGTCCCGCGTGATGATCGCGATGCGGTCCGGGACCCGGCGCGCGATGCCCTGCCACAGATCGCTGTAGTGCGGCGCGCTCATCGTGCCACCCGCTCCGCCGCAGCCGGCCGCGACGGCGGCCCGGACGGCTGCGCCTGCGACGCGAACTGCGAGCGCCACGCCGCGTCGATCCCCTCGGGCGTCCAGCCGCCGTCCGCGTACGCGGTGTCCAGGACGGCGGGGTGCGCATAGAGCGTCAGGCGATCCCCGCCGATGCCCAGCGCCTGGCCCGTGACGTCGCGGGAGGCGTCCGAGGCGAGCCACACGATCAGCGGGGCGACGTCCTCGGGGCTGCCGAGCGCCCGGTCCCGGCGGATCTCGCGGGGGATCGCCTCGCCCGCGAGGAACCGCTCGTACAGCTCGGCGTACTCCGGGATGGTCGCGGTCATCGGCGACAGCGCGGTCGGGATGACGGCGTTCGCGGTGATGCCGTCCCGTGCCAGCTCCAGCGACCACGTCCGCGCCATGGCGACGAGACCGGCCTTCACAGCCGCGTAGTTGGACTGCCCGAAGCTGCCGAACTGGCCCGCGGGCGAGCCGATCACGATGATCCGTCCGCCCGTGCCCTGCTCCCGCAGGCGGCGCGCCACGGCGCGCCCGGTCGTGAAGGCGCCGCGCAGATGCGTGGACACGACGAGATCGAAGTCGTCGTCCGACATCTTCCACAGGACGCGATCGCGCAGCACGCCGGCGTTCGCCACGAGCCCGTCGACGCGGCCGAAGCGGGCGACCGCATCGGCCACGAGCCTCTCGGCGGTCTCGGTCGGCCCGACGGGTCCCACCGAGGCGATGGCGGATCCGCCCGCCTCGGCGATCTCGGCCACGACGGCGTCGGCGCTCGCGCCGTCGAGGTCGTTCACGACGACGGCGGCGCCGCCCGCGGCGAGCGCGAGCGCGTACGCGCGGCCGAGGCTGCGTCCCGCGCCCGTGACGATGACGACGCGGCCGTCGAGACCCAGGCGGCTCATCGGTAGTGCCTCAGGACGAGCTCCGCGACCACGGCGGGCTTCGCGGCGCCCTCGAGCTCGAACGTGAGCGCGAGCGCGACCTGCCAGCCGCCGTCGACCGCCGTCACGTCCGCGACGGTGCCGCGCACGCGGATGCGGGAGCCGGACGGCACGGCCTGCGGGAAGCGGATGCGGTTGAATCCGTAGACGATGCCGGTCGAGGTGCCGGAGACGCGGTAGATCTCGCGCAGATGCGGCACGACCATGCTGAGGGTGAGCATGCCGTGGGCGATGCGGCCGCCGAACGGCGATGCGGCGGCGGCCGCCTCGTCGACGTGGATCGGGTTGTCGTCGCCCGAGAGCCGGGCGTACAGGTCGATGTCGTCCTGCGGGATCGCGCGCCAGGTCGAGGGGCCGAACTCGGCGCCCGCGGCGTCGCCGACCTCGTCGATCGTCGTGAAGAGGCGCGGCGCGTCCAGCGCGGGGGACGTCTGTGGTTCTGCCATCTGTGCTTCCTTGCCGGTGGCGGTCTCGGGCATTCGTATCCTGCCGCGGCGGGCGAGCGGCGCGAGGAAGGTTTTCGACCAGTGAAATCGGCGGGCGCGGCTCGCGGACGCCGCGTGCGATAGTCCATTGCGTTTCCCCCGACGGGGAGGGAAGAGGAGCGATGAGATGACCCTGACCCAGACGCAGGCGCCGGAGGCCCCCCGGGTCGACGCGGGGGAGATCCGCGACGTGCTCGAGTACTACTGGGCGCAGGGCTGGACGGACGGGCTGCCCGTCGTGCCCGTGACGGAGTCGTCGCTGGCCGCGTTCCTCGCGACGGTCGAACGGGATCCGGAGGAGGTGCTGTTCACCATGACGCACCTCAACCGCAGCCTCACTGTGCGCAGCGCCGCGATCAACGCGGCGCTCGCGGGCTGCCGGCCCGAGTACTTCCCGGTCGTCGTGGCCGCGTGGGAGGCGATCGCGAAGGAGCCGCACCCGCGCCGCGGCATCTGGCAGTCGACGACCGGCACGGCGCCGTTCCTCGTGGTCAACGGCCCCATCCGCGGCGAGATCGAGCTCAACAGCGCGGGCAACATCTTCGGGTCCGGCTTCCGGGCGAACGCGACGATCGGCCGCGCGATCCGCCTCGCGTGCATCAACGTGTTCGGCCTCCACCCGCACAAGCTGGACCAGGCGACGCAGGGCACTCCCGCGAAGTACACCGCGGTGATCGGCGAGAACGAGGAGCAGAGCCCCTGGGCGCCCCTGCACGTCGAGCACGGGCACGCGGCGGACGAGAGCGTCGTGACCGCGTTCGTCATCCGCTCGGTCGTGCACATCGAGGCGCGTCACACGATGGATCCCGCGCAGCTGGCGCTCGACTTCGCCGACACGATCCGGCGCACGGGCTCGCTCATCCACGAGTACACGAGCGCGCTGCTCGTGCTCGTGCCCGAGCACGCGGAGGTGTTCGCGCGGGCCGGCTGGAGCAAGGACGACCTCCGCGACTTCGTCTTCGCGCACGCCACGCGCTCCCGCGCGGAGCTCGCCGCGGTGGGCAAGGACGCGCTGTCGAACAGGAGCCGCTGGCGCCTGCCCTCGAGCCACCCGGACTCCACCCCGGACACCGCGAGCTCCTCGGCGGACCCCGACCTGGTGAGCGTGCTCAGCCACCCCACGTCCGTGCAGATCGTCGTGGCGGGCGCCGACAACGCGGGCGTCTCGGCGATCGTCGAGGTGTTCACGCTCAACCCTCCGCGCGACACCCCGTATTCGGACAGCCGGATCGGCGGCTGAGGAGCCGGGATCGCCCATGCTGCTCACCGACGACGAGCTCCGGATGCGCGACGGCGCGGACGGCGAGGCGGTCGCGGCCGCGATGGACCTGCTCATCCGCTACGGCGACGCGCTGGGGGCCGAGCGGCTCGTCGACACGCGCAACGTCGCGGGGACCATGACTCAGCCGTCGCCCGCGAAGGCGCGGCTCGTGGCGGAGGGCGGCTGGGCCAAGGCGTACGCCGTCATCAACCTGGACTGCGACCGCGACATCGAGATCCCGCGCATGAAGGTCCCGATGTGCCAGCTGCAGCACGGCTTCGGGGACGACGCCGCGGGGCTGACGTCGTACCCGCCGCAGCTCATCCAGCTGCAGGACGACGCGGAGTCGTACTTCTCGGAGCGCGGGGTGAACATCCTCGCCACCTGCACGCCGTACCAGGTCGGCAACCTCCCGGTGCGGAACGAGCACTGCGCGTGGATGGAGTCCTCGGCCGTCGTGTACTGCAACTCGGTGCTGGGGGCCCGCACGAACTGCGAGGGCGCGGCGTCCACGGGCGCCGCGGGCCTCACGGGGAAGATCCCGTACTGGGGCAACCACGTGCCCGAGAACCGGTTCGCGACGCACGTCGTCGACGCCGGGGTGCCGGTCGACTCCTTCCAGGAGTGGGGGATGTTCGGCTACTACGTGGGCGAGGCGGTGCAGGAGGCGCGGCCGGCGATCACGGGCGCCGTCGGTCAGCCGGACCTGGCCGACCTCAAGCACTTCGGCGCGGCGACGGCGACCTCCGGCGGCGTGGAGCTGTTCCATATCCCCGGGCTCACCCCCGAGGCGCCGACGCTCGACGCGGCGTTCGGCGGGCGGCCCGCGCCCGAGGCGATCCCGTACGGCGAGGCCGAGCGGCGCTGGGTGTACGAGACGCTCAACGCGCAGGGGACGAGCACGGACGTCGACTTCGTGCTGCTGGGATGCCCGCATGCGTCGCTCGACCAGGTCGCCCGGATCGCGCAGCTGCTCGAGGGGCGCCGGATCCGGGGCGAGCTGTGGGTGATGACGCCGCGCGCGCTGCGGACGATGGCGGACCGCAACGGGTACACGCGCGCCATCGAGGCAGCGGGCGGTCGGGTGCTGACCGACTCCTGCCCCGCGATGTCGAAGGCCGCGCCGGCCGGCACGCGCGTGTTCGCGACCGACTCCGCGAAGCAGGCGCACTACCTGCCGGCGATCCTCGGCATCGAGGCGTGGTTCGGCACGCTCGAGGAGTGCGTGGACGCCGCGGTGACCGGCCGCTGGCGGGGCGGGCTCGCGTGATCCTGCTGCGGGGGCGGGGCATCGTGCCCGGCGTGGTCGAGGCCGAGGCGCTCGTCACCCGCGAGCCGATCTCCGGCTTCGGCGGCATCGACGTGGCGACGGGAACGGTCATCGAGCCACGACACGAGCTGCACGGCGTCCGCTTCACGGGCAGGGTGCTGGTCTTCCCGGGCGCGAAGGGCTCGTCCGGCTGGTCGGGGTTCTTCCAGAGCACCCGGCTGCTCGGCACGGCTCCGGCGGCGATGGTGTTCAGCGTGCTGACGACGAAGGCGGTGCTCGGGGCGATCGTGACCCGCGTGCCGACGGTCGTGGAGCTCGATGGGGATCCCGTGGAGCTCATCCGCACGGGCGACCTCGTGCGGGTCGACGGCGACGCGGGACTCGTGACCGTGACGCGCCGGGAGCCGGCGGCGCCGCGTTCCTCGGTCGATGATTTCATCCAGTAAAAACAGCTGTTTGCAGTCGTCGCCGCAGTCGGCATGCTCGAGTCGACCGACCGCAACGATGCGGACGTCCCACCCGACACAGGAGTCGAAATGATCACAGCAGTGCAGCCCCGCGGCACCGGATCTGCTCATCGGCGTCGCTTCCGAACCACGGCCACGGCGCTCCTCGCCGCCGGCGCCCTCGCCCTCAGCGCCTGCTCCTCGACGCAGACGCCGGCCGCCGAGGAAGGCGAGGAGGCGCCCGCGGACCTGACCAAGATGGTCGTGGTCTCCTTCCTCCCGCTCGAGTCGTTCACCTTCACCCCCGAGATGTACGCGTACGCGTCGGGCCTCTTCGAGGAGCACGGCCTCGACGTGCAGCTGCAGCCCGTGCAGGGCACGGCCGCTGCCATCCAGACCCTGATCGGCGGCGCGACCCCGATCACGCGCGTCAGCACGGTCGACGTCCTGCCCGGCATGGAGGAGGGACAGCCGATCGTCGCGATCGGCACCATGGCCTACCGGTCGAACCTGCGCATCATCTCCACCGCGGACAACCCCATCGAGGACGCCGCCGACATGGAGGGCGCGACGATCGGCATGGGGTCGGTCGGAGGCACGAGTGAGAAGATGCTGAACTTCGCGCTGGATGACGCGGGCGTGCCGCGCGACTCGGTCACTCGGCAGGCGGTCCCCGTCACCGCGGCGACGTACGAGCTCGTGAAGCAGGGCCAGCTCGACGGCTACATCGTGAGCCTGGACACCTCGATCGCGATCACGAACCAGAACGAGGACGCCGTCTCGAGCCCGGCGGGCCTCGTCGACGCCCCCGAGCGCCAGGTGTGGATCACGACCCAGACCAACACCGAGGACGAAGCCAAGAAGGAGCAGATCACGGCGTTCCTCGCCGCGATCAAGGAGTCGACCCAGGCGCTGATCGACGATGCCGACAACGACTTCGCGAACGTGCTCAAGACGATCCGCGACAGCGGCGACTTCACGTTCGCGGCCCTGGAGGACGACGCGATCGCCGTCGAGGCGCTCAAGACGTACACGTCCGAGACGTGGATCGATTCGACGGGGGCCGTCGGCCTGCTCGAGAACGATGACGCCGCCTGGACGGACATCTACGATTCGTACGTCGAGGGCGGGCTGCTCAAGGGCGGTGCGAAGCCGGAGGACTGGATCACCAGCGATCTGCTGCCGGCGGACTGACACCGGACGCTCCACCGACGGACAGCGCGGCCGCCTCGCGAGCGCGAGGCGGCCGCTTCCCCCCAGAGAGAGGCGACGATGCCCACCATGACGAACCAGACCGAGCCGACGACCGCGAGCAGCGGGGAGGCCGGCCCCGTCCCTCGGCTGCGGATCCAGGGGATCGGCCGCGATTTCGCCACGCGCGCCGGGGTCACCCACGCGGTGTCCGGCATCGACCTCACGATCGAGCGCGGCGAGTTCGTCGCCCTCATCGGCCGGTCGGGCTGCGGCAAGACGACCCTGCTGCGCATGATCGGCGGACTGCTGCCGCCGAGCGCCGGCACGATCGAGGTCGACGGCAACAACCTGTGGCGCGGCGACCACGTCGACTCCCGCGCCGTGACGAAGCTCGGCTTCGTCTTCCAGGAGAGCAACCTGTTCCCGTGGCTGTCGGTGCTCGACAACATCGCCCTGCCGATGAAGCTGCGCGGCGTGGGGAAGACGGATCGCCGGGCGCGCGCGGGCGAGCTGGCTGAGCTCGTCGGCCTCCGCGGCTTCGAACGGTCCTATCCCCGGGAGCTGTCGGGCGGGATGCGGCAGCGCGCGGCGATCGCGCGCGCCCTGTCCACCGAGCCGGAGCTGCTGCTCATGGACGAGCCGTTCGGCGCGCTGGACGCGCTCACGCGCGAGCGGATGAACCTCGAGCTGCAGCGCATCGTCCTGGAGACGAAGTCGACGGTCGTGTTCGTGACGCACGACATCCCGGAGGCGGTGTTCCTCGCCGACCGGGTGGTGCACATGACGCCGCGGCCGGGGCGCATCCGGCAGATCCTGCCCGTTGCGGCGGGCAAGCCCCGCTCGGTGGACATCACGACGACGCCCGAGTTCAACGACATCGTGCGCACGCTTCGCCACGACATCGACGAGGAGGACTGATGAGCCGCTCGCGGATCTTCCGGCTGCTGCCCTGGCTGGTCACCCCCGCCCTGGTGATCGTCATCGTGCTGGCGTGGCACCTCATCGTCACGCTGCTCAACGTGAACCCGTTCCTGTTCCCGCCGCCGGCCAGCGTCGGGGAGAAGTTCGTCGGGCTGCTGACCGGGGCGCAGCTGTGGGGGCACACGCTCACGACGCTCACGGAGATCCTCGCGGGCTTCGCGATCGCGGTCGTCACGGGAGTGGTCGTGGGCGTCGCGCTCGGCAAGCTGCCGTGGCTCGAGGTGAGCCTGCGTCCGCTCATCGTGATCAGTCAGGTCGCGCCGAAGGTCGCGTTCATCCCGATCTTCGTCATCTGGTTCGGCTTCGGCCTCACGTCGAAGGTCGTGCTGTCCGCCCTGCTGGCGTTCTTCCCGATCATGCTCAACATGCTCCTCGGCGTCCGCTCGGTCGAGCAGGGGCACCGCGAGGTCATGCGCAGCCTGAACGCGACGCGCGCGCAGACGCTGCTTCAGCTCGAGATGCGCAGCCTCCAGCCGTACCTGTTCGCGGGCATGGAGGTCGCGATCGTGCTGGCGACCACCGGAGCGATCGTGGGCGAGTACCTGTCGGGCAGCGAGGGGCTCGGATTCATGGTGGTGTCCTCCATGAACTCGCTCGACGCGGCCATGACGTTCGCGCTGATCCTGTGGCTCTCGCTGATCGGCCTCGCGCTGTACCTCGTCGTCAACGAGCTCAAGCGCTTCTTCATCCCGTGGCACGAGTCGGTGTACGGCCTGCGGAACACGGGGGCGTGAGCCGGATCCTCGGCCGGCGGCGCGCTTTCATAGGATGAGGGGCGCGGTGGCGCCATGGGGGCACCCGCGGACGGGGACATGACGGACGAGAGATCGCGGGATCGGATCCAGAGCATCGAGCGCGGCGTCGCGGTGCTGCGGTCGTTCAGCGGGCGCGAGGCGTCGCTGAGCGTCGCGGAGATCGCGGCGCGCGCGGGCCTGGCCCGTCCCGTGGTGCGGCGCATCCTGCTCACGTTCGAGCACCTGGGCTACGCGGAGTCGCGTGGCGCCGCCTGGACGCTCACGCCGCGCGTGCTGGAGATCGGCGCCGGGTACTTCGCGGCCTCCTCGCTGCCGGAGATCTCCTACCGGTACATGTCGCACGTCGTGGAGCGCACGGGCGACACGTGCAGCGTCGGGGTGCTCGACGGGCACGAGATCATCCACGTCGCGCGCGTGGAGGACCACCGACCGCTGCCGGACTCGGTGCGGATCGGGCAGCGGCTGCCCGCGCATGCGACCGCGCTCGGCAAGGTGCTGCTGGCGCACCTGGCGCCGGAGGAGCTCGAGGCCACGCTCGCGGCGGCGCCCCTCGAGGCGCACACTCCGCGCACGATCACGTCGGCCGACCGGCTGCGCGAGCGGCTGGCCGTCGTCCGCGCGCGGGACTACGACGTGTCGATCGAGGAGCTGTACCCCGGGCAGGTGGCGGTGGCCGTCCCGATCCTTGTCGACCGCCGCCCCGTGGGCGGACTCGGCGTGTCCTCGAGCACCGTCCGGGAGACCGAGCAGTCCCTCACCGAGGTCGTCATGCCGCTGCTGCGGGAGGTCGCCGGCGCGATCGCGAGCGCCTACCGCAACGCGAATCCGCAGCGGTTCCGCCGCTCCGCGGTCTGAAGCGGCTAGGCGACGGGCACGGCGATGCCGTCGGGGATCCGCGTGCCCAGGTAGGCGCCGCCGTCCTCGAGTCGCCGCTGCAGCGCGGGGACGTCGACGCCGGCCCCGGTGCCGTCGCCCGACAGTGCGAGATCGGCGGCCTCGCCCGCGGCCTGGCCCATCACGAAGCACGGCCCGGTCACGCGACCCGACGACTGGCCACCCTGCGTCATGGAGGCGCAGCGGCCGGCGACGAGGAGGTTGCCCACGCGCTGCGGCACCAGCATGCGATACGGCAGCTGGTTGAACCCGCGCGACCCGACCGGGGCGAAGCGGAACTCGACGTCGCCCTCGACGTGCGCCTCGACGGGCCAGCCGTTCACGCCGATCGTGTCCTCGAAGTCGGCGCAGCCGAGCACGTCCCGCTCCGTGAGCTGGTAGGCGCCGACGATGCGCCGCGTCTCGCGGATCCCGATCGACGGCGCGATGTCGACGATGTACGCGTCCTGGAACCCGGGCGTGACGGCCTTGATGAACGCGAACGCGTCCTTGACCTGCCGACGCCCCTGCACCTCGCCGCGCGTGAGCTGGCGGACGTCGGTGCCGTCGACGGGCGAGCCGTCCTCGTTCGAGAGCTGCGTCAGGTTGGAGCGCCACTCGAGCGGGTTGCGCTGCGGTCGCACGATGGGCTTCTTGCGCGGGAAGCGGTGCGTTCCGGCGGCCTCGGCCTCCTCCATGAGGCGCCGCACGGTGCGCCACGCCTCCCCGGCCTCCGCGGGATGCACGCCGTTGATCCGGAACATCAGCGAGGGGTACATGAGCTTCTCGCTGCGCTCGAACGGAGCACCCGCCCACGCCGCGACGTCGCCGTCGCCCGAGCCGTCGATGAAGAACCGGCCGCGGATCGCCCCGCGGCCGGACTTCGACTCGACGATCACGGCGTCGATGTGCGCGTCGTCGGCCATGGCGACGCCGACCACCGAGGTGTGGAACAGCAGCTCGGCGCCGCCGGCGAGCACCAGCTCGTCGGCCGCGATCTTGAGCGCCGAGATGTCGTACGACAGCGCCTGGATGCGGTCGTCCACCGACAGGTGCGGCTCGTTGAGCCCGTCCATGGCGCGCATCCGGTCCAGCAGCTCGTCGGCGTAGCCGTGCACGGACTGGATGTCCGTGCCGTAGACGCGGGCGTGCATGCCGCAGAAGGTCGCGAGCCCGCCCATCGTGCCCGCGCCGCCGAGGAAGCCGTACTTCTCGATCAGGAGGGTCGAGCGGCCCGCGCGGGAGGCCGCGGTGGCCGCCAGGAGTCCCGCCGGCCCGCCGCCGATCACGACGACCTCGTAGTCGCCGATCACGGGGAGGTCGCGCGCGGGCTCGCGGATCGTCGCGGAGGTGCTCATGAGGGGACCTTCTCCTTTCGCCCCGCACCGGATGCGCAGGGACGGGCGCACAGGACGGCGCCGCAGCTGAGCGGCTGGACGAGCGCCTCGTACTGGTCGAGGTAGCCGCCGCCGCTGTCGCGGTCGGCGGGCGCCGCGTGATCGGGTCGCGCGGCGAGCTCGCCGGGGTCGACCCGCAGGTCGACGGTGCCGGCCTCGAGGTCGATGTCGATGACGTCGTCGTCGCGGACGCGCCCGAGCGGCGACCCCGGGGCCGCGGCCTCCGGCGAGACCTCGCCGACCGTGATGCCCTGGTTCACGAGGCCGCTGAACTGGCCGTCCGTCACGAGCGCGACCTTCTCGGCGAGGTCGCGCGCGTGCAGGGCGAAGATGAACGCCGAGGTCATGCCGAGGCCCGGGGCGCCGGTGACGCCGATGCCGCGGATGACCGCCACGTCTCCCTCCCGGAGCCTGCCGCTGGAGATCCCCGCGATGGCCTCCTCGCGGTTCGCGAACACGCGGGCGGGGCCGGTGAACCGTCGCGGTCCCGGGTCGGGCACGGGGCGCTTGGCGACCGCGCCGCCGGGGGCGAGCGTGCCCTTCACGACCGTGATGGCGGGATCCGTGCCGAACGGATCGGCGATGCCCCGGATGACGTCGCCGTCGCCGGGCCGCGCCCGGCCCGCGTTCTCGGTCACGGTCAGCCCGCTGACCGTGAGCTGCCCGCCGTCGAGCAGCGGCAGCAGCTCGCGCAGGATCGTCGCGGCGCCGCCGGCATCCTCGAACTCCTCCGTGAGCCGGGGGCCGTTGGGCCGCACCGAGCAGAGCAGCGGCGTCTCGCGTCCGAGCCGGCGGAACTCCTCCCACACGTCGATGTCGAGGCCCGCCTCGATCGCGATCGCCTGGAGGTGCTTGATGGTCGTGATCGACCCGCCGACGGCGAGCATCGCGCGCACCGCGTTCCGGATCGAGCCGGCGGTGATGATGGCACGGGGGCGGACGTCGTCCTCGATCAGGCGGGCCAGGGCCGCCGCCGACCGGCGCGCCGTGTCCCACATCCGCTCGCTCAGGGCCCGCACCGGCGCGGCCCCGGGCAGCGCCATCCCGAGCGCCTCGGCGACGATGTGCATGGAGTTGGCGGTCGCGAGGCCCGCGCACACGCCGGGTCCCAGGATGGCGTCCTCCGCCAGCGCCTCCAGCTCGTCGGTCGGCTCGCCGGTCACGGCGGCCTTCGAGGCCTGCAGGAAGATGTCCTCGATGTCGGTGCCGCGCCCCTCGGCGAGCCCCGAGTGCTGGTAGCCGCAGGGGACGACGATCGTGGGGATGTCGAGGCGGCCGGCGGCCATGAGGTGCGCGGGCGTGGTCTTGTCGCACGAGCTCAGGCAGATCATCGCGTCGAGCTTGGCCCCCTCGACGGCCGCCTCGATGTCGTCGACGATCAGGTCGCGGCTGGGCAGGATGTAGCGCCCCGCGCGTCCGGCGCTCGTGATGAAGTCCGACGGGGCCGTGGTGCGGATCTCGAACGGCAGCAGGCCCGCGGCGCGCAGCTCGGGCTTGAGCGCCGCGGCGATGTCGTCGAGGTGGGAGAAGCACGCCGCGAGCTCCGAGGAGGTGTTGACGATCGCGACCTTGGGCTTCTCCCAGTCCTCGCGCGGGATCCCGAGGGCCCGGTAGTGCGCGCGCCGCGTGATCGCGAGCGCGGAGGTGGGCGGCAGGTTGCTGCGCAGCTCGGGCATCTTCGTCCTCGTTCCCTGCGCGACGCCTCGAGGTCGCGCGCTGTCAGGCTATGCAGGCGATCCGCTCGCCGCGGACGTGCTTTCCGGAGGGTGAAAACGGGGCCTCCGGGCGGCCGCGGGCGGGAGCACCCTGGGTGGGCGGCCCGGCGCGGGCCGCGCCGGACCGACGGAGGCGCCCGCATGACCATCACGACCGCACGCGAAGCACTGCTCGACCCCACCGGCCTGTCGGACAGCGAGAACGACAGCACGCTGTCCCCGCGGCCCGTGAGCCTGAGGGGCCTCACCATCGGCCTGCTGGACAACACCAAGCCGAACGCGATGCTCCTGCTCGACCAGATCGCGGCAGACCTGGAGCGAGACCACGGCGTCGCCGGCGTGCGCCGCTACGCCAAGGACTACTTCGGCACGCCGATCAAGCAGGAGCTGCTGGACGAGATCGTGTCGGACGTCGACGTCGTGATCACCGCGGTCGGGGACTGCGGATCGTGCTCGGCCGCGACCGTCGCCGACGGCATCCTGTTCGAGCGCGCGGGCATCCCCACCGTCAGCATCTGCTCCGACTCGTTCGCGATGTCCGGGCAGGCGATGGCCGACGTGCAGGGCTTCCCGGGCTTCGAGTTCGTGATGGTCCAGCACCCCATGGCGAGTCTGGACGCCCCGCACATCCGCGAGCGCGCCGACCAGGCGCTGCCCGAGGTGCTGCGCATCCTCGGCGTGACCGAGACCGCCTGATCCACCACAGAGGGAGCCCACCATGACCGAATCCGTCTCCGTCGACGACGCCCTCGCGTCGTTCCGCGACATGATGTCGTCCGACGGCTACATCCTGAGCTGGACGCCCGCGGGCGAGGACAGGGTCGTCGTCACGATCGACGCGACCGAGGGGGCCTGCGAGGACTGCCTCGTCCCGCTGCCGATCATGACCAACATCATGTCCAAGGCCCTCGCGCCGACCGCGTACGAGCTCGATCACGTGGTGCTGCCGGGCAAGGCGCACTGACGCGTCGGGCACGGGCTGCGGGCGCCCACCTGGAAGAGTGGGGCGCATGACGCGCGTCCACATCCCGATCCACCGCCGCTGGGGCGACCTCGACGCCCTGGGGCACGTCAACAACACCTCGATGCTCAAGCTGCTCGAGGAGGCGCGCCTGCGCGCGTTCTGGAAATCGGAGGATCCTGCCGATCAGGCGCCCACCGCGGTGTTCGAGGCGGGGGTGCTGGAGGGCGGCGGGCCCGTCGCCACGCTCATCGCGCGGCAGGAGATCGAGTACCTCGCGCCCGTGCCGTACGAGCACAAGCCGCTCGACGTGCAGGTGTGGCTCGGGCGGCTCGGCGGCTCGAGCGCCGAGGTCTGCTACGAGGTGTTCAGCCCGATCGGCCGCGACCCGCAGGTGCTCTACGCCCGCGCGGCCGCCGTGGTCGTGCTGGTCGACACGACGACGGGGCGGCCCACGCGCCTGCCCGACGCGGTGCGCGAGACCTGGGCGCCCTACGTCGAGGATCCGATCGCGTTCGGCCGGCGCTGAGCGCGCGCGACCCGCGCCGGGCGGGGATGGGGGAGACTGGAAGACGGTCTTCGCGACGACCAGGGAGCCTGATGGACACGACCTCGACCACGCCGACCGCCTTCGCGCGGGGCGCCTATCCGTACCTGCGTCACAACGCGGATCGGGTCTATCTCGACTCCGCGGCGACGTCGCAGCGTCCCGACGCGGTGCTGGAGGCCGAGGACGGCTTCGCCCGGACGGAGTACGCGGCCGTGCACCGCGGATCCAGCATGGCCACCGGCGAGGCGACCTGGGCGTTCGAGGGCGCGCGGGAGCGGATCGCCGGATTCGTCGGCGCGGGGGAGCGCGAGATCGTCTTCACCGAGAACGCGACCGACGCGCTCAACGTCGTCGCGCTCGGCCTGTCCGATGCCGCGGCGTTCGGCGCGCCGCAGCTCGCGCTCGGCCCCGGCGACGAGATCGTCGTGACCGAGGCCGAGCACCACGCCAACCTGATCCCATGGCAGCGTCTCGCGCGTCGCACGGGCGCGACCCTGCGGGCCGTGCCGGTCGACGACCGCGGCCTGTGGGCGATCGACGACCTCGCCGCCGTCGTGAGCGCGCGCACGAGGCTCATCGCCTTCGCGCACGTGTCGAACGTGACCGGATACATCGCGCCGGTCGCCGACGTCGTGCAGCTCGCGCGCGAGTGCGGCGCGCTCACGGTGCTCGACGCGTGCCAGTCGGCCCCGCACCTGCCGCTGGACCTCGGCGCGCTCGGCGTCGACTTCGCGGCCTTCTCGTCGCACAAGATGCTCGGACCGACCGGCGTCGGCGCGCTGTACGGCCGCGCCGAGCTGCTCGATCAGCTGCCGCCGGCCCGGACGGGCGGATCCACGATCACGACCGTCACGCTCGACGACGCCGAGTTCCTGCCCGCCCCGCAGCGCTTCGAGGCCGGCACGCAGCCCGTGACGCAGGCCGTCGGCTTCGGCGCCGCGGCCGAGTACCTCTCGGGCATCGGGATGGACCGCGTCCGCGCGCACGAGGCGGAGATGGCGGGGCTGCTCGTCGACGCGGCCCGGGCCGTGCCGGGCGTGCGGCTCGTCGGCCCGGAGGCCGGCGCCGCGCGCGCGGGCCTCGTGAGCTTCGTGGTCGACGGCGTGCACGCGCACGACGTGGGCCAGTTCCTGGACGACCGCGGCATCACGGTGCGCACCGGGCACCACTGCGCCCAGCCGCTGCACCGCCGGCTCGGTGTCGCGGCGACCACGCGCGCGAGCGCCTACGTCTACACGACCGCGGACGACGTGGCCCGCTTCGGCGCGGCCCTCGCCGAGGTGCGCGGCTTCTTCGGGGCCGCCTGATGGGAAGGACCGGCCGATGAGCGCCGAGCTGGAGGAGCTGTACCGTGAGGTGATCCTGGATCACTCGCGCAATCCGCAGGGCAAGGGCGATCCGGCGACGGCGGCGCACACGCACCACGAGCTGAACCCCTCGTGCGGCGACGAGATCACGATGGGCGTGACGGTCGGCGAGGACGGCCGGATCAGCCGCCTCGTGTGGGACGGCCAGGGCTGCAGCATCTCGATGGCATCGGCCTCGGTGATGGCCGATCTGCTCGCGGGCGCGCCGCGCGAGGACGCCGTCGCCCGGATCGGCGAGTTCCGCACGATGCTGCGCGCGCGCGGCGCCGGCGAGCCTCCCGAGAGCCTGGAGGACGCGGCGGCGTTCCAGGGCGTCGCCAAGTACGTGATGCGTGTGAAGTGCGCGATGCTCGGCTGGGTCGCCCTGGAGGCGTGCCTGGCCCAGGACGGCGCGTAACAGGACGACGCACGATCCGTCGCGCGCGCCGCGCAGGTGTCACGATGGGGCCGGAGGAGACCCCATGACCCTGTTCATCGACCCGACGTCCGCCGACACCCGGCGCGAGGACCCGACGCCCGAGGGGCACGCGCCCGGCGATCCGGCGCGCCGCCAGGGATTCAGCACGCGCCAGGTGCACGCGGGCGAGCGCGCCGTCGCGGGGACACCGCGAGCCACGCCCATCTATCTGACCGCGGGCTTCAGCTTCGATGAATACGACGCCGCGGAGTCGCACTTCCGCGACGGCGAGGGCTACGCGTACACGCGCGTCGCGAACCCCACGATCGACACGGTCGAGTCGCGCATCGCCGCTCTCGAGGGCGGCACCGAGGCGCTGCTGGTCTCGAGCGGGCAGGCCGCCATGTCGGTGGCGCTCCTGAGCCTCGTGTCCGCCGGAGGACACGTGGTGTCGTCCGCCCACGTGTACGAGGGCACGCGCGGGCTGATCGCCGACAACCTGTCACGATTCGGCGTGACGAGCGACTTCGTCTGGGACATCGGCGATCCCGACGCGTGGCGCGCGCGCATCCGCCCCGAGACCCGGGCGCTCGTGGCCGAATCGCTCTCGAACGCGCGCAATGAGGTGCTCGACATCGCCGCGATCGCGGAGATCGCGCACGAGCACGGAATCCCGCTCGTCGTGGACAACACGATGGCGACCCCGTACCTGCTGCGGCCGCTGGAGCACGGCGCCGACCTCGTGGTGCACTCCGCGAGCAAGTTCCTCGCCGGGCAGGGCGCGGTCATCGGCGGCGTGATCGTCGACGGCGGCCGCTTCGACGCCGCGCACGGCGCCCTGTTCCCGCACCTGCTCGCGCCGCAGGGCCCGGGAGGCGCGAGCGTCGCCGAGCGCGCGGGCGGCCGCGCCTGGATCGCCTACGCGCGTGAGACCGTCGCGCCGCGCTTCGGATCGACCCTGTCGCCCTTCAATGCGTTCCTGATCGGGCAGGGGATCGAGACGCTGAGCCTGCGCGTCGAGCGGCAGTCGGCCAACGCGCTCGTCGCCGCGCGCTGGCTCGAGGAGCGGGACGAGGTGGTCTCGGTCGACTACGCGGGCCTCGCCTCCCACCCCCGCCCCGACCTCGCCGCACGCTACCTGCCGGACGGCCACGGCGCAGTGTTCACCTTCACGCTGCGCGGCGGGCAGGCCGCCGCGCGCGGCTTCGTCGAGGCGCTGCGGACCTTCACGCACATGACGCACATCGGCGACGTCCGCTCGCTCGTGCTGCACCCGGCGACCACGAGCCACGTGGGCCGCACGCCGGCCGAGCAGGCCGCGGCGGGCGTGCACCCGGGCACGCTGCGGCTGTCGGTCGGGATCGAGGATGTCGCGGATCTGCTGGACGACCTGGCGCGCGGCATCGCGGCGGTGCGGGTCGGGTTCGGCTCGTGAGCCGGCTGCAGCACTTCGGCTGGTTCCTCGCGCGCGGCTTCGGGCCGCACGGATGGGGGGCGCCCGCGCTCGAGTGGGACTACCGGTGGACGGCGCCCGACCTGTACCAGGAGTCCGCCCGCACGCTCGAGCAGGCGGGCTTCGACCTGCTGCTGATCGAGGACGCGCCGTCGCTCGGCTCGCCCGAGACCATCGATCTGCGCGTGCGGCAGGCGTTCGGCGGTCCCAAGCACGACCCGCTGCTGCTCGCGCCGTACCTGTTCCAGGCGACGCGGCACCTCGGGATCGTGCCGACCGTGAACCCGGCCGCGTACCTGCCGTACACGGCGGCGCGGCAGTTCGCGACGCTGCAGCATCTGAGCGAGGACCGGCTCGGGCTCAACGTCGTGACCGACACCGGCAGCGCCCGCCACTTCGGCGACGCGCCGCAGCTCGGCCACGACCAGGCGTACGACCGCGCGGAGGAGTGGCTTGCGGGACTGCGCGAGCTCTGGAGCAGCTGGGACGAGGGCGCACTGATCGCCGACCCGGCCCGCGGCCGCTACGCGGACGGGTCGCGCCTGCGCGCCGTGCGGCACCGCGGCGACCACTTCGCGTTCGACGGGCCGCTCAACGCGCTGCCGTTCGGCGACGGCGGCGAGCCCGTCATCGCCTCGCCGGGCGGATCGGGCCGTGGCCTCGCGTTCGCGGGCGCCAACTCGGACATCCAGCTCGCGCTGTCGCCCATGGACGAGCGCAGCGTCCGCGACTACCGCGCCCGCATCCACGACGCCGCTCGCGCGCGCGGCCGGCGCCCGGAGGACATCCGGATCCTGTTCGCCCTGCAGCCCGTGATCGTCGCGAGCGCGGAGGAGGCGGACCGGATCGTCGCGCGCTCGGCCGATCCGGACGACGCGACCGTGCGCCAGATCGCCGAGAAGCAGTCCAGCGACCTCGAGACCGACCTGACCGCGCTGGATCCGGATCGCCCGCTCGACCTGTCGGTCTTCGGGCCGCACGTGTCCCAGGGCAGCATCCGGCGCCTCGTCGGCCACCACGACGTCGCGACCACGCCGCTGCGCGTGCTGCTGGGCGGGCTCGCGCGCGCCGGGCGGCTCTCCGACCGGAGCGGGTTCGTCGGGACGGCGGACGAGTTCGCCGACTACATCGAGGAGCTCGGCGAGTGGGGCAACGACGGCATCCTGCTGTGGGGCGACCTGCACCCCGTCACGGTGCACCGCACGCTCGACGAGCTCGTTCCGATCCTGCGTCGCCGCGGCATCCTGCGCTCGGAGCACGTACCGGGCGGCCTGCGCGCCAACCTGCGCGCGTTCTGAGGTGTCAGCCCCGGTCGGGCACGCGCAGCATGATCTCCTGCGCCACGGTCGCGAGCAGCCGTCCGTCGCGCGAGTACAGGTGGCCCTGCGCCAGCCCGCGGCCGCCGCGGGCGCTCGGCGACTCCTGCACGTACAGCATCCACTCGTCGGCGCGGCCGAATCGGTGCCACCAGATCGCGTGGTCGAGACTCGCGGTGCGGATGCCGGGCGTCGACCACGGCACGCCGTGCGCGCGCAGCACGGATTCCTGGATCGTGAAGTCGGTGAGGTACGCCAGCGCGGCGCGGTGCAGCACCGGGTCGTCGCCGATCGGGCGCCGCAGGCGGGTCCACACGGCCTGGCGCGGCTCCTTCTCGTCGACCGACAGGTAGATGTCGGATCCGACGTGGCGCACCTCGATGGCGTTCTGCCGGATCAGCAGCGACGCCTCGGGGCGGTCCGTCACGAGCGGGGACGGGCCGTTCAGCTGCTCGGGAGCCGGCACGTCGGGCATCGGGAGCTGGTGCTCGAGGCCCGGATCCTCGTCCTGGAACGACGCGATGCCGGAGAAGATCGGCTCGCCGTTCTGGAACGCCTGGATGCGGCGGCGCGAGAACGAGCGGCCGTCGTGGATCCGGTCGACCGCGAACGTCAGAGGTCTGGTCACGTCGCCGGGACGCAGGAAGTAGCCGTGGAACGAGTGCGGGGCGCGGTCGGGCGGGAGCGTGCGCGCGGCGGCGATGATCGACTGGCTCAGCACCTGGCCGCCGAAGATGCGGCCGCCGGGCATGGGATGCGACGACGCCGTGAAGATGTCCTCGCTCGTGCGGGCGCCGGTCTCGCCGAGGGCCAGCACGCCCAGCAGCACCTCGACGGGGTCGGCGGACGGGGTCGCGTCGGTCATCCCGCCAGTCTAGATTCCCGTGCGGGAACGGCCGGATCCGTCGGCGGACCCGCGCAGGACGGTCCCGCCGCTCCGCCCCGACGTAGGGTTGATCCGGTGACGACCGCCCGCCTCGTGCTCGCCGATGCCCCCTCCGCCCAGGACGCGCTGACCTTCGCGCGCCGGGCCGCCCGGATCGGCGACGAGGGCGTGCGCCTGCAGGCCTCGCGCGGCGTGCTCGCGATGTCGACCGCGGCACTCGCACCCCGCGGACTGCTGGACCGCACGCCGACCGTGCTGGGCATGCGGGTGGTCGCCGCCGATCCCGAGCTGGAGTGCGATCTCGTGGTCGCCGAGCTCACCGAGACGGACGACGACGCGGCGCTGGCGCTGCCGGGGACCGCGCTCGCCCCGGCATGGGCGGGCGTGGCGCCGCCGCGGGGCGGCTGGGAGCCGCGCGGCGCGATCGCGGCCGCGACGCTGGCCTCGCGCGCGCAGTGGGGGATCGCCGCGGTCGCCGAGCGGGTGCCGACGGATGCGGGCGAGGACGTCGTGCGCGCGGTCCGGGGCGACGTGTGGGGTGCCCCTGACGAGGCACTGCTCGGGCTGCCGCTGGGGGTCGCGTTCGCCGCGTTCTCGCTCGGCTTCGTCGGCGGCGAGGAGGAGGCCCGCGTCACGGCCTCGGGACGCTGGACGCGCGTGACGCTGCACCGTGGGCACATCCTCTCCCGCGGCCCCGCGGCCTCGGGCCTCACCCCGGTGCGCCGGACCGGGGTCTGAGCCCCGTCAGGCGCCCGGCGTCGGGTCGAACGTATTGACCATGGCGTGTGCGGCGCGCTGCAGGTAGTCCCACAGGGTCTCCTCGTGCAGCGGCGCGAGGCCGAGCTCGTCGACCGCCGTGCGCATGTGGCGCAGCCAGCGGTCGCGGGCGTCGGGATTGACGTGGAACGGCATGTGCCGCTGGCGCAGGCGCGGGTGGCCGCGGTTCTCGCTGTACGTGGTGGGTCCGCCCCAGTACTGCTCGAGGAACAGCGTCAGGCGCTCCTTGGCCGGGCCGAGGTCCTCCTCCGGGTACATCGGCTTCAGCACGGGGTCGTCGGCGACGTCGCGGTAGAACGCGTCGACGAGCCGCACGAACGTGGCGTGCCCGCCGATCGCCTCGTAGAACGTGATCGACGGGTTCTCGCCGTGGCCCTCGGGCCGGATCCCGAGGGTCATGCCCGCTCCCCGCTCACAGCGCCCGGTCCTTGCCGGGGTGGTCGTCGTCGCCGTCCGGCGCCTCGCGCGGCGCGTCCGCGGACGGCGCGCTCTCGTCGATCTCGCCGTCCCGGATCGGCTCGTCGTCCTGCGTCGACGCCGGGGCCGCCTGGCGCGCCGGCTTGTCGTCCGGGGCGGGCGTGGTGAGCGGGGCCGCGTCGCCGGCGGTGGTCTTCTTGCGGCCGAACGGGCGCCACGACGGGCGCTCGGGGAGCGGCTGAGGCTCCGTGCGCGGCGGGTTCGCCCCGCGCACGCGCAGCGCCCCGTCCGCGCCGGCGAGGGCGATGGTCTCCAGCGAGGCGAGATCGAGCCCCAGGTCGTGCACCGCCTCGCGCAGGCGCATGCGCAGCGCATGCGCGACGTCGTCCTTCGCGCTGGGCTTGGCGCGCAGCACCAGGCGGATGCTGAGCGTCTCGCCGGACACCGACTCCAGGCCCCACACCTCGGGACGGTCGATGATGCGCGAGCGCCACCGCTTGTCCTTCGCGAGCGCCTCGGCGGTGTCCAGCAGCGTGTGCTCGACCGCCTCGACGTCGACGTCGGCGGGCAGGCCCACGTCGATCACGACGCGCGACCAGCCCTGCGACATGTTGCCGATGCGCGTGATCTCGCCGTTGCGGACGTACCAGAGCGTGCCGTTCACATCGCGCACGTGCGTGATCCGGACGCTCACGAACTCCACGACGCCGGTCGCGAGCCCGAGGTCCACGACGTCGCCGATGCCGACCTGGTCCTCGGCGACGATCAGGATGCCGTTCAGCACGTCCTTGACGATGTTCTGCGCGCCGAAGCCGAGACCGGCGCCGATCGCGGCGCTGATCAGCGCGAAAGAGCTGAGGATGCCGGAGTCGATCGCGCCGACGATCAGGATGATCGCGACGATCACGACCGTCGTGTTGATGATGTTGGTCAGGATCGAGCCGAGCGTGCGGGTGCGCTGCACGAGCCGCACGGAGGCGAGCGGCGAGCGGTCCAGCGCACGCGTGTCGTCGATCTTGGCCTTGCTCTTCGCGCCCCGCACGATCCGGTCCACGACGCGGCGCACGAGCAGCCGGAGCACCCAGGCGATCAGCGCGCACACGACGATGATGATCGCGATGTTGAGGGCGACCATCCCGGCCGCCCCGAGCCACTGGAGGAACTGTTCGCCGAAGGTCAGCGCCTGGTCGACGGCATCATCGGTGTTGGTGGAAGTCATCCCCTCCAGCGTAAGACGCGAGCCCCGGCGCACGTGTCGTGTCGCCGGGGCTCGCCGAGGATGTTCAGGCGGTGCGGAGGGAACTCACTCCGCGTCCCGAGCCTGGGCGGCCAGCGCCCGCTCGACGCCCGCGAGGTTCTCCAGCACGATGCGACGCAGCGCCCCCGGGGCCTCGGGGTTCCCGGTCAGCCAGGCGCGCGTCGCCTCGCGCAGCGCCGCGTCGGCCAGCGGGGCCGGGTAGAGCAGCTCGCACAGGTACTCGGCGATCTTGTACGACCGCGAGCCCCAGATCGGCAGCAGCATGTCGAAGTAGCGCCCCACGTAGTCGCCCAGCAGCGACCGTCCCGCCGGGTGGACGAAGCCCACGGCCGCGGAGCGCACGATCGTGTTGGGCAGCGTGTCCTGGTCGATCAGCGACGCCCAGGCGGCGGCCTTGGCCTCGGCGGTGGGGATCGCCGCGCGCGCCTGCGCGGCGAACTCGCCGCCCTTGGCGGTGTTGTCCGCCGCCAGCGCCGCGTCGATCGCGGCGTCGTCGGCCACGCCGCTCGCGGCGAGCGAGACGAGGAGCTGCCACGACAGGTCGGTGTCGATCGTCAGGCCCTCGAGCACGATCTCGCCGTCGCGCAGCCCGCGGACGATCTGGCCCTGCTCGGCGGTCGTGGCAGCGGACGCGAACGCGGTCACGAACTGCAGCTGCGCGTCGCTGCCGGCCCCGGCCGCCTGAGCCAGCGCCCAGAGTCCGTCGGCGACGCGGAGCCTCGTGACGTCGCGGTGCTCGGGCGCGACATAGGCGTTGGCCGCCAGCTGCAGCTGCGCGAGCGTCGTGCGGATCGTCGTCGACTCGGTCTCGCGGCCGATGTTGCGCAGGACGAGGTCGACGTAGTCGCTCGCCGCGGACTCGGCATCGCGCGTCTGGTCCCACGCGGCGCCCCACACGAGCGAGCGCGCCAGCGGGTCCGCGATGTCGGCCAGGTGGTCGATCGCGGTGGCGAGGGAGCGGTCGTCCAGGCGGATCTTCGCGTACGCCAGATCCTCGTCGTTCAGCAGCACGAGGTCGGGGCGGCGCACGCCCTTCAGCTGCGGCACCTCGGTGAGGTCGCCGTCCACGTCCAGCTCGACGCTGTGCGTGCGCGTGAGGGCGCCGTCCTTCAGATCGTAGAAGCCGATGCCCAGGCGGTGCGGCCGGATCGTCGGGTAGTCGGCGGGTGCGGTCTGGGTGATCGCGAAGCGCGAGATGGTGCCGTCGCCGGACTCGTCGATCACGGGGGAGAGGGTGTTGACACCGGCCGTCTCGAGCCACTTCCTCGACCAGCCGGACAGGTCGCGGCCGCTCGTGCGCTCGAGCTCGACGAGCAGATCGCTCAGCTCCGTGTTGGAGAACGCGTGCTTCTTGAAGTACGCGCCCACGCCCGAGAAGAACCCGTCGATGCCGACCCAGGCGGCGAGCTGCTTGAGCACCGAGCCGCCCTTGGCGTACGTGATGCCGTCGAAGTTCACCTGCACGTCCTCGAGGTCGTTGATCTCGGCGACGACGGGGTGGGTCGAGGGGAGCTGGTCCTGGCGGTACGCCCAGGTCTTCTCCATGGCGTTGAACGTGGTCCACGCCTCGGTCCACTCGGTGGCCTCGGCGGTGGCGATGGTCGACGCCCACTCGGCGAACGACTCGTTCAGCCACAGGTCGTTCCACCACTTCATGGTGACGAGGTCGCCGAACCACATGTGCGCGAGCTCGTGCAGGATCGTCACGACGCGGCGTTCCTTGACCGCGTCGGTGACCTTGCTGCGGAACACGTACGTCTCCGTGAAGGTCACGGCACCGGCGTTCTCCATCGCGCCCGCGTTGAACTCGGGCACGAACAGCTGGTCGTACTTCTCGAACGGGTACGGGTACCCGAACCTGTCCTCGAAGTACGCGAATCCCTGGCGGGTCTTCTCGAAGATGTAGTCGGCGTCGATGTGCTGCCACAGGCTCCTGCGCGCGAACACGCCGAGCGGGATGACCCGGCCCTCGGAGTTGGTCAGCTCCGATCGGGTCTCCTCGTACGGACCCGCGATCAGCGCCGTGATGTACGACGAGATGCGCTGCGTCGGGGCGAAGCCCCAGGTCGCGGTCGAGGCCTCGTCGTGCGTGATGGGCTCCGGCGTCGGGGCGTTCGAGACGACCTTCCACCTCGCGGGAGCCGTGACCGTGAACTGGAACGTGGCCTTGAGATCGGGCTGCTCGAACACCGCGAACATCCGGCGCGAGTCGGGCACCTCGAACTGCGAATACAGGTACGCCTCCCCGTCGACGGGGTCGACGAAGCGGTGCAGGCCCTCTCCGGTGTTCGTGTAGAGGCAGTCGGCGTCGACGACGAGCTCGTTCTCCTCCTCGAGGCCGTCGAGCTGGATCCGCGAGTCGCGGAAGACGACGGACGGGTCGAGCTCGCGCCCGTTCAGCGTGATCTCGCGCACCTCGCGGGCGATCAGGTCGATGAACGTCGCGGAACCGGGCGTCGCGGCGAAGCGGACCACGCTGCGCGAACCGAACACCTCCGCGCCCTTGGTCAGGTCGAGCGCGACCTCGTAGGAGCGGGTGTCGATGACGGCGCGGCGCTCGTGCGCCTCGATGCGGGTGAGGTTCTCTCCAGGCACTGCTGAGCTCCCGTGGGGGTGAGGATCGGGGGTCCGCGCGGCAGGTGTGACGCCGGCGGCAACTCGACAAGACTACGTCGTCGCGCGGCGAGGCTCGTGGGTCCGCATGGGCGGGACCCGTCGGGGTGGCATCGCGACTTCTACAGAGGTGCGAAAATAGAGGACGTGAACGAGCAGCGCGACGAGAACCAGACTTCCGGATCGACCCCCGCCACCGCCACCATCGAGCAGCGCGGGCCGCTGTTCGCGTCGGCAGCCGCGGCCTCCGGCGAGAAGTTCATCGAGGCGCCGGTCGCGTACGACGCGATCCTGCTGGCGAGCTTCGGCGGCCCCGAGGGCCAGGATGACGTGATCCCGTTCCTGCGCAACGTCACGCGCGGGCGCGGCATCCCCGACGAGCGCCTCGAGGAGGTCGCGACCCACTACCGCCACTTCGGCGGCGTCAGCCCGATCAACGAGCAGAACCGCGCGCTCAAGGCCGCGCTCGAGGCCGAGATCGGGCGCCGTGGCCTGGACCTGCCGATCTACTGGGGCAACCGCAACTGGGACCCCTTCCTCGAGGACGCCGTGCGCGCGGCGCACGCGGACGGCCACCGCACGCTGCTCGCGATCGCCACGAGCGCCTACAGCTCGTACTCGAGCGACCGCCAGTACCGCGAGGACTTCGCGCGCGTGCTGATCGACACCGGGCTCGGTGAGGGGGATGACCCCGTCACGATCGACAAGGTGCGGCTGTTCTTCGACCACCCCGGCTTCGTCGAGCCGTTCTACGAGGGCGTGCGCGTCGCGGTCGCCGGATTCCTCGCGGACGGCATCGAGGCGCCCGCCATCCGCGTGCTGTTCTCGACGCACAGCATCCCGACGTCGGACGCCGAGCGCTCCGGCCCGCGCGACGTCGACTGGGGCGAGGGCGGCGCCTACGCCGCCCAGCACCGCGCGGTCGCGGAGCACCTCATGGCCCGCCTCGCCCAGGAGCTGCCCGAGGCCGCCGCGTCCGACTGGAAGCTCGTCTACCAGTCGCGCTCAGGCCCCGCATCGCAGCCGTGGCTGGAGCCCGACATCAACGACGAGATCGCCGAGCTGCCCGCGCAGGGCGTGAAAGCCGTCGCGATCGTGCCGCTCGGCTTCATCAGCGACCACATGGAGGTGCTCTGGGACCTCGACAACGAGGCCATGGCCTCCGCGGCCGAGGCCGGGCTGGCGTCGGTCCGGACGCAGACGCCGGGCGTGCACCCCGCGTTCGTCGCGGGCCTGATCGACCTCGTGGAGGAGCGGCTGCACGGCACGCCGGCCTCCGCGCGTCCGGCGCTCACGCCGCTCGGCCCGTGGTTCGACGTCTCCCGCCCCGGTGACAGCGAGAACGTCCGCCTCGGCTTCCGGCCCGCGGCCGCGGGCATCCTGCCCTGATCGCGCCCGCGCCGATCAATAGGATCGTCAGCATGCGCATCCACATCGCGACCGACCACGCCGGCCTCGAGTTCTCCACCCAGCTCCAGCACCACCTCGCGGAGCAGGGGCACGAGGTGGTCGACCACGGGCCGATCGAGTACGACCCGGTCGACGACTACCCGGCGTTCTGCATCCGCGCCGCGCAGGCGGTCGTGGCGGACCAGGCCGCGGGTGTCGCCGCGCTCGGCATCGTGTTCGGCGGCTCCGGCAACGGCGAGCAGATCGCCGCGAACAAGGTCCGGGGCGCGCGCGCCGCGCTCGTGTGGAACACCGCCACGGCCGAACTCGCGCGGGAGCACAACGACGCCAACGTGATCGCGATCGGCGCACGCCAGCACCCGTTCGAGGACGTCGTGCGCTTCATCGACCGGTTCATCGAGACGCCGTTCTCGGGCGACGAGCGCCACGCGCGCCGCATCGCGCAGGTCGCCGCGTACGAGACGGACGGATCGCTGCTGCCGGATCCGCGTCAGGGGGATGTCGGCTCCTCCGACGGGCGCGCCTGATGCCCGAGGGCCACTCCGTCCATCGCATCGCGCGCCAGTTCGCCCGCAACTTCGTCGGCCGCCCTGTGCGGGCGTCGAGCCCGCAGGGCCGGTTCGCCGCCGGCGCCGCGCAGCTCAGCGGCCGCACGCCCACCCGCGCGCACGCCGTGGGCAAGCAGATGTTCCTCGAGTTCGACGAGGAGCTCTGGCTGCGCGTCCACCTCGGCCTCTACGGTGCGTGGGACTTCGCCGGCGAGATCCTCGTGGACCCGACGATCGCCTCGGCGAACGGGCGCATGGGCCAGACGAACCAGCGCGGCACGGACCTCGCCACGCAGGGCGAGACGCCGGTCTTCGACGACGCGGGCGAGAACTCGCTGAGCTCGATCGGCGCGCCGCGGAAGACCCGCGTGCACGTGCGGATGTCCGAGCAGACCAGGGGGCTGGACGAGTCCGACGGCCTCGAGGCGCCGGATGCGCAGTGGCCGCCGCCCGTGATCGGCCAGGTGCGGCTGCGCCTCATGACGGAGGTCACGTGCGCCGACCTGCGCGGACCCACCGCGTGCGCGGTCGAGACACCCGAGCAGGTCGCCGCCGTGATCGCGCGCCTCGGCCCGGATCCGCTCGTCGGCGACCCGGTGGAGAACGAGGAGCGCTTCGTCGCCGCGGTGCGCCGGCGGAACGTCGCGATCGGGCAGCTGCTCATGGACCAGTCGGTGGTCAGCGGCATCGGCAACGTCTACCGCGCCGAGATGCTGTTCCGCGCGAACCTGGATCCGCACACGCCGGGCCGGGCGATCCCCGAGGAGGTCGTGCGCGGCATGTGGCGCGACTGGGTCGACCTGCTGCGGATCGGCGTCGAGACGGGGCAGATGATGACCATGGACGGGCTCGAAGGCGACGCCTGGCGCAGGGCCATGGCGCACCGCGACGACCGCCACTGGGTGTACCACCGCGCGGGCCTGCCGTGCCGCGTGTGCGGTACCGAGATCGTGCTCGAGGAGATGCAGGCGCGCAAGCTCTACTGGTGCCCGAATTGCCAGCGCTGAGCGAGCCCGTCTACGCGGGCGACCTCGTCCTGTCGCCGGTCGCGCGCGACGATCTGCCGGAGATCCACCGGCTGCACGCGGATCCGGCCTCCTGGCGCCATCTGCCGTCCGGCCGGCACCGCACGCTGCTGCGCACCCGCGAGATGATCGAGCACTACATCGAGGACTGGCGCCACGGCGTCGGGTACTGGACCGCGCGCCTGCGCACCTCCGGCGACTACGTCGGCATCGGCGGCTGCCGCCTGCGCGAGGACACGGCCTGGAACATCTACTACCGCATCGACCCGGTGCACCAGGGCCGCGGCTTCGCGACCGAGATCGCGCGCGCCGGCATGGGCGCCGCGACCCACGTCGATCCGGACATCCCGATCTCGGCGATCCTGCTCGAGCACAACCTCGCCTCGAAGGCCGTCGCCGAGAAGCTCGGCCTGCGCCTCGTCTGGCGCGGCCCCGATGAGGGGAATCCGGATCCGGCCGCCGTGCGGCTGATCTACGCGGATCGCGAGGTCACGGCCGAGCAGCTCGACGTGCTGCGCGGCTGACCCGCCGTACGATCGGATCCATGCGCCAGAACCCGAGCTTCGCGTTCACCGACGTGACCGAGCTGCGCCGCCTGATCGACCGGAACCCGTGGGTCACGCTCGTCAGCGCGACGCCCGAGGGGCTCACGGCCTCCCACTACGCCGTGCTCCTGGACGAGGAGCGCGACGACCTCACCATCGTGGGCCATGTCGGACGCCCCGACGACGCGATCCACGGGCTGGGGCAGCGCGAGCTGCTCGTCGTGGTGCAGGGGCCGCACGGCTACGTCTCGCCGAGCTGGTACGGCGACGGCCCGGCCGTGCCGACCTGGAACTTCGTCTCGGCGCACCTCACGGGCGTGCCGGAGATCCTGACCGCGGAGGAGAACCTCGCCGTACTCGACCGACTGGTCGCGCGATTCGAGGCGCGCCTGCCGGATCCGCGGATGATGTGGGAGCGCCCGAACGACGCCGACTTCGTGACGAAGCTCGAGCGCGGCACGGTCGGCTTCCGCCTCACGCCGACGAAGGTCACGGCCAAGCGCAAGCTGAGTCAGAACCGGCCGGACGACGTGGTCGAGACCATCATCGCCGAGCTGTCCGGCGACGGCCCGTTCGGCAACCCGGCCCTCGCGGCCGAGATGCGCCGCTCCCAGGACGCCCGCGCCGCGGCGCGCGCCGGGGGAGCCGGATGACCGCGCGCGGATCGCGGATCGACGTCATCGCGGATGTCCGGATCACGGGGGAGGGGCGCGAGCTGCTGCCGTTCGCCGGCGTCGACGACGCCGCGCTCTACGACGTGATCCTCGCGGACGGCCTGATCGCCGACATCGCGCCGGCCCGCGCGCTGCCGCGCCGTGGGGAGGTGCTCGACGGCGGCGGCGCGTGGCTGATCCCGGGGCTCTGGGATCACCACGTGCACGCGCTGCAGTGGGCGCTCGGCGTCGAGCGCGCCTCGGTGCGCGAGGCCGCCTCCGCCGCGGAGGCCGCCGCGCTGGCCGCGCACGCCCCGGTGCGCTCCGACGGCCGGCGCATCGCCGTGGAGATGCGCGACGCGCTCTGGCCCGAGCCGGCGACCGTGGAGCCGCTGGACGCCGCCACCGGCGACGTGCCGACGTACGTGCTGAACCTCGACCTGCACTCCGTATGGCTCAACTCGGCCGCGCTGCGCCGCGAGGGCATCGCGCCCGACGAGAGCGGCCTGGTGCGCGAGGAGGCGGCGTTCGCGATCGCCCGGATCCTGAACGACGTGCCCGCCGCGGATGCCGACGCCGCGGTCGCCCGGGCCGGCCGCGCCGCGGCGGCGCGGGGCGTCGTCGGCATGGTGGATCTCGACATGACGTGGAACGAGGAGACCTGGCGGCGCCGCATCGCGGGCGGCTTCGACAGCCTGCGCGTCGACTTCGGGATCTACCCGCAGCACCTGGACCGCGCGATCGCGCTGGGCCTGCGGTCGGGCGATCCGCTCCGGGATGCGGGCACCGACCTGGTGCGCGTCGGCCCGCTGAAGGTCATCACCGACGGCTCGCTCGGCACCCGCACGGCCGCGTGCTCGCACGGCTACGGAGACGATCCGCACAACCGCGGCCTGCTCACGGTCGCGCCGGACGAGCTCGCCTCGTTGATGACCGCGGCGACGGGCGCAGGCATCGGCTGTGCGATCCACGCCATCGGCGACGTGGCCGGCTCCCACGCGCTCGACGCGTTCGCGACCACGGGCGCCGTCGGCCGCATCGAGCACGCGCAGCTGATGCGCCACGCCGACCTCGCCCGCTTCGCCCGCCTCGGGGTGGGCGCGAGCGTGCAGCCCGAGCACGCGATCGACGACCGCGACCTCGCGGACGAGCTGTGGGCGTCGCAGACCGCGCTGGCCTTCCCGCTGCGATCGCTCCGCGACGCGGGAGCGAACCTGCTGCTCGGCTCGGACGCCCCCGTCGCGCCCCTCGACCCGTGGGTCACGATGGCGGCGGCGGTGTTCCGCACGCACGGGGCCCGGGCGCCGTGGCGGGCGGAGGAGAGGCTCGACGCCGAGACGGCGCTGGCGGCGTCCACCTACGGCGGCTCGCTCGAGGGATCGCGGATCGAGCCGGGCGCCCTGGCCGACCTGGCCCTGGTGGCGGACGACCCGCTCGGGGTGACGGAGCCGGAGCTCCGCACGATGGCGGTCCACGCGACCCTGATCGGCGGGCGCCTCACGCACGTCGCGTAGCGCGGCCCCGAGACACGACTTCCCTGGACGCGACGAAGGCCCCGGCGCGAGCCGGGGCCTTCGGTCGAAGCGCGCCGATCACTCCGCGATGTGCGCCACGAGGAACCAGCGGTCCTTCTCGAGGCCGGCCTTGATGCCGATCGCCACGTCCTGGCTGGTGAGGTCGATCTCGTCGAGGCCCTCGATCGCGGCGTCGAGGTCGGTGATCACCTTGTCGATGTCGGCCACGACCGCGCGGATCGTGTCGGTCGACTGCGAGAAGCCGGCCGCGACGGTGGTCTCGTTCGCCTTCGCGACCGCCTCGAGGCGGGCGTCGATCGGCAGGCCCAGGGCGACGATGCGCTCGGCGGCCTCGTCCGCCCAGCCGCCCGCGTGCTCGACCAGCGTGTCGAGGAACTCGTGCACGCCGATGAAGTTGGCGCCGCGCACGTGCCAGTGCGCCTGCTTGCCGTTGACGGTCAGAGCCTGCAGACCCAGGACGACGGGCGAGAGGAACTGCGAGGCGCCGGCGGCGACGGTCGGGTCGGCGGCGGTGGTGGCGACGGTCTGGTTGCTGCTCATATCGATCCTCCGAAGTTTTTCGGCCCGACACGCGTCGTGATCGTGCCGTTCAGTGAGTACAACGCTACTCACCTGCCGGCATTCCGCAAGCAAGACAAGGCTGGGCTAAATCGTCGCTCATCTGGGAAAAGCAAGGCCAGGCAAACCTCACCACGCGGATCGGGGCTTGACACCGCCTAGAGTCGGCGTCATGCCGATCTCGCCCCGTGCCTCGATCCTTCCGCTGACCTCCTCGACGGGGGAGGAGGACCTCCCGGCGATCCACCCCGACGCGTTCGTCGCGGACGGCGCGCGGCTGGTCGGATCCGTCGCCCTCGGCGAGGGGACGAGCGTCTGGTACAACGCGGTCGTGCGCGGCGACATGGCCCCGATCTCGATCGGCCCGTTCAGCAACATCCAGGACAACGTCTCGGTGCACGTCGATGCGTCCCACCCCGTCGAGATCGGCGAGTACGTGTCGGTCGGGCACAACGCCGTGGTGCATGGCTGTGTGATCGGCGACGGCGCGCTGATCGGGATGGGCAGCGTCGTCCTGTCGGGAGCGGTCGTCGGCGCGGGCTCGCTCGTGGCCGGCGGGGCGGTCGTGCTCGAGGGCACCGAGATCCCGCCGCGCTCGCTCGTCGCGGGCGTGCCCGCCAAGGTGCGGCGCGAGCTGACCGACGACGAGGTGGAGGGCCTGCGCGGCAACGCCGAGCGGTATCTCGCGATCGCCGAGCGCCACGGCGCCGGCCTCGCGGCCGGCTGACGCGTCAGCCCGCGACCTCGGCTCCCGCGTCGGGAGAGGGGCGCGGAGTCGGCTAGACTCGAACGCGCTGCTCGATCCGGCTCGGATCGCGTCGCGGGGATGTAGCTCAATGGTAGAGCCTCAGTCTTCCAAACTGATTACGCGGGTTCGATTCCCGTCATCCCCTCCAATGGAGAGTAGGGCAAGGTCGGTCGTTATCGATCGCTTGGCTACATTCCCGGCTACATACCCCTCGCAGATGCTCCACGATGTGCATATCAGCGAGCGGTTCGCGGCTACGATTCCTGCCGAACTTCGCGCCGAAGCGGTGCGCGACGGCGTCACGCTGGACGTCTTGTAGAGCGGGCGGGCCTGAGTAGGCCCAGCGTGCAGCGCTACCTCAACGGCAATCCCGGATCCGGACGACCTCGTTCCTCGACTTGCGCGCCCCCCTCAGGTTGACGCCGCCCCCGCGCGGTACTCAGTGCGTTGACGCAGGCGCCGAACCTGTGCGTGTAGCCACGGCTACATATCGTGGTGTGCGAGGGTTCCCGGCGAAGTGCTTAATGCTGACCAAACCGCGGAAAATCAACTTCAAGCAGGGCTGAAGGCGGTGTCCACGCGGGTTCGATTCCCGTCATCCCCTCCACTGACTCACCCGCTTCGCGTCGCCAGGGGCCCGGACTTCACCAGGATCCCGGATGAAATCGCGCGGCGCGATCCGGGATCCTGGCGATCTCCGGGATCCTGGCGCCACACCTCCGGGGCCTCCGGGAACGGGCTGTCCGGATGACCGGAGCGAGGCTGACAGGCCGTGAGAGGCCGGTTGGGCATCGTCGGCTAGACTTCACGGGGTCGTTTCGTGTCCCCGGCGGGGACTCCCCGGGGCGTAGCTCAGCTTGGTAGAGCGCCCGCTTTGGGAGCGGGAGGCCGCAGGTTCAAATCCTGTCGCCCCGACGATCGGCCCACCCAGACCTACGATCCCGTCGCGCGGCCTGCGCGCGGGAGGAGTCACGAGGAGAACGAACCCCTATGGTCACCAGCACCGTCGAGAAGCTCAGCCCCACCCGGGTGAAGCTGCACATCACGGTCAGCCCCGAGGAGCTCAAGCCGAGCATCCAGCACGCGTACGAGCACATCGCGCAGGACGTGCAGGTCCCTGGCTTCCGCAAGGGCAAGGTTCCCGCTCCGATCATCGACCAGCGTGTCGGCCGCGGCGCCGTCATGGAGCACGCCGTGAACGAGGGCCTCGACACGTTCTTCCGCGCCGCGGTCGCCGAGCACGACGTCAAGATGCTCGGCCGCCCGGCGGCCGACATCGTCGAGTGGCCGAACGAGAAGGACTTCTCGGGCGACCTGATCGTCGACGTCGAGGTCGACGTGCGCCCCGAGTTCGAGATCCCGGACTACGAGAGCCTGACGATCACGGTCGACGCGGCCGAGGTCGAGGACGCTGCCCTGGACGAGGAGCTCGACCGCCTGCGCGCCCGCTTCGGCACGCTGAGCCCCGTCGACCGTCCCGCCGCCAAGGGCGACTTCGTCGAGCTCGACATGGTCGCCACGATCGACGGCGCCGAGATCGACCGCGCCGAGGGCGTCTCGTACGAGGTCGGCTCGGGCGAGCTGCTCCCTGGCATCGACGAGGCCATCGATTCGCTGACCGCGGGCGAGGACACCACGTTCCGCTCGACGCTGGTCGGCGGCGACCACGCCGGCGAGGAGGCCGAGGTCTCCGTGTCGGTCAAGGCCGTCAAGGAGCGCGAGCTTCCCGAGGCCGACGACGACTTCGCCCAGATGGCCAGCGAGTTCGACACGATCGCCGAGCTGCGCGACAGCCTGCGCGAGCAGGTCGAGTCGCGCGGCGCCTTCTCGCAGGGCTCGGCCGCGCGCGACAAGCTCATCGAGACCCTGCTCGAGAAGGTCGAGATCCCCGTCCCCGCGCAGCTGATCGAGGACGAGGTGCACAGCCACCTCGAGGGCGAGAACCGCCTCGAGGACGACGTGCACCGCGCCGAGGTCGCCGAGGCCAGCGAGAAGCAGTTCCGCACGCAGATGCTGCTCGACGCGATCGCCGAGAAGCTCGAGGTGCAGGTCTCGCAGGACGAGTTCACGCAGTACCTGATCCAGATGTCGGGCCAGTACGGCATGGCGCCGCAGCAGTTCATCGAGGCGCTGCAGCAGGGCAACCAGCTGCAGGCCGTGATCGGCGACGTCGCCCGCAACAAGGCGCTCGCGATCGTCCTGGGCAAGGTCGAGGTCGTCGACAGCAACGGCAAGGCCGTCGACCTGTCGGGCTTCGCCGCGACCGACGACGACACCGAGGCCGAGGAGGCCCCCGAGACGTCGACCGAGGAGGCCCCGGCCGCCGAGGAGAAGCCCAAGAAGTCGCGCGCCAAGAAGGCCGCCCCGGCCGAGGCGGCTCCCGCCGAGGCGGCTCCCGCCGAGGAGGCCGCCGCCGAGGAGAAGCCGAAGCGCACGCGCAAGAAGAAGACCGAGGAGCCGGCGGCCGAGTGATCGCCCGCTGACCTCGAAGGGGGACGGATGCCGCGTGCATCCGTCCCCCTTCTCGTTCACGGAAGGATGTCGATGGGAACCTCGTTCGATGACTGGCAGCACCGGATCGACGCGGTCTGGCAGGATCGCGCGCTGAGCGATGAGGACCGGATCACGCGGATCGACGCCCTGGCCGCGGAGCTCGGTGCGGACCACCCCGTCGCGCTGTTCGAGCGCGCGGGGGCACGCGACAGCGCCGGGCGCGAGGCGGAGGCCGAGCCGCTGTACCGCCGCGCGATCGAGCGCGGGCTCGACGACGGCCGCCGCGCCCGCGCGACGATCCAGCTCGCGAGCACGATCCGGAACCTCGGCAAGGTGGACGAGGCGCTCGCGCTGCTCGAGGCGGAGCGGGCCCGTGGCTCGGCGGACCTGCGGGACGAGCTCGCCGCGTTCACGGCGCTGACGCTCGTGTCGGCGGGCGATCCGGTCCGGGCGGTGTCGCTCGCGCTCACGGCACTCGCGCCGCACCTGACGCACTACTCGCGGTCGGTCGCGGGCTACGCGGCGGAGCTCGCCAAGGGATGAGCCTCCCCGGTTCGGTGCGGTCAGGGCCGGATGATCGCGCCCGCGCGCGGCGGGATGCCGTCGGCCTCCGCGCCGAGCGGCTTCGTGGCGAACAGCACCTCGCGGGGCGGATCGATCGCCAGCGGCACGTCGCCGAGGTTCACGACGATCTCGAGTGCGCCGCGGCGGATCCGGATCCACGTGGGGTCCTCGCCGAAGGTCGCGGAGAGCCGGTCGAAGCGCGGGTCGGTCAGCTCGGGCTCCCGGCGGCGCAGCGCGATCAGCTCGCGGTGCACCGCGAGCAGGCGCGCGTGGCGGCCCGCGGTGGGCTCGTCCCAGTCGAGTTTCGAGCGGCGGAACGTCTCGGGATCCTGCGGATCCGGCACGACCGCGGGATCCCAGCCCATGCGCTCGAACTCCGCGATGCGCCCCTCGGCGGTCGCCCTGCCCAGCTCCGGCTCCGGGTGGGCGGTGAAGAACTGCCACGGGGTGGACGCGCCCCACTCCTCGCCCATGAACAGCATCGGCGTGAACGGCCCCGCCAGCGCGAGCAGGGCCGCGACCGCGAGCAGGTCCTCGTCCAGCGTCTGCGACAGCCGGTCGCCCGTGGCGCGGTTGCCGATCTGGTCGTGATCCTGTGCGTAGGCGACGAGACGCCACGTGGGCGTCTCGGGCGGGATCGGGAAGCCGTGGTCGCGGCCGCGGAACGACGAGAACGTGCCGTCGTGGAAGAACCCGCGCGTGGCGGCCTTGGCGAGCGCCTCGATGGGCTCGAAGTCCGCGTAGTAGCCGGCGGTCTCGCCGGTGAGCGCGACGTGCACGGCGTGGTGGTAGTCGTCGCTCCACTGGGCGTGCAGCCCGTATCCGCCGGCCTCCCGCGGCGTGATCAGCTTCGGGTCGTTCAGGTCCGACTCGGCGATGAGCGTCAGCGGTCGGCGCAGGTGCGCGCTCAGCGCATCCACGCGCTCGGCCATCTCCTGCAGCACGTGCTTCGGCGAGTCGTCGACCAGGGCGTGCACGGCGTCCAGGCGCAGCCCGTCGACGTGGAAGTCGCGCAGCCACATCAGGGCGTTCTCGAGGATGTACTCGCGCACCTCGGGACGGGAGAGGTCGAGCGAGGAGCCCCACGTGTTCGCGCTGGCGTCCTGCAGGTACGGCGCGTACATCGGGAGGTAGTTGCCGCTCGGGCCGAGGTGGTTGTAGACGACGTCCTGGACGACGCCGAGCCTCGCCGCGTGGCACGCGTCGACGAACCGCTGATAGGCCTCGGGACCGCCGTAGGTCTCGTCCACGGCGTACCAGAGCACGCCGTCGTAGCCCCAGTTCCAGGCGCCGTTGAACGAGTTCACCGGCAGCACCTCGACGAGGTCGATGCCCAGCTCGACGAGGTGCGGCAGCCGCGCGATCGCGGCGTCCAGCGTGCCCTCGGGCGTGAACGTGCCGATGTGCATCTCGTAGATCACGGAACCCGCCAGCTGGCGTCCGGTCCATCCGGTGTCCGTCCACGCGAACGCGAGGTCGTGCACCTGGCTGAGGTCGTGGACGCCGTCGGGCTGGCGCAGCGACCGCGGATCCGGCACCGGATCGGCGCGGTCGTCCAGCAGATACCCGTAGCGCTGGCCCGGGCGCGGCATGGCCTCGGCCCGCCACCAGCCCGCGTCGTCGCGGGTCATCTCGTGCGTCTCGCCGTCCAGCAGCAGCCGCACCGACGCGGGTCGCGGCGCCCAGACCTCGAAGCCCATCAGCCGTCCTCCCTCAGCAGCAGCGCGACGGGGTAGCGTCCCAGGACCTCCGTGAGCGGCAGCGCGTCGCCGGAGACCGCGTCGCCCGTGATCGCGTCGACGTACCGGCCCGCGGGCACCATGACGCGCGTGTCGCGCCAGCCGCCCGCCCGCTCGAGGCCGAGCGGCAGGCGCGTGGCGATCGCGATCGCGCCGCCGCGGTCGAAGGCGACGGCATGGGCCGCGGTGGCGCCGACGACGTCCAGACCGGCGTAGCGCGTGAAAAGCTCGGGCCGATCCCGGCGGGCCCGAAGCGCGCGCGTCGTGACGAGCAGCTTGGCCGCGGCGGTCTCATCCAGCTCCGGCAGCTCGCCGCCGTCGATGCGCGCGAGCACCGCCCGCCGTTCGTCGTAGTCGACCGGCAGCCGATTGTCCGGATCCACCAGCGACCGGTTCCAGAGCTCGGAGCCCTGGTACACGTCAGGCACGCCGGGAGCGGCCAGCTGCAGCAGCTTGGCCGACAGTGAGTTCGCCCATCCGGCCGCCCGCACGAACCCGACGCACTCTTCGACCACGGCGTGGGCGACGTCGTCGTCGAAGGCCGCGTCGACCAGGGCGTGCAGCGCGCGCTCGAACTCCTCGTCGGGCTCGGTCCACGTCGTCCGGGTGCCGGCCTCGCGCGCGGCCTTCTCGGCGTATGCGTGCGCGCGCTCGCGCGACAGCGGCCACGCGCCGATGAGCGACGCCCACAGCAGCGCCTCGAACGGGCCGTCGCCGAGCGGCGCGCGCGACCGCAGCGTGCGCAGCGTGCTGCGCCACAGGGCCGGCACCTCCGCGAGCGCGTCGATCCGCGCGCGCGTGTCCTCGCCGCGCTTCGTGTCGTGCGTGGACAGGGTGGTCATCGACGTCGGCCACGACGCGTGCCGCAGCGCCTGCCGGCGGTGGAACTCCGCGACGTCGACCGCGAACTCCGACGGATCCCCGCCCACCTCGTTGAGCGACACCAGGCGGCCGTGGCGGTAGAACGCCGTGTCCTCGACGCCCTTCGCCATGACCGCTCCGGACGTCTGCTGGAAGCGGATGGCCGCGGGATGATCCGGATCGGACAGACGGGGGAGCAGCCGCTCGATCGCGCCCGCGAGATCCCTTCGGCGGGTCTTCGCCTGCGCGGCGGCCTCGTGCAGGTGCTCGAGCCCGGCGGGCAGGTACGAGCGGTACACGGGAAAGCACGCGAGCAGCTCGGCCAGCGCGTCCTCGGCGCCCTCGACGTCGGGGACGAGGCGCGAGAGCCGGCGCACCTCGGCCCGCAGCAGCCCGTCCGCGATCGCGCGCTTGCCGTCGTGCACCATGCGCGGCCAGTCGGCGCCTCCGGGCTGCGGCGAGTCGGCGCGCAGCTCGGCCTCGAGCTCGTCCAGCGCGGTCTGCGCGGCGGGGTCGACCAGCACGCGGTCGATGTCTCCGAGCGCGTCGTAGCCCGTCGTGCCGGCCGTGACCCAGTGCGAGGGGAGCGGCTCGCCGGGCTCGAGGATCTTCTCCACGAGCACGTACGCGCCGTCCGTGGCGTCCGCGAGCCGCGCGAGATAGCCGCCCGGATCCGTCAGGCCGTCCGGATGGTCGATGCGCAGCCCGTCGACGAGCCCCTCGCGCAGCCACCGCAGGATCTCGGCGTGGCTGTCGTCGAAGATCCGCGGATCCTCCACGCGCACGGCGGCGAGGCTCGACACCGCGAAGAACCGGCGGTAGTTGAGCTCGCCGTCGCCCCGGCGCCAGCTGATCAGCTCGTAGTGCTGCCGTGCGTGCACGACGCCCGGGGACGCGCCGTCGTCCGCGGTCCCCGGCGCGATCGGGAACGCGTGCTCGTAGTAGCGCAGCGTGCCGTCCTCGATCCGCAGGCCGAGGTCCGTCAGGCCCGCGTCCTCGTCGCCGAGCACCGGGATCCGGATCCGTCCGCCGCCCGCGTCCCAGTCGATGTCGAACGCGTCGGCGTGCCGCGAGGCGCGGCCGTGGGTCAGCACGTCCCACCACCAGGGATTCAGGCGCGGCGTGGCGATGCCGACGTGGTTCGGCACGATGTCGGCGAGCACGCCGAGCCCCGCCGCTCGCGCGGCGGCCGAGAACCGCGCGAGCCCCGCGGCGCCGCCGCGATCCGGATCCACGCGGGAGTGGTCGACGACGTCGTAGCCGTGGTTGGATCCGGGCTCGCTCGCGAGCAGCGGCGAGAGGTACACCGTGTCCACGCCGAGCGCGGCGAGGTAGTCAACCAGGGCGGCGGCCGCGTCCAGGTCGAACTCGCGCCGGATCTGCAGTCGGTACGTCGTGCGGGGCACGCGCCCGGTCATGACGTCCCGCCCGCACCGAGCGCGCGCCGCACCGAGGCCGCGGGCGACCACTCCGCCTCCGGGTCCTGCTCCTGCCATTCGCGCAGCACCAGGATGGACCGCGCCGCCACGGACGTGGTGGAGCCCGCCTCGCGCGGCGTCAGGTCGCGTCCGTCCGCGGTGTTCAGGACGATCTCCCACGCGCCGGCGAACTCCTCCTCGGGCAGCGTGAAGTCCACGGGCTCGCTGTGCGCGTTGAAGAACAGCAGGAAGTTCCGGTCGACGATGCGCTCGCCCCGGGAACCGCGTTCCCGGATCCCCTGGCCGTTCAGGAACACGCCCAGCGTGCGCGCATAGCTCGTCTGCCAGTCGCCGTCGTCCATGGGAGTGCCGTCGGGCGTGAGCCACACGATGTCGGGCAGCGGGTCGCCCTCGCCGCGCCGCACCGTCAGGCCGTCGAAGAACACCCAGCGCCGGAAGGTCGGATGATCGCGCCGCAGGCGCGACACCCGCGCGGTGAACTCGATCAGCGGCTCGTCCGCCTCGTCCCAGTGGATCCACGTGAGAGGGGAGTCCTGCGCATAGCCGTTGTTGTTCCCCTGCTGGGTGCGGCCGAGCTCGTCGCCGTGCAGCAGCATCGGGACGCCCTGCGACAGCACCAGCGTCGTGATCAGGTTGCGCTGCTGCCGGGCGCGCAGCTCCAGGATCTCCGGATCGTCGGTCGGACCCTCGACGCCGAGGTTGTAGGAGCGGTTGTGCGACTCCCCGTCTCGTCCGTCCTCGCCGTTGGCGTCGTTGTGCTTCTCGTTGTACGACACGAGGTCGCGCAGGGTGAAGCCGTCGTGCGCGGTGACGAAGTTGATCGAGGCGAACGGTCGCCGTGCCGAGTTCTCGTACAGATCGGCGGACCCGGTGAAGCGCGAGGCGAACTCACCCAGGGTGGCGGGCTCGCCGCGCCAGAAGTCGCGCACGGTGTCGCGGAACTTGCCGTTCCACTCCGTCCACTGCGGCGGGAAGTTGCCCACCTGGTAGCCGCCGGGGCCGACGTCCCACGGCTCGGCGATCAGCTTCACCTGCGAGACCACCGGATCCTGCTGCACGAGCTCGAAGAAGCTCGACAGCCGGTCGACCTCGTAGAACTCGCGGGCCAGCGCGGCGGCGAGGTCGAAGCGGAATCCGTCGACGTGCATCTCTGTCACCCAGTACCGCAGCGAGTCCATGATGAGCTGCAGCGCGTGCGGGTTGCGGACGTTGAGGGTGTTGCCGGTGCCCGTGTAGTCCATGTAGTACTGCTCGTCGTCCTCGACCAGCCGGTAGTACGCGGCGTTGTCGATGCCCTTGAACGACAGGGTGGGACCCAGGTGGTTGCCCTCCGCGGTGTGGTTGTAGACCACGTCCAGGATGACCTCGATCCCGGCGGCGTGCATCGCGCGCACCATGGCCTTGAACTCCTGCACCTGCTCGCCGCGGTCGCCGCTCGAGGAGTACTCGTTGTGCGGCGCGAGGAAGCCGAGCGTGTTGTAGCCCCAGTAGTTGCGCAGGCCCTTCTCGAGCAGCACGGAGTCCTGCACGAACTGGTGCACGGGCATGAGCTCGATCGCCGTCACGCCGAGGCGCTTGAGGTGGGCGATGACCGCGGGGTGCGCGACGCCGGCGTACGTGCCGCGCTGCGCCTCGGGGATGTCCGGATGCAGCTCGGTGAGGCCCTTCACGTGCGCCTCGTAGATCAGGGTGCGGCTGTAGGGGATGCCCGGACGGCGGTCGCCGCGCCAGTCGAAGTACGGGTTGATCACGACGGAGCGCATGGTGTGCGCCGCGGAATCGTCCTCGTTGCGCACGTCGGGATCGTCGAAGTCGTGATCGAACAGCGACGGATCCCAGTCGATCGCGCCCGACAGGGCCTTCGCGTACGGATCGACGAGCAGCTTGCTCGGATCGCAGCGCTGGCCCGTCGCGGGATCGAACGCGCCGTGCACCCGGTAGCCGTACTGCTGCCCGGGACCGACATCGGGAAGGTATGCGTGCCACACGTTCGCGTCGACCTCGATGACGTCCACGCGCGTCTCCGCGCCGGCGTCGTCGAACAGGCACAGCTCGACCTTGTCGGCGACCTCGCTGAAGAGCGCGAAGTTGGTGCCGTCGCCGTCGTACGTCGCGCCGAGGGGGTAGGGCCGTCCTGGCCACGTCTCCATGTGATCCTGCCGTTCTCGATGGGGAGCCGGGACAGCTCGCTGAGGCGACGCTAACCCGCGGGGGGCGCGGCCGGAAAGGGCTTGCCAACCCCGGGACACCCCGGTTAAGGCGCGCGGCGCGGCGCGCACGTATGCCCACGGCGAACACGCGCCGGGGCCCCGATACCCCGCGGGTAGGGTCATATCGACGCCGCACCGAATGGAGTGAGAATGCCCGAACCGCTGATGGCACAGAGTGCCTTCGACCGGCTGCTGAAGGACCGCATCATCTGGCTTGGCTCGGAGGTGCGCGACGACAACGCGAACGAGATCTGCGCCAAGATCCTGCTGCTCGCCGCCGAGGACTCCGAGAAGGACATCTACCTCTACATCAACTCGCCCGGCGGCTCGATCACGGCCGGCATGGCGATCTACGACACCATGCAGTTCGTGCCGAACGACATCGTCACGGTCGGCATCGGCATGGCCGCCTCGATGGGCCAGCTGCTGCTGACGAGCGGCACCAAGGGCAAGCGCTACATCACGCCGAACGCCCGCGTGCTGCTGCACCAGCCGCACGGCGGCTTCGGCGGCACCTCGAGCGACATCCAGACCCAGGCGCAGCTCATCCTCGACATGAAGCGCCGCCTCGCCGAGATCACCGCGGCGCAGACCGGAAAGTCCGTCGAGCAGATCAACGAGGACGGCGACCGCGACCGCTGGTTCTCGGCCGACGAGGCCCTCGAGTACGGCTTCGTCGACCACATCCGCGAGCACGCGGCCGACGTCGCCGGCGGCGGCGGCACCGACCGGTCCGCCAACTGAGCGCCGAGCAGCTGAGCACAGAGAAGGACGTATCGAAGATGCACACCCCCTACACCGGCGCCGCCTCGCCCCAGGGCCTGCAGATGCCCGGCAGCCGCTACATCCTGCCCCAGTTCGAGGAGCGCACGGCCTACGGCTACAAGCGCCAGGACCCGTACAACAAGCTGTTCGAGGACCGCGTGATCTTCCTCGGCGTGCAGGTCGACGACGCGTCGGCCGACGACGTGATGGCGCAGCTGCTGGTGCTCGAGAGCCAGGACCCGGACCGCGACATCATCATGTACATCAACTCGCCCGGCGGCTCGTTCACGGCCATGACGGCGATCTACGACACGATGCAGTACATCTCGCCCCAGATCCAGACGGTCGTGCTGGGTCAGGCGGCCTCGGCCGCCGCGGTGCTGCTGGCCGCCGGTGCGCCCGGTAAGCGCCTCGCGCTGCCGAACGCGCGCGTGCTGATCCACCAGCCCGCCGTCGGCGAGGCGGGCCACGGCCAGGCGTCGGACATCGAGATCCAGGCGGCCGAGATCCTGCGCATGCGCACGTGGCTCGAGGAGACGCTGGCGAGGCACTCCAACCGCACGGTCGAGCAGGTGAACAAGGACATCGACCGCGACAAGATCCTGAGCGGTCCCGAGGCCGTGGAGTACGGCCTGGTCGACCAGGTGCTGACCACGCGCAAGCGCCAGCCGGCGATCTCGAAGTAGGCCGCGAGACGGTCGGATGCCCCGGGCCCGCGCCCGGGGCATCCGTCGTCTGTCGGGACCACCGTGACCGGACCGACACGCGATTCGGCGTGTGCCGCCGTCCCGGTGTCCGTGGCAGAGGTTAGGCTCATGGGGACTCGAACGGAAAGGTCCGAGGAGGACACGCATGGCACGTATCGGTGAGAGCGCCGACCTCTTCAAGTGCTCCTTCTGCGGCAAGAGCCAGAAGCAGGTGCAGCAGCTGATCGCCGGCCCCGGCGTGTACATCTGCGACGAGTGCGTCGAACTCTGCAACGAGATCATCGAGGAGCGGATGGCCGAGTCGGCCGGATCCGGCGAGGTCGCCGAGTTCGACCTGCCGAAGCCGCGCGAGATCTTCTCCTTCCTCGAGGAGTACGTCGTCGGCCAGGAGCCCGCCAAGCGCGCCCTCGCGGTCGCGGTCTACAACCACTACAAGCGCGTGCGCGCCCGCGGCGAGCTCAAGCCCGCCGACCAGAAGGCCGAGGACGTCGAGGTCGCCAAGAGCAACATCCTGATGCTCGGGCCGACCGGCTGCGGCAAGACCTACCTCGCCCAGACGCTCGCGAAGCGGCTCAACGTGCCGTTCGCCGTCGCGGACGCCACGGCCCTGACCGAGGCGGGCTACGTCGGCGAGGACGTCGAGAACATCCTGCTCAAGCTGCTGCAGGCGGCCGACTTCGACGTCAAGCGGGCCGAGACCGGCATCATCTACATCGACGAGATCGACAAGATCGCGCGCAAGGCCGAGAACCCGTCGATCACGCGCGACGTGTCGGGCGAGGGCGTGCAGCAGGCGCTGCTGAAGATCCTCGAGGGCACGGTGGCGTCGGTGCCGCCGCAGGGCGGGCGCAAGCACCCGCACCAGGAGTTCATCCAGATCGACACGACGAACGTGCTGTTCATCGTCGCCGGGGCGTTCGCGGGGCTGGAGGACATCATCTCCGCCCGCGTCGGCAAGCACGGCGTCGGCTTCGGCGCCCCGCTGCACGACAAGAACGACGACAGCGCGCTGTTCGGCGAGGTGCTGCCGGAGGACCTGCACAAGTTCGGCCTGATCCCCGAGTTCATCGGCCGCCTGCCCGTCGTGGCGTCGGTGCAGCCGCTCGACCAGGACGCGCTCATGGAGATCCTGACCACCCCGCGCAATGCGCTCGTGAAGCAGTATCAGCGCATGTTCGAGCTCGACGGCGTGCAGCTCGAGTTCGACGACGAGGCGCTGCGCGAGATCGCGGATCTCGCGGTGGAGCGCAAGACCGGGGCGCGCGGCCTCCGCGCGATCCTCGAGGACGTGCTGGGCCCGATCATGTTCGACATCCCCTCGACCGAGGACGTCGCCAAGGTCGTCGTGACCCGCGCCTCCGTCGTCGACGGCGCCGAACCCACATTCGTCCTGGCGCAGAAGAAGAAGTCGGCCTAGGCGCCGCCGGGCGGCGGATCGCATGGACAGCCTGAAGATCTTCCGCCGGGTCGCGATCTGGGTGATCGTCGTCTCGCTGTCGATCGCGGCCCTGACGGGCATCTACGTGATCCTCACCGGCGACATCGGAGAGCTCGCGGGCAGGGTCATGGCGACCACCTCGGCGGTCGGCGCGTTCGGCATCCTCGTGCTGTGCGATCTGGCGCCCCTCGGCAAGCCCTTCCAGTGGGTCGGTCTGGTCGGAATGCCGGTCGCCGCCGTCGCCTTCGTGCTCTGGCTCGTGCAGATCTGGGCGCCGGAGCGGTTCTGGGTCTTCGACCCGCTGTGGCGATGGCTCTGGGCCGCGACGCTGTTCGCGTTCGCCCTCGCGCACGCCTCCCTCATCGTGCAGCTGATCCTGCGGCCGCAGCCCGTCGTGCGGTGGATCGTGGGCGCCACGCTCGCGACGATCGGCGCGTATGCGGTGATGGGCGCGATCACGTCGCTCGTCCCGGGGTTCCAGCCGGGCGACTGGTACTGGCGCACGCTCTCGGTGGTGGTCATCCTGTGCGTGCTCGGCACCATCGTCTCTCCCGTCGTGGGGGCGATCCTCGGGCCGCGCGCCGCGGACACCGTCCGGGTCGCGGTCGACCTGCCGCACGACCTCGTCGCGCGCATCGACGCCGCAGGGCCGCGGGAGGAGACGATCGCAGCCGCTCTGCAGCGAGCCTTCTCGCCGGCTGCGGCCGACTCCGAGTCACCCGCGCGCTGAGCGGATCGGGGCCGCGCGGACCGAGTCGGGAGCGCGACGGCGGTCTCAGGCGATGAGCCCGCGGCGCTTCAGCAGCGCGGCGGTTTCGGCGTCGCGGCCCCGGGGACCGCGGGGCCCGGTTCCGACACCCGCGCCTGCGTGGCCGCCGGCTGAACGGACGGTCACGATCGGCTGTCTCACGCGCCCAGGCCGCGGCGCTTCAGCAACGGCGCGATCTCGGCGTCGCGGCCGCGGAAGTCGCGATACGCCTCGAGCGGGTCCTTCGCCCCGCCGACGCCGAGCAGACGCCGGCGGAAGCGGTCGCCGTTCGCGCGGGTGAGGCCGCCGTTGTCGCGGAACCACTCCACGGTGTCCGCGTCGAGGACCTCGGCCCAGATGTACGAGTAGTAGCCCGCGCTGTACCCGCCCGAGAACACATGCGCGAAGTACGTCGAGGAGTAGCGCGGCGGGATCGCCGGCTCGTCGAGGCCGACGTCCGCGAGCGCGGCGGCCTCGAACGCCGCGACGTCCGCCACCGCCTCGGCCTCGCCGCGTGACAGCGAGTGCCACGCCTGGTCGAGCCAGGCCGCCGCGAGGTACTCGCTCGTGGCGAAGCCCTGGTTGAAGGTCTCCGTCGCGCGGAGGCGCTCGACGACGTCGGCCGGCAGCGGCGCACCGGTCTCGTGGTGCACGGCGTACTCGGCGAGCACCTCGGGCCACAGGATCCACATCTCGTTGACCTGGCTCGGGAACTCGACGAAGTCGCGATGCACCGCGGTGCCCGCGAAGTGCGGGTAGGTCACGGTAGCGAACAGGCCGTGCAGGGCGTGGCCGAACTCGTGGAACAGGGTGGTGACCTGGTCCAGCGTGAGCAGCGTGGGGGAGCCCTCGGCGGGCTTCGGAACGTTGAGGTTGTTCACGACGACCGGCCGCGTGCCGCGCAGGGCCGACTGCTTCACGATCGAGTTCATCCACGCGCCGCCGCGCTTGGTGTCGCGCGTGTACAGGTCGAGCACGTACAGGCCGAGCGCCGATCCGTCCTCGTCGAGGATCTCGAACGTGCGCGCGTCGGGGTGGTGCGACGGGATGTCGGCGCGCTCGCGGAACGTCACGCCGTACAGCAGCGTGGCGGCGCGGAAGACGCCGTCGCGCAGCACCCGCTCGGCCTCGAACCAGGGACGCAGCGCGGCCGCGTCGAGGTCGTGCTCGACGGCGCGCACCTTCTCCGTCCAGTAGGCCCAGTCGTGCGCGGCCACCGCGTCGGGCCGGTCCTCGGTCGCGTCGATCAGGCGCTGCAGGGCGGCCTTCTCGGCCTGCGCATTGCGGGCGGCCGGCGCCGCGAGCTCGCGCAGCAGCGAGCGCACCGCCTCCGGCGTGCCCGCGGTCTGGTCGGCCGTGATGTAGGCCGCGTGCGAGGCGTAGCCCAGGAGCTCGGCGCGCTCGGCCCGCAGCCGCACGATCTCGAGCAGCACGCCGCCGTTGTCGTGCGCGTCGCCGCGCGAGGCGCGTGCCCGCGAGGCGGACATGATCCGCTCGCGCGACCCGCGGTTGGTCAGCTGCGCCAGATACGGATGCCCCGAGAAGAGCGTCAGCGTCACGAGCAGGCGCCCGTCCAGGCCGCGCTCGCGCGCGGCCTCCGCGGCGGCGGACAGCTCGCCCTCGGTCAGCCCGTCCAGCTCGGACGTGTCGTCGAACACGACCGCCAGCTCGTTCGTGTCGGCGAGGAGGTTCTTCTCGAACCGGGTGGTCAGCTCGGACAGCCGGCGGTTGAGATCGGTGAGCCGGGCCTTGGCGGCGTCGTCGACGGCCGCGCCGGCGTGGGTCATCTCGCGGAAGCGGCGCTCGACGAGCCGGCGCGCCTCGGGGTCGAGCTGCAGATCGTCGAGGCGCTCGTGCAGCGCGCGGATCCGCGCGTAGAGGCGCGCGTCGAGCTCGATCGCGTCGTTGTGCGCCGCCATCAGGGGTGCGAGCTGCTCGTCGATCTGCTGGATGGCGGCGGTCGCGTCCGCGGAGCTGACCGTGTAGAACGCCAGGGAGACCCGCTCCAGCAGCTCGCCCGAGCGCTCGAGCGCGAGCATCGTGTTGTCGAATGTCGGCTCGTCTTCGCGGGAGGCGATGACCTCGACCTCTTTCCGGTGCTCGGCGAACGCGACCTGGAACGCCGGCAGGTAGTGCGCGGGCTCGATCGCGGCGTAGTCCGGTACGCCGTAGGGGAGCGGCGACGGCGCGAGCAGCGGGTTGAAGGCGTCGGTCATGGGCTCCACCCTAACTGCGCATAGGCAGGCAAATCTCTGCAAAGAAACAGTTGCAAAGAATCCTTTGCATCCGTATCATGAGGACCATGAGCGAAGAGAAGGTGCAGCCGGAGCCCCGCCAGAGGCGGACGCTCGACGTCGCCGCGCTGCGCGCGCTCGGCCATCCGCTGCGCATGCGCATCCTGGACCTGCTGAGCCAGCACGGGCCGCAGACGTCCAGCACGCTCGCAGAGCTGACCGGGGAGTCCTCGGGCTCGACGAGCTACCACCTGCGGATCCTCGCGAAGCAGGATCTGATCCGCGAGATCCCGGAGCGCAGCGCGGGTCGCGAGCGGTGGTGGGAGCGTCCGCCCGGATCGGTGTCGTGGGGCGACGGCGCCGAGACCCGTTCCCCGGCGGGGCGCGCGGCCCTCCAGGCCGCCACGGCGGAGTTCCACCGCCTCCGCAACGACGAGACCACCGACTACTTCACGCGCCGCGCCGACCGCGAGCCGGAGGAGTGGCGCGAGGTCAGTGCCTCGTTCACCACGATCGCGCGGATGACCCCCGCGCAGCTCGCCGAGCTCTCCCAGCAGGTCGAGGAGCTCATCACGGCGGCGGGCGCGCGGTATCGCGATCAGGAGGGTGAGGGCGTGCGCGCCGTCACCGTCCGCGCGGACCTGTTCCCCCTCAAGCAGCTCGGAGGTGCCTCATGACCGCGGTCTCCCTATCCGCCTGCGCTGCGGCGCTCCATCCGCCGACCGCGGCGATCCGAACGCTGCGCATCACGCCGAGCGAGCGCCTGGCGCTGCGTGCGGCCGACGCGCTGGCGTCGTACATCCATCGCCGCGCGGCGAGCCGCGACGCGCGGCTGCTCGCGGATATCGAGCGCGAGCGCGTGCTCGGCGAGAGCCGCCTCGCCGCGATGCGCGCCATGGCGCACGACGTGCCGCGACGGTGAGCGACGAAGGGGCTGGAGGATCGGACCTCCAGCCCCCTTGGTCGTGCACCCGGTCAGCGCTCGTCGTCGTCCATGCCGTCGACGTGGCCGACCACGGCCCGGCCGTCGGCGGCCAGCGACACGGTCACGCCGGTGTCGAGCTCCGCGATCGGACGACCCTCGAGCCAGGTGAGCGTCCAGCCGGGCCTGGGGCCCTCGGGCAGGTGCTCCTCGACCTTCGCGATCGTCTCGCGGAGCTCGGCCGGCACCGAGGCCGGCGGCTGCGATCCTGCGGTCCAGCGGGTTCCGAGCTGCATCATGCCTCCGTGTCCGCGAGGTCGATCCGCGTCACCGCGAACTCCTCGCCCTCCGTGATCTCCAGCTCCTGGATGCGGCCCACGGCCTTCAGGTCGCCGGCCACCAGGCGCAGGGCCGCAGCGATCGCGGCCGGCGCGGTGATCGCCGCGTGGGCCACGGGGGTCTTCTGCGACGCCTTCGCCTCGGTCTTGGCGCGGCGGATGCCGATCAGGGCCTCGCTCGCCGCCGTGAGCACCGCGAGGTCGCCGTCGACGCCGGCGGGCACCGGCCAGTCGGCCGTGTGGACCGAGCCCTCCCGGAACCACGACCAGGTCTCCTCCGCCGCGAAGGCGAGCACCGGCGCGAACAGCCGCACGAGCGTCTCGAGCGCGGTGCGCAGGGCCAGGGCGGCGGATGCCTGGCCCGGGTTGGCCTGGTCGTACGCGCGCTCCTTGACGAGCTCGAGGTAGTCGTCGCAGAACGTCCAGAAGAACGACTCCGACACCTCGAGCGCGCGGGCGTGGTCGTACGACTCGAGCGCCTTGGTGGCGTCGGCCACCACGCCATCGAGCGTCGCGAGCATCGCGAGGTCGAGCGGATCCGTCACCGCCGCGCCCTCGGGAACCGGGAAGCCGAGCACGAACTTGGCCGCGTTCAGCAGCTTGATCGCCAGGCGCCGGCCGATCTTGATCTGCGTCGGGTTCTGCGGGTCGAACGCCGCGTCGGTGCCGAGGCGGCTGGAGGCGGCCCAGTAGCGCACCGCGTCGGATCCGTGCTGCGCCAGGACGTCCGCGGGCGTGACGACGTTGCCCTTCGACTTCGACATCTTCTTGCGATCCGGATCCACGATGAAGCCCGAGATCGACGCGTTCGCCCACGGGGTGCGGTCGTCCTCGAGCGCGCTGCGCAGCAGCGTCGAGAACAGCCACGTGCGGATGATGTCCTGGCCCTGCGGGCGCACGTCGAACGGCGCCACGAGGTTCCACAGCTCCTCGTCGCGCTGCCAGCCCCCCACGATCTGCGGCGTGAGCGACGAGGTCGCCCAGGTGTCGAGCACGTCCGTCTCGCCGACGAAGCCGCCGGGCACGCCGCGCTGCCCCTCGGTGAAGCCGGCCGGCGCATCCGTCGACGGGTCGACCGGCAGCTGCTCGGCCGCGGCGTACAGGACGTCGCCCTGCTCGCCGTTCTCGTCGAGCGCGTACCAGACGGGGATCGGCACGCCGAAGAAGCGCTGCCGCGACACGAGCCAGTCGCCCGTGAGACCGTTCACCCAGTTCTCGTAGCGGACGCGCATGAACTCGGGGTGCCACTCGATCCGGCGGCCGAGCTCGAGAAGGCGCTCCTTGAGCTTCTCGTCGCGTGCGCCGTTGGTGAGGTACCACTGCTTGGTCGAGACGATCTCGAGCGGGCGGTCGCCCTTCTCGAAGAACTTCACGGGGTGCATGAAGGGCTTGCCGACCTCGAGCAGGCGGCCGGACGCCTCGAGCAGCTCGACCATCTTCTTCTTGGCGCTGAACACCGTCAGGCCCACGAGCTCGGCGTATGCCGCCTTGCCCTCGTCCGACGCGATCGCCTCGGGGGCATCCGCGACCACACGGCCGTCCAGGCCGATGATCGTGCGGATCGGCAGGTCGAGCTCGCGCCACCAGATCATGTCGGTGACGTCGCCGAACGTGCAGATCATGGCGATGCCGGTGCCCTTGTCCTGCTGCGCGAGCGGGTGGGGCAGCACGGGCACCTCGACGCCGAACACGGGCGTCGTGACGGTCTTGCCGAAGTACGCCTGGTAGCGCTCGTCGTCGGGATGCGCCACGAGCGCCACGCACGCGGCGAGCAGCTCCGGCCGCGTGGTCATGATCTCGATGTCGCCGGATCCGTCGGTCTTCGCGAACGCGACGCGGTGGTACGAGGCCTGCTGCTCGCGATCCTCGAGCTCGGCCTGCGCGATCGCGCTGCGGAAGTCCACGTCCCACAGCGTCGGGGCGAGCGACCGGTACGCCTCGCCGCGGTCGGCCGACCGCAGGAACGCGAGCTGGCTCGTCCGGATCGTGTCGTCCGAGATCGTGCGGTAGGTCTGCGTCCAGTCGACCGAGAGGCCGAGGTCGCGCCACAGCTCCTCGAACGTCTTCTCGTCCTCGACCGTGAGGGTCTCGCACAGCTCGATGAAGTTGCGCCGGCTGACCGGGATCTGGTCGGCGGCCTTCAGGCTCTTGGCGTCGCCGGCGAACGGCGGGGTGAAGTCGGGGTCGTACGGCAGCGACGGATCGCAGCGCACGCCGTAGTAGTTCTGCACGCGGCGCTCGGTGGGCAGGCCGTTGTCGTCCCAGCCGATCGGGTAGAACACGGTCTTGCCGCGCATGCGCTCGAAGCGCGCCTTGACGTCGGTGTGCGTGTACGAGAAGACGTGGCCGATGTGCAGCGATCCCGACGCCGTGGGCGGGGGAGTGTCGACCGAGTACACGCTCTCGCGGCCGCCGGCCCGGGCGGCGGCGCGGTCGAACAGGTACGTGCCCTGCTCCTCCCACGCGGAGCCCCACTTGTCTTCGAGACCCTCGAGCGCGGGCTTGTCGGGAATGGCGGCCATACGGGATCTCCTCGTTATATGCGGCACGGTGTCTGCGTGCCTGAGTGTGGGGTGCCCTCCGAGTCTAACGGGCGGTCTTGCGCAGGCCGTCGAGAGGAGATCCGGCGTCCAGAGGAGATCCGAGCGTGCGGGCGTCCTCGTCACTCCGGATCTTCTCTGGACGGGGCGGGACATCAGAGCTATGTTGCTAGCATGCGAGCGGATGAGTCGAAGGTGCAGTTCAACGTGTACCTGCCGAGAGACCTCGTGCGCGCGGTGAAGCACCGCGCGATCGACGAGGGCACCAGCCTGTCGGCGCTGGTGGAGCGCGTGCTGCGCGCCGAGATCGAGGGGAGCGGACGATGAGTCGCGTCGAGCAGATGCTGTACACCGGTCACCCCGAGCGGTGGTGGACGATCGCGCCGGCCCTCGGGTTCGCCGCGCCGTACCCGCCGACGCCGGAGTGGGGGATGTTCGACGGCGGCGGCGCGCTCGCCCTGCACCACGCCTCGGCGGATCACCCGGCGGGCTCGGTGCACCTGCACGTCCAGGTCGACGACCTCGACGCGGCCGAGCGCGCGCTGGACGGCTTCGCCGTGACGCGCGGCGAGATGTCCGGGGTCGGCACGCTGCTGACGGTGACCACGCGCGAGGGCGTCGCGCTCACGGTGGCGGCACGGCCCGCGCACGCGATGCCGGATGACCCGGAGGTGGCTGTGGAGCCGATCTGGTTCGCGAACGACCTGGACGAGCCGCGCCGCATCCTCGAGGCCCTCGGGTTCCGCGCGGGCATCGTCGGCGACGCGGGCGGCTGGGTGGAGCTCACGGCGCCGGGCGGCGGGATGGTCGCGCTGCACGCGCTCGGATCGGCGGAGACGGCGGACGAGGCGTCCATCGGTCTGTCGTTCCTCGCCCGCGGCGATCTCGACGCGCTTGCCGAGCGGATCCGCGCCGCGGGAGTCGACGCGGCCGTGATCGACGAGGCGTTCGGACGGACGATACGCTTCCCGCACCCGGACGGCGGCCACGAGGTCTGGATCAACGGCCTCCAGGACGACCTCCACGGCTACCACCGCGAGGGCTGAGGAGTCCTCAGTCGCGCACGTCGATGCCCGCCGCGGCGGCGAACGCCGGCGCCAGCCGCTCGACCTGGAACGGCGAGAGGGTCACGCCCCGCAGCGACATCACATCGAGGAACGAGCCCGCGTCGAGCCCGCGCAGGTCGACGTCCGCCGCGCGCAGGCCGCGCGGATCCACCTCGTCGGCCCGGCAGTCCTCGAACGCGACCCGCGTGAGCGCCGCCTGCGGCAGATCCAGCGCGCGGATCGCGCAGCCGGAGATCAGGATGTCCTCGCCGCGGGCGCCGCCGAGCGTCAGGTAGTCGATGCGCACGTCGCGGAGCTCGAACTCGGCGATCCGCGCGCTCGTGAGGTCGAGGGATCCGATCCTGCCGCCGGATATCCGCAGCCGGCGGATCGTCGTGTCCCGCGCCGACACGGACGCCGCGCGGAGGTCGCGCACGTCGACGTCGATCAGGGTCGCGCCGAGCAGGTCGAGCGCGTCGACCGCGGCGTCCTCGATCGCGCACTCCTCGAGCGCGGAGTGCGCGAGATCGACCGAGCCCGACAGCCCCGCGAAGCGCACCTGGTGCTCGTCGCCGTGCCGGCGCGGCACCGCGTCGGCCAGCCGGGCCGGCAGATCCGGGGCCGAGACGCGGGGGCGGATCGGACGATCGGTCTTCTTGGCCATGCCGCCACGGTATCCCCGGCGGCCGACAGCCCGTAGAATCGTGGGAACGGCATCGATCCGGCATCACCGGGGAGCTCGCGGAAGAACAGGCGCACGCCCTACTAGAACCGCGCGGGGCAGGCCCGTCACAGCCGCAGTGAGAGCGGCGGTCTCCGTGAGGAGGCCGCAACGCGGGGTGGTACCGCGGCCGACTGGTCGTCCTCGCAGTCCGTATCCGGATCTGCTGGAGTGCTGATGACCTACCCGAAGTCCTCGTTCGGCCCCGCCGCCGACGCCGCCACCGCACAGGCGATCGTGCCGAGCCCGCGCTTCCCCGACATCGAGCGCGACGTCCTGGCGTTCTGGAAGCAGGACGACACCTTCCGCGCCTCGATCGCGCAGCGCGAAGGGTCCGAGGAGTGGGTCTTCTACGACGGCCCGCCGTTCGCCAACGGCCTGCCGCACTACGGCCACCTCCTCACCGGCTACGCCAAGGACCTCTTCCCGCGCTTCCAGACGATGCGCGGCCGCAAGGTCGACCGCGTGTTCGGCTGGGACACGCACGGCCTGCCGGCGGAGCTCGAGGCCATGAAGCAGCTCGGGATCACCGAGAAGAGCGAGATCCTCGACATGGGCATCGACGCCTTCAACGCGAAGGCGCGCGAGTCCGTGCTCGCCTACACGCGCGAGTGGGAGGACTACGTCACGCGCCAGGCGCGCTGGGTCGACTTCGAGCGCGGCTACAAGACGCTCGACACCACGTTCATGGAGAGCGTGCTGTGGGCCTTCAAGCAGCTGTTCGACAAGGGCCTCGCATACGAGGGCTACCGCGTGCTGCCGTACTGCTGGCGCGACCAGACGCCGCTGTCCAACCACGAGCTGCGGATGGACGACGACGTCTACAAGATGCGTCAGGATCCGTCGGTCACGGTGACCTTCCCGCTCACGGGCGAGAAGGCGGCCGCGCTCGGCATCGAGGGCGCGCGTGCGCTGGCGTGGACGACCACGCCGTGGACCCTGCCGACCAACATGGCCCTCGCCGTCGGCCCCGCGATCTCGTACGCCGTCGTGCCCGCGGGTCCGAACGGCGCGAAGGAGGGCGCGGCGGGAGAGGACTTCCTGCTCGCCGAGGAGCTCCTGGGCGGCTACGCGAAGGACCTCGGCTACGAGTCGGCGGACGACGCCAAGGCCGCCGTGCGCACGCGCGTCGTCGGCGCCGACCTCGCCGACGTGACGTTCGAGCGGCTGTTCGACTACTACGCCGACGCCGAGACCTGGGGCACGCAGAACGCGTGGCGAATCCTCGTCGACGACTACGTCTCCACCGGCGACGGCACCGGCATCGTCCACCAGGCCCCGGCCTACGGCGAGGACGACAAGCGCCTGAGCGACGCCGCCGGCATCCCGACCATCGTCTCGGTGGGCGACGACGGCCGCTTCCTCCACGTCGTCACGGACGTCGCGGGCGAGCTCTGGATGGACGCCAACACGCCGCTCGTGCGCCTGCTGCGCCAGAACGGGCGCCTCCTGCGCCTGCAGTCGTACGAGCACTCGTACCCGCACTGCTGGCGCTGCCGGAACCCCCTGATCTACAAGGCCGTGTCGAGCTGGTTCGTGCGCGTGACGGACGTCAAGGACCGCATGGTCGAGCTCAACGAGCAGATCACGTGGGCGCCCGAGAACGTCAAGCACGGGCAGTTCGGCAAGTGGGTCGAGGGCGCGCGCGACTGGTCGATCAGCCGCAACCGGTTCTGGGGCTCGCCGATCCCGGTGTGGAAGTCGGACGACCCGAACCACCCGCGCGTTGACGCGTACGGCTCGCTCGAGGAGCTGGAGCGGGACTTCGGCACGCTGCCGCGCAACGAAAAGGGCGAGGTGGATCTGCACCGCCCCTACATCGACCAGCTGACGCGCCCGAACCCGGACGACCCGACGGGCCAGAGCACGATGCGCCGCATCGAGGACGTCTTCGACGTCTGGTTCGACTCGGGATCCATGCCGTTCGCGCAGGTGCACTACCCGTTCGAGAACGCCGAGTGGTTCGAGGCGCACGCTCCCGCGGACTTCATCGTCGAGTACATCGGCCAGACCCGCGGCTGGTTCTACGTCATGCACGTGCTCTCGACCGCGCTGTTCGACCGGCCCGCGTTCTCGGGAGTCTCGTGCCACGGCATCGTGCTCGGCAACGACGGCCAGAAGATGTCGAAGTCGCTGCGCAACTACCCGGACGTGTCCGAAGTGTTCGACCGCGACGGATCCGACGCCATGCGCTGGTTCCTGATGTCCTCGAGCGTGCTGCGCGGCGGCAATCTGATTGTGACGGAGGAGGGGATCCGCGCCGGCGTGCGCGAGTTCCTGCTGCCGCTGTGGAACTCGTGGTACTTCTTCGCGACGTACTCGAACGCCGCTCGCGCCGGTGGCTCCAACGCGGGGGGCGGAGCATCCGGATCCGCCTACGAGGCCACCTGGCGCACCGACTCCACCGACGTGCTCGACCGGTACATCCTGGCGCTGCTGGGCGACCTGGTCCGCGACGTCGCGACCGACCTCGACGCGCTCGACTCGACCACGGCGGCGGCGCGGCTGCGGGACTTCGCCGAGGTGCTCACGAACTGGTACATCCGCCGCTCGCGCGACCGGTTCTGGACGGGCGTGACGGATGACCCGCGCAGCCGGGAGGCGTTCGACACGCTGTACACGGTGCTCGAGACGCTCACGCGCGTCGCGGCCCCGCTGATCCCGCTCGTGTCCGAGCGCGTGTGGCAGGGTCTGACGGGCGGGCGCAGCGTGCACCTGACCGACTGGCCGGAGGCGACGGCGTTTCCCGACGCGGCCGACATCCGCGAGGCCATGGACGCCGTGCGCGAGGCGTCGAGCGTCGCGAACGCCCTCCGCAAGAAGGAGGGCCTGCGCGTGCGCCTGCCGCTCGCGCGGCTCACGGTCGTCACGGCCCACGCAGGACTCGGCCAGTTCGAGGACATCCTGCGCGAGGAGCTCAACGTCAAGTCGGTCGAGCTCGTGCCGCTGGGCGAGGGCACGGCCGCCGAGTACGGCATCTCCCACCGCCTCACGGTGAACGCGCGCGCCGCCGGACCGCGCCTGGGCAAGCAGGTGCAGCAGGCCATCCGCGCCGCCAAGGAAGGCTTCTGGTCCGAGCGGGACGGCGTCGTGACGGTCGACGGCCTGGCGCTCGAGCCGGGGGAGTACGAGCTCGTGCTCGAGACCACCGGACGGCCCGAGGGCGAGGCGCTCGCGCTGCTGCCGACGGGCGGCTTCGTGCTGCTGGACACCACGACCACGCCCGAGCTCGAGGCCGAGGGCCTTGCGCGCGACGTGATCCGCGCCGTGCAGGACACCCGCAAGGCCGCCGGCTTCGACGTGAGCGACCGGATCCGCCTGACGCTCGCGTTCGCGGACGAGGCGGACGCGGAGGCCGTGCGCCGCGCGTTCGACGTCGCCGACGTCGCGGGCGAGACGCTCGCGCTCGAGCACCTCGTCACGACGGGATCCGACGCCGGGGACGCCGAGCACACGGGCGTGATCGCGAAGGGCACCTACGCCAATCGAGGCGACTTCACGGTCGCCGTGAGCCGGATCGGAGCGAACGCGTGAGCGACGACGAAGGAATCCTCGACCCGCTGCCGGGCGACGACGGGGCCGGCGGAGCCTCCGACGACGTGATCGTCGAGGGCACGCCGCAGGACCGCCGCCGCGCCGACGCCGTCTACGAGACGCTGCTGTCGCGCGCGGGGGAGCGCTGGGTGCAGCCCCGCAAGGAGCGCACGGCGCGCGTGCTCGAGCTGCTGGACGACCCGCAGCGCACGTACCGCGTCGTTCACGTCACGGGCACGAACGGGAAGACCTCGACGAGCCGGATCATCGAGAGCCTGATCCGGGCGCACGGACTGCGCACGGGCCTGTTCACGAGCCCGCATCTCGAGCGCTTCACCGAGCGGATCCTGATCGACGGCCGGCCGGTCGCGGACGCCGCGGTGGCGGACGCGTGGGACGAGATCGAGCCGTTCGTGAGCATCGTCGACGCCGAGCTGGAGGCGCAGGACGAGGAGCCGCTGACGTTCTTCGAGCTGCTCACCGTGCTCGCCTTCGTCGCGTGCGCGGACGCGCCGATCGACGTGCTCGTGCTCGAGGTCGGCATGGGCGGCGCGTGGGACTCGACCAACACGGCCGACGGCGACGTCGCGGTGTTCGCCCCGATCGACCTGGACCACGCGGATCGCCTGGGCGACACGATCGCGGAGATCGCGACCGTCAAGGCGGGGATCATCAAGGACGGCGCGCGCGTCGTCTCGGCCCGGCAGAGGCCGGAGGCCGAGCAGGTGCTGCGCCGCGTCGCGGCCGAGATGGGCGCCGAGATCGCGTTCGAGGGGGCCGAGTTCGCCCTCGCCGAGGACAAGCTCGCCGTCGGCGGTCAGCTCATCACGGTGCGGGGCCTCGCGGGGCAGTACGACGAGGAGTACCTGCCGCTGTACGGCCGCCACCAGGGCTCGAACGCGGCGCTCGCGATCGCCGCGGTCGAGTCGCTCATCGGCGCGACCACCCAGCCGATCCCCGGCCCGGTGCTGACCGAGGGCCTCGCCGAGGTCACGTCTCCCGGGCGCCTGCAGCTGGTCGGCATCGAGCCGACCGTGCTCGTCGACGCCGCGCACAACCCGCACGGCGCCGCGGCCCTGGCCGCCGCACTGCGCGAGGCGTTCGACTTCGACGAGTGGGGACTCGTGCTGGGAGTCCTGGGCGACAAGGACGCGATCGGCATCCTGCGCGAGCTCGGCCCGGTCGCCGCCCACGTGTTCGTGACGGCTCCCGATTCCGAGCGCGCGACGGATCCGGACGCCCTCGCCGACCTCGTCGAGAGCGCGGGACTGCGCGTGACGGTGCACCCGAACCTCGCCGACGCCGCCGACGCCGCGCGCGAGTGGGCGTCGGATTCGCCGCGTCGCGCTGTCGCGATCGCCGGATCCGTCGTGCTCGCCGGCGAGGCGATCGCGCTCTCGGCGGAGGAGGACTGGAAGTCGGGGTGGCGCGGATGACCGACGCCGCGCCGAAGGCGCCCCGCTATCGGTCGCTGCCCGAGAAGCTCGGCCAGGTCGTGCTCGGCTTCGAGGCGATCGTGGTGTTCCTCGCGGGCCTCGTCGTCTACGGCCTCGGCGCGCTGCCCGATCCTATCCCGCAGTGGTGGGGCATCGTGGCCGGCGCCGTCGTGGGCCTCGCGATGCTGGTCACCACGGGGCTGCTGCGCCGGCCGTGGGGATTCACCCTCGGCTGGGTGCTGCAGGGCGTCGTCGCCCTCGGCGCGATCGTCGTGCCCGCGATCCTGTTCGTCGTGCTCGTCTTCGGCGGCATGTGGGCGTATGCGACGATCGGAGGCGGACGGATCGAGCGCCGGATCGCCGCGCAGCGGGCCTCGGACGACGCCTCGAACTGACCTGAATCAACGCGCAACGGAGAGAGAAGCACATGGCCACCGAAGAGACCCTCGTCCTCGTCAAGCCGGACGGCGTCGCCCGCGGGCTGACCGGGACCATCCTGGCCCGCATCGAGGCGAAGGGCTACTCGCTCGTCGACATCCGCCTCGTGGAGCCCAGCCGCGACCTGCTCGCGCAGCACTACGCCGAGCACGAGGGCAAGCCGTTCTACGAGCCGCTGCTCGAGTTCATGATGTCGGGCCCCGTCGTCGCGATCCGCCTCGCCGGCAACCGGGTGATCGAGGGCTTCCGCTCGCTCGCCGGCACGACGGACCCGACCACGGCCGCGCCCGGCACCATCCGCGGCGACCTCGGCCGCGACTGGGGCGTCGCCGTGCAGCAGAACCTCGTGCACGGGTCCGATTCGCCCGAGTCCGCCGCCCGCGAGCTCGGCATCTGGTTCGCCTGATCCTGTAGTCGACCCGATCGGCCCGAATTCCGCCCGGAATTCGGGCCGATTCGGTCAACCGGGCGTCTCAGAACAGGTTGTCCAGGACGTCCAGGCGCAGCTGAGCGATGACCGCGATCACGGCGAAGCTGACGATCGCCAGGAGCGGCAGCCAGCCGGTGAGCCGGGCCGCGGTGCGCGAGATCGCCCCGGTGCCGACGATCCGCAGCGTGTGCAGCAGCACGGCATAGAACGACGGGATCGTCACGACCCACGTGACCATGCACCACGGGCACAGCGTGCCGAGCACGAAGATGCTCTGCCCGATCAGCCACAGCACGAAGCCGAACGCGAATGTCATCCCGGCCAGGAACAGCAGCCAGAACCAGGTCGCGAAGCGCGCGCCCGCCAGGATCGCCATGCCGACGACGATCGGGGCGACCCAGCACGCGAGCCCCAGGATCGGGTTCGGGAAGCCGAACGCCGAGCCCTGCGGTGACTCGAGATTGGCGGTGCACTGCACCAGCACGCTGAAGTCGCAGGATGCCGCGGCCCCCGGATTCGCGAGCAGCTCGAAGCGCTCCATCGTGAGCGAGTACGCCGCCCACCAGCCGACGGCGCCGGCGATCACGAGCCAGACGGCGAGGGCGACGGGGCGGGTGCGGGTGTCGGTCACGGGGCCCATTGTCTCCCGGCTCGCGCGGGACGCGGGACCGCGCGGAGGCGCATGCGTGCGATTCGCGCGCGGGGAGTGCGATAATGGATCCTGACGCATATCGCGGCCGCGCCGTGACCCGCGTCGAATGAAGACTTCGGGGCAAGGGATGCCCCGCGTGACCAGAGCCGAGAGCCGGTCGCAGGCCGAACGAGTTCGCGGATCCGCCGAGAGCGGAGCCGCCAGAGATTTCCGGGCGACGCGCGGATGTCCGCCCGCAGGGAGCACGCCAGCGATGGCTGAACAGAACAATGAACACGACGATCGCACCTTCGACGAGAACGCGGACGCCGTAGCGCCCGAGTCCCTCGAGGTCGCGCAGCCCGTCGAGGACGCGCCCGCGGGGGACGCCCCGGTCCAGGACGCTCCCGCCGAGCAGCCCGTCGAGGAGACTCCCGCGGAGGAGGCGCCGGCCGAGGAAACCGCCGTCGACGAGCCCGTCGCGGATGCCGAGACGCCGGATGAGGCACCCGCCGAGCCCGTCGCGGAGCCTGACGCCGCCGAGGCGGCAGGGTCCCCCGCGGAGCCTGAGGCCCCGGCCGAGCCCGAGACGCCCGCGCAGCCCACGGCCGTGAGCCTCGGCCTGCTGCCCGAGGAGTTCGTGTCGCAGGTCTCCACCGCGCTGCACTTCTACGCCCCCGACGTGCAGCCGCTGCCCGCGCTGCCGGCGCCGGAGGAGCCCGCCGCGGGCCGGCCCGCGCGCCGGCGCCGCCGTCGCGGTGAGCCCGGCGACGCCGATGCCCCCGCGCAGGCCCCGCAGCCCGAGGAGGGCGGTCGCCGTCGCCAGCGCGTGGTGGAGGTCGTCACGGAGCCGCAGCGGATCAAGGGCTCCACGCGCCTGGAGGCCAAGAAGCAGCGCCGCCGCGACGGCCGCGAGGCCGGCCGCCGCCGCCCCGTCGTCACCGAGGCAGAGTTCCTCGCCCGCCGCGAGGCCGTGGACCGCGAGATGATCGTCCGCTCCAAGGGCGGCCGCGTGCAGATCGCGGTGCTCGAGGACAAGGTGCTGGTCGAGCACTACGTCGCCCGCAGCCAGGACGCGTCCCTGATCGGCAACGTGTACCTCGGCCGCGTGCAGAACGTCCTGCCCAGCATGGAGGCGGCGTTCGTCGACATCGGACGCGGCCGCAACGCCGTGCTGTACTCCGGCGAGGTCGACTGGGACTCGGTCGAGACCGGTAACCAGCCCCGCCGCATCGAGCTCGCGCTCAAGCCCGGCGACAAGGTCCTCGTGCAGGTCACGAAGGATCCGGTCGGCCACAAGGGCGCGCGCCTGACGAGCCAGATCTCGCTGCCGGGCCGCTACCTGGTCTACGTGCCGGGCGGTGCCATGAACGGCATCTCGCGCAAGCTGCCCGACACCGAGCGCTCGCGCCTGAAGCGGATCCTCAAGGAGGTCCTGCCCGAGTCGTCGGGCGTGATCGTCCGCACCGCCGCCGAGGGCGCCACGGAGGACCAGCTGACGCGCGACGTCAACCGCCTCACCTCGCAGTGGACGCACATCAGCGCGATGGTCGAGAAGGGCAACGCCCCGAGCCTGCTGCACAGCGAGCCCGACCTCCTGGTGAAGATCGTCCGCGACGTCTTCAACGAGGACTTCACGAAGATGCTCATCCAGGGCGCGGACGCGCAGAGCACCATCACGAGCTACCTCGAGGGCGTCGCGCCCGACCTTCTCGACCGCATCGAGAAGTACGAGGACGAGCAGGATCCCTTCGACGCGTTCCGCATCACGGAGCAGATCGAGAAGGCGCTGGACCGCAAGGTCTGGCTGCCCTCGGGCGGATCGCTCGTGATCGACCGCACCGAGGCCATGACGGTCGTCGACGTCAACACGGGCAAGTTCGTCGGCTCCGGCGGCAACCTCGAGGAGACTGTCACCAAGAACAACCTCGAGGCGGCCGAGGAGATCGTGCGCCAACTGCGCCTGCGCGACATCGGCGGCATCATCGTCGTCGACTTCATCGACATGGTCCTCGAGTCCAACCGCGACCTCGTGCTGCGCCGCCTCGTGGAGTGCCTGAGCCGCGACCGCACGAAGCACCAGGTCGCCGAGGTCACCTCGCTCGGCCTCGTGCAGATGACCCGCAAGAAGCTCGGCCTCGGCCTGCTCGAGACGTTCAGCGAGCCGTGCGAGGTCTGCGCCGGCCGCGGCGTGATCGTGCACCACGACCCCGTGGCGAAGCACCGCCCGGTCGCGAGCGCCGGCGGCAACGGCAGCGGCGGCGCGGGATCCGGACGCCGTTCGCGCGGCGGCTCCTCGAGCGGCCAGAACGGCAACGGCGGCGGCCAGGCGTCGACCGCGGCGGCGAGCACCACGGGCACGCACGTGATCACCGAGGGCGTGAAGTCGGCGCTCGCGCAGATCGCGGCCTCGACCCTCTCGCACCCGGCCGACAAGCCCGAGTCCTCGCCCGAGGTCCTGATCGACCTCCCCGAGGGCCCGCGCACTCCGGCGAAGCAGGACGGCGCGCCGCGCGAGGACCGGCCGAAGAAGCCGCGTCGCAAGCGTCCCGCCGCCGCACCGGCCGAGCCGCAGCAGCAGCCGCGCAGGTCGTCGACCGAGCAGCTGCTCGACTCGGTGCTGAACGCGCTGCCCGAGCCCAAGGCCCCGGGTCAGGGACGCAGTCGCAGCCGTCGTGTGACGACCGCGGCGCTCACCGGCACGGCCGTCTCGGTCACCCCGGCCCAGCCCGCCGAGGACTGACGAGCGGAGGGGGTGCTGGGATCAGCGCCCCCTCCGCTCGCGCGCGGTGACGCGCAGCCCGGAGGCGATCAGCGCGCGCACCAGCTCCTTGCCCGATACGCGGCGCGCGCCCGCCTGCACGAGGCGCGGGACGAGGTCCTGGGGTACGTCGTAGTGGTCGCGGTCGAACGCGCGGGCCGGCACCTGGTGCGCCCGGGCGAACGCGTGCAGCTCGTCGAGATCGGCGTCGCTGACGAGGTGAGCCCACAGTCGTCCGTGGGCGGGCCAGACCGGATCGTCCACGAGGATCGCCATCGCTCGATGGTAACCAGCCGGGAGAAGCGACGCGCCGGGCCCCCGCTTTTGCCGGATGCCCGTTGGATCGGGTAGAGTATTCCTTTGGTGCGTCCCCTGTGTCGCGCGCCTTCCAGGGCGCCGCGACGAAAGTCTTGCAGACGCCCCTCGCGGCCAGCGAGAGCAAGCGAAGTCTTCCCGTGAGATATCGGAGCCGGACGAGGCTCCCCAATGAAAACAGGTGTGAAGTGGTTTACGCAGTTGTGCGCGCCGGTGGCCGGCAGGAGAAGGTCGAGGTCGGCACCATCGTTCAGCTCGACCGTGTGCAGGCTGCCGCGGGCGAGACGATCGAGCTGCCCGCCGTCCTCCTCGTCGACGGCGACACCGTGACGACCGACGCTGAGAAGCTCGCGAAGGTCAAGGTCACGGCTGAGGTCGTCGGCAACCTGCGCGGTCCGAAGATCGTCATCCAGAAGTTCAAGAACAAGACCGGTTACAAGAAGCGCCAGGGCCACCGTCAGGACCTCACGCGCGTCAAGATCACCGGCATCAAGTAAGTCACTCCCAGAGAGCAGAGGCTGAGCAATGGCACATAAGAAGGGCGCGAGCTCCACTCGCAACGGTCGCGACTCCAACGCCCAGCGACTGGGCGTGAAGCGCTTCGGCGGTCAGGTCGTCAGCGCGGGCGAGATCCTCGTCCGCCAGCGTGGCACCCACTTCCACCCGGGCGCCAACGTCGGTCGCGGTGGCGACGACACGCTGTTCGCCCTCGCCGCGGGTGCGGTCGAGTTCGGCAACAAGGGCGGCCGCAAGGTCGTCAACATCGTCGCGGGCGAGTAACTCCTTCGGGCGGGTGCCGCCGGGCGGCGCCCTTCCTCCGCGCGAGCACATTCATTGTTGAACGGGGCGGGCTTCGGCTCGTCCCGTTCTTCTATCTATCCCGGGAGTCCGATTCATGGTCACGTTCGTCGACGAGGTGACGCTTCATCTGCGCGCCGGCAAGGGCGGCAATGGCTGCGTCTCGGTGCACCGCGAGAAGTTCAAGCCGCTCGGTGGCCCTGATGGGGCGAACGGCGGCGACGGCGGCGACGTCATCCTGGTCGCCGACCCGCAGACCACCACGCTCCTGAGCTACCACCACTCGCCGCACCGCGCCGCGGGCAACGGCGGATTCGGCATGGGCGACATGCGCTCGGGCGCGCAGGGCGAGGACCTCGAGCTGCCCGTGCCGGTCGGCACGGTGGTGAAGGACCCGTCGGGCGAGGTGCTCGTCGACATGATCGAGCCCGGGATGCGCTTCGTCGCGGCCCCGGGCGGGCGCGGCGGCCTCGGCAACGCGGCGCTCGCGTCGCCCAAGCGCAAGGCCCCCGGCTTCGCGTTGCTCGGCACGCCCGGCTGGGAGGGCGACGTCGTCCTCGAGCTGAAGACCGTCGCCGATGTCGCGCTGGTGGGCTTCCCGTCGGCCGGCAAGTCGAGCCTGATCGCCGCGATCTCGGCGGCGCGGCCGAAGATCGCCGACTACCCGTTCACGACGCTGCACCCGAACCTGGGCGTGGTCCAGGCCGGCGACGTGCGCTACACCGTCGCCGACGTGCCCGGTCTGATCGAGGGCGCGAGCGAGGGCCGCGGCCTCGGTCTCGAGTTCCTGCGCCACGTCGAGCGCTGCACCGCGCTGGTGCACGTGCTCGACTGCGCCACGCTCGAGCCCGGGCGCGACCCGCTGAGCGACCTCGAGGTCATCCGCGCCGAGCTCGGCGCCTACCCGGTGCCCGAGGGGCAGACGCCGCTGCTCGAGCGGCCGCAGATCGTCGTCCTGAACAAGATCGACGTGCCCGAGGCCCAGGAGCTCGCCGAGTTCGTCCGCCCCGACCTCGAGGCGCTGGGCTACCGCGTGTTCGAGATCTCCGCCGTGGCCCGCACGGGCATGCGGGAGCTGAGCTTCGCGCTCGGCGAGATCATCGATCAGCACCGCAAGGCGGCGCCCGCCGCGCCCGTCACGCCGCGCGTCGTCATCCGGCCCAAGGGCTCCGAGAAGGAGTTCTCGGTCCGCGTCGAGGGCGGCACGTACGGCAACATCTACCGGATCCTCGGCGAGAAGCCGACCCGCTGGGTGCAGCAGACCGACTTCCAGAACGAGGAGGCCGTGGGCTTCCTGTCCGACCGCCTCGACAAGCTGGGCGTCGAGGACGAGCTGTTCCGCGCGGGTGCCACGCCGGGATCCACCGTGGTCATCGGCGAGGGCGACTCGGTCGTGTTCGACTGGGAGCCGTCGATCGGCTCGGCCGCCGAGCTGATCCAGGCGCCGCGCGGCACCGATCCGCGCCTCATGCAGGGCGGCCGCCGCACGAGCAACGAGCGCCGCGAGCAGTACCACGCGCGTCAGGACGCCCGTGCGGCCGCACGCGCGGAGGCGGAGGAGCTCCGCAAGGCCCGCCGCGTCGACGCCGGGGATGAGGCCGCCGAGGGCGACGCGTCGTGACGGCGCGGGATCGCGCGGGGCTCGCGGTTGCGCGCCGCATCGTCGTGAAGGTCGGCTCGTCGTCGATCAGCGGCGAGTCGTCGTGGCGCATCCCCATGATCGTGAAGGCCCTGGCGGACGCCCACCGACGCGGCACCGAGGTGCTGCTCGTGTCGTCGGGCGCCATCGCGACCGGCATGCCGTTCCTCGAGCTCGACTCGCGTCCGACGGACCTCGCGACCCAGCAGGCCGCCGCGGCGGTGGGGCAGAACGTGCTCGTGTTCCGCTACCAGGAGGCGCTGCGCCCGTTCGGCATCGTCGCCGGTCAGGTGCTGCTGACGGCCGGGGACTTCGAGGATCCGACGCACCGCAGCAACGCGCAGCGCGCGATCGAGCGGCTGCTCGGCCTGCGGATCCTGCCGATCATCAACGAGAACGACACGGTCGCGACGCACGAGATCCGCTTCGGCGACAACGACCGGCTCGCCGCGCTCGTGGCGAAGCTGGTGGCGGCCGACGCGCTCGTGCTGCTGAGCGACGTCGACTCGCTGTACACGAAGCCGCCGACCGAGCCGGACGCCGAGCCGCTCGCCGTGATCGCGCACGACGCCGACCTCGGCGAGCTGGAGTTCGGATCGACCGTGGTCAACAGCGTCGGCACCGGGGGAGCGGCCACCAAGGTCTCCGCCGCGCGCCTGGCGGCGGGCGCCGGGATCGGCGTGCTCGTGACGAGCGCCGACCGGGTCGGCGAGGCGCTGACCGGTGCCGAGATCGGCACGTGGTTCGAGCCGTCTCCCGGCGCAGTGCCGCTCGGTACACTCTCGGAATAGCCCCGTTCCGTCCCCGGGTCACCGACCCGCGGACGAACGCGTGCACATCCTGATCCGCACAGGAGGACCGCGCCATGAGCATCGCCCTCACCCCCGAGGTGGCCGTCGACACGCCGCAGGATCGTCTGCGCCTCGCCAAGGACGCCGCGCGCGTCACGGCGCGGCTGACGAGCGGCGAGAAGGCGGCCGCGCTGCACGCGATCGCCGACGCGCTGCACGCGCACGCGGACGAGATCATCGCCGCGAACGCCGACGATCTCGCCCGGGGCGAGCGCGACGGCATCGGCTCCGGGCTCCTGGACCGCCTGCGCCTCGACACCCGTCGCGTGGGCGCGCTGGCGGACGCGGTCCGCGAGATCGCGGCCCTGCCCGATCCGGTCGGCGAGGTCGTCCGCGGTCACCGCATGCCCAACGGCGTGAACCTCGCGCAGGTGCGCGTGCCGTTCGGCGTCGTCGGGGCCATCTACGAGGCGCGGCCCAACGTGACGGTCGACATCGCAGCGATCGCGCTGCGCTCCGGCAACGCGGTCGTGCTGCGCGGCGGCAGCGCCGCGCTGTCGTCCAACACCGTGCTCGTCGCCGTGATGCGCGACGCGCTCGAGGCGCAGGGCATCTCGCCCGACGCGATCCAGTCGGTCGACGCCTTCGGGCGCGACGGCGCGAAGGCGCTCATGCACGGCCGCGGCTTCGTCGACGTGCTCGTGCCGCGGGGGAGCGCGGGGCTCATCGAGACGGTCGTGACGGAGTCCACGGTTCCCGTGATCGAGACGGGCGCGGGCAACGTGCACATCGTCCTCGACGACACGGCGCCCGAGGAGTGGGCGCGCGAGATCGTCGTGAACGCGAAGGTGCAGCGGCCGAGCGTGTGCAACGCCGCGGAGACCGTCCTCGTGCTGCGCGGCGCCGCCGAGCGCCTCGTCCCTCCCGTCGCCGCGGCGCTGCAGGCGCAGGGCGTCACGATCCACGGCGACGACGCCGTCCGCGCCCTCACCATCGGCGTCGAGCCCGCGACCGAGGAGGACTGGGCGACCGAGTACCTGAGCCTGGACATCGCGATGCGCGTGGTCGACTCGCTCGATGACGCGCTCGAGCACATCCGCCGCTACTCGACGGGGCACACCGAGTCGATCGTCACGACCGACGTGCGCAACGCCGAGCGCTTCCTCGCGGAGGTCGACTCGGCGGTCGTCCTCGCGAACGCGTCGACGCGCTTCACCGACGGCGGCGAGTTCGGCTTCGGCGCCGAGGTCGGCATCTCGACGCAGAAGCTGCACGCACGCGGTCCCATGGGTCTGCCCGAGCTCACGAGCACGAAGTGGCTCGGCCGTGGCTCCGGTCAGGTGCGGGTCTGAGCGATAAGCTGGGAGGGCACGTCGCCATCGCGCGTGCCACGACCTGAAACGGAGCACGAATGCAATTCGCCGCAGCGCTTGTCGCCGCCGCCGCCGAGGCCGAGCACGAGGGCAACGTCATGATGACGACCTGGCCGTTCTTCCTGATCGCGGCCGTCATCTTCACGCTGCTCGCGCTCGTCACCGCGTCGTACCGCAACGTCTCCAACCGCCATGCGGACCCCGTCGACCTCCACGCCGCCGACGGCCACCCCGAGCACGAGACGGGACACGGCCACTAGGTCGTCCGCGTGACGGTGCAGCCGAGGCCACCGCGGATCGGGGTGATGGGCGGGACGTTCGATCCCATCCACCATGGACACCTCGTGGCCGCGAGCGAGGTCGCGCAGTCGTTCGACCTCGACGAGGTCGTCTTCGTGCCGACCGGTCAGCCCTGGCAGAAGCAGGAGGTCTCGCCGGCCGAGCAGCGGTACGAGATGACCGTGATCGCGACCGCGTCGAACCCGCGCTTCACGGTGAGTCGCGTGGACGTCGACCGCGAGGGCCTCACCTACACCGTCGACACCCTGCGCGATCTCAAGGCCCGCCGCCCCGAGGCCGACTTGTTCTTCATCACGGGCGCGGACGCCGTGGCGCAGATTCTCAGCTGGAGGGACCACGATGAACTGTGGGATCTCGCCCATTTCGTCGCGGTATCGCGACCCGGCCACGTCCTCGATATCGAAGGGCTGCCGAGCGCGGAGGTCAGCCAGTTGGAGATCCCGGCGCTGGCGATCTCGTCGACAGACTGCCGTGACCGCGTGAGCCGCGGATTCCCGGTCTGGTACCTCGTGCCGGACGGGGTCGTGCAGTACATCGCGAAGCATCATCTGTATCGGAGCAACGCATGAGCACACCGGACGAGACGTCGCAGCCGCTGACGCGCCGGCAGCTGCGTGAGCGCGGCCTGACCGGGCAGAACCCCGTGATCAGCGCGGAGGAGATCGAGGCCGCCAGGGTCGCGCGCGACGCAGAGAAGGCGCAGGCCGCCGCCGAGGTGCCCGCGGCCGAGCCCGCCGAGGCGGAGCCGGACGTCGTCGAGGCGGAGCCGGAAGCGGCCGAACCGGAGACCATCGAGGAGGAGCGCGCCGAGGAGGCCGCATCGCTCGAGACCGCCGCGCAGGAGTCGTCGGCGCCCGCGTTCCCCGTCGACGGATCGCGTCCGCTCACACGCCGCGAGGTGCGCGAGCAGGAGCGACTGCGCACCAATCAGCTTCCGGTGATCACGCCCGCCGAGGTCGGCGAGGACGCCGCCACGGAGGCGGAGGAGCCCATCGTCGCGGCGATCGAGACGAAGATCGTGGGCGAGAACGAGACCTCCGTCGTGTACGAGGTCGTCGAGGTGCCGTTCGAGCAGACCCTGCGCCCGGCTCCCGAGGCGGAGGCCGAGCCCGACGAGCGCGAGACGCCGGTGGCGGAGCTCGTGTACGACGACGCCGCGACCGAGCAGGAGCCCGAGCCCGCGCCCCGCGCGGACGAGGAGTTCGCCGAGGCGCAGGTCGAGACGGTCTACATCGCCGAGGACGCTCCGGTCGCCGACGACGAGTCGGATCGGCCCACGGTCGCGCCCGCGTTCGGGTCGATGCTGCTGAAGGCTCCCGCCCCCGAGACGCCGTCGCGGTCGTTCGAGGACATCCTGTCGCACGCGTCGGACTCGAGCGGCACGGCGACCGCGTCGAGCGCGCTGATCCTCGCAACCGATCCCGGATCGATGCCGCTGTCCGCGCCCATCGACGCGACCGGCGAGATCCTGATCACGAGCACCCACGCGCTTCCCGACGGGTTCGGGTCGCGCGGTCACGCGGTCGGCACGACCGACGGCAAGGATGTGGACGTCGTGCTGATCGACGGCGAGCTCCCGCTCGCCTCGTCGCCGACGCCGATCTCCGCGAGCGACGCGGTGAGCACCTCGAAGAGCCCGGCGGAGGTGATCCGTCCGCCGGCACCGGAGAAGACACACCGCCTCACTCTGATCCTCGGCATCGCGGCGGGTGTGCTGGGCCTCGCACTCATCGGCGTGGTGGTCGCCGCATTCATGAATGGACTACTCGGCTGATGGCCTCTCCTGATTCCCTGGACATGCTCGAGATCGCCGCTGCGGCGGCTGATGCGAAGGGCGGTGAGGATCTCGTCGCCCTCGACGTCTCCGAGCCGCTGCCGCTCGTCGACGTCTTCCTCCTCGTCACCGGACGCAACGAGCGCAACGTCGCCGCGATCGCAGACGAGGTCGAGGACAAGCTGCACGAGGCGGGGCACAAGCGACTGCGTCGCGAGGGCCGCGCCGAGTCGCGCTGGATCCTGCTCGACTTCGGCGACCTCGTGGTGCACGTCTTCCACCAGGAGGAGCGCTCCTTCTACGCGCTCGAGCGGCTCTGGAAGGACTGCCCGGTGCTTCCGGTCTCCGTCCCCGCTCACGACGCGCCGACGCGCCCGGCGGAGTGACACGATTTCACCTGCGCGTCGACGTGTTGTAAGCTGAATGAGTTGTCCGGGGCTTCTACCCGGACAGCACCTGGGTCTGTGGCGCAGCTGGTAGCGCACCTGCATGGCATGCAGGGGGTCAGGGGTTCGAGTCCCCTCAGATCCACCAGGAATCCCCGGCTGAGCCGGGGATTTTCTCGTCTCTCGGGAAAGCGCCCCTCAGCCGGCCGTTCCGGCGGGCGCCTGGTTCGTGCCCTCGGCCGCCAGTTCGCGCGTGACGCGCACGAGCCCAGCCACGCCGCGGGTGAGGGCGCGCAGCTCATCGATCGTGAGCCGTGCGAGGACCGCCTCGTTCACCTGCGGCTGGGTGTTCGCGAGCTGCTTCATGACGTCCCGGCCCGCGTCGGTCGGAATGAGGAGCCGCACCCGCTGGTCCCGGGGATCCTGCGTGCGCGCGACCATGTCGGCGGCCTCCAGGCGGTCCACGATCCCGGACAGGGTGGCGAGCGAGACGCCGAGGCTCGTGGCGACGGACTGCATCCCGACCCCGGTGTGCGTCAGCGCCAGGATCGCGAGCACCTTCAGCTGCTGCATCGTGAGCCGCGTCGACAGCACCGGCTCGATGAACGCGGGCGCCGTCGTGGTCTCCATCTCGCGCTGCAGGCCGTGCAGCTCCGCGAGAAGTGCGTCGCGCGCATCGGCCTGGGGCTGGTCCATGGATCGAGGGTATCCGCACCCAGTCCGTTCATAGGCTGAAAACATCGTGTCAGGCTAAGCTTCGTGTGATCCGAAGTTCTTTCGCCTCGTCCCCCGGTGGTGCCTGTGTTCCGTCTCGCGCGTTTCAGCCTCGCGAACCGTGTCCTCGTCGCGCTCGTGACGCTGCTGATCGCCGGCTTCGGCGTGTTCTCCATGACGCAGCTGCGGCAGGAGCTGATCCCGTCCATCGAGCTGCCACAGACCACGATCGTCACGGTCGTCCCGGGGTCGAGCCCGGAGGTCGTGGACGAGCAGATCAGCCAGCCCATCTCGAGCGCGATCTCCAGCCTGGGCGACGTCGAGCAGGTCGTCGCGACATCCTCGAGCGGCATGTCGATGGTCACGGTGTCGTCGACCTATGGGGTGGATGCGGACGAGTTCCGTTCGTCGATCGAGGACGCGATCGACGGGGTCTCGCTTCCGGAGGACGCCGAGCCGCAGATCGCGGCCGGCAGCACCGCCGACATCCCGATCGTGTACCTGACGGCATCCGCCCCGGACCTCGGCGAGAGCGAGCTGTCGGCACTGCTGACCGATACGGTCGTCCCCGAGCTCGAGGCGGTGCCCGACGTGCGCGCGGTCAGCGTCAGCGGCGCCGCGACCGAGCGTCTGGTGATCACGCCGGATCAGGGCGCCCTCGCCGCCCACGGCCTGTCCCCCCAGTCGATCTCCGACGCCCTCGACGTCAACGGCATCACGATGCCCCTCGGCAGCATCGACTCCGACGGAGCCTCGGCCCCTGTCCAGGGCGGCACGCCGGTCGACTCGCTCGACGCGATGCGTGCGATCCCGCTGGCGAGCGCCACCGAGCCCGGCCGGGTCCTGACGCTCGACGAGGTCGCGGACGTCGACGTCGTGACCGAGGAGAAGACCTCGATCACGCGCATGAACGGCGAGGAAGCCCTGTCGCTGTCGATCACCGCGGTGCCGGATGGCGACGTCGTGGCGATCTCGCACGGCGTCGCGGACGCCAGCACCGCCCTCACCGAGGAGCACGACGAGCTCGATCTCGCGGTCGTCTTCGACCAGGCCCCCTTCATCGAGGAGTCGATCCAGCACCTCGCGATCGAGGGCGCGCTGGGACTGCTGTTCGCCGTCGTGGTCATCCTGATCTTCCTGCTGTCGCTGAGCTCCACGCTCGTGACGGCCATCTCGATCCCGCTGTCCGTGCTCGTGACCTTCATCGGCCTGAACCTGGGCGGCCACTCGCTCAACATGCTGACGCTCGGCGCGCTCACGATCGCGATCGGACGCGTCGTCGACGACTCGATCGTGGTGATCGAGAACATCAAGCGCCACCTGGCGTACGGCGAGGAGAAGGCGCATGCGATCCTCACGGCGGTGAGGGAGGTCGCCGGCGCGATCACGTCCTCGACCCTGACCACTGTCGCCGTGTTCCTGCCGATCGCGCTGGTCGGCGGCATGGTGGGCGAGCTGTTCGCGCCGTTCGCGCTCACCGTGACGATCGCCATGCTCTCGTCGCTGCTGGTCGCGCTCACGATCGTGCCCGTGCTGTCGTATTGGTTCCTGCGCCGCCCGAAGACCACGGCATCGGCCGCGGAGATCCGCGCCGAGGCCGAGGACAAGGAGCACCGCAGCTGGCTGCAGCGCGGCTACGCGCCGATCCTGCGCGGCACGCAGAAGCACCCCGTGCTCACGCTCGTCGCCTCGGCGCTGCTGCTCGTGATCACGGGATCGCTCGTGCCCCTGATGAAGGTCGACTTCCTCGGCAGCACCGGCCAGAACATGGTGATGGTGACGCAGGAGTTCGAGCCCGGCACCGATCTCGACGCGGTATCGGAGGGTGCCGAGAAGGTCGAGGACGCGCTCGCGGACATCGACGGCGTGACCGACGTGATGCTGACGGCCGGATCGGGCGGGGAGTTCTCGTCGATGCTCGGCGGCGGAGGCGGCACCGCGACGTTCATCGCGAACACGGACGCGGATGTCGACCAGCTCGCCCTGAAGGAGACGATCGGCGACCGCCTCGACGAGATCACGGGCGCCGGGGAGATCGGCATCAGCGACCAGGCCGCCGCGAGCGGGTTCGGCGGCGCGGTCGACGTGACCGTCGTCGCGGACGACGAGGAGGGGCTCGAGACCGCGAGCGCCGCGGTGCTGGACGCGCTGGAGGGCACGCCCCACGCGTCGGACGTGACCTCGGACCGCGCGCCGGCGCAGCCCGTCGTGACCGTCGAGGTGGACCGCGAGGCGGCACTGCAGCGCGGCATGACCGAGCTGCAGGTGCTCGGCATGGTCGGCAGCGTGCTGTCGCCGCAGAGCATCGGCAACGCGACGATCGACGGCGAGGAGCTGCGGATCTACGTGGACGCGGCGCCCGCCCCGGCCACCCTCGAGGAGCTCCGGGACCTTCAGGTGCCGACCGCGCAGGGGATGCTCCCGCTCTCGGACATCGCCGCGGTCGACTCGGTCGAGGTCGCCACCTCGATCGCCCGACAGGACGGCGAGCTGTTCGCCACCGTGTCGGTCACGCCCGAGGAGGGTGAGCTCGGCGCCGTCACCACGGCGGTCACCGAGCGCCTCGACGATGCCGACCTCCCTGACGGCGCGCGCGCCACGATCGGCGGCGTCGCACAGCAGCAGACCGAGTCGTTCGAACAGCTGGGTCTGGCGATGCTGGTCGCGATCGCGATCGTCTTCCTGCTCCTGGTCGCGACGTTCCGTTCGCTCGCCCAGCCGCTGATCCTGCTGGTCTCGATCCCGTTCGCGGCGACCGGCGCCCTGGCGCTGCTGCTGATCACGGGGACGCCGCTGGGCATCTCGGCGCTGATCGGCATGCTGATGCTGATCGGCATCGTCGTCACCAACGCCATCGTGCTGATCGACCTCGTCAACCAGTACCGCCGCCAGGGGCAGAGCGTGCGCGACGCCGTCTACAACGGCGCGCGCCAGCGGCTGCGGCCCATCCTGATGACGGCGCTCGCGACGATCTTCGCCCTGCTTCCGATGGCGCTCGGCGTGACCGGATCGAGCGGTTTCATCTCGCAGGACCTCGCGATCGTCGTGATCGGCGGCCTGGTCTCGTCGACCCTGCTCACGCTGATCCTCGTCCCGGTGCTGTACCTGCTGTTCGAGGGACGCCGTGAGCGGCGCGGCGCGGATGACGCCCGATTCGACGACGACATGCCTGTGACGGCCGTCGACGGCCCTTCTGAGGACGATGCGCCGGTCCTGCCTCCGCAGGCCGACGTGGATCGCGGCACGCTGCGTCGGCGTCGCGACGACGCCGAGCCCCCGGCGGGCGCGCTGCCGACCGCTCCCACCGTCGACGTCACGCGCGTCGCGGGGGAGACCGGCGCGCTGCCGACGGTGACCGTCACGGTGTCGTTCGGTCGGGGGAGCGAGGAAGCGCAGGCATGACCGTGGTCTGACGTCGGGCGCGGTCGCGGAGCTATCGTGGACGGCATGAGCGCCGCTGTGTCCTCCACGGTGGCTCTGGGCGGCGACTTCGCGGGCGCGCTCCCGGAGCTGGCGGTTCCGTGGCGCGCGGAGCAGTTCCCGGATGCGCGGCTGCTCGTGCTGAACGAGGCGCTCGCGATCGAGCTGGGGCTGGATCCGTCGTTCCTGCGTTCCGCGGACGGCGTGCGCATCCTGACCGGCGATCTGGTCCCGGAGGGAGCGACGCCGGTGGCCCAGGCGTATGCCGGGCACCAGTTCGGCGGGTACTCGCCGAGACTCGGCGACGGCCGCGCCCTGCTGCTGGGCGAGCTCCGCGGCGCCGACGGACGGCTTCGCGATCTGCATCTCAAGGGCTCCGGGATGACGCCCTTCGCGCGGGCCGGCGACGGCCTCGCGGCGGTCGGACCCATGTTGCGCGAGTACCTCGTCAGCGAGGCCATGCACGCGCTCGGCGTCCCCACCACGAGGTCTCTGGCGGTCGTCGCGACGGGTCGCGCGGTGCGCCGCGAGACGATGCTGCCCGGCGCGCTGCTCGCGCGGATCGCGAGCAGCCACCTGCGGGTCGGGAGCTTCCAGTACGTCGCCGCGAGCCGCGATCTCGACCTCCTGCGCCGACTCGTCGACCACGCCATCCGGCGTCACCATCCGCACCTCGCCGACGCGGAGAATCCCGCGCTCGCCCTGTTCGAGGCTGTGGTCGCCGCGCAGGCGTCGCTCGTCGCGCGGTGGATGCTCGTGGGCTTCGTGCACGGGGTGATGAACACGGACAACATGACGATCTCGGGCGAGACGATCGACTACGGGCCGTGCGCCTTCCTCGACGCGTTCGATCCCGCCACCGTGTACAGCTCGATCGACGCGGGCGGACGCTACGCGTACGGCAATCAGCCGCTCGTCGCCGAGTGGAACCTGGCCCGATTCGCCGAGACGCTCCTGCCGCTGATGCACGAAGATCCCGACGAGGCGATCGCGCTCGCCCAGGAGGCGCTCGGCCGGTTCCGCCCGACGTACGAGACGGCCTGGACGGCCGGTATGCTCCGCAAGCTCGGCCTGGGCGACGGCGCGGACGCGGGCGAGGCGTCCGCCGTGATCGCCGAGCTGATCCCGTTGATGAGGGACAGCCGCGTGGACTGGACGTCGTTCTTCCGCGGGCTCGCCACGGTCGCGCGCGGCGGCGCGGACCCGGTGCGCGGGCGCTTCATCGACCTGGCGGGCTTCGACGCGTGGGCGCGGCGCTGGACGGCGCTCGGGCCCGACGCCGACGCGATGGACGCCGCGAACCCGGTCTACATCCCGCGCAATCACCTCGTCGAGGAGGCCCTCGCCTCCGCCACCGCGGGCGACCTGGGGCCGCTCGAGCGCCTGCTGGGTGCCGTCACGGCCCCGTACGTCCCGCGCCCCGGGCTGGAGCGCTACGCGGAACCGGCGCCGGAGGACTTCGGCGCCTACCGCACCTTCTGCGGCACCTGACTCCGGCTAGTAGTCGTAGAGGCCGCCGAAGGGCGTGCCCTCGTCGCCGGTGTCGCGGGGGTCGAACTGCACGGTCTCGACCGAGAACGCGACGTGCGCGGCTGCCGTGACGAGGACGCTGACCGCGCGATTGCCCACCACGGTGAACTCGACGAAGCGCCCGCCCTCCGCGACGGCGCGCTCGATGCTCTGCTTCAGCGCATCCAGGTCCTGGCCCTGCGCGAGGAAGAAGCTGGCGCCGTTGACGGAGACCTCGGTGCGGATCATCGTCTGGAGGTCGCTCATGGTGCCACCCTAGGGGCGCATTCGCGCGGGGCGAGGGGGGTTGCGCCACGGCGCGAAGTACGTCACGCGGCGCGCAGCACCTTGGTCATCGCCTTGCCGCGCGCGAGCTCGTCGACGAGCTTGTCGAGGTACCGGATGCGCTGCATCAGCGGGTCCTCGATCTCCTCGACGCGCATGCCGCAGATCACGCCCGTGATCTGGGACGCCAGAGGATTGAGATCGGCCTGGGCGAAGAACTCGCGGAACGAGGTGCCGGCCTCCAGGTGCGCCGCCAGCGCGCGCTCTTCGAAGCCCGTGAGCCACCGGATGACCTCGTCGAGCTCCGCCCGCGTGCGGCCCTTCTTCTCCACCTTCTCGACGTACAGCGGGTAGACCGCCGAGACGGCCATCTCGAAGACCCGCTGCCGGTTGCGCTCTGCCCTGTCCACGTCGTGATCGTATCCCGTCGAACCACGCCTTACGACGAGGCGGATCGGATCGCAAGCCCGTGTTCTGCCGCGCGCGGTGCGGGGAGGATCGCAGCATGCCGATGCCAGAGCACACGCCCCTGAAGGTCGCGATCGTCGGCGCCACCGGCAACGTCGGGACGGCGCTCCTGCACGCGCTGCGCGGCGAGGACCGGATCGGCGAGATCGTCGGGATCGCGCGCCGCGCCCCCGACACGGGCGCCGCGCCGTACGACGCCGCGACATGGGATCGGATCGACATCGCCGCCCCGGCGCCGGACGAGGCGGGGGAGGAGCTCGTCGTCTCGCGGCTGGCGGCGGCGTTCGAGGGCGTCGACACCGTGGTGCACCTCGCCTGGCTGATCCAGCCGAACCGCGACCGGGACCTCATCCGGCGCGCGAACGTGGACGGCACGCGCCGCGTGGTCGAGGCGTGCGTGCGCGCGGGGGTCGGGCACCTCGTGTGCGCGTCGTCGGTGGGCGCCTACACGGGCGTGCACGACGACCGCCCCCGCGACGAGTCCTGGCCGACGGACGGCATCCCCACGGCGCACTACGCGGTCGACAAGGCCGCGCAGGAACGGGTGCTGGACGACGCGGAGCGCCGTGGCCTCGCGGTCGCGCGCGTGCGGCCCGCGCTGGTGTTCGACGCCGCCGCCGGCGCCGAGATCACCCGCCTGTTCGTCGGCGCGCTGCTGCCGCCCGGGGTGCTGCGCCCCGGCGCGCTGCCGATCCTGCCGCTGCCGGCCGGGATCCGGATGCAGGTCGTGCACGGGGCCGACCTCGCCGATGGCTACCGGCGCATCGTGGTGGGCCGCGCGACGGGAGCGTTCAACCTGGCGACCGCGCCGGTGCTGCGTGCGCCGGACATCGCCGAGGTGCTCAGCCACGCGCGGCACGTCGATGTCCCGGCCCGCGTGCTGCGCCCTCTCCTGAACGTCGCGTGGCGGACGCATGCCGTGGCGGCGGACCCGGGGTGGCTCGACATGGCCATGACGGCGCCGATCATGGACACCTCGCGCGCGCAGCGCGAACTGGACTGGCGTCCGCGGCACGGCGCGAAGGAGGCGCTGCGCGAGCTGCTCACCGCGATGGCCGACGGCCGGGGGACCGGCAGCGCGCCGATGCGCCCGCGTGCCGACTGGCCGCAGGATCAGCTGCCGCCGGGGGATGTCACGCCGGACGGCGTGGCGCAGCCGCCCGCCGACTCGTCGGCGCACCGCGTACCCGCCGACCTCGAGCGCGACATCCTGGGGCTGTACCTGTCCGATCACCTGACCGGGGCGACCGCCGGGGCGGACCGGTTCGACCGCATGGCGAAGGCGTACCGGGACACGGATCTCGGTCCGGATCTCGCCCGGATCGCGCGCGAGGTGCGGGCCGAGCGGACGTTCCTGAAGGACCTCATCTCGACGCTCGAGCTGCGGCGGCGGCCCTATCGGCAGGCGGCGGCATGGGCGGCCGAGAAGGTCGGACGACTCAAGACCAACGGCCGCCCGCTCGGGTCTCCCATGACGCCGCTGCTCGAGATCGAGGTGATGCGCAGCGCCCTCGTCGGAAAGCTCGGCGGCTGGGAGACGCTCGCCGAGCTCGCCCCGGATCTGGGTCTGCCGCGGCGGATGTTCACGGACCTGGTGGACCGCGCGCGCGAGCAGGTCGCGACGCTCGACAGGCTGCACGCGCACGTCGTGCCCGAGGCGTTCCGCGCGGGGCACATCGACTGACGGCCGCTACCAGGTCGGCGGGAAGTGCGGGATCGGCGTGGGCCGGCCCGGCGCGTCGGCGCGGGGAGCGCCGTGATGCGGCGCCTCCGCGGCGACCTCGCCCGGGGCGCGCTTGGCGAATCGTCGCCCGGTGATGCCGGCGGGGACGATCCGCACCACGTGCGGCTTGTGCGACGGGTCGTGGCTGATCAGGTGCGCGGCTCCCGAGGCGAGGATCTCCGAATCGGCCTCGATCTGCGACGCGGCGCCGCGCACCACCACGCTCCAGTAGAAGTCGTCGTCCTCGCCGTCCACCTCGAGCGCGACGGCGGGACGGGCCGCCATGCTGCGCAGCTTCCGACCCGCGCCGGAGCGGATGTAGAGGTTGCCGCGGTGCGCGACGTAGTTGAGCGGGAAGATGTCGGGCGCGCCGTCGCCATGCGTCACGGCGAGTCGTGCGACGTCCCGGCTCTCGACGAGCCGCCAGCACTCCGCGGTCGTCAGCTCCTCGATCTCGCGATGGTCGTCCGCGGTTCCCGTCGTGGCCATGTCCCCCTCTTCCGGTCGCGTGAGTCCTTCCCTCCAGTCAAGGACACCTTCGCCCGAGACGGAAGGGGCCGGAGACGGGAGGACGATCGCGGGACTATGGTGCAGAGGTGTCGGATGAGCGGATGGACGCGAGCGGGCGTCGGGTGCTGACGGTCGCCATCCTGGCGTCCTTCGTCGCGTTCCTCGACTCGAGCATCGTGAACGTCGCCCTGCCGGCGATCCGCGCGGATCTCGGCGGGGGACTGGCCGGGCAGCAGTGGGTCGTGAACGCGTACCTCGTCACGCTGGGCGCGCTCATCCTGGTGGCGGGATCCCTGAGCGACCTGTACGGGCGCAAGGTCGTGCTGCGCGTGGGACTGATCGGATTCCTCGTCACATCCGTCGCGATCGCCGCGGCGCCCGGCATCGCGTTCGCGATCGTCGCACGCGCCCTGCAGGGGATCGCCGGGGCGCTGCTCGTGCCCAGCTCGCTCGCACTGATCACGACGCACTTTGGCGACGCGATGCGCGGCCGCGCGATCGGCGCGTGGACGGCCGCGACGAGCGGCGCGATGCTCGTGGCGCCGCTGATCGGCGGCCTGTTCATCGACCTCGCGTCGTGGCGCTGGGCGTTCCTGATCAACGTGCTGCCGATCGCGGTGACGCTGTGGCTGCTCGCGGGCCTCGAGACCCCGGATGTCCGCAGGCCCGGCGCGCGCGTCGACCTGATCTCGTGCGCGCTGTGCGCACTGGGACTCGGCGGCGTGGTCTTCGCCCTGATCGAGGGATCGCGGCTGGGCTGGGGCGATCCGCTGGTCCTCGCGGCGCTCGCGATCGGCGTGGTGCTGTTCGCGGGGTTCCTGCTGCGCGAGCGGCGCGCGCGCGAGCCGATCCTGCCGATGGACCTGTTCCGGATCCGCAACTTCTGGGCCGGCAACGTCGCGACGACCTTCGTGTACGCGGCGCTCGCGCTCAACGGCTTCGCGGTCGTGGTGTTCCTGCAGGAGACAGCCGGGTTCACCGCCACGTTCGCGGGCCTGGCGTCGCTGCCGACCACCGTGGTCATGGTGCTCGCGTCCTCGCGCGTCGGCCGCTGGGCGGACCGGATCGGCCCGCGTCCGTTCATGACGATCGGCCCGCTGGTCATGTCGCTCGGCGCCGCGCTGCTGCTGACCGCGGGGGATCCGTTCGACTACTGGCTGCAGATGCTGCCCGGAATCGTCCTGCTGGGCGTCGGACTCACGCTCACCGTCAGCCCGCTGACGAGCGCCGTGCTCGGATCCGTCGGCACGGGACATGAGGGGATCGCGTCCGCCGTCAACAACGCCGTGGCGCGCGTCGCCGGCCTGCTGGTCGTCGCGATGATCGCGATGATCGCGGGCGGCGACCTCGACCTCGACGGGTTCCACCGCACGGCCGCGGCGACCGCCGTGCTGTTCGCGGCGGGCGGCATCGCCTCGTGGCTCGGGATCCGCAACCCGCACGCGGTCAGCGCCGCGTCGTAGCCCGGCTCACTGCTCGCGCATGCCCCACGGCGAGTCGTAGCCCGCGGGCGCGGGGGCGGCGAGCAGGTCGAGGAACGGCTTCGCGTCGAACGCCTCGGGGCCGAGCACGCCGGCCCCGCCCCACGCCCCGGCCGCCAGCAGCTCCAGCGCGATCACGGGGTTGAGCGCCGTCTGCCACACCACGGCCTGCGAGCCGTACTCCCGCATCGTGTGCTCGTTGTCGGCCACGTGGTACAGGTAGGTCGAGCGCGGCCGTCCATCCTTGCCCTTGCCGGTCACCCACACGCCCGCGCACGTCTTGCCGGTCATCCGGTCGCCGATCGTGGCGGGATCCGGCAGGCACGCCGCGACGACGTCGCGCGGCGAGACCTCCACGCCGCCCACCTTCACCTTGTCGGTGCGGTCGAGGCCCAGCTTGTTCAGCACCTTGAGCACCTCGATGAACTCGTCGCCGAGGCCGTACTTGAACGTGACGCGCTTGGCCTTCGTCCACCGCGGCATCAGGAGCACCTCCTCGTGCTCCACGTTGACGCACTCGACCGGGCCGATCCCGTCCGGGAAGTCGAACACCTCCGGCTCCGAGAACGGCTCGGTCGTGAACCAGCCGCGGCCCTCCTCATAGACCACGGGAGGGTTCAGGCACTCCTCGATCGTGGTCCAGATCGAGAACGACGGTGCGAAGTCGTAGCCCGCGACGACGAGGTTCGCGCCGTCGCGCACGCCGAGCTCGTCGATCTCGTCGAACAGCTCGTCCTCCGCGTAGCGCGCGAACACGTCGGACAGCCCCGGCTCGACGCCGATCCCGACGAGCGCGAGGCGTCCCGCGTCGCGCCACCGGTCGTCCTGCGCGAACTGCTCGTCGCCCAGCTTCACGCCCGGCAGCTCGTAGGGGCGCTCGGGATGCCGCGAGGACAGGCTCATCGCCATGTCGAGGTAGGTCGCCCCGGCGGCGAAGCAGCCGTCGAAGATCGGCATCACGAAGCGCGGATCGACCGCGTTCAGCACGTGGGTGATGCCGTGCTCGCGGATGAGCGCCGCGACCGAGTCGGCGCTCGACGCGTCGACCTCCGCCGCGGTGAAGCGATCGTCGCCGAGCTCGTCGACGATCGCCCGAGCCCGGGCCGCCGCGTAGTCGGCGATGACGAGCGCCTCGTAGAAGTCGCGCCGCACGGCGATCCGCGCCGCCGCGGTGCCGACGCCGCCGGCGCCGAGGATCAGGATGCGCATCACGCCAGACCTCCGTCGATGGATCGCCCGTATTCGGGATCGGGCACGAGCACGTCCGTGTCGCGGTTGAGGCTCTCGCCCCGGAAGAACCGCTTCGAGCGCGGGAAGAAGAACCACACGACCATGAGCACGACGCCCACGAGCAGCGATCCGATGCCCACGACGAACGTGCCTCCGATGCCGAGCAGGGTCGTGTAGCCATAGTCCACGTCCCACATGTCGATGGCGGACTGCACGAACGCGTAGGTCAGCATCAGCGCGCCGATCAGCGGCAGCAGCCCCTGCAGGAAGAAGTTGCGCGCCGAGGCGAACAGCTGCGCGCGGAAGTACCAGACGCATGCGTAACCCGTGATCGCGTAGTAGAACGCGATCGCCAGCCCCAGCGACAGGATCGAGTCCTGCAGGATGTTGTCGCTGATGAGCGTCATCCCGACGTAGTACAGGATCGCCACGACGCCCATCACGATGGTCGAGAAGGACGGCGTGCGGTACCGCGGGTGCACCTGCTTGAAGCGCTCGGGCAGCGCGCGGTACACGCCCATCGCGAGCGTGCCGCGGGCCGTGGGCAGGATCGTCGTCTGCGTCGACGAGACCGCCGAGATCAGCACGGCCACGAGCAGCACCCAGCCGAACGGTCCGAGCAGGCCGTCCTTGATCGCGAGGAAGAAGTCGTCGGCGTTCGCCTCGTTGCCGAGCCCCACGCCGTCCTCGCCCACGCCGGCGTACATCATGGCCGCGATCGTGACAGCGACGTACGTCACGAGCAGGATGACCGTCGTCAGCAGCGCCGCCAGCCCCGGGATGCGCTTGGGGTCCTTCGTCTCCTCGTTCAGGGCCAGGCACGTGTCCCAGCCCCAGTAGATGAACAGCGCCAGCAGCACCGCCTCGACGAAGCCGCTGCCGTCCGTGAACGCGAACGGGTTCATCCACTCCCAGTCGAACGGCGTCGGGTTCGGGGCGGTGCCGGCGGCGAACTGCCAGAACGCCGCCACCACGAACACCGCGAGCGCGACGTACTGCACCGCGAGCAGGAGGTTCTGCAGCCGCTCGCCGATCTCGATGCCGCGCCAGCTGACCCACGTCATGGCGGCGATGAACACCACGCCCGTCGCGGTGACGAGAGGCACGTTCTCGGCCAGCGAGCCGTCGCCGAACAGCGACCAGAAGTAGATGCCCGCGATCTGCGCCAGGTTGGCGAGCACCACCATGCCCGCGACCGCCACGCCCCAGCCGCCCATCCAGCCGACCCACGGCCCGAACGCCTTGGTCGCCCACGTGAAGGTCGTGCCGCAGTCGGGCACGGCGTTGTTGAGCTCGCGGTAGGCGAAGGCGATCAGCAGCATCGGCACGAACGCGACGATGAAGGCGATGGGCGCCTGCGCTCCCACGGCGAGCACGACCCAGCCGAGGGTCGCGACGAGGGAATACACGGGCGCGGTGGACGCGAGGCCGATGACGGTGGATCCCCAGAGGCCCAGGGTCCCCGCCGCCAGCCCCTTGCCGTCGGGCCGGCCGAGCTGGATGGGTGTGGTCGACATGAGGTGAACATAGAGCCGCGGGCGCGGCGGGGATGGGACCGGCGCGCCGCGCGTGTGCTCCGCAGACCGGGAATCACGCGCCCGGGGCCCCCGGCCGGGCGTAGCCTGGCAGCAGACGAAGGAGGGACGATGGCGACGAAGCCCCCCACCGAGGACATCGACGAGTCCGAGCTGCGGATCGGCGAGCCCGAGAAGTACGCGGTCGGCGTGCCCGCCGTGATGCACGCGCTGAAGATCTCGTTCGAGCAGATGGGCGTGCTGCGCAGCGCCCAGACCCTGCTGCGCGTGAACCAGAAGAGCGGCTTCGACTGCCCGGGGTGCGCCTGGCCGGAGGAGGACCGCCGTCACGCCGCGGAGTTCTGCGAGAACGGCGCCAAGGCGGTGGCCGAGGAGGCCACGCTGCGGAAGGTGGGTCCGGCGTTCTTCGCCCACCACAGCGTCGCCGAGCTGCGCGAGCACGACGACTACTGGCTCGGGCAGCAGGGACGCCTGACGACGCCGATGCTGCTCGAGGAGGGCGGCACGCACTATCGGCCGATCACGTGGGACGCGGCGCTGGGGGAGATCGCCACAGCGCTGCGCGACCTCGACGACCCCGACGAGGCGGTGTTCTACACGTCCGGGCGCACCTCGAACGAGGCGGCCTTCCTGTACCAGCTGCTCGTGCGCGGGCTCGGCACCAACAACCTGCCCGACTGCTCGAACATGTGCCACGAGTCGAGCGGATCGGCGCTGAACCAGACCATCGGGATCGGCAAGGGCACGGTGTCCATCACCGACATCCACGAGGCCGACCTGCTGATCGTGGCGGGCCAGAACCCCGGCACGAACCACCCCCGTATGCTCAGCGCGCTCGAGAAGGCCAAAGAGAACGGCGCCACGATCATCGCGGTGAACCCGCTGCCCGAGGCCGGCCTGTTCCAGTTCAAGAACCCGCAGACCCCCAAGGGCGTGCTGCTGGGCGGCACCAAGCTCGCGGACGACTTCGTGCAGATCCGGCTCGGCGGCGATCAGGCGCTGTTCCAGGCCATCGGCAAGCACCTGCTGGAGGTCGAGGCGCGCGCGGGCGGCGTGCTCGACCACGAGTTCATCGACGCGCACACGGCGGGCTTCGCCGAGTACGCCGCGCACGTCGCGAGCCTGCCGTGGGAGCCGCTCGAGGAGGCGACCGGCCTCACCGAGGAACGGCTGCGCGGCATCGCCGAGATCGTGCGCGAGTCGAAGTCGACCATCGTGTGCTGGGCCATGGGCCTGACGCAGCACAAGCACTCGGTCCCGACCCTGCGCGACGTCGTCAACGTGCTGCTGCTGCAGGGCAACATCGGCCGCCCGGGGGCGGGCGTGTGCCCCGTGCGCGGCCACTCCAACGTGCAGGGCGACCGCACGGTCGGCATCTACGAGAAGCCCGCCGAGGCCTTCCTCGCCGCGCTCGACCGCGAGTTCGCCTTCACCGCCCCGCGCAAGCACGGCTACGACACCGTCGAGGCGATCCGCGCGATGCGCGACGGCAAGGTGCGCGTGTTCATGGCCGTCGGCGGCAACTTCATCAGCGCCACGCCCGACACGCGCGTGGTCGAGGAGGGCATGTCGAACGTGGGCCTGACGGTGCAGGTGTCGACGAAGCTGAACCGCTCGCACGTCGTGCACGGCCGACGGGCCATCATCCTGCCGACGCTCGGCCGCACCGACCGCGACCGGCGCGGCGGCGTGGATCAGCGCGTCACGGTGGAGGACTCCATGGGCGCCGTGCACGGCTCCCGCGGCCGCCTCGCCCCGCCCGCGGACGACCTGCTGAGCGAGGTGGCGATCCTGTCGCGGCTGTGCGACCTCGTGTTCGCGGAGCGGCCGCAGGCGCCGCGCGCCGACTGGCGCGCGCTGGAGGGCGACTACGGCGCGATCCGCGGGCACATCTCGCGCGTCATCCCCGGCTTCGAGGACTACGACGAGCGGATCGACAAGGGACGCACGTTCTTCCTGCCGAACGGACCGCGCGACGAGCGCCGGTTCACCACCGCGAACGGCAAGGCCAACTTCACGGCGAACCCGCTCGAGTACCCCGTGATCCCCGAGGGCCGTGTGCTGCTGCAGACCCTCCGGTCGCACGACCAGTACAACACCACGATCTACGGCAAGGACGACCGCTACCGCGGCATCCACGACGGCCGGCGGGTGGTGCTGATCAACACCGAGGACATCCGCGCGCTGGGCTTCACGGCGGGCGAGATGGTCGATCTCGTGTCGGAATGGAACGGTCCGGGCGGGATCGAGGAGCGCCGGGCGGAGGAGTTCCGCCTCGTGCCGTACGACACGCCCCGGCGCAACGCCGCCGCGTACTACCCCGAGACGAACGTGCTCGTGCCGCTCGACTCGACCGCCGACGTCAGCGGCACGCCGACGTCGAAGGCCGTGGTCGTCCGGCTCGAGAAGCGCGCATAGGAGGATCCGGATGGGACGCATCACGCAGCGCCGGCCGGTCGTGCGGATCGCGCTGAACGGCGCGACCTCGCGCCGCCCCGACACGCTCGCGGTCGAGGAGCCGCTCGAGATCCGCGTCGCGGGCATGCCGCTCGCGGTGACCATGCGCACGCCCGGGCACGACGTCGAGCTCGCGGCCGGCTTCCTGGTCTCCGAGGGAGTGGTGCGCACGGGATCCGACTTCCGCTCGGCCATCCACTGCGGCGGACCCGGCACCGGCGGCATGGAGAACACGTACAACGTGCTCGATGTCGCGCTCGCGCCGGGGGTCGAGCCGCCGAGCACGGATCTCGCCCGCAACTTCTACACGACCAGCTCGTGCGGCATGTGCGGCAAGGCGAGCATCGAGGCCGTGCAGTCGGTGTCGGCGTACGACGTGGCGGCGGACGATGTTCGCGTCCACGCGGCGACGCTCGCCGGGCTGCCGGATGCGCTGCGCGCGCACCAGGACGTCTTCGACAAGACCGGCGGGCTCCACGCGGCGGGGCTGTTCGACGCCGAGACGGGAGAGCTCATCGTGCTGCGCGAGGACGTGGGCCGGCACAACGCCGTAGACAAGGTCGTGGGCTGGGCGGTCATGAACGACCGCCTGCCGCTGCGCCGGCACGTGCTGATGGTGTCGGGCCGGGCGAGCTTCGAGTTGGCGCAGAAGGCGATCATGGCGGGCATCCCGGTGCTCGCGGCCGTCTCGGCGCCGTCCTCGCTCGCGGTCGAGCTCGCGGCCGAGCAGGGCCTGACGCTGGTGGGCTTCCTGCGCGGCGAGACCATGAACGTCTACGCGGGCGCCGAGCGCGTCCTGGCGCCCGTGCCGGCGGCGGTCTGACCGGTCAGACGAACGGACGCGACGCGTCGATCATGCGGCGCAGGCAGACCGCGGCGGTGATCTCCTCGGCGACGCCGGAGGGCGACGCAAGGGCCTCGGCGCCCGACGCGGCCTCGTCGAGGGCCGACGTGTAGCGCTCGAGGGCCGCGGAGGCCGCTTCCAGATGCTCGGCCGCCGTCTCGCTGCCGGGTGGCTGGCCGATCAGGTCGGCGGATCGACGCATCGCCTCGGCGAGCAGATCGTGGGCGGCCTCGCGGGAGCTGTCGCGATCGTCGGCGCGCGCCAGGACATCGGCGAGGTCTCGGATCGAGAACACCGTGCGCTCGAGGGCGTGGAGGCGGCGCCGGTTCAGCTCCCGGTCCTCCCTGCGGCGCCGCGCGCGCGGATTGGCCTGGCTGCTCTCGTCGGCGTCCTCGACGGCCTCGGTGACCTTCCCGACGGTGTCGTGCAGGTCGCGCACGATGTCGGTCAGGTGGTCGCGCGAGAGCTCGCCCGTCTCCACCGCGTCGGCGATGTCGTGCAGGTGCCGCGCGGCGGCGTCCCTCAGCGTCGAGAGCCGTGCGGCCGCCTGCTGCAGGTACAGCGGCGGGAACAGCACCATGTTGACGACGAGGCCGATGGCGACGCCGAACGCCATCGTGACGAGGTACGAGACGGAGAAGTCCTCAGGGGTCGCGCCGCCGAGCAGGAGCACGAACAGTCCGGCCATCGCGATCCAGTCGCGACCGGCGTCGAGCGATTCGATGCCCCCGAGCCAGACGCCGATGCCGACGACGAGGCCGAGGGCGACGATCCCGGGCGCGCCCAGCCAGACCAGGCTGATCCCGCCGATGCCGAGCGCGATGCCGATGGCGAGCCCGAGGAGTGTCTGGGCGCCCGAGCGCGCGGAGCGCGCGAGCGTCGGATACATGCTGACCAGGACGCCGAGCGGCGCGTAGTAGGAGTACTCGGCCTCGGCGAACGGCACGAACGGCGCGAGATACCACGCGAGGGCCGCGGCGATCGCCGTGCGCACCGCGAGCACGATGCGCGACAGCGCGAACAGGCCGCGCAGGCGAGGGATGGCCATCCGGATCGGCATGGGCGTGTCTCGCGGTGTCAGACCGCGAGCTCGGCGCGCCAGCGGGTCAGGTGCGCGGCGGTGATGTCGTCCTCGGCGTGGCCCTCCCGGAACGTGGGGATCTCGCGCAGCACGGCGTAGGGCGTGACGGGCTGGTCGCCGCTGGGCCTCACATCGAGGTGGGTGGCGTCGTAGCCGGCGTCGTGCAGCCAGGCGGCCATGTCGTAGTCGCCGCTCGAGTCGCCCGCGGTGAACCAGCGGCGCGGGACCTCCATGCGCGCCTCGACGAGCCGGATGGCGCGCTCGGCGCCGCGCGCCTTCCCGGCCGTGCGGTGCTCGAGGTCGATCGAGATGACGGTCGGCACGGTGTGGAACCGGTCGCGGGCTCCCGCGGCGGTGATGGCCTCGTCGAGCTCGGCCGTGACCTCGGGCTGCCGGGCGAGGTAGACCTCGTTCGAGACGTCGAGGTTCTGCTCGAGCGAGACCATGGTGCGCTTCGTGTCGTCCCAGAACATCAGGTCCCCGTGACGCTGCGCGATGGCGCGGCACGCGGCGACGAGCTCGTCGGGCACCGCGAGGGCCCGGTCGACCTCGACCGCGCCGATCCGGCCGTCCACGACGGCGAACCACGTGGCGCCCTTCTCGCCGATGCCCCACACGGGCGCGTCGGCGCCGAGGCCCGCGCGCACCAGATCCGGGATGACCTGCTCGGCGAGGAACCCGTCCGAGCGGCCCGTGTTGAACACGACCGGGCAGCCGGCGTTCGCGATGGCGACGAGATCGGCCGCGATCGAGGGGACGCGGATGGAGCGGGTCACGGTGCTGGCCAGCGGCCCGTCGACGTCGAGCAGCAGGCCGTAGGGCGCAGGGGTCATGAGGATATCCTCCCGGATCCCGCGAGCCGGCAGCACCGGCTTGCGCTCAGCCGTCGAGCATGCCTCGGGCGACGTCGAGCGCCTTCGCCGCGCGCGTCGCGTCGCGGTCGGCCTCGGTCTGCGCGGTCCCGAGCGCGCCCGTCTCCTGCTCGGCCCGCTCGAGGTCCCGCTCGACCGACGCGAGCTCGGCGCGCAGGTCTTCGCGGCGGTCGTGCAGCTCCGCCCGCCGGCGCCCGTTCTCGGTGGTCCGGCGTCGCGCCGTCTCGGCCCGCTCCCGGGCGCGCTCGAGGGTCTGCTCGGCCTCCCGCACGGCGCGCTCGGCCGCGCGGCGGGCCCGGCGGGCGGACAGCTCGTCGACCGCAGGCTCGGCGGCGGCGGATCCGTCGGGGGCGGGGCCCGCCACGGCGTCCGTGAGGTCGACCGGATCGAACCCGACGGCCTCGAGCGCTCGGATCAGCCGGCCCGAGGTCACCGCGGCCGCGGCGTCGGCGTCGGCCATCGCGGCCTGCAGTGTCTGCGCCACCTCGTCGAGCACCGCGGGCGGCGCGTTGACCTCGCGCTGCGCGGCCAGGGCCGCGCCCTCGCGGGCGAGCGCGGCGGTCAGCGCGCGCCGGTCGCGGGTGAGCTGCACGAGGGCGGCGGCATCCAGATCCTGCTGCGCCTCCCGCAGCTCTGCGCCCAGCTCGAGCACCTGTGCGAGGCGGTCGGCGCGATGCCGCACGAGCTGGCCGACGATCCACGCGGGGGCGGACGCGCGCCGCAGCCCGGCGATCCGCTTCGCCAGGGCGGCGTCCTCGGCCTTCACCTCCTTCGCGCGCGCGTTGCGCTCGGCGGTGAAGCGTGCCGGCGGCAGGTCGTACAGCTTCCACGCGACGTCGACGAGCGGATCGGAGGCCATGCCTGGGAAGCTACCCCCGTGCGGCGCGGCGGGCGGCCTGCTCGACCGGATCCGGCACCGGCAGCGACGCGATCAGCCGGCGCGTGTACTCGTCCTGCGGGGCGCCCAGCACCTGCGCGGTCGGGCCCTGCTCGGCGATCCGGCCCTGGTGCAGCACCACGACGCGGTGCGCGAGCAGGTCGACGACCGCGAGGTCGTGCGTGATGAACAGCGCGGCGAAGCCGAACCGCTCCTGCAGCTCCACGAACAGGTCGAGCACGCGCGCCTGCACCGACACGTCCAGCGCGCTGGTGGGCTCGTCGGCGATCAGCAGCTTCGGGTCGAGCGCGAGCGCGCGGGCGAGCGAGGCGCGCTGGCGCTGGCCGCCGGACAGCTCGTGCGGGTACCGGTCGCCGAAGTCCCCCGGCAGCTGCACGGCGTCGAGCAGCTCGTCGACGCGGTCGCGCGCGTCGGCGGCGTTGCGCGAGACGCCGTGCACGACGAACGGCTCCGCGACGCACTCCGCGATCGTCAGGAGCGGGTTGAAGCTCGACGCCGGGTCCTGGAACACGAAGCCCAGCTCGCGGCGCCTGGGGCGGAACTCGCGCTCGCGCATCCCGAGCATCTCGTGTCCGAGCACGCGCAGCGATCCGCCCGTCACCGGCGCCAGACCCGCGATCGCGCGGCCGATCGTGGTCTTGCCCGAGCCCGACTCGCCGACGAGGCCGAGCACCTCGCCGGGGCGGATCTCGAAGTCCACGGCCTGCACGGCCTTGAAGGCCTTCCGGCCGAGGCGGCCGGGGTACTCGATCTCCAGTCCGAGGGCCTGCACGAGCGGCGCGGCCGTCGCATCGCCCGTGAACGCGCGGTCGGCGACCTCGAGGCGCGGCACGGCTCCGAGCAGCCGTTGGGTGTACTCGTGCCGCGGCGCCGCGAACAGCTCGCGCACCGGTGCGGTCTCGACGATGTCGCCGAGGTACATCACGGCCACGCGGTCGGCGAGATCGGCGACCACGCCCATGTTGTGCGTGATCAGGACGATCGCGGTGCCGAACTCGTCGCGCGCGAGGCGCAGCAGATCCAGGATCTCGGCCTGCACCGTGACGTCGAGCGCGGTCGTCGGCTCGTCCGCGATGATCACCGACGGATCCAGCGCGAGCGCCTGCGCGATCACGATGCGCTGCTTCTGGCCGCCCGAGAACTGGTGCGGGTAGTCGTCGACGCGCTTGTCCGGGTCCGGGATGCCGACGCGGCGCAGGATGTCGATCGCCTTCGCGCGCGCCTCGCGGCGCGAGACGCGGCCATGAGCGCGCAGGCCCTCCGCGATCTGCCACCCCACCGTGAAGACGGGGTTGAGCGCGGTCATCGGCTCCTGGAAGATCATGGCGGCCTCCGTGCCGCGGATCTGCCGCAGGCGGCCGCCCGAGAGCGGCACGACGTCGGTGCCGTTCAGCACCACGGCGCCTTCGACGCGCGCGGTCTCGGGCAGGAGGCCCAGGATGCTGCGTGCCGTGACGGTCTTGCCCGATCCGGACTCGCCCACGATCGCGAGCACCTCGCCCGGCCGGACGTCGAGGTCGATGCCCTTGACCGCGGCGACGTCGCCGCCGTCGGTCGCGAACGTGATCCGGAGATCCCGGATCTCCACGGCCCGGGTCTCTGCAGTCGGCGTGCTCATCACTCCACCTCTCCCATGTCCTGGCGCGCGATCGGCATCGAGGCGGCCGCGGCGTCCGCCGGGGTCGCGGCCGCGGCGCGGCGGCGGGTGCGCAGCCGCGGGTCGGCGAGGTCGTTGAGGCTCTCGCCGACGAGCGTGATGCCGAGCACGACCAGCACGATCGCCGCGCCGGGGAACACCGAGGTCCACCAGATGCCGCTCGTGACGTCGGCGATCGAGCGGTTCAGGTCATAGCCCCACTCGGACGCCTGCGTCGGCTCGATGCCGAAGCCGAGGTAGCCGAGGCCCGCGAGCGTCAGGATCGCCTCCGACGCGTTGAGCGTGAAGATCAGCGGCAGCGTGCGGGTCGCGTTGCGCAGCACGTGGCGGAACATCACCCGCGTGGTGGGCGCGCCGATCACCTGCGCCGATTCGACGAACGCCTCGGCCTTGATCCGGATCGTCTCGGCCCGGATCACGCGGAAGTACTGCGGGATGAAGACCACGGTGATCGAGATGGCGGCGGCGAACACGCCGCCCCACAGGTTCGACTGGCCGCCCGAGATCACGATGGCCGCGACGATCGCGAGGAGCAGGGTCGGAAACGCGTAGATCGCGTCGGCGATGACGACGAGGACCCGGTCAAGCCAGCCGCCGAAGTAGCCGGAGACGAGGCCGAGCAGGATGCCGAGGAAGATCGACAGCACGACCGCGATCACGATGACGAGCACCGCGGTCTGCGTGCCCCAGATCACGCGCGAGAGCACGTCGAAGCCGCCGACCGTCGTGCCGAGGGGGTGGGCCGCGCTCGGCGGCTGCTGGGCGCCGAACCGCTCGCCGCCGGCGGACAGCTGCCCGAAGCCGTACGGCGCGACGACGGGCGCGAGCAGCGCCGTGAGCAGGAACACGCCGCAGATCAGCAGGCCCGCGGTGAGCATGCCGCGCTGCAGTCCGACCGACTGCCGGTACTGGTGCACGACGGGGAGGCGCGAGATCAGGTCGCGGATCTTCATGTCAGTACCTCACGCGCGGGTCGATGAGCGCCGCGATGATGTCCACGACGAAGTTGGTCACGGCGACGATCACGGCGAGCAGCGCGACGATGCCCTGCACGGCCACGAAGTCGCGCGCACCGAGATAGTGCGACAGCTGGAAGCCGAGGCCCTGCCACTCGAACGTGGTCTCGGTCAGCACCGCGCCGCCGAGCAGAAGCGCGACCTGCAGGCCGATCACGGTGACGATCGGGATGAGCGCGGGCTTGTACGCGTGCGTGCGCACGAGCCGCGTCTCGGAGACGCCGCGCGAGCGGGCGGCGTCGATGTACGGCATCGCGAGGGTGCCGATCACGTTGGTGCGCACGAGCCGCAGGAACACGCCCGCCGTCAGCAGGCCGAGCGCCAGGCCCGGCAGCAGCGCGTGCGACAGGACGTCCGAGATCGCATTGGGGCTGCCGGAGCGGAGGGCGTCGATGAGGTAGATGCCGGTGGGGGAGTCGATGCGCCCCAGCATGATCTCGACGCGGGGCGAGGCGCGCCCGGAGGTGGGCAGCACACCGAGCCACACCGAGAAGACGAGCTTCAGCAGCAGACCCGCGAAGAACACCGGGGTGGCGTAGCAGAGGATGGCGAACACGCGCAGGACGGCGTCGCCCCAGCGGTCGCGCAGCGCCGCGGCGATCATGCCGAGCGGGATGCCGACGACGAACGCGACGATGAGCGCGTAGAACGCCAGCTCGAGCGTGGCCCCGCCGTAGCGCAGCAGCACATCGGAGACGCGCTGGTTGTCCGTGATGGTCGTGCCGAAGTCGCCCGTGAAGATCTGTCCGAGGTACTCGAGGTACTGCACGATCAGGGGCCGGTCGTAGCCCGCGGCGTGGATGCGCTCCTGCAGCTGGTCGGCCGGCAGGCGCCCGCCGAGCGCGGCGGTGAGCGGGTCGCCCGTGAGCCGCATGAACAGGAACACGGTGGTCACGAGGATGAACACGGTCGGGAAGATCAGCAGGAAGCGGATCAGGATGTAGCGTCCCAGCGAGCCGCCGGACCGCGGGCGACGCAGCGGCTCCGGCGCATCCGGCCGCGGCAGCGGCGGCTGGTCGGGCACGAGGGTGAGTTCGGTCACGAGGTGGTTCCTCACGGGGTTCCGGGCGCGTCGGCCCTGTTCGTCCAGCAGTCCATGACGGCGGGCATCCCGGTCATGGTGAAGGGGCGGCCTCAAGGCGAGGCCGCCCCTTCCGACGCGGTCAGCGCGTCAGCGGCGCGAAGCGCAGCTTGAACGAGGCGTCGAGCATGACGCCGTTGATGTCGGCCGCGCTGACGAGCGTCTGCGCGCCCTGCAGCAGCGGCACGGTCGAGAGGTCCTCGGCCACCTTCGCCTGGATGTCCTCGATCAGCGCGGTGCGCTCACCGACATCCGGGGTCACGGCCTGCTGCAGGATCAGGTCGTTCACCTCGGGGTTGTCGTAGTGGTTGCCGAGGAAGTTCTCCTTGAGGAAGAACGGCGTGAGGTAGTTGTCGGCGTCCGAGTAGTCCGGGAACCAGCCGAGCTGGTAGGCCGGGTACACGTCGGCGGTGCGGTCCTCCGAGTACTGCACCCACTCGGTGGACTGCAGGCTCACGTCGAACAGGCCGTCGGCCTCCAGCTGCTCCTCGACCAGGGCGTACTCGTCGGCCGAGTTCGGGCCGTAGTGGTCGGGGCTGTACTGCAGGCTCAGCTCGACGGGCGTCTCGACGCCGGCGGCCTCGAGGGTCTCCGTGGCCTTGGCCGCGTCGGGTCCGCCGTCGCCGTCGCCGTAGAGGCCCTTCAGCGCCTCCGTGGCGCCGGCGAAGCCGTCCGGCACGTACGAGTACAGCGGCGTGTACGTGCCGTTGTAGACCTGGTCGCTGAGCGCCTCGCGGTCGACGAGGTCGGCGACGGCCTGGCGCACGGCCAGGGCCTTGGCCTCGTCGGCTTCGCCGGTCTTCGCGCCGTACGGCTGCGTGTCGAAGTTGAACACGATGTAGCGGATCTCGCCGCCGGGACCCTCGTGCACGGTGAGGGCGTCGTCGGCCGACAGGTCCTCGATGTCCGTGGGCGCGAGGCTGCGGTACGCCACGTCGACGTCGCCCTGCTGCACGCCGAGCTTCAGGTTCGACGACTCCGAGTAGTAGCTCAGGATGACGCCGTCGTTCGCCGGGGCGTCCAGAAGGCCCTTGTAGTCGGGGTTCGGGCTGAACTCGACCGTCTCGTTGAAGTTGTACGAGGTGATCGTGTACGGGCCCGCGAACGCGTTCGCGTCGACGATCTCCTGGTCCGGTGTGATCGCGTCGGGCGAGAACACGTCCTCATCCACGATGGCGCCGGGGAAGCTCGTCAGGATGAACGGGAAGACCTGGTCGTTCTCGGTCTTGAGGTTGAACACGACGGTCGTCTCGTCCGGGGCCTCGACCGAGTCGAGGTTGTACAGCAGCGACGAGGCGCCGTTCGGGTCCGCGATCTTCAGGTTGCGGTCGAACGAGAACTTCACGTCGCTCGAGGTGAGCTCGTTGCCGTTGGCCCACTTCAGGCCCTCCGGGAGGGTGACCGTGTACTGCGTCGGCGACGTGAACTCGGCGCTCTCGGCGAGGTCGGGGACGACCTCGGTGCTGTTGTAGTCGGTGTTGACGAGGTACGGGAACACCTGCGTCTGCACCGCGAGGGAGCCGTTGTCGTACGAGCCGGCAGGATCGAGCGTCGTGACCTTGTCGGTGGTGCCGACCAGGATCAGGTTGTCGCCGCCGCCCGACGCGTCGTCGCCGCCATCGGTGCCGCCGGTGCCGCCGGCCGCGCAGCCGGCGAGGGCCAGCGCGGCGACCGCGGGAACGGCCACGACGAGCGCGCGAGCGCGCTTCGACTTTCTGGGGGAAGCCATCATTGTGCCTCTTTCTGGATTGCAGACCGCACGACTCGTCCGGCTGTGCCGGGGCACGTCGGGTGAGCGTGCGACACGGGTGCGCCGGTGGGGAAGGCGCATGATCCTGGATCTAAGCACACGGTCGCCGATGTGACGAACGCCACTCACCGGGCTGGGCGATCTGTTTACAACACTGCAATCTCGCGACGCGATGTGCGGGGATCCGGATGACTGCCGGGGAGCCATGCGTCGAGGATGCGGCGGCGCAGGTCGTTGCCGCGCTCGGCGAACGCGCGCTGCCGCCGCACGTACTCCGCCTTGCCCTCGGGCGTCTCGATCCGCACGGGCGCGAAGCCCCACTCGGCGAGGTCGTACGGCGCGGCCTCCATGTCGAGCCGGCGGATGTCGCGCGCCAGCTCGAACGCGTCGAGCATCAGCTCGCCCGGCACGAGCGGGCCGAGCTTGACGGCCCACTTGTAGACGTCCATGCCCGCGTGCAGGCACCCGGGCTGGTCGAGCGCGGGCTGCAGGTCGCGCGTCGGACGGTGCTGGTTGCGCGGCACCGCGTCGGGCGTGAAGAACCGGAACGCGTCGAAGTGCGTGCACCTCAGCTCGTGCGCGTCCACGACCGCGTCGGTGCCGTCCTGCCCCAGACGCAGCGGGACCGGATGACGGTGGTCGCGCTGCCGGTAGACCATCGCCCACTCGTGCAGGCCGAAGCAGTCGAAGCGACCGGGGCGCTCGGACGGGCGGCGCAGCATGATCTCGATCAGCCGGGCCAGCGGCGCCTTCTCGCGCGCGAACGCGTCGCGATCGACGACGAGCGATCCGGGACCCGACCCGGGGGCGTACCAGCGCCATCCGGACCGGGCGTCGTCCGCCGCGTCCGCGAGCTCGACGCCGGGCCCGGGGTGCCAGCGCCGCAGCGTCGCCGGCTTGTAGGAGTAGTACGTGAACAGGAAGTCCCAGACCGGGTGCCGCTCGCCCCGGGACGCGCGGGCGCGGTGCGCGGCCGTGAGGGCGTCGGCCCGCTCCTCGTGCGCCCGCTCGCGCGCGCGCCATTCCTCCTGCGCGAGGCGGAAGCGGACGGGACCGGGAGCCGGGTCCATGTCAGCGATCGAGGACGGCGCGCATCGCGCGTGAGAGGTACCAGGGGTCCACGACGGCCGTGAGCTCGCGCGCGGAGTGCATCGACAGGATGGGCACGCCCACGTCGACCGTGCGGATGCCGAGCCGGGTGGCGGTGATCGGGCCGATCGTCGAGCCGCACGGCATGGCGTTGTTCGACACGAACTCCTGCGTCGGCACGTCGGCCGCCTCGCACGCGGCGTTCCACGCGGCGGCGCCGTGGGCGTCGGTCGCGTAGCGCTGGTTCGCGTTGATCTTCAGGATCGGCCCGCCGCCCGCCACGGGCTTGTTGACCGGGTCGTGGCGCTCGGGGTAGTTCGGGTGGATCGCGTGTCCCACGTCGCTCGAGATGTGCAGCGATGCGGCGAACGCCCGCGCGCGCTCCTCGGCGCCGGCGCCGAGGGCCGCGGAGATCCGCAGCAGCACGTCCTCGAGGAACGGGCCGGCCGCGCCCGACCGCGATGCGCTGCCGATCTCCTCGTGGTCGAACGACGCGAACATCGCGATCGAGCGCGCCGGCGTCGCCTCGAGCTGGGCGACGAGGCCCGCGTGCGTGGACAGCAGGTTGTCCAGGCGCCCCGACGCGAACAGCTCCTGGAAGTGGCCGAAGGCGCGGGGCTCCTGCGTGTCGGCGACCACGATGTCGTAGCCGCCGATGTCTGCCGCGTCGATTCCCGCCCGCGCGGCGAGCGCCTGCAGGATGTCTGCGCTCTCGGGCTCGCCGACGCCCCAGACCGGCTGCGTGTGGCGCTGCTTGTCGAGGGTCAGCCCGTCGTTGTTGACGCCGCGGTCGAGATGGACGGCGAGCTGCGGGATGCGCAGCAGCGAGCCCGTGCGCACCAGGTGCTCGTCGCCGCCGAGCGTGACGATGCGGCCGGCGAGCTCGAGCTCGCGGTCGAGCCACGAGTTCAGCAGCGGCCCGCCGTACACCTCGAGCCCGAGCTGCCACCAGCCGCCGGGGCCGTACGTCGTGGGCTTCGGCTTCAGCTTGAAGCCGGGGGAGTCGGTGTGCGCTCCCACGATCGTGAACGGCGTCGTGGCCGCCGCGGCCTCGGGCAGCGCGAACACCGCCGCGGACCCGTCGCGCAGCACCACGTACCGCCCGCCTGGGGTGATCTCCCACGCCTCGGCCTCGGAGAGCCGCGTGCACCCGGCCTCCTCGGCGCGCCGGGCGATCTCCGCGGCCGCGTGGTACGAGGACGGCGAGGCCATCACGAAGGCGGCGAGATCCTCGATGTGGGTGCGGGCGTCGGCGGGAACTCGGTCGGCGGTCATGCTCTCGATTATCGCGTGGGCGGCCGGGCGCGAGGCTCAGGCGGCCGGCAGCGGCTCGATCAGGGCGGGGGAGTTGCTGCGCACGTTGCCCACGTCCTTCGCGACCGGATGGAACTCGAGGGTCTCCGCCACGTACGGCGCCGCGTCGACCGCGGCGTCGAGCACGTCGCGCGGGTAGTCGACCGTCGGATCGAGCCACGCGTCGGCGTGATCGACGTCGAGGAACACCGGCATGCGGCCGTGGATCGACCCGAGCTCGCCGATCGACTCGCGGGTCAGGATCGTGAAGCTCAGCACCCAGCGGGCCGGATCGTCGTCGGCCTTGGACGGGTCCTTCCACCACTCGTAGAGGCCCGCGAACAGCAGCGGCGACCCGTCGGCCGGGTGGATGAAGTGCGGCACCTTCTCGCCGGCCTGCTGCTGCCACTCGTAGTAGCCGCTGGAGGGGATGATCGCGCGGCGCTTCTGCAGCGCGTTCTGGAACATCCGCTTCTCCTCGAGCTCTTCCGAGCGCGCGTTGAAGGCGCGGGCGCCGATCGAGGTGTCCTTCGCCCACGACGGGATCAGCCCCCAGCGCGCGATCTCGAGCCGGCGCGTGGGCGGCTCGGTCTTGGCGGAGTCGAGCACGATCGCGACCGGATCCGTCGGGGCGACGTTGTACGAGGGCGGCGGCAGCTCGTCGGCCACGAGGTCCACCCGCAGCTCGCCCACCAGCTCGTTCCCGACCTTCGCCACGACGAATCGACCGCACATGCACTCAGGCTATGCCGCGCCTCCGACATCCGCGGGCAGGCGCGAGAACGACCGGCGTCAGCTCTCGGGGGCGAGCAGGCCCACGGCCTCGAGACGCTCGGCGAGCCCGCCGCCGTCGTCCGCCGCGACCCAGGGGATGGACGCGCCGGAGTGGTCGTTGACCGCCGTGCGGCCACCGGCGAGGACGGCCTCCGCGGGCGACAGGCGGCGGATCGCCACGCCGGCGACCGACGTCGGATGCTCGGCGGTGAACTCCGTGTAGATCGCGTCGTCGTGCTGGCCGTCGTCGCCGATCAGCAGCCAGCGCACATCCGGGAACTCCTCGGCCAGGCGGCGCAGGCTCGTCGTCTTGTGGTCGCGGCCGCTGCGGAACCAGCGGTCGTGGGTGGGACCCCAGTCGGTCAGCAGCAGCGAGCCGGCGGGGTACAGGTGGCGGTTCAGGAAGCGCGTCAGGGTGGGCGCGACGTTCCACGCGCCCGTGGAGAGGTAGATCATCGGCGCGCCGGGGTGCTGCCGGGTCAGCCGTCCGAGCAGCACGGCCATGCCCGGGACCGCCTGGCGGGCGTGCTCGTCCAGCACGAACGAGTTCCACGCCGCAAGCAGCGGACGGGGGAGCGCGGTGACCATCACGGTGTCGTCGATGTCGCTCACGACGCCGTGGCGCACACCCGGCGCCACGATCTGCACCAGCGACTCGCTCGGCTCGCCGCCCTCGACGGACATCGTCACCAGCTGCCAGCCGGGCTGCAGCTTCGCCTCGATGCGGGCGTCGATCACGCCGCCGCGATCGGCGACGACCTCGTGCGTCTCGTCGCCGATCGTGATGCGCACGGTCGCGTAGCCGACCGGGATCCCGAGGAAGCTGCGCCACCCGCGCACGCTCGCGAGCTCGCCGCTGGAGGTGCGCTTGATCGCCGGGACGATCAGGACGCGGCCGAGCACGCGCGCCCAGCCGTCCCCGCCGTATCCGGGGAAGACGAGCACCGAGGGCTTGCGGCCCCGCCTGCGCGCGCGGCGCTCGCGCCACGTGTGCATGCGGCGCTCGATGCGGGCGATCCAGTGGATCCGGTCACGGGGCGCGGTGGTGGACATCGCGAACAGTCTTCCATGTCCGTGGCGCCGGGCCTGAGACAGTTCTGCCCGTCAGTCGTTCAGGTGACGCCGCTCGGCGCGAGCGATGACCTTCTTCGCCGCGAACACCCCCACGACCAGCAGCAGGATGCCGCCGACGAAGACGTACGCGGCCCAGTGCGCCGTGTCCGACAGCTGCCGGTACGAGGCGGCGGCGCCCGCCGCGATCGAGACGTACAGGGTGGCCCAGATCACGCACGCGGGCAGCGTCCAGAGGAGGAAGCGGCGATACGAGTACGTGCTCATGCCGACCGTGAGCGGCACGAGCGAGTGCATCACGGGCAGGAAACGCGACAGGAAGATCGCGATGCCGCCGCGGCGCTGCACGTAGCGCTCGGCGCGGACCCAGTTCTTCTCGCCGATCCAGCGCCCCGCCCGGGACGTGCGGAGATGCGGTCCGAGCCAGCGTCCGATCCCGAATCCCATGGACTCCCCGGCGAGGGATCCGATGATCGCCACGATCGCGAGGATGACGCCCTCGGCGAACGAGGTGACGCCCGTCGCGGCGACGATGACGACGGTGTCGCCCGGCACCACGACCCCGACGAGCACGCTCGTCTCGAGCATGATGGCGAGGCCGGCGAGCGTGGTGCGCAGCACGGGGTCGACCGACGCCACCGTGTCGAGCAGCCAGCGCAGCGCCTCATCCACGCGTCGAGCATAGGGGCGGGATCCGGGCGCTAACCTGGAATCTCGCACCGACGCGCCCGATTCGGCGCGCTCTCGATCGATTGGCTGTCCCACCCGTGTCGCAGATCTCCACCCCCTCCACCGCCGCGCCCGACGAGGGCGGCTTCGACGTCCACGCGCTGCACGCCAAGTGGCAGAAGCACTGGGCCGAGAACGAGACGTTCCTCGCGGGCGGCGAGGACGACACGCGCCCCCGCAAGTACGTGCTGGCGATGTTCCCGTACCCCTCGGGCGACATGCACATGGGGCACGCCGAGAACTACCTCTACAGCGACATCGTGGCGCGCTTCTGGCGCCATCGCGGCTACAACGTGCTGCACCCGATCGGGTGGGACTCGTTCGGCCTGCCGGCCGAGAACGCGGCGATCCAGCGCGGCGCCGATCCGCGCCAGTGGACCTACGACAACATCGCGCAGCAGCGCGCGAGCCTGAACGCGTACGGCGTCTCGTTCGACTGGAGCCGCGTGCTCCACACGAGCGACCCCGACTACTACCACTGGAACCAGTGGCTGTTCCAGCAGCTGCACGAGCGCGGCCTGGCCTACCGCAAGGAGAGCCCGGTCAACTGGTGCCCCAACGACCAGACCGTGCTGGCGAACGAGCAGGTCATCGACGGCCGCTGCGACCGCTGCGGCTACGAGGTCGTGAAGAAGAAGCTGACCCAGTGGTACTTCCGCATCACCGAGTACGCGGACCGCCTGTTGGACGACCTGAACCAGCTCGAGGGCCGCTGGCCGCACAAGGTGCTGCAGATGCAGCGCAACTGGATCGGCCGCTCGATCGGCGCCGACATCGACTTCGAGATCGAGGGCCGGGCCGAGAAGGTCACGGTGTTCTCGACGCGCCCCGACACGCTGCACGGCGCGACCTTCATGGTCGTCGCGCCCGACAGCGACCTGGCCGCCGAGCTGGTCTCGGACGCGTCGCCCGAGGCGCGCACGCGCTTCCAGGACTACCTGGAGCAGACGCAGAAGCAGACCGACATCGAGCGTCAGTCGGCCGACCGTCCCAAGACGGGCGTCTTCCTGGAGCGCTACGCGACCAACCCGATCAACGGCGAGCGCCTGCCGATCTGGGCCGCCGACTACGTGCTGGCCGACTACGGCCACGGCGCGGTCATGGCCGTGCCCGCGCACGACCAGCGCGACCTCGACTTCGCGCGCACGTTCGACCTGCCGGTGCGCGTCGTGGTGGACACCACCGCGCCGATCACGGGCGCGATCCCCGTGATCGAGGTGGACGAGGACGGCGTGCCGATCGACCCGCAGCTGAGCGGGCTCGACCCGCGCCACACGGGCGAGGCGCTGACCGGCGAGGGCCGGATGATCAACTCCGGATCGCTGGACGGGCTGTCCAAGCGCAACGCGATCGCGCGCGTGATCGAGCAGCTGCAGGCCGCCGGCACGGGCCGCGCCGCCAAGCAGTACCGCCTGCGCGACTGGCTGATCTCGCGTCAGCGCTTCTGGGGCACGCCGATCCCGATGATCCACACGCAGGACGGCGAGATCGTCCCGGTCCCGGCCGACGAGCTGCCGGTGCGCCTGCCCGACGCGGTGGGCCTGGACCTGAAGCCGAAGGGCTCCTCGCCGCTCGGAGCGGCGACCGGCTGGGTCGAGACGACCGATCCGCGCACGGGCGAGCCCGCCCTGCGCGACCCCGACACGATGGACACGTTCGTCGACAGCTCCTGGTACTTCCTGCGCTTCCTGTCGCCGGGCAACGCCGAGAAGGCGTTCGACCCGCGGGACGCGGACCGGTGGGCGCCCGTCGACTCGTACATCGGCGGCGTGGAGCACGCCATCCTGCACCTGCTGTACGCCCGGTTCATCACCAAGGTGCTGTTCGACATGGGCCTGGTCGACTTCACCGAGCCGTTCTCGAGCCTGATCAACCAGGGCATGGTGCTGCTCGACGGCGCGAAGATGTCGAAGTCCAAGGGCAACCTGGTGCTGTTCAGCGAGGAGCTCGGCAAGCACGGCGCGGATGCGGTGCGCATCGCGCTCGCGTTCGCCGGCCCCGTGGAGGACGACAAGGACTGGAAGGACGTCTCGACCACGGGCGCCCAGAAGTTCCTGGCCCGCGCGCTGCGCCTCGCGCAGGAGGTCTCGAGCCGTCAGGACGTCGTGTGGGCGGAGGGCGACGCCGGCCTGCGCCGCGTGACGCACCGCCTGCTGGCCGATGCGCCGGTGCTCGTCGAGCAGACGAAGTTCAACGTCGTCGTGGCGCGCCTGATGGAGCTCGTGAACGCGATCCGCAAGGCCGTCGACGGTGCCGCGGGACCGGCCGATCCGGCCGTGCGCGAGGCCGTCGAGGCGACCGCGATGATCCTGGACCTGTTCGCGCCCCACACGGCCGAGGAGATGTGGGAGCTGCTGGGCTACGAGGCCTCGGTCGGCCATGCGACCTGGCGCAACGCCGACCCGGCGCTGCTGGTCGAGGAGTCCGTCACGGCGGTCGTGCAGATCGACGGCAAGGTGCGCGCCACGCTCGAGGTGCCCGCGAAGATCGACACCGAGGCGCTGGAGCGCCTGGCGCGCGCCGACGAGCGCGTGCTGCGCGCGCTGGGCGACCGGGAGATCGTGCGCGCCATCGTGCGAGCGCCCAAGGTCGTGAGCTTCTCCACGAAGTAGCGGCACGCGCATGCTCGTCCCCAGGATCGCTCCGTCGCGCGCTCTCCCGCGGGGGCGGGATCCGCGTCGGCGGCCGGGCGCGGATCCCTAGCGTGGGAACGTGGCGGGCAGCGACGGGACGGATGCCGGGCCGATCGCCGAGATCGGGGCGCCGCCGCGCCGGGCGAGGCTCGGTCTGGGTGCCGTCGTCGTGCTCGTCCTGGCGGCGCTGGCCGTCACGGTCGCGATCGGCGTGTGGCGCGGCGCCACGGCGCCCACCGAGCACGTCGCGGGTCCGACGCCCACGCCGGGCGCGACGGTCGCGGCCGGGCGGATCTACGTGCACGTGGACGGCCAGGTGCGCGCGCCAGGGCTGTACGTGCTCCCGGCCGGATCGCGCGTGGTCGACGCCGTCGCGTCGGCGGGCGGATTCGCCGACAAGGCGGACCGCGCCGCCGTGAACCTCGCGCGGGTCGTCGCCGACGGTGAGCAGCTCGTCGTCCCCGAGAAGGGCGCCGCGCCCCCGGCCGCGGGCCCCGCGACCACGGGCTCGGCGCCTGCCGGCGGTGCGGCGACGATCGACCTGAACACGGCGGACTCCGCCGCGCTCGAGGAGCTGCCGCGCATCGGCCCCGCGCTGGCGCAGCGGATCCTCGAGTGGCGCGACGCGAACGGCCGGTTCACCGCGGTCGAGGACCTGCTCGCGGTGCCGGGCATCGGCGACAAGATGCTCGAGTCGCTGCGCCCGCACGTGAGGGTCGGATGACCGCCGTCCGTCCGGTGAGCGAGGGTGCGGAGAGCGCGCTGCGCGCCCGCGACCTCCGCCTGCTGCCGATCGCGGGCGCGACGTGGGCGGCCGCGCTGCTGGTCGTCATCCTTCCGCAGAGCGCTGTGGCGACGGCGGTCGCCGCATGGGTGGTCGCCGCGGTCGGCCTCTGCGCGTGGGGCCGGGTCGCCGCGCACCGGCGCGCGCTCCTCGCGATCCTGCTGCTGTCGTGCGCCGCCGTCGGCGCGCTGGCGACGCACGTCGCGGTGGCGATGCCGTCGCGCGACGCGGTCGTGGAATTCGCGGTCGGCGGCGGGCGCTCCGTGGAGCTCACGGTGGTGGCGACGTCGAAGGTGGAGCAGCACGGCGAGACCCTCTGGTTCGACGGCGAGGCGCAGCGGATCGCGCGCGGCAGGGAGGAGCTGCGCGGGTCCGTGCCGGTCACCGTGAGCGTCCCCGCGGACGCGGTGGAGGGCCCGCGCCTGGATCTCGGCTCCGCGGTGGTCGTGACCGGAGCCGCGCAGGCCGGAGACGCGGGGGACCGGGCCGCGCTGCTGGTGTTCGCGCGCGGCGCCGAGGTGACGGCGGGGCCGTTCGGGCCGCTGGCGGCGGCGGTGTCGCTGCGAGACGGCTTCGTCGAACGGGCGGTCGCGCTGCCGGCGCCGGGATCCATGCTGCTGCCCGGCCTCGCCGTGGGCGACACCCGCGCGGTGTCCGACGAGCTCGACGCGCAGATGAAGGCGACGTCCCTCAGTCACCTGACCGCCGTCTCCGGGGCCAACTGCGCGCTGGTCGTCGGCATCGCGTTCGGCGCGGCCGCGCTGTGCGGAGCGCCGCGCGGCATGCGGATCGCGCTCTCCGTCACCGCGCTGGCGGGCTTCGTCGTGCTGGTGACGCCCGAGCCGAGCGTCATGCGCGCCGCGGCGATGGCGCTGGTCGCCCTGCTGGGGCTCGCGCTCGGCCGCATGGGCGCCGGCGTGTCCGTGCTGTCCCTCGCGGCGACGATCCTGCTGCTCGGGGATCCCTGGCTCGCCACGAGCTACGGCTTCGCCCTGTCGGTCGTCGCGACCGGATCGCTGCTGCTGCTCGCCGGCCCCCTCGCGCGCGGGTTGTCGCGCTGGCTGCCGATGCCGCTCGCCGCGGCGCTCAGCGTGCCGCTCGCGGCTCAGCTCGCCTGCGGGCCGGTGCTGGTGCTGCTGGCGCCCGAGGTGCCGCTCTACGGCGTCACGGCGAACCTCCTCGCGGGCCCCGCGGCGCCCGTGGTCACGATCGTGGGGCTCGCCGCCTGTCTGGCGGCGCCCATCCCCGTGCTCGCGGACGGCCTGGCGGCCATCGCCTGGCTGCCGTCGGCCTGGATCGCGGCCACGGCGCAGACGCTCGCGACCCTGCCGGGTGGCCGGCTCGCATGGGTGCCGGGGCTCGCGGGCGCGCTGGTGCTCGGGCTGCTCGGCGCCGCCGCGGGCGTGGCGCTGGTCCGTGCGGGCCGCGACGGGATCGCCGGCCGGCGCCTGCGCGGCGTCGCGGCCGTGGTGCTCGCCGTCGCTGCCGGGATCTCGACGGGCTTCAGCGCGCTGAGCGGCGTCGCGGGTCCGCTGACCGTGCCGCGGGACTGGGCGGTCGCCGCGTGCGACGTCGGCCAGGGCGACGGGCTGGTGCTGCGCTCGGCCGGCGCGGTCGCAGTGGTCGACGTGGGACCGGAGTCCGAGCCGATGGCCGCCTGCCTCGCGCGGCTCGGCATCGACCGGATCGACCTCCTCGTGCTGAGCCACTTCGACCTGGATCACGTGGGCGGCATCACGGCCCTGCGCGACCGGGTGAGCACGGTGCTGCACGGCCCACTCGCGGACGCCTCGGACGCCCGCGTCCTCGACGACCTCGGAGTCGCGGAGCGCGTCGCCGCGACCGCGGGCATGACCGGCGCGCTCGGCGCCGCGCGCTGGACCGTGCTGTGGCCGCGCGCGCAGTCCCGCGCCTTCCCGGCCGGCAACGACGCGAGCGTCGTGATCGAGATCGCCGGTCCCGACCTTCCGCGCACGATCCTGCTCGGCGACCTGTCGGCCTCGGCGCAGGCCGCGATGCTCGCCACGGGCAGGATCGCCGGGACCTACCCGATCGTGAAGGTCGCGCACCACGGCAGCGCCGACCAGCTGCCCGCGCTGTACGCGGAGCTGCGCCCGGCGGTCGGGCTCATCTCGGTCGGCATCGACAACGACTACGACCACCCGCGCGACGAGATCCTCGCCACGCTCGGCGCCCTGGGCGCGGTGATCGCACGCACAGATCTGTCCGGCCTCGTCCTGATCGCGCCGTCTGCCGACGGCGTCACGGTGTGGCGCGAGCGGCCGCCGTGACCCGGGGCGGTGTCCGGGTCCGCCGGTAGGCTGGAGGCATGGCTCCCGCACCCGCTTCCCGGTCGAAGGCGGCCGGTGCGAAGTCGGCCATCCCGCAGCTGCCGTGGCGCAGCCCCCGCCCCGCGCCGGTCGTGCTGGTGACGGGCCCCGAGGAGGTCTGCGCCGAACGCGCGATCGCGGGCGTGCGCGACTACCTGAAGGCCGAGGACCCGGCGCTCGAGATCGCCGACATCCGTGCCGACGACTACACGGCCGGCACGCTGCTGGCCGTATCGGCGCCGTCGCTGTTCGGCGAGCCGCGGCTCGTGCGCGTGTCGGGCGTCGAGAAGTGCAGCGACGCGTTCCTGGCCGAGGCCCTGGCGTACATCGAGCATCCCCAGGAGGGCGCGACCGTCGTGCTGCGTCACACGGGCGCGACCGTGCGCGGCAAGAAGCTGCTCGACGCGGTCCGCGCCGGCGTCGGCGGGGGAGCCGAGGTGCCGTGCCCGGCCATCAAGCGCGACGCCGACCGGCAGGACTTCGCGGCCGGCGAGTTCAAGGCCGTCGGGCGCCGCATCGCCCCGAAGGCGCTGCACTCCCTCGTGTCGGCCTTCAGCGGCGACCTCGGCGAACTGGCCTCCGCGTGCCAGCAGCTGATCGCCGACGTCGAGGGCGACATCACCGAGGCGATCGTGAACCGCTACTACGGCGGACGGGTCGAACTCAACGCATTCGCGGTGGCCGACAGTGCGATCGCCGGCCGCTACGGGGACGCGCTCGTCGGCCTGCGTCACGCCCTGGCGTCGGGCGCCGATCCGGTGCCGATCGTGGCGGCGTTCGCCATGAAGCTGCGCACGATGGCGAAGGTCGCGGGATCCCGGGAGTCGTCGCGGGCGCTCGCCTCGCGCCTCGGGATGAGGGACTGGCAGGTCGACAACGCCAAGCGCGATCTCGTCGGCTGGACCCAGTCGACGCTGGGCCTCGCGATCCAGGCCACAGCCCGCGCCGACGCCGAGGTCAAGGGCGCGTCGCGCGATCCGGTCTTCGCACTCGAGCGCATGATCGCCGTCATCGCCACCCGCCGCCCCTTCGGGGAATGAGAAAGGCCCGCCCCAGACGGGACGGGCCTTTCTCGGCGAGATCGGGTCAGAGACCGGCGACCTTCGACGCGAGAGCCGACTTGCGGTTCGCGGCCTGGTTCTTGTGGATGACGCCCTTGCTGGCGGCCTTGTCGAGCTTCTTGGACGCCTTGACGAGCGCGGCCTCGGCGGCGGCCTTGTCGCCGGCGGCGATGGCGTCGCGCGTGCGGCGGACGAAGGACTTCAGCTCGCTCTTGACGGCCTTGTTGCGCTCGCGCGCCTTCTCGTTGGTCTTGATGCGCTTGATCTGCGACTTGATGTTTGCCACGTGTCGAAAGACTTTCGTTCAGAGGTTGTTCGGACGATGTCGATTGACGGTAGAGGGGCGTCGCACGACGGGTGCGGGGTGGGACCCACACGCAAGCCAAAGACCGAGTCTAGCAGGTCAGGCCGCGTCCCCCGTGCCCGCTCGGGCGTGCACCGTGGCGACTGCGAGGTCGAGCACCGCGTTGAACACGGCGGGCCGCATCGCCGTCACCAGGTGCGTCGCGCGGGGGACCAGGATCAGCTCCGCGTGCGGCACCATCCGGGCGAACAGCTTCTCGTTGAGCCGCAGCTGATCCCACTGCCCGTTCACGAACCACATCGGGATCCGGATGCGTCGCAGCGCCGCCATGAGGTCGAGGACGGAGAGGCTGCGCAGCGCGATGTCCTGCGCCAGGTACGCGTAGCCGCCGGCCCCGAAGTCGGCGCGCGTCTCGAGCGGCAGCGTCGCCCTGAGCACCGCGTCGGTGAGACGCTGCCCGCGGCCCGGCAGCGCGTTCAGCCCGGCCGCGAGCGCGCGGTAGGCGCGCAACCCGATGCCGCGGGGGACCGCGGTGCACGAGGAGGCGATGAACGCGGCGACGGGCGGCGGGTCCTCGGCGCCGACGTACACGCTCGAGAGCAGCCCGCCCATGGAGTGCCCCACGAGCAGGACGGGACCGCGCCGGGCGGCGTCGCGCACCGCGGCGTCGATGGTCTCGAACGCGCCGTCGAGCGTGAACGTCTCCTCCAGGCGCGTGCCGTGACCCGGCAGATCCACGGCGGTCGCGGCGATCCCGCGCTCCTGCAGATGTGCGACCTGCGCCCGCCACATGCTCGCGGACGTGCGGATCCCGTGGACCAGCACGACCTGCACAGACATGCATCCAAAGCTACCGAAACGACTTCGGGGCCGGCGGCGTGAGCCACCGACCCCGAAGCGGATCAGATCAGAGATCGAACGAGGGGACTACTCCGCCGCGCCCTTCTCCCAGCCGACGTTCTCGACCGGCTGGAGACCGAAGAGGTCCAGACCCGTGTAGGTCTCCGGCGTGAGGTTCGCCAGGCCCTCCTTGGCCATCGAGATCCACGGACCCATGTACAGCGGCAGGATGCCCCAGGTCTGCGAGATGATCTCGGACTCGAGCTTCAGGCCGGCGGCCGTCTGCTCCTCGGCCGTCGGCAGAGCCGCGACCTCGTTGGCGATGCGCTCGTCGATCTCCGGCGTGCCGGTGGCCGACAGGTTCAGGCTGCTGTCCGAGCAGTACAGCTGGCACATGTAGGCCACACCGTACGGGTCGCTCGAGGAGAAGCCGAGCAGGACGAGGTCCCAGTCCTTCGTCGACAGCACGGTCGAGAAGTCGGCCGCGGGGCGGACGTCGATCTCGACCTTGACGCCGATCGCGGAGAGCTGCTGCTGGATGACCTGGGCACGCGCCTGCGTGATGGGGTCGTCGCCGAAGATGGGCAGGCGACCCTCGAGGGCCACGCCGTCCTTCTCGCGGACGTCGCCGTTCAGCTCCCAGCCGGCCTCGTCGAGGATGGCGTTCGCGTCATCGACGTTGAACTCCCAGCCGGCCTCGGACAGGGCGTCGACATAGCCCTCCTGGAACGGGAAGAGGTTCAGCGAGCCCACCGGGTCCTCGGTGTAGTTGAGGCCGTCCCACATGACCTCCTTGATCTGCTCGCGGTCGATCGCCTTGAGCATCGCCTCGCGGACCTCGAGGTCGGCGAACTGCGGGCGCTCGGCGTTCAGCTGCAGCAGGTTGGTGGCCGTGCGCTGGGCGCGGTACGTCACGGCGCCCTCGAGGTCCTTTAGCTGCTCGAGGTTGTCGGCCGTCAGGTTGTCGGCGTAGTCGATCTCGCCGTTCTGGAACGCGTTGACCATCGCGACCGGCTCGAGCACGCGGAACGTGACCTTGTCGAGCAGGGGCTCGTCGCCCCACCAGTTCTCGTTCGGGACGAGCGAGACGGTGCCGCCGTTGAGGTCGAGGTCGTCGATCTTGTAGGGACCGGCGCCCCACTCGGGGTGCGCCTCCTCCAGGTAGCCGGTGTTGAAGGCCTCGGGGCTGTTGACCTCGGGGTTCAGCGGGTTCCAGAACAGGCCCTGCCACCAGGGGTAGACCTGCTTGAACGTGACGACGGCCTGGAACTCGTCATCGCCCTGCTCGACCGACTCGATGAGCGAGTAGCCGTCGGTGCTGCTGGGCGAGTACTCCTCGTTGGTGCCGTTGAGGGCCTCCCACGTGGTCTTGTACGTCTCCCACGTGATCGGATCGCCGTTGTTGTACTTGGCCTCGGGGTTGATCGTGAAGGTCAGGACCGTCTTGCCGTCGACCTCCTCGGCTTCCCAGCCGGTGAGGTAGTTCGGGTTGGCCGAGGCCTCGCCGTCCGGCGTCATGAGGATGAACTGCGGGTTGTACCAGGTCCACAGCGTGGTCGTGTCGACCGAGCCGTCGCCGTGGTTCGGGTTCATCTGCGGGGTGATCTCGGTGATCGGGAAGACCACCTCGCCGCCCTGCTCGAGGGCCTCGCGCGGCTGCGGGTTGTAGTCCGCGCCGGTGATGGTCTCGGCCGGCGTCTCCTCGGCGGAACCGCCGTCGCCGTTGCCGCCGCCGGCGCAGCCGGCGAGGGTCAGAGCGAGCGCGCCGCCTGCGGCGACGACGCCCAGCAGCTTGTGCTGCAGCTTCATTCTGGTGCTCCTTTCGACGCCTCGTGGGCGCCACTGGGATGGTGGGGACTGTTGAGTTGTGAGTATGTGAGTGCGTGTGTCCGTCAGCGGTAGTGGCAGGCGTTCACGTGGACCCCCTCGCGACCGGTGAGAGGCGGAAGCTCCGTCTCGCAGCGCGTTCGCTCCGCGTCTCCGAGCGTCTTGTACAGCGGGCAGCGGCTGACGAAGGGGCAGCCCTTCGGCTGCTCGGTCGGGCTCGGCAGATCGCCCGTGAGCACGATGCGCTCGCGGGTCCGCTCCTTCTGGGGATCGGGAACGGGGATCGCCGACAGCAGTGCCTGCGTGTACGGATGCTGCGGATTGTCGAACACCTCGTCCACGTCGCCGTGCTCGACGAAGCTTCCGAGGTACATCACCGCTACGCGGTCGGCGATGTGACGCACGACCGAGAGGTCATGCGCGACGAACAGGTACGACAGCCCGAGTCTGACCTTGAGCTCGTCGAGGAGATTGATGACGCCGGCCTGGATCGACACGTCGAGCGCCGAGACCGGCTCGTCGAGGACGACGACCTTGGGGTTGGTCGCGAGCGCGCGGGCGATGCCGATGCGCTGGCGCTGACCGCCGGAGAACGCGGTCGGGAACCGGTCGCTGTGCGCCGGGTTCAGGCCCACGAGGTCCATGAGCTCGTCGACGCGGGCTTCGATCCGGTCCTTCGGCTCGCCGATCGTGCGCAGCGGCTCGGCGATGATGTCGAACACCGTCATGCGCGGGTCGAGGGCGCCCATCGGGTCCTGGAAGACGATCTGGATGTCGCGCCGCAGGTCGCGCTCGGCGCGCCCGGCCTTGATGTCGGCGACGCTCACGCCGTTGATCCGGATGTCCCCGTCGATCTGCGGGGCGAGATCCATGATCTGCAGCAGCGTGGTCGTCTTGCCCGAGCCCGACTCGCCGACGATCGCCATGCACTCGCCCTCGCGGACGTCGAACGTGACGTTCTTTACGGCGTGGACGTCGCCGATGCGGCGCTTGAAGAACGCTCCCTTGGTGAGGGGGAACGTCTTGACGAGGTTCTGGACCTCGAGTGTGGCCGGGCGCTCCTCGCGGGGCGTGCGGACGAGCTCGGACGTCGGGATGATCGGCACGGGGTAGACCGGGTGGCCGTCGATGAAGCCGGCGCGGATCTCCTCGGCGCGGATGCACGCCGCCCGGTGGTCGGTCTTGCCGCTCACCGGCAGCAGCTCGGGCTCCCTGCGGCGGCATGCGTCGACCGCGATGGGACAGCGGTCGGCGAACGGGCACGCGTCGGGCAGATCCACGAGCAGCGGCGGGTTGCCCTTGATGGGCACGAGCGGCTGCTTCTCCGCCTTGTCCACGCGCGGGATCGCGCCCAGCAGGCCGATGGAGTACGGCATCCGGGTGTCGGCGAACAGCTCGACGACCGGCGCCTGCTCGATCGGCTTGCCGGCGTACATCACGAGCACGTCGTCGGCGATGTTGGCCACCACGCCCATGTCGTGCGTGATCATGATCACGGCGGCGCCGGTCTCGCGCTGGGCGGTCTTGATCAGCTCGAGGATCTGCGCCTGGATCGTGACGTCGAGCGCCGTGGTGGGCTCGTCCGCGATGATCAGCTTCGGGCGGTTCGCCATCGCGATCGCGATCACCACGCGCTGGCGCATGCCGCCCGAGAACTCGTGCGGGAACGACTTCAGGCGCTTCTCGGGGTTCGGGATGCCGACGAGACGCAGCAGCTCGATCGCGCGCGTCGTGGCGGCCTGGCGCGAGATCTTCGAGTCGTGCACCGTGAGCGCCTCGATGATCTGGTCGCCGATCGTGAAGACCGGGGTCAGCGACGTCAGCGGATCCTGGAAGATCATCGCGATGCCGTTGCCCCGCAGCTTCGACAGCTGCGCGTCGCTCTTGCCGAGCAGCTCCTGGCCGTCGAAGCTGATCGAGCCGCCGACGCGGGCGTTGTCGTCGAGCAGGCCCATGACCGCGAGCGACGTGACCGACTTGCCGGAGCCGGACTCGCCGACGATGCCGAGGGTGCGGCCCGGCAGCAGGTCGAACGACACGCCGCGGACGGCGTCCACGCGCCCCGCCTCGGACGGGAAGCTGACCGTGAGGTCGCGGACCGTGAGGACCGGCTTCGTGAGGACAGTGCCGGAGGTGGTGTCAGCGATCGTCATGCGCGGCCTCCCGCCGCCGAGGTCGGGTCGAGCGCGTCGCGGAGGCCGTCGGCGATGAGGGCCATCGACACGGTCAGCAGCGTCAGGGCGCCGGCGGGGAAGTAGAACAGCCAGGGGGCGCTCGAGACGCTGTTCGCGCCGATGCCGATGAGCGAGCCGAGCGACACGTCGGGCAGCTTCACGCCGAAGCCGATGAACGACAGGCCGGTCTCCGTGAGCACGGCCGCCACCACGCCGAGCGTGAAGTTGATCACCAGCAGCGAGCCGATGTTCGGCAGCATGTGGCGCAGCACGATCGTGAAGCCCTTGACGCCCATGTAGCGCGCGGCCTGCACGTACTCGCGCTCGCGGATGGACAGCGACAGCGTCCAGATCACGCGAGCCGAGAAGAACCAGCCCGTCAGGATCATCACGAGCGAGATGATCCGCCAGTCGCCGCCGGCGTCGTTGGAGATCATCGCCAGGATGAGGAACGTCGGCGTCACCATCAGGAAGTGGATGACGAGCAGCGTGATGCGCTCGAACCAGCCGCCGAAGTAGGCGGCCGCGGCGCCGATCACCGCGGACAGGATCGTCGTTCCGATGGACACCACCAGCGCGATCAGGAGGGAGCGCTGCAGCCCCACGACGACCATGGCGAACAGGTCGTTGCCCGCGCCGCTCGTGCCGAACCAGTGCTCGGCGCTCGGCGGGTCGCTCAGTGAGAGGAAGTCGAGCTCGATGTGGTCGAACTGCTGCAGGAACGGCCCGAAGACCGCGAACAGCGCGAGCAGGAGGAAGATGCCGAGGCCCGCGAGGGCGCCGCGGTTGCGGGCGAAGCGGCGGCTGTACAGCTCCCACTTCGACATGCGCTTGCGGCCGGGGGCGCGCAGCTCGCGCTCGCTGGGCGGCGGGTTGTCGCCGTGCTCCAGCGGATCGATCAGGTCGGTGGTCACGCTCATGTCAGCTCACCCGCACTCGGGGGTCGAGGACCACGACGGCGATATCCGACAGCACGGCGCCGACGGCCGTGAAGACCGCGCCGAAGGCCGCGACGGCGACGACGCCGTGGATGTCGTTGTTCGTGATCGTGTCGAGGAAGTACTTGCCCATGCCCTGCCAGGCGAAGATCCCCTCGGTGAGGATCGCGCCGGTGAAGATCGCGGGGATGGAGAACGCGACCTGCGTCGCGACGGGGATCAGCGACGTGCGCAGCGCGTGGCGGCGCACGGCCTGCGCCTTGGTCAGGCCCTTGGCCCGGGCCATGCGCACGTAGTCCGTCTTGATGTTGTCGAGCAGCAGCGAGCGCTGCAGGAAGTGGTACTGCGCGTAGCCGGTGATCACCAGCGCGAGCGTGGGGAGCACGAGATGCTGCAGGGTGTCGAGGACGGCGGGGAAGAAGCCGTCGACTCCTCGAGACGCGGCGCCGGTCACGTAGAAGATGCGCGTGCCGACGGCGTTGTTGAGCGCGATCGCGAGGAGCACGATGCCCAGCGCGCCGACCACGATCGGGATGTTCATCGTCACGATCGAGATGCCCTGCCACACGCGGTCGGCGGTCTTGTACTGGCGGGCCGCGGTGTAGACGCCGAGGCCGACGCCGACGAGGGTCAGCAGGATCGTCGCGCCCAGCATCAGCTCGGCGGAGATCCACATGCGGTAGGCGACCTGCTCGTTGACGGACTGCCCGACGGGGCTCACGCCCCAGTCCCAGCGGAGCAGGATGCCGCTGATCCAGCCCCACCAGCGCTCGATGAGCGGCACCTTGTCGTCGAGGTTGCGCGGGCGCAGCAGACCGACGATCTGCTCTTCGGACAGGGGAGGGCGGCGTCCGACGTAGTTCGCGCGCGGGTCCAGATAGCCCCAGGCGAGGAAGTACGTCAGATTGGTCACCGCCAGGATCATCAGCAGCCAGCCCGCAGTGCGGCGCAGCAGGAAACGGATCAAGGCGTGGAGCTTCTTTCGTGACAGACGTTTCGGCGACTCTACGCTCGGGCGCGTGCTCCACCAGCACGAGCGGGCAGCCGTGCGAAAAGCGTTACCGTTCTGTGTTCTCCCTGTGAAAAGCACGCAACATGGTGGGAATGACAACGCAACCTGCATGGTGCACGCGGGCGCGGGGATCGAAGACCGGGCGTTCTGCGCGTCGGGCGTCCGGGCGGGGTGACGGACCTGGCGCACCGTAGAATCGAGGGGACATGTCACCCCGCGCCTCTACACCGCTCGAGCCCGCCGCGACGCCCCCCGAGCGCATCCGCAACTTCTGCATCATCGCCCACATCGACCACGGCAAGTCCACGCTGGCCGATCGCATGCTGCAGATCACCGGCGTGGTCTCGGACCGCGACATGCGTGCGCAGTACCTCGACCGGATGGACATCGAGCGCGAGCGCGGCATCACGATCAAGTCGCAGGCCGTGCGCATGCCGTGGGAGCAGGACGGCGAGACGTTCGCGCTGAACATGATCGACACGCCGGGTCACGTCGACTTCACCTACGAGGTGTCCCGCTCGCTCGCCGCGTGCGAGGGCGCGATCCTGCTCGTCGACGCGGCACAGGGCATCGAGGCCCAGACGCTGGCGAACCTCTACCTCGCGCTCGAGAACGACCTGACGATCGTCCCGGTGCTGAACAAGATCGACCTGCCGGCGGCCGATCCGGATCGCTTCGCGAAAGAGCTCGCCGACCTCATCGGCGGCGACCCCGACGACGTGCTGCGGGTGTCGGGCAAGACGGGGCAGGGCGTCGAGGAGCTGCTGGACCGCCTCGTCAGGGAGATCCCCGCGCCGAAGGGCGACGCCGAGGCGCCGGCCCGCGCGATGATCTTCGACTCGGTCTACGACGCCTACCGCGGCGTGGTGACGTACGTCCGCATGATCGACGGCACCCTCACGCCGCGCGAGCGGATCCAGATGATGTCGACGCGCGCCACGCACGAGCTGCTCGAGATCGGCGTCTCCGCGCCGGAGCCCGTGCCTTCGAAGGGCCTCGGCGTCGGCGAGGTGGGCTACCTCATCACCGGTGTGAAGGACGTGCGGCAGTCGAAGGTCGGCGACACGATCACCAACGCGCGCACGCCCGCGACCGAGGCGCTGGCGGGGTACGTCGACCCGAAGCCGATGGTCTACTCGGGTCTGTATCCGATCGACGCCAGTGACTATCCCGACCTGCGCGAGGCGCTCGACAAGCTGAAGCTGTCGGATGCCTCGCTGGCCTACGAGCCGGAGACCTCCGTCGCGCTGGGCTTCGGGTTCCGCTGCGGCTTCCTCGGCCTGCTGCACCTGGAGATCATCACCGAGCGCCTCGAGCGCGAGTTCGGGCTCGACCTGATCACGACGGCGCCGAGCGTGATCTACGAGGTGACGTCCGAGACGGGCGAGAACATCGTCGTGACCAACCCGAGCGAGTATCCGGACGGCAAGATCAATGCCGTGACCGAGCCGATCGTGAAGGCGTCGGTCCTCGCACCCAAGGACTACGTCGGCACGATCATGGACCTGTGCCAGAGCCGGCGCGGCACGCTGCTCGGCATGGACTACCTGTCGGAGGAGCGCGTCGAGTTGAAGTACACGATGCCGCTCGGCGAGATCGTGTTCGACTTCTTCGACCAGCTCAAGAGCCGCACGCAGGGCTACGCGAGCCTCGACTACGAGCCCGCCGGGCGCCAGGAGGCCGACCTCGTGAAGGTCGACATCCTGCTGCAGGGCGACCGCGTCGACGCGTTCAGCGCGATCGTGCACCGCGACAAGGCCTACGCGTACGGCACCACGATGACCGAGCGGCTGCGCAAGCTGATCCCGCGTCAGCACTTCGAGGTGCCGATCCAGGCCGCGATCGGCGCGCGCATCATCGCGCGCGAGAACATCCGCGCGATCCGCAAGGACGTGCTGGCCAAGTGCTACGGCGGTGACATCACCCGCAAGCGCAAGCTGCTCGAGAAGCAGAAGGAAGGCAAGAAGCGGATGAAGACCATCGGCCGGGTCGAGGTGCCGCAGAACGCGTTCATCGCGGCCCTGTCCGGCGACGTCGAGACCAAGGCCAAGTAGGCGCTCAGGCTCGGCACGTAGGGTGGATGACATGCGTCGCGGGACCTTCCAGGACGAGACGGTCGACTATGCGGCGGTCGGCGCCACGCAGGCGCACGACCTGCTGCAGTACCCGCCGGAGCACAGCCTCCCGGCGGCCGATTCGTGGCGCATCGGCAGCGGCGAGGACCGCTTCCGCTCGGCGGGCGACGCGCTGCTGTCCTGGGGAGCGCTGAAGGGCGCGGGCCTGAAGGTGACCGACGTGCGGCCCGCTCCGGGCCCGGCGTACTCCGGCGTCAGCTTCGACGGCGAGGGCAACGCGATCGCCCCCTCCAAGCTCGAGACCGACCAGCGCTACGACGCCGAGGGCACGCCGTACGCGGGCCCGGGCACCACGCTGCGCGTGCACGGTCGCGTGAACGGCATGCGCGCCGATGCCGAGCTGCGCGTCATCTTCGTGATCGAGGAGGCCCGTCGCGTCGGCTTCGCGCTCGGCACCGTCGGCGGCTCCATGGTGAGCGGCGAGGAGTCGTTCACGATCGAGTGGCGCGACAACGACGAGGTCTGGTTCACCGTGAAGGCCTTCGACCGGCCCGTGGGCCTGCTGTACCGGATGTTCCGCGGCTTCGTGCGCCGTCGGCGCCGGGCCCTGTCCGCCGGCTACCTGCGCGCGATCTCCCCGCTGTTCGCCACGCCGGGGTCCTGATGGCCGGTGCGCTTCCGCTGGGCGATCCCGCTCCGGCGGACGGACGCCTGCCCGCGCAGGTGCGGATCGATCCGGATGTCGACTTCGGCGTCTACCTGCACGTGCCGTTCTGCCGTGTGCGATGCGGTTACTGCGACTTCAACACCTACACGTCGGGTGAGCTGCGCGGCGCGCGCCAGGACGAGTACGCCGACACCCTGCTGCGCGAGGTCGCGCTGGGGCGGGAGGTGCTCGCCGAGGCGGGCGCGCTGCGCGCCGCGAGCACGGTGTTCTTCGGCGGCGGCACGCCCACGCTGCTGCCGGCGGGCGACCTGGGCCGGATGCTCGACGGCGTGATCTCCGCGTTCGGGCTCGCCGACGGCGCCGAGATCACGATCGAGGCGAACCCCGACACGGTGACGCCCGCCGTCGCGCGCGAGCTCGCGGCATCCGGCGTCACGCGGATCTCGGTCGGCATGCAGTCGTCCGTGCCGCACGTGCTCGCCGCGCTCGACCGCACCCACACGCCCGGCAACGTCCGCACTGCCGTGGACGCCGCGCGCGGGGCCGGGCTCGACGTGAGCGTCGACCTGATCTACGGCGCGCCGGGGGAGACCCTCGCCGACTGGGAGGCGTCGCTGGACGCCGCCCTCGCGCTCGAGTCGGATCACATCTCGGCCTACGCGCTCATCATCGAGGACGGCACCAAGCTCGCGCGGCAGATCCGCCGCGGCGAGGTGCCCGCCCCGGATGACGACCTGCAGGCCGACATGTACGAGCTGGCGGACGCGAAGCTCGGGACGGCGGGCTTCGACTGGTACGAGGTCAGCAACTGGTCGCGCGGCGTGGAGCACCGCTCGCGCCACAACCTGGCCTACTGGCGCGGCCTCGACTGGTGGGGCTTCGGTCCGGGCGCCCACAGCCACGTCGGCGGTCTGCGCTGGTGGAACGTCAAGCATCCGGCCGCCTATGCGCAGCGCCTCTCGCTCGGCGAGTCGCCGGCGGCGGGACGCGAGATCCCGGATGCGGAGGCCCGGGCCCTGGAGCGCGTGCTGCTGGAGAGCCGGATCCGCGAGGGTCTGGCCGTCGATGCCCTCGCGCCGGACGCGCGCCGCGCGGTCGCGGGCCTCGTCGCCGACGGCCTGGTCGACGGCGCCGCGGCGGTGCGCGGCCGCGTGGTCCTGACGTTGCGCGGGCGGCTGCTCGCCGACGCCGTGGTGCGCGCGCTCACGGAGTGACACGTTCTCCGGAGATGCCGGCTTCTCAGGACTTCGCGAGCGCAATCGATCCTGAGAACGCGGGATCCCCTGAGAAGCGACCTGCGGTGCGGGCTTACAACCTGCGCGAGGGATTCTCGCTAGAATTGGCACTCAGAAGGATCGAGTGCCAAGCGCGACGGGGAGGTGCCCATGGTCACGGAACGCGGACTGCAGGTCCTCCGTGCGATCGTGCAGGACTACGTCGACACGCACGAGCCGGTCGGCAGCAAGTCGATCGTCGAGCGGCATGCCTTCGGGGTGTCGGCCGCGACGATCCGCAACGACATGGCGCTGCTCGAGGACGAGGAGCTGATCGCCGCTCCGCACACGTCCTCGGGGCGGGTGCCGACCGACAAGGGGTATCGGGTCTTCGTCGACCACCTCGCCGAGCTGCGCCCGCTGTCCGCGGCGCAGCGCGCGGCGATCTCGACGTTCCTCGCGGATCCCGCCGACCTCGACGACCTGCTCGCCCGCACCGTGCGGCTGCTCACGCAGCTCACGGGCCAGGTCGCGCTGGTCCAGTACCCGTCATTCGCCTCCGCGAACGTCACGCACGTCGAGCTCGTGCGGCTCGACGAGTTCCGGATGCTCGTGATCATCGTCACCGACACCGGACGCGTCTCGCAGCGACTCACGGCCACGCCGCGGGGCGTGGACGAGGAGGACGTCGCGGTGCTGCGCGCGCAGCTCGCGGCGCTCATCGCGGGGCGCTCCGTGCGATCCGGATCCGAGCGGATCGACGCGCTGCGCGCATCCGCCCCCGGCGAGCGGTCGCGGCTCGACGAGGCGCTCATCACGATCGCGGCGGTGGTGGGCGAGGAGCTCGACGAGTTCCGGCAGGACCGGCTGGTGATGGCCGGGGCCGCGACGCTCGCCAGGCGGGAGCAGGACTTCCGCGGCAGCATCCATCCGCTGCTCGAGGCGATCGAGGAGCAGGTGACGCTGCTGCGGCTGATGTCGGAGATGGCCGCGGACGACAAGGGCCTGTCCGCCAGCATCGGCCGCGAGAACGCCGCGTTCGGTCTGGGTGAGGCCTCGATCATCGCGAGCGACTACGACGCGACGATCGGCCGCGCGCGCGTGGGACTCATGGGACCCGTGCGCATGGACTACCCCAGCAACCTGGCGGCGGCACGCGCGGTGGCGCGGTACCTGACCCGGCTGCTGGACGAGGACGACAACCGCCGGTAGGCGGACCGAAGGTGTACCCGGATCGCGCTGGGCGCGATCCTCGACGAGATGCGGATCGCGCGGCGCGCGATCCATCGAGAGGCGAGTGTGGCTGATCACTACGAGGTGCTCGGGGTGTCGCGCGAGGCGACGTCCGACGAGATCAAGAAGGCGTACCGCAGGCTCGCGCGCCAGCTTCATCCCGACGTGAACCCCAGCGAGGACGCGTCGGAGAAGTTCAAGGCCGTCACGCACGCCTACGAGGTGCTGAGCGACGACGAGAAGCGCCGCCGCTACGACATGGGCGGCGACGACGGCATGTTCGGCGGCGCCGGGGGCGGCTTCGGCGGGTTCAGCGACATCTTCGAGACGTTCTTCGGTGCGGGAGGCGGCGGCCGGGGCGGACGCCCGCGGTCGCGCCGGGAGCGCGGTCAGGACGCGCTCGTGCGCGTCACGCTCGAGCTCGGCGACGTGGTCTTCGGGGCGCACCGCGACCTCGAGGTCGACACGGCCGTCCTGTGCGAGACCTGCCAGGGCTCGTGCTGCCAGCCCGGCACCAGTCCCGAACGCTGCGAGATCTGCGGCGGCTCGGGCCACGTGCAGCGCCAGGTGCGCAGCCTCCTCGGCAACGTCGTGACCTCGCAGCCCTGCGGCGCGTGCCAGGGGTACGGCACCACGATCCCGCACCCGTGCCCGACATGCGGCGGCCAGGGCCGCGTCCGCTCGCGCCGCACGGTGTCGGTCGACATCCCGGCGGGTGTCGAGTCGGGTCTGCGCCTGCAGCTGCCCGGATCGGGCGAGGTCGGCCCCGCGGGCGGCCCGAACGGCGACCTCTACATCGAGGTGCAGGTCACGCCGCACGCCGTGTTCAGCCGCGACGGCGACGACCTGCTCGCGACGCTGGAGGTGTCGATGACCGACGCCATCCTGGGCACGACGACCACGATCGACGCGCTCGACGGCACGGTTGACCTCGAGCTGCGCGCGGGCGTGCAGGGCGGCGACGTCCTGACGATCAAGGACCGCGGCATCACCGGGCTGCGCTCGGGGCAGCGCGGCGACCTGCGCGTGGGCGTGCACGTCGTGACCCCGACGCGCCTGGACGCCAAGGAGCGCGCCTTGGTGGAGGAGCTCGCCAAGCGCACGAAGTCCCCGAAGCCGCAGCTGGCGGAGTTCCAGCAGGGCCTGTTCTCGAAGCTGCGCGACCGGTTCCGGAACGGCTGATCCGCCGTGGCGCTGCACTTCATCGACGAGACCGCCGGATCCGCCGGGGCCGGCGACACGCTGACGCTCACGGGCGCGGAGGCGCATCATGCCGCCGCCGTGCGGCGCGTCCGCGTGGGCGAGGCGGTCACGGTCACCGACGGCCGCGGCGCCTGGCTCGAGGGGGAGTGCGAGAGCGTGGCCCCGCGAGAGGTCGTGGTCCGGATCGTCGCGCGCCGCGACGAGGACGCGCCGAGCCCGCGCATCGCGCTCGCGCAGGCCCTCGCCAAGGGCGACCGCGACGAGCTCGCCGTGCAGGCGGCGACCGAGCTCGGCGTCGACGAGATCGTGCCGTGGCAGGCCTCGCGCAGCGTGTCGCGCTGGGAGGGCCCCAAGGCGGAGAAGGGCCGCGCGCGCTGGGCGACCATCGTGCGCGAGGCCGCCAAGCAGGCGCACCGCGCCTGGCTGCCCGAGGTGACGCCGATCGCCACCACGGCGGCGCTCGCGGCGCGCGCCGACCGGATCCTGGTGCTCGAGCCGACCGCGGACGTGCGACTGAGCGCGCTCGACCTGTCGGGCGCGGAGTCGATCCTGCTCGTCGTCGGGCCCGAGGGCGGCATCTCGCCGGACGAGCTCGACCGCCTCGCGGCCGCGGGTGCCGCGCGGGTGCGGCTCGGCGACACCGTGCTGCGCACCTCCACCGCGGGCCCGGCCGCCCTGGCACTGGTGAACGCCGCCCTCGGGCGCTGGTGATGGTGCGCGCTCGGCGAACGAGCCCGGACCGCCGGGCACCCCGCGCATAGACTGGACCACATGAGCGAACCCTCGATCTTCACCCGCATCCTGCGGGGCGACATCCCGGGCGAGATCGTGGCCGAGACCGAGCGCGTCTTCGCCATCAAGGACATCTCGCCGCAGGCGCCCGTGCACCTGCTGGTGATCCCGAAGACGCAGGAGTACCGCGACGTCACCGAGCTGGCCGCGGGCGATCCGTCGCTGCTCGCCGAGATGGTCGAGGTCGCGAAGGGCGTCGCCGGCGGCGACTTCCGTCTGCTGTTCAACACCGGCGCGAGCGCCGGCCAGACGGTCTTCCACGTGCACGCGCACGTGCTCGCCGGCGGACTGGGAGAGAAGAGCCTCGTCGGTGCCTGACCCGAGCGACGACAGCGACGTCACCCAGACCGTGACGGCCGACGGCGTGGCCATGGTGCAGCTGCTCGGCCCGCAGGACCGCCTGCTGCGGATGGTCGAGAAGGCGCATCCGGCCGTCGACGTCCACGTGCGCGGCAACGAGATCACCCTGCGCGGCCCGGCCGACGACGTGCGCGCCGCGCGCGCCCTGGTCGACGAGCTGCTCGAGATGACCCGGGCCGGCCACGCGCTCGGCCCCGCCGACGTGCAGAGCTCGGCGCGCATGCTGCGCGACGAGGGCGGCCCGCGCCCCAGCGAGGTGATGGGCGAGGCGATCCTGTCCAGCCGCGGCAAGACCATCCGGCCCAAGACCGTGGGCCAGAAGGAGTACGTCGACGCGATCGACGAGAACACCATCGTGTTCGGCATCGGCCCCGCCGGCACCGGCAAGACCTACCTCGCCATGGCCAAGGCGGTGCAGGCGCTGCAGCGGCGCGAGGTCGACCGGATCATCCTCACCCGTCCCGCCGTCGAGGCGGGCGAGCGGCTCGGATTCCTGCCCGGCACGCTCACGGACAAGATCGACCCGTACCTGCGCCCGCTGTACGACGCGCTCAACGAGATGATGGATCCGGAGCTCGTCCCCAAGCTCATGGCGACCGGCACGATCGAGGTCGCACCGCTGGCGTACATGCGCGGCCGCACGCTCAACAACTCGTTCGTGGTGCTCGACGAGGCGCAGAACACGACGCCCGAGCAGATGAAGATGTTCCTCACGCGCCTCGGCTTCGGCACGAAGATGGTCGTCACGGGCGACATCACGCAGGTCGACCTGCCGCAGGGCGCGTCGGGACTGCGCCTGGTGACCCGCGTGCTCGACCGGATCGACGACATCCATTTCACGCGCCTGACGAGCGACGACGTCGTGCGGCACTCGCTGGTCGGCCGGATCGTCGACGCGTACAGCGAGTACGACGAGCGCCGGATGGCCGCACGCCACGAGCGCGACGAGGCCAGCGAGTTCGCCAACCGCGCCGAGCGCCGCACCGCACGGCACCCATCTTCTCAGGGCCCCTCCGGTCCCCGGGACCGCATGCCCAAGCGAGGACGATCGTGATCGACATCAACAACGAGTCCGCCGTCGAGATCGACGAGTCGGTGCTGCTGCGGCTGACGCAGGAGAACCTCGCGGCCCTGCACGTGTCGTCCGACGCCGACGTGGCGATCGTGCTCGTCGACGAGGGCGCGATGGAGCAGCTGCACCTGCAGTGGATGGACGAGCCGGGCCCGACCGACGTGCTCAGCTTCCCGATGGACGAGCTGCGCCCGGGCACCGAGGACCAGCCGACGCCGCCCGGCCTGCTCGGCGACATCGTGCTGTGCCCGCAGGTGGCGGAGTCCCAGGCCGAGACCGCCGGGCACTCCACCATGGACGAGCTCATCCTGCTCACGACCCACGGCCTGCTGCACCTGCTGGGCTACGACCACGCGGAGCCCGAGGAGGAACGCGAGATGTTCGGCCTGCAGCGCGAGCTGATCGCCGCGTTCGCCGCCGCGGAGCGTCGCCGCACCGCATGAGACCCGTCCGGCGCATGAGAGGCGGCGCATGACCGACCTGCCGCCCGACGTCCTGGCGCCCGTGGCCTCGCTGCTGCTCGGCGGCGCCCTGGTGCTCGTCGTGCTCGCGGGGCTGATGTCCGCGCTCGACGCGGCGCTGTCGGTGACCTCGCGCGGCGACCTCGTCGACATGGCGGGCTCCGGGCGCAACGCGACGGCGCTCGCGCGCATCGCGGCGGACCCGGATCGCCACGCCGGCGTCGTCGTGTTCGTCCGCGTGTTCGCGGAGACGGCGGCCGCCGTGCTGGTCACGGCGGCGTCCTCGCTCATCCTGCACAGCATCTGGTGGGCGCTGCTGGTCGCGGCGCTGCTGATGACCGGCGTGTCGTTCGTCGGGGTGTCGTCGATCCCCGCGACGCTGGGCCGGCGCTACGCGTCGTCTCTGCTTCCCTTCGCGGCGCCGCTCGTGCGCGGCGTGCTGATCGTGCTCGGCCCCCTGTCGGGGCTCCTCGCGGCGTTCGGCAACCGGCTCACGCCCGGCGGCGGGCGGCGCAGCTTCGAGTCGGAGGAGCAGCTGCTGAGCATCGTCGACGAGGCCGCCTCGCACGCGCTGATCGAGGCGGACGATCGCGAGCTGATCCACTCGGTGTTCGACTTCACGGATCAGGTGGTGCGCGCCGTGATGGTGCCGCGCACCGAGATGGTCACGGTCGAGGCGGACGCGACGATCCGCGAGGCGATGGCGCTGTTCCTCGATCGCGGCATCTCGCGCATGCCGGTGGTCGACGGCGAGGTCGACGACATCATCGGCGTGCTGTACCTGAAGGACGTGGTGCAGTTCGGCTTCCGCGACGCCGCGGCGCCGGCGGCATCCGGCGAGCGGCCGCCGCTGAACGTGGTGGCCACGAGCGACACGTGGCGCGACGCGGGCATCCGCGCGATCGCACGGCCCGCCGTGTTCGTGCCCGAGCAGATGCGCGCGGAGACGCTGCTGCAGCAGATGAAGCGGGACGCCGTGCACGTGTGCCTCGTGGTGGACGAGTACGGCGGGATCGCGGGCCTCGTCACGCTCGAGGACCTGATCGAGGAGCTCGTGGGCGAGATCGCCGACGAATACGACGCCCCGTCGAAGGAGATCGTCGAGCTCGCGGGAGGCCGCTACCGCGTGAGCTCGCGGCTCTCGCTCGACGAGGTGGGCGACCTGTTCGGCATCGAGCTGGAGGACGAGGACGTCGACTCGATCGGCGGCCTGCTGGGCAAGACGCTGGGTCGCGTGCCGCAGCCGGGCGACATCGCCGAGGTCGCGGGCCTGATCGTGACCGGCGGCACGTCGCGCGGTCGCGGGCGGGGCATCGCGACGGTGTTCGTCGAGCGCGGCGAGGCGCTGCGCACGATCGAGGAGTACAGGGAGAGAGAAGATGGCTGAATCCGGCAGGTCCGGCTTCGTGACGTTCGTGGGACGTCCGAACGTGGGCAAGTCCACGCTGATGAACGCGCTCGTGGGCGAGAAGGTCGCCATCACGAGCGAGAAGCCGCAGACCACGCGGCGCGCGATCCGCGGCATCCTGAACCGGCCAGGGGGACAGCTGGTGGTGGTCGACACCCCCGGCATCCACAAGCCGCGCACGCTGCTCGGCCAGCGTCTCAACGACCTCGTGGAGCAGGTGCTGGGGGACGTCGACGTGATCGCGTTCTGCGCCCCCGCACCGGAGAAGGTCGGCCCGGGCGATCGCCGCATCGCGGAGTCGCTCAGCGGCTATCCGCGCGCCAAGAAGGTCGCGATCGTGACCAAGACGGATGCCGCGAGCCCGGATCAGATCATGGAGCGACTGATCGAGGTCAACGCGCTTCGCGAGGACTGGGCCGCCGTGATCCCGCTGTCCTCCCTCACGGGGGACCAGCTCGAGGTGCTGAGCGACGAGCTGCTCGCGCTCATGCCGGAGGGGCCGCCGCTCTACGAGGAGGGCGTCGTCACCGACGAGAGCACCGAGGACCGCATCGCCGAGATCATCCGCGAGGCCGCGCTCGAGGGCGTGCGCGACGAGCTGCCGCACTCGATCGCTGTGACGGTCGACGAGGTGATGCCGCGCGAGGACCGTGACGATCTCACGGACGTGCACGCCAGCATCGTGGTGGAGCGCGACAGCCAGAAGGGCATCATCATCGGCCCGAAGGGCTCGCGCCTGCGCGACGTCGGCGCCCGCGCCCGCGCGCAGGTCGAGCCGCTTCTCGGCACCAAGGTGTTCCTGAAGCTGCACGTGCGGGTGGCGAAGGAATGGCAGCGCGACCCGAAGCAGCTCGGCCGCCTGGGGTTCTGACGCCCGGAGCCTAACGCGCCAGGGCCGCGTGCCACGCGAGCCGGCGCAGCTCGGCGTGGGCGACGTCGTTGTGCGCGCCGGCCGCGCCCGCGAGGCGCGAGATCACCGCGCTCGCGTCGACGTTGTGCACGACCCCGTCCGCGAGGCCGGGGTCGGCGGTGTCGCCGGGCTGGAGCGCGGGCAGCTCGACCGCGCCCGCCACGCCCTGGATGCCCCAGGCGCCGATCCCGCCGAACTTCGGCAGCTCCTCGCCGAGCAGGTACTGGCCGACGATGCCCACCGCGAGCGGGTAGAACCGGCCGACCGCGTAGTCCCACCGCGAGCGCGTCGCGACGATCGGGCCGCGCACGAACTCGGGCGCCACGATGTCGGCGAAGTATCCGATGCCGCCACCGAACTGGCCCGGCGCGCGGTCGGCGAACGCCCACAGCGACACCGCGCCCTGCATCAGGAACAGCGAGTCGACGGGCCGCGGCGGTGGGTCGGGGAACTCCCCGGGTCCGCGCACCGCGCCCGCCATCACGATCGTGCCGAAGCTGTGCCCGATCAGGTGCACGCGGGCGTCGGTGCCTCCCATGACGCGGCGCAGCAGGTCGGCCACCGCGCCCTCGCCGAACTCGCGCGCGTGGTTCTTCGAGTGCCAGAAGGTGAGCTGGCGCAGGGGAGTGAGCACGGCGTCGCGCAGTCCGCGCAGCCAGTCGCCGACGCCGAGCAGGCCGCCGTCGTCCTCCGCCTGCGCGCTCGTGGCCTCCGCGAAGACGGCGTCCGGATCCCATCCGCCCGACAGCAGCGGATCGTCCGCGTCCGCGCCCACCGCTCCGGCGAGCGTCCGGTAGGCGTCGACGACGTCGGGCGGCAGCTGCTCGGTTCCCTCCGCCTGCGTCTCGGGATCGATCTCCGCCGCGTACGCGAGGACGGTCTCCAGCGCGTCGCGGACCTCCGGGCCGTCGCCGAGCTCGGCGATCAGGTCCTCGACCGCCTCCTCGACGGAGACCGTGGACTCGGCCTCGGCGGGCATCTCCTCGAGCAGACCGCTGGGCGCGGAGCGCAGCTCGCGGTCGCTCCAGGCCTTGCTCGGCCAGTGCACCCCGATGACGAACGGACGCACGGCGTCGTCCCGGCGATCCGGTCCCGGACCGTCCAGCCACGCGTCGTACTGCGCGATGGCGTCGACGTAGTCGCCCTGCCAGCCGTGGCTCAGCAGGAAGACATCCGTGATGTCGCGGCCGGGCGATGACAGCTCCTCGACGGCGCGGTCGCTCGCGACCGTGCCCTCGAGATCAGGCAGCTCGTGGCCGCGCTTGTCGTAGGCGATCAGGTGGTACTCGAGACCGCCGGGGGTGCGGCGCAGCGCCATGTCGTGCTCCTCGTTCAGGGTCGCGCGGGCAGCGCCGGCGCGACGATCGTGTCGGCATCCGCATACACGCCGTACAGCAGGCCGAGCGGGTTGTTGTGCTCGGCGAGGAAACGCCGGCGCAGCTCGAGCACCGTCTCGCCGAGGGGCCGCCCGGCGAACAGCTCGTCGAAGAACGCCTTCGCCCACTCGGCCGCGAACAGCCCGGGCGTCTTGCACTCCGTGCCGATCACGCCGCGGGCGCCCTTGGTCAGGAAGTACGGCACGAAGCCGTCGTAGAAGCTCGGCGAGAGCTCCGCCGATTCGCACGCGTTGAGGAACACCAGCGGCCGGCCCGCGAGCTGGTCCTCGCGCGGCGCGTGCACCCACAGGTCGCCGAGCGTCACGCCCTGCGAGCCGGTCAGGATGAGCCGCGCGTCGTCGGGATCGTCGGCCGACGCGGTCGCGTGGCAGAACAGGTAGAGCACCTGGTCGGACGCGCCCGCGGCGAGCGCGGCGCGGACGAGGTCGTCGGCGGTGGTCCCCTCGGTGAGGCGCACGCCGCGCGCGCCCCAGTACGCGCGCTGCCCGGCGACGGGGCGGGAGGGCATGTCCTCGTCGATGCCGTCGTTGTAGATCGCGCGCACCGCCAGGTCCGGCGTGGAGGCGATCGCGACCGCGGGCGGGCCGACGTCTATCTGCGCGAGGGGCAGCTGCTCGACCACATGGCGCATGCCGATGAAGTCGTCCCACGTCAGCGCGGCGGCGTCGAAGCGCTCGACGAGGTACATGAGCGGCCACGGCACCGGGAACCCGGACGAGACGACCTGCAGCGTCGTGACGTCTCGCGAGAGCGTCTCCCGCAGCCAGCGGCCGACGTCGCGCAGAGCAGGCGAGGCCTGCGGGCCGTCGAAGACCGCCTGGAAGAGCCGGAAGCCGGCGAAGGCGAGCTCGTGCAGGAGGGCGTCGCCGTCCTGCGGCGTGATCGTCATCTCGAGCGCGACCGCGCGCTTCTTGACGGCGGCCAGCAGTGCCGCGCGCACGTCGTCGATCCGCGCGGCGAGCTGCGGCGGCGTGATGGGGACGGCGATCGGCTCGGGATGGACCTCCTTGGCGATGAGCTCGAAGCCCCAGTCCATCGGCCGGATCTGCAGCGTGGCGAGCCGCTCGTGCAGCACCTCGGCGGCGGCGATGGGTCGGCCGTAGCCCTCGGCGTCGGGCGTCGCGGTGGTGCCGACGCCGTAGGTGAGATCGAGCCGCTGCACGAAGTTGCCGCGGACGTGCACGTGCACGCTCAGCCGCGAGGGGCCGTCGTGGCGGGGCGTGATCTCGAACAGCGCGCGGCCTTCCGACGTCCCGTCGCGGCCCACGGTGAGGCGCTGCGGATGCCTCGGCACGTCGAAGTCCGCGCTGGTGAGCTGCACGTCGACGTCGATGGACGCCTCCCCGGTGGCCACCGGAAGGCCGATCGCGGTCGCCTGCCCGCGCGTGGTCTTCTCGCCGAAGTGCACCGCGAGCAGCGATGGCGCGGAGGCAGTGAGCGCGGGGCCGGCGAGCTCGGCGTTGAGCCAGCTCTGCACGACGTCGGCCGCAGGCGGGGGCTCTGCCTCCGCCTGGGGCTCGGGTGCGGCGTCTGGTGCGGGGGCGGCCTCGGCGTCGATCCCGGGCGGCGTCACCGGACCCGGTGCGAACTCCGCCACCGTACCGTCGGCGCCGAGTAGGCCGTCACTCGGCGGAGCGACCGGCGGGGGCCCCGGCGGCGCCATGGGCGGGGGAGGTTGCGGGGGCGCCATGGACGGAGGCGGCGGCGGGGGCGGAGGCGACTCCGCGTACCCGCCCATCCGGTCGACGACCTCCTCGATCGCGCGATCGACCTCGTCGTCCTCGCCCGCCCCGAAGCCGTACAGGCCCGCGACGACCTCCGCGCGATACCGGCCGGCGAGTCCGGCATCACGCCGCAGGACCCGCGCGATCACGAGCGCGCGGGTCGTGAGATCCGCTGTCGCCCATTCCGGATCCGCCACGGCCGCGTCGTACAGCGCGGCGGCGGACGGCGGCAGGGATTCGGCCACGAACGCGCGCCCTCGCCCGAAGGCGGACGCGAGCGCCACGACCTCGAAAGCCGCCCCGGCGGGGTCGTCCTCGGCGTCGGACATCGGCCCTCCGCTCCTCGGCGCGCGGCGGACGCCGACGCACTCCTGAACCTAATGAGGGCGGGCCCCGCGGAACAGATACCTTCTCGAGTCACCGGAGAGCTAGACCGTCCCGACACGGGAGCGTCCCCGGTGAGTCTCGGGGTCAGGGGGCGTCGGGCGCCCAGATCGCGCTGTCGACGACGACCGCTCCGATGCCGAACTCGGCGTCGGCCGCGCGCTGGTACGTCCCGTCGTCCCACACGACGGTGACGAGGACGCGGCCGTTCGCCGCGGTCGAGACCCGGAGCTCGTGGCCCAGCCGCTCGCCGATCTCGGCCAGAACCGCGGCCGCATCCGCTTCGGAGAGCGGGCCCGCCCCGGCGGGGAGGTCGTCGCTGCGCTGCGGCCGCTCGGCGGCGCGGTCGCACAGGGCCTCGGGGATGTGCGAGGTGACGTGGAACCGGCTCCCGTCGTAGTCGCCCGAGACGCAGGTGAGGACCGGATCGGCGATGCCGGCGTCGTCGAGACCCGTCACGGGGATCGGGTCGCAGGGCCGCGCGGGGCGCGGGTCCGGCCACGCATCGAGGCAGAGGGTCACCCGGGCTCCCTTGCCCTGCAGGATTCCCGTCGCGGTCACCTCCCCGCTCGGCGGCGCGGGGCGCTCGGCGCCGAGCCTGCCGGCGGTCAGGCTCGACGCCGGCACCGGCTCGACGGGGCGCATGAGCCGCTCGACGATCACGACGCGCGCGCCGAACTCGGCGTCCGCCGCGTCCTGGTAGGTGCCGTCGTCCCACACGACCTCCAGTCGCACGTAGCCGTCCTCGACCCGCGGGGAGGCGGCATCGCCCATCCGCTGCCGGATGGTCGCGGCGATCCGCTCGAGGCGTCCGTCGGGGGTCGTGCCGGCGACTCCGCCGGTCGGGTCCTCGGGAACCATCGGATCGAACAGGGCCAGCAGCACCGGATCGGCCGTGACCGTCAGCTGCTCGCCGTCGTAGGTGCCGGTGACGGCGTAGCTGCCGAACGTGCTGTCCGCCGCGGTCTCCTCGCCCTCCACGGCGTCCCAGTTCCAGCCGTCGAGCGGCACGCCGCGGCACTGCGGTGGATTCGACAGGAGCATCTCCCCGTGGCAGAGCTGGATCTCGGTGCCCGCCTTGTCCATCACCATGCCCTGCATCAGGACGTCGCCCTTCGGCGGCGCCGGATGGACGTCGCCCAGCCGCGGCGGCGGGGCGGCGGCCGGCGCGGCGGCGGGGATCGCGGCGCACGCGGAGAGCGCGAGGGCGAGGAGCGCGATGGCCGTAGCCGCGGCGCGACGGGAGGTGCTCATACCGAGGAGTGTCCGAGGACCCGGATCCGTCTCATCCTGAGCATCCTGCTCATCCGGACCCCACCCGGGCCCGTCGTCACCGTGCACAGTGCGTGTTAGCCTTGCTCCATGCGCCTCGGTGGGCTCCTGCTTCTTAGCCGCCGCGACGAGACCTCGATCTAGGGCCTCCTCGTCGCGGAGTTCGTCGTCGGCCCGACACATACGACGAGACGAAGGCAAGCGACATGGAGAACACCCAGAAGCCCAGCGGCATGCCGGTGCACAAGTACCGGCCGTATCACGAGCAGATCGCCGTCGACCTGCCCGACCGCACGTGGCCGTCGAGGCGGATCGAGAAGGCGCCCCGCTGGTGCGCCGTCGACCTGCGCGACGGCAACCAGGCCCTCATCGACCCGATGAGCCCCGAGCGCAAGCGCGTCATGTTCGAGCTGCTCGTCCAGATGGGCTACAAGGAGATCGAGGTCGGCTTTCCGTCTGCGAGCCAGACCGACTTCGACTTCGTCCGCCAGCTCATCGAAGAGGACCTGATCCCGGACGACGTCACGATCCAGGTCCTGACGCAGGCGCGCGAGCACCTGATCGCCCGCACCTACGAGTCCATCAAGGGTGCCAAGCAGGCCATCGTGCACCTGTACAACTCGACGAGCGTGCTGCAGCGCGACGTGGTGTTCCGCACCGACCGGCAGGGCATCATCGACATCGCGCTCGAGGGCGCGCGCTGGTGCAGGCAGTACGAGCAGACCGTGCCCGAGACCGCGGTGTACTACGAGTACTCGCCCGAGAGCTACACCGGCACCGAGCTCGAGTTCGCCGCCGACGTCTGCAACCAGGTGCTCGAGATCTTCGAGCCCACGCCCGAGCGCAAGGTGATCATCAACCTGCCCGCGACGGTCGAGATGGCCACGCCCAACGTCTACGCCGACTCGATCGAGTGGATGGGCCGGCACCTGAACCACCGTGAGAACGTCCTCATCTCGCTGCACCCGCACAACGACCGGGGCACCGCGATCGCGGCGGCTGAGCTCGGCTACATGGCTGGGGCCGACCGCATCGAGGGCTGTCTGTTCGGCAACGGCGAGCGCACCGGCAACGTCGACATCGTCGCGCTGGGCATCAACCTGTTCACGCAGGGCATCGACCCCCAGATCGACTTCGGCGACATCGACCACGTCAAGCGCACGGTCGAGTACTGCAACCAGCTGCCGGTTCCCGAGCGCAGCCCGTGGGCGGGCGACCTGGTCTTCACCGCCTTCAGCGGATCGCATCAGGACGCCATCAAGAAGGGCTTCGAGGCCATGGCCGCCACGGCGCAGGCCCGGGGCGTGACTGTGGACGACATCGAGTGGGCCGTGCCGTACCTGCCGATCGACCCGAAGGACCTGGGGCGCTCGTACGAGGCGGTCATCCGCGTCAACTCGCAGTCGGGCAAGGGCGGCGTCGCCTACCTGCTCAAGACCGACCACGCGATCGATCTGCCGCGCAAGCTGCAGATCGAGTTCTCGAACGTCGTGCAGGCCAAGACCGATGCCGAGGGCGGCGAGGTCACAAGCGACCAGATCTGGGCGATCTTCCAGGACGAGTACCTGCCGTCGGCGCACGAGGATGCCCGCTGGGGTCGCTTCGAGCTGCTCGGCACGAGCACCCAGTCGAAGCTCGACGGCGACGTCGCGCTCGAGGTCGTGCTGCGCGACGGCGAGGCGCAGGCGCAGCACGCGGGTCACGGCAACGGCCCGATCGCGGCCTTCCTCGAGGTGCTGCGCGAGCAGGGCCTCGACGTCACGCTGTACGACTACGTGGAGCACACGCTCAGCGCGTCGGGCGACGCGGAGGCGGCGGCGTACGTCGAGCTGCAGGTCGACGGCGAGCGCCTGTGGGGCGTCGGCATCGACGGCGACATCTCCACGGCATCGCTCAAGGCGATCGTCTCGGGTGTGAACCGCTCGATCCGGGCCCGCAAGCCCGAGCTCGCCGGGGTCTGAATCCGCTCAGCGGGCCGGGAGGTCGTCGTCGCCGGCGGCCTCCGCGGCCTGCTCGGCGGCGGCCTGCGCCTGCTCGGCGGCCTCGGTCGCCTGTTCGTTCGCCTCGTTCGCGAGCTCCATGGCCTCGACCGCCTGGGCCGCGGCGGCCTGCGCCTGCTCGACGCCCGCCTGCGCCTGGGCGATCATCTCGGACGAGATGACCGGGATCGCGGAGGTCTCCAGCGCGACGCGGCGACGGTGGATCCGGCGCTGCTCGGGCAGCGACACGTCGAAGATCACCGCGAGCAGGCGGATCACGATGGTCACGGCGACGCCCGCGATCGCGGCGGGGACGATGTCGAGGCCCGCCTGGAAGCTCACGCCGAGCACTGTGCATCCGGCCGCCGCGGCGACCGCGTAGAGCGATCCGACGTGCATGATCGCGATGGGGAGGCCCATCGCCACGTCGCGCGCCACGCCGCCGCCGACCGCGGCCAGCGCGCCGATGAAGATCGACGGCACGAGCGGCAGGCCGAACGCGAGGGCCTTGCTCGTGCCGAAAGCGCCGAACAGGCCGATGAGCACGGCGTCGAGCCCGACGATCACCTTGTTCAGGCGATGGAACAGCCCCGCCAGCAGCATGCCCGTGAGCGACGCGACGATCGCGGTCAGGATGTACCAGTTGGACTGCAGCGTCGCGGGCGTGATGCCGAGCAGGATGTCGCGGATGAGGCCGCCGCCCATCCCGACGATGATGCCGATGAGCGCGACGCCGAGCAGATCCAGCCGGCGCTGCCCCTGGAACCCGGACGCGAACATCGCGCCCTGCACGCCGCCGAACGCCACGGCGACGAGGTCGGCCCACAGCGGCAGCACGAACGTCGGATCGGTCACGGTTCCATGGTGTCACCGCCGCGCGCCGCACCCGACTCCGCATCCGCCGGGCGCGTCGCGGGGCGCGCCGGTGCCAGAACTCCGGAGATCGCCAGGATCCCGGAGCGCCGGGGCGCCGGGATCCGGGATCGTGGCGATCTCCGGGATGCGGGTGGGCGTGCGGATGCGGGTGGGGCGCGAGGACGCGGCTCGGCGCGGGGCGGATGTCGGGGGCTGGCCGGATAATGGATCGGTGCCCACCTATCGAGACGAAGCGGTCGTGCTGCGCACGCACAAGCTCGGCGAGGCCGACCGCATCGTCACGATGCTGAGCCGGCGGCACGGCAAGGTGCGCGCGGTCGCGAAGGGCGTGCGCCGCACGTCCTCCCGGTTCGGTTCGCGGCTCGAGCCGTTCATGGTCGCCGACCTGCAGCTGTACGCGGGGCGCAGCCTCGACATCGTGCAGCAGGCCGAGTCCCTGGGCGCCTACGGTGCGGACATCGCGGCCGACTACGACCGCTACACGGCGGCCAGCGCCATGGTGGAGATCGCCGACCGGCTCACGCACGACGAGCCCGTGCCGAACCAGTACTACCTGCTGGTGGGCGCGCTGCGGTCGCTGTCGCGCGGCGAGCATGTCGCCCGCGCGATCCTGGACTCGTACCTGCTGCGCGCGCTGTCGCTCGCCGGCTGGGCGCCCGCGCTCGACGCGTGCGGTCGCTGCGGCCGCGAGGGGCCGCACGGGATGTTCCTCGCGCAGCTCGGCGGCGTCGTGTGCGAGAACTGCGCACCGCCCGGCACCCCGCACGTGCAGCCCGCGGTGCTCGCGCTCACGCAGGCCCTGCTGGCGGGCGAGTGGGAGGTCGTCGACGCCGCGCCGTCGCGCGACGCGGACGCCGCATCCGGCCTCGTCGCCGCGTACGTGCAGTTCACGATGGAGCGCGGACTGCGCGCGCTCGGACAGCCGCAGCCCGTCTGGAACCGAGGAGCTCGATGACCCCGAAGCCCTACACGCACCGCGACGCCGTGCCGTACCGCCCGATCGACTGGACGGGGCTGCAGGCTCCGGACTACGGGACGGACGCGCCCGCGCACGTCGCGATCGTGATGGACGGCAACGGCCGCTGGGCGAACCGTCGCGGGCTATCGCGCATCGAGGGGCACAAGGCGGGGGAGGAGGTGCTGCTCGACGTCGTCGCCGGCGCGATCCAGGCGGGCGTGAAGCACCTCTCGGTATATGCGTTCTCGACCGAGAACTGGCGCCGCTCGCCCGACGAGGTGCGCTTCCTGATGGGCTACAACCGCGACGTCCTGCACCGCCGCCGCGACCAGCTGAACGAGTGGGGCGTCCGGATCCGGTGGGCCGGCCGCACGCCGCGGCTGTGGGGCTCGGTCATCAAGGAGCTGAAGTTCGCCGAGCAGCTCACCGCGGGGAACGACGTGCTGACGCTCACGATGTGCATCAACTACGGCGGGCGCAATGAGATCGTCGACGCGGTCCGCGCGCTGGCCGTGGAGGTCGCGGCCGGCAGGCTGAAGCCCTCCGGCGTCACGGAGAAGGCCCTGCGGCGGCACTTCTACGTGCCCGACATGCCCGACGTCGACCTGTTCGTGCGCTCGAGCGGCGAGCAGCGCACGTCGAACTTCCTGCTGTGGCAGTCGGCGTATGCGGAGATGGTGTTCCTCGACACGCTGTGGCCCGACTTCGGCCGCGCCGACCTCTGGCACGCCATCGACCTGTATCTCGGGCGCGAGCGCCGCTTCGGCGGGGCGGTCGACGCGCCGACCGCATGACCGATCCGGAATACACGGGCGTGCCGGGCGTTGAGACTGACGTGACTGACACGACCGCGTCCCCCGCCCCGATCCGGATCGACGTCTGGAGCGACATCGCCTGCCCGTGGTGCTACATCGGCAAGCGCAACCTCGAGAACGGCCTCGCGGCCGCCGCGCAGGATGAGGACGCCCCGCAGGTCGAGATCACCTACCACTCGTTCGAGCTGTCGCCCGACACGCCCGTCGACTTCCACGGGTCCAGCACCGACTTCCTCGCGCAGCACAAGGGCGTCACGCGCGAGCAGGCGCAGCAGATGAACGACCGCGTCGCGCAGATCGCGAAGGACCAGGCCGACCTGCACTACCGCTTCGATCTCCAGCAGCACACCAACACGGTCAAGGGCCACGAGCTCATCCACTTCGCCAAGGAGCACGGCAAGCAGCTCGAGATGAAGGAGCGCCTGCTGTCGGCGTACTTCGTCGAGGGCCGCCACGTGGGTCGCATCGACGAGCTGGTGTCACTCGCGGGCGAGGTCGGCCTCGACGAGGCCGCAGCGCGCGATGCGCTCGAGAACGACGAGTTCCTCCCCGCGGTCCGCCAGGATCAGGCGCAGGCGACCGCGTACGGCATCAACGGCGTGCCGTTCTTCGTGATCGACGGCAAGTACGGCGTCAGCGGCGCCCAGCCGCCCGAGGCGTTCACGCAGGTCGCCCGCCAGGTCTGGTCGGAGCACCGCGCCGAGGAGCTCTGAGCGTCAGCGTGTCAGCGCGGCCTCGATCTCGCCGACGATCTCCGGGTCATCCGGCTTCTGCTGCGGACGGAAGCGCTTGACGGATCCGTCGGGCAGGACGAGGAACTTCTCGAAGTTCCAGGCGACGCGGCCGGCCTTGCCGTGTCCGTCCTGGGTCCTCTTGAGCGCCTTGTAGAGCGGATGCGCGTTCGGGCCGTTCACCTTGATCTTGTCGTTCACGGGGAACGTGACGCCCCACGTAGAGACGCAGTACTCGAGGATCTGCTCGATGGATCCGGGCTCCTGCCCCATGAACTGGTTGCACGGGAAGCCCACGACCGTGAAGCCCCGCTCGCCGTACGAGCGCTGCAGCTGCTCGAGCTGCTCGTACTGCGGCGTCATGCCGCACTTGGAGGCGACGTTGACGACCAGCACCGGGCCGTCGAACTGGGACAGGGTGTGCTCCACGCCGGACGCGTCGGCGAAGGGGATGTCGCGCACAGGGGGAAGGTCGGGGTCAGCCATGCCCACAGGCTACGACTCTCGGCGACCGCGCCGGGCGAGTCTGTGAGAATGGATCCGTGACCTCCGTTCTCGCCCGCCCCCGCGCCCTGCGGATCGGCACGATCGACCTCGACGTGCCGGTCGTCCTCGCACCCATGGCGGGCATCACGAACACCGCCTTCCGCCGGCTCTGCCGCGAATACGGCGCGGGCCTGTACGTCAGCGAGATGATCACGACGCGCGCGCTCGTCGAGCGCAACGACGCCACGATGCGCCTCATCCGGCACCACGAGTCCGAGACACCCCGGTCGATCCAGCTCTACGGCGTCGACGCGAAGGTGACCGCCGAGGCCGCGCGCATCATCGCCGAGGAGGACCGGGCCGATCACATCGACCTGAACTTCGGATGCCCGGTGCCGAAGGTGACGCGCAAGGGCGGCGGATCCGCGCTGCCGTGGAAGACGGGGCTGTTCCGCGACATCGTCGAGGGCGCCGTCAGGGCCGCCGGCGACGTGCCGGTCACGGTGAAGATGCGCAAGGGCATCGATGCCGACCACCTCACCTACCTCGACGCCGGCCGCATCGCGGAGGACGCGGGCGCCGCCGCCGTCGCGCTGCACGCCCGCACGGCCGCCGAGTTCTACTCCGGCACCGCGGACTGGTCGGCCATCGCCAAGCTCAAGGAGACCGTCACGAGCATCCCCGTGCTCGGCAACGGCGACATCTGGAGTGCCGACGACGCGGTGCGGATGATGGACGAGACCGGCTGCGACGGCGTCGTCGTCGGCCGTGGCTGCCTCGGCCGGCCCTGGCTGTTCGGCGAGCTCGCCGCCGCGTTCGGCGCCGACGCCCCCGTCGTCGACGCGACGCTCGGCTTCGTGGCGGCCGGATTCCGCCGTCACGCCGAGCTGCTCGTGGAGTTCTTCGAGGACGAGGATCGCGGATGCCGCGACATCCGCAAGCACGTCGCGTGGTACTTCAAGGGCTATCCGGTCGGCGGCGACCTGCGCGCGAGCCTCGCGACCGCGTCGAGTCTCGCCGAGATCGACGACCTCCTCGCGCAGCTCGACCACGATGCGCCGTACCCCGGTGCCGCGGCCGAGGGTCAGCGCGGCCGGGCCGGCACCCCCAAGCGTCCGGTGCTGCCGCAGGGCTGGCTGGACTCCCGCGAGATGGGCGAGGACGCGAGCTGCGAGCTGCAGGAAGCGGAGCTGGACACCAGTGGCGGCTGACGGCATGCGCCCTTCGTCGGAGAGGCCCGGCGGGTACGACGAGCGCGACGCCGAACGCTTCTTCGCCGAAAGGCACCGCTCCGAGCGCGACGATTTCGCCCGCGACCGGGCGCGCGTCCTGCACTCCGCCGGCCTGCGCCGCCTCGCCGCCAAGACGCAGGTGCTGAGCCCGGCGAGCACGGCCGACTTCGCGCGCAACCGCCTGACGCACTCGCTCGAGGTCGCTCAGATCGGCCGCGAACTCGCCATCTCGCTCGGACTGTCGGCCGACGTGGTCGACACCGCCTGCCTCAGCCACGACCTCGGCCATCCGCCGTTCGGGCACAACGGCGAGCGCGCGCTCAACGAGTGGGCCGACGGCATCGGCGGGTTCGAGGGCAACGCGCAGTCGCTGCGCATCCTGACCCGGCTCGAGGCGAAGGTGCTCGACGACAGCGAGCGCTCGGTCGGCCTGAACCTGACGCGCGCGAGCCTCGACGCCACGTGCAAGTACCCGTGGACGGTCGACGCCCCCGTGCCGGATCCCGGCGGGCGGCTGAAGTTCGGCGTCTACCCGGAGGACGAGGACGTCTTCCACTGGATGCGCCAGGGGGCGCCGGGCCGGCTGCGCTGCGTCGAGGCCGAGGTCATGGACCTCTCCGACGACATCGCGTACTCGGTGCACGACTTCGAGGACGCCGTCGTGAACGGCTACATCGACCTGGAGGCCCTCGCCGATCCGGTCCAGCATCACCCGCTGATCGGCCGGATCCAGCAGTGGGTCGGCTACGACTACACGCGCGAGGAGCTCGCGGACGGGCTGTATCGACTGACGCGCCAGCCGATGTGGCTGAAGTCGTTCGACCGGTCCCGGCAGGATCTCGCGCGCCTGAAGAACCTCACGAGCGACCTCATCGGGCGCTTCGCGCGCGCCGCCGTCGGTGCGACGCGGGACGCGTACGCCGGACCGTCGCTCGCGCGGTACAACGCGCACGTCGTGGTGCCGCGCGTGGTCGAGGTCGAGATCGCGGTGCTCAAGGGCATCATGGGCTCGTCGATCGTGACCATCGAGGCGCGCAAGGGCGTCTACAAGGAGCAGCGCCGCGTGCTCAAGCGGCTCGCGGACGCGCTGCTGTCGACCGACACGCTGTGGTCGGCCGGCGGCGAGGTCTTCGAGCCCGCGTTCGCCGCCGACTTCCACGCGGCTCGGACGGACGCCGAGCGGATGCGCGTGGTCGTCGATCAGGTCGCGAGCCTCACGGACCAGACCGCGATCGACTGGCACAACCGGCTCGTGGGGGAGATCGACCCCGCAGAGGTCGGCATCTGGACGCCGCGCCACGCGCGTCCGGGCGCGCTTGCACGGTCCGCGGCGGTGCCGCAGGTCGCGGACGTCGGGGCGGACTGATGCCGCGCATCCGGCAGGCCGACGTCGAAGAGGTCAAGGCCCGCACCAACATCGCCGACGTGGTCGGCGAGCGCGTGGCGCTGCGGTCGGCGGGCATCGGCTCGCTCAAGGGGCTGTGCCCGTTCCACGACGAGAAGAGCCCGAGCTTCCACGTGCGCCCCCAGGTGGGGTACTACCACTGCTTCGGCTGCGGCGAGTCGGGCGACGTGTACACGTTCCTGCGGGAGATGGACCACGTCACCTTCACCGAGGCGGTCGAGCGACTGGCCGGCAAGATCGGGTACACGCTGCACTACGAGGACGGCGGACCGGCGCCGGAGACGAGCGGGCGCTCGCGCCTGTTCGCGGCCAACTCCGCCGCGGCCGAGTTCTTCCGCGCGCAGCTCGTGAGCCCCGAGGCGGAGCCCGCCCGGCGGTTCCTCGGAGAGCGCGGCTTCGACGCGGGCGCCGCGGCGCACTTCGGCGTCGGCTACGCGCCCAAGGGCTGGGACGCGATGCTCAAGGCGCTCACGGCCCAGGGCTTCACGCGCGAGGAGCTGACGACGGCCGGCCTGGTCTCGACCAACCAGCGCGGCGGCGTCTACGACCGGTTCCGCGGCCGCCTGGTGTGGCCCATCCGCGACGTCACGGGACAGACGATCGGCTTCGGCGCGCGCAAGCTCTACGAGGACGATCAGGGCCCGAAGTACCTCAACACCCCCGAGACGCCCATCTACAAGAAGGCGCAGGTGCTGTACGGCCTGGATCTCGCCAAGCGCGACATCTCGCGCGGCGACCCGAAGCGGGTCGTGGTGGTCGAGGGATACACGGACGTCATGGCCTGTCACCTCGCGGGCATCACCACCGCGATCGCGACGTGCGGCACGGCGTTCGGCTCCGAGCACGTCACGGTGCTGCGGCGCGTGATGGGCGACGACTCGGCATCCGGCGAGGTCGTTTTCACGTTCGACGGCGACGAGGCCGGCCAGAAGGCCGCCATCCGCGCGTTCGCCGAGGACGGCCGTTTCAACGCCCAGACGTACGTGGCCGTGGCGCCGGACGGGCTCGACCCGTGCGACCTGCGCCTGCAGCGCGGCGACGGGGCCGTTCGCGGCCTGCTCGACCACCGCGTGCCCATGTTCGAGTTCGTGATCGACCGCCGCATCGGAGGGTTCGACCTCTCCAGCGTCGAGGGGCGGATCGGCGCGCTCCGCTCGGCCGCGCCCATCGTCGCCGCCATCCGCGACCGGATGGTGCGGGCCGGCTACGAGCGCGTCCTCGCCCGGAAGCTCGGCATGGAGCCGCGCGACGTGCACGGCGCGGTCGAGCAGGCGGCGCGGAAGGCCGGCGACGCCGGCGCCAAGACCGCCACGCGATCCGAGGCGCGCCCGATGCCGGGCTCGGAGCCCGCCGTGCAGGCCCCGCTGCAGCGCGTCACGCTCACGTCGCTGCCGCGCTCGACGGACGTCGCTCTCGAGCGCGATGCGCTCACGGGCATCCTGCTCTACGGGCACCGGATCGATCCCGCCCTGCTGGCGCGTGCCCTGGGCCTGCCGTTCCGCACGACGGCGCTCGAGGCCGTGCGCGCGGCCGTCGCCGCGGCGGCGGACCGCACGCGCCCCGGCTGGGCCATGAGCGCCGTGGAGACCGTGCGCGAGCCGTACCGCCAGCTCGCGGGGGAGCTGCTCGCGCGCGACTTCCCGGCCCGCGACGACGACCACGCGGTGGCATCGGTGAAGGACATCTGCCGCCGGCTGATCCTGCGCTCGCTCGACCAGGAGAAGACCGAGCTCCTCGGCGCCGTGCAGCGTGCTGCGCCGACCTCCGACGAGGGCCGCACGCTGCGCGTCCGCCTGCGCGAGCTCGACGGCGAGCGACGCGCCCTGATCGACGTCGAGTGAGCCTCCTGGCCCGGGCGGACCGCACGGGGCAGGATGGACGCATGTTCCGCGTCCCGGATGATCCCGTCAACGCCGTCGTGTGCGACGACCTCAGCATCAGCCGCTGGGGGCACGGGCCCGAGACGCGGGCGGTCGACGGCGTCACGTTCACGCTGAAGGCGGGGGAGATCCTCGTGGTCTCCGGCCCGACCGGCGCGGGGAAGTCGAGCCTGCTCGACGTGCTGGCCGGCCAGAGCGACGACAGGCTCGCCGCCTCGGGAGGCGACGCGCGCGTGTGCGGCATCCCCGTGCGCCGCAAGGGCCGCGACCGCCGCGTGCTCACGTACCGCGTCGGGTACGTGCCGCAGGGAGCGGGGGCGTCGCTGCCCGCGCGCCTGACGGTGGGGGAGACCATCGCCGAGCCGATCACCTCGCGGGACCGCCGCGTGAACGGCCGTGCCGTCGCCGTGCGCGTCGCGGCGCTGCTGGACGAGATGCACCTGCCGCTCGGCACGGCCGACCGCTTCCCGTTCGAGCTCAGCGCGGGCATGCGTCAGCGCGTCGCGTTCGCGCGCGCGCTCATCCTGGATCCGCGCGTGCTGATCGCCGACGAGCCGCTCGCCAACATCGACCTCGAGGTGCGGCACGTCGTGTTCGACGCCATCGTGCGCCGGCGCCGGGAACGAGGGATGGCGGCCCTCGTCGCGAGCAACGACGAGGCCTTCGCCCGCGAGCTCGGGGCGGCCCAGCTGCGGCTGCGCGGCGGACACGTCGTCGCGCAGTCGGCCGGCGGCCAGGTGCTCTGGACGCCCGACACGCCAGGCCGCGCACCCGTGTCGTGAGCACCCGTCCGGCTTTGCTAAGATTGTGGGGTTGCCCCGCGAGGGGCAGAGGAATGATCCTCGGTAGCTCAATTGGCAGAGCAGCCGGCTGTTAACCGGCAGGTTCTTGGTTCGAGTCCAAGCCGGGGAGCCACAGGGCCCGTCCATCGGACGGGCCCTTTCCCTTTGCCCGGCATCATCGCGGGCGTCCTCGTGCTGTTCTCATCGAGCCGACTACTCGCGCGGCACGGTGATGTACGCGAGCCCGGAGAGGTTCACGATGCTCTCGCCCCTCGCGTCGACGACCACGGCGAGCACGGCGTCGCATCCGGCGCAGCCCATGACCGCGCCCATCGGCGAGACGAACGCGCGGGCGCGGCCGAGCTCGAACGTCCGCCCGCAGCCGCCGCAGCGCCCGACCGCCGTCGTGATGTCGAGGCCGAGCACCTCCTCGAACCCACCCGCGAGAGCGTTCCCGTCCAGATGACTCATCAGCTTCCTCCGAATCGCTCGGTGCGGATGCGCTGCGGATCGTGGCCCAGCGCGAGCAGCCAGTCGGCGACGGCCTCGACGAACGGCGTGGGACCGCAGACGTAGACGCGCGGCGCCGCCGAAGCCGGGAACGTCCGCTCGGCGACCGCCTCGAGTGTGAGGCGCCCCGGCGGGCGCGTGGATCCCGGGGGTGCCTCCCGCGTGTGCACGATCTCGACCACGGTGCGCGAGAGCGCGCTCAGCTCCTCGGCGAAGAACACGTCGCGCGGCGTGCGGACCGAGTACAGCAGGCGGAAGTCCTCGCCGTCCGCCTCCCGCTCGCGGGCGGCCGCCATCGCGAACAGCGGCACGACGCCGGATCCGCCCGCGATGAGCTGCACGGGGGACCGGTCGGCGTCGGACGGCGCCCACACGAAGAAGCGACCGAGCGGCCCGTGCACCTCCATCTCCTCGCCCACCGCGAGATCGCGCACGAGATAGGGGGACACCTCGCCGTCGGGCACCTCGTCGACCGCGAGGACGACGGTGGTCGAGGCACCGGAGGACGCGATCGAGTACGACCGCGTCGCCTGGTAGCCGTCGGGCGCGGTCAGGCGGATGTCGAGGTGCGAGCCGGCGGGATTGCCGGGCCAGGTCGGCACATCCAGCTCCAGGCGCACCGCGGACCCGGTCTCCGGCCGGCGTGCCGCGACGCGGGCGACGTGCCAGGCGACCGGGATGCGCGGCGTCACCAGTAGCGCTCCTCGAGCCAGGGGTCGCCGCGCAGGTGGTAGCCGTTCTGCTCCCAGAAGCCCGGCTCGTCGGAGGGCATCATCCGCATGCCGCGCACCCACTTGGCGCTCTTCCAGAAGTAGAGGTGCGGCACCAGCAGGCGCGCGGGTCCGCCGTGCTCGGGCGTGAGGGGCTCGCCCTCCGCCTCCGTCGCGATCCAGGCCTTCCCGTCGAGCAGGTCGTCGAGCGGCACGTTGGTTGTGTAGCCGCCGTAGCTGTGGACCATGACGTAGTCGTAGGACGTCTCGACGTCCTCGAACAGGCGGTCCAGCGGAACCCCCCGCCAGGCCATGCCGAGCTTGGACCAGTGGGTGACGCAGTGGATGTCCGTGACGATGTCCTCCACGCCGACGTCCTGGAGCTCGTTCCAGTCCCAGCGATGCTCGGTCCCGGTCTCCGTCGCGATGCTGAAGCTCCACTCGTGCGCCCCGATGTCGGGCGTGAGCCCGGCGCTCAGCACCGGCCAGTCGCCGACGAGGGTCTGCCCGGGCGGGAGCCGCTCGTCCCGGGCGCCGCGCCTGCCGCCGAATCCGCTGTTGATCAACCCCATGACCTGCACCGTCGCTTTCGGATGCGCCGCTCGCTTCGGGAGGCGGCCTGAGCCGATTGTGACGGGTCCGACGGCGCGACGGTAGATCGCCGGGTGAGGAGATCAGCGCGCGGCGCCCTCGAGGGATCCGGTGAGCTTCTTCGCGCCGCCCTCGCCGGGCTCGTAGATCACGCACTGCACGAGCCGGTCCTTCACGTTCGGATCGTTCCAGCCGTCCTCCAGCGGGGCGAGGAAGACGTAGTCGAGCACCGAGTCCTCGAAGGCCTTGCCGACGAACGACTCGAACTCGGCGTAGCAGCCCTCGTCGGCGGCCTGGTCGATCGCGTCCTTGCCGGGCCAGTCGCCCTCGGGCATCTCGAACTCGTGGAAGATCTCCTCGGTGTGCGGCTCGGTGCACGGCACGACCGCCGCCGACGAGAGCTCGCCGTTCTCGCCCAGGTTCAGGCAGTCGCCGATCTTCAGCTGGAAGACGTCGACGTCCCCGCTCTCGGTGACCTGGCCCGTCTCCTCGTCGCGCTGGGGACCCCCGCCGCCCAGGAGCTGGCCGATGGCCGCGCAGCCGCACAGCGCGAACAGCAGGGCGAGCGCACCGGTCGCGGCGGCGAGGCGAACGGGGCCGATGCGGGTCATGCGCCTCTCCTGTCGATCGCGCGGAGGCGGACGGCCGCCCTTGCGCTCACAGTAGCCACCGCGCCCGCAGCGGGCGAGGGACTGTCGTGGGCAGCGCTCACCGTGTAGGGATCCGATCAGCCCTCGAGGTCGTCGACGCCCGGCTGCCAGCTCAGGCCCGGTCGCCCCCATCCGCGCTTGCGCGCGATCTTCTGCACGAGCTTCGCGTCCGATCCGGTCAGCCGGTCGACGTAGAGCACCCCGTCGAGGTGGTCGAACTCGTGCTGCATGATGCGGGCGCGCCAGCCGTCGACCTCGATCCGGACCGGCTCGTCGTCGAGATCCATGCCGGTCACGACGACGCGCTCCGAGCGGCGCAGCGCGAAGCGCTCGCCGGGGAACGACAGGCAGCCCTCCGACTCCTCGTCCTCGTCGGGCTCGCCCGGCACGAGGGGAATCATCCAGAGCTCGGGGTTGACGATCACCCCGCGCCACGGCTCACCCTTGTCGTCCTCGTACGAGTACGTGTAGATGCGCAGCGGCACGCCCACCTGGGGCGCCGCGAGGCCGACCCCCGGCGCGGTGTCCATCGTCTCGAACATGTCGGCGACCAGGGTGCGGATCTCGTCCGTGATCTCCTCGACGTCGACGGCGGGGGCGTGGAGCACGGGATCGCCCATGATGCGGATCGGGAGCACGGCCATGCTTCCAGCGTAGATTCATCGGCCGCTGCGATTCGAATCGCGGTGTTCGCGGGCCCGCCGGGTACCCTCGGAGAGTGCATCCGGGGATCGTTCAGCTGGCGTTCGGCAGCGGTTTCGCCGGTGTGGAGGACGTCGGCGACCAGCTCGTGGGCGCGTTCCAGAATCCGGGACTGCTGCTGGGCATCCCGCTCGCCCTCGCCGGCGCGGTCTTCATGTCGCTGGGTGCGCAGTACCAGAGCCAGGGGGTGCGCAAGGTCGAGCGGATCTCCGGATCGACCGCCGACACCGGGCTCGCGCCGTCGCACCTGCTGCGCCTGCTCACGCGCCCGTCGTGGGTCATCGGGACGGTCCTGCTGTGCGTCGCCATCACCTGCCAGCTGAGTGCCCTCGCCGTCGCGCCGCTGATCGTGGTGCAGCCGCTGGGAGCCGTGTCGCTCGTGATCACGACGCTGCTCAACGCGCAGGCGACGGGACACGTCCCGACGAGGAAGTCGCTCACGTCGATTGGCCTGTGCGTCGGTGGGATCTTCCTGTTCGTGATCGTGGCCGCCCTGTTCGCGACCGAGCACCCCGTGACCGAGGTCGAGCTGCTCGTGGTGTTCGCGATCCTGCTGGTCGTGATCATCCTCGTCGGCGTGGCCTGGCTGATGCTGCGGCACCGGATGGGTGCGCTGTTCTACATATCGGCAGCCGGCGTGCTGTACGGCTTCGTCGCGACGCTCGCGAAGATCGTGATCAGCCGGATCCAGCAGGGCGACTTCGATTGGCTCACGATCGTCTGTCTCGGAGCGCTGCTCGCGGCCGCCGCGGTCGGCGGATACTTCGTGCAGACGGCGTACTCGTCCGGGCCGCCCGATCTCGTGATCGCCGGCCTCACCGTGATCGATCCGATCGTCGCGGTCCTGATCGGCGCGATCGTCCTGGGCGAGGCATCCGACGCGCACCTGTGGGCGCTGATCGTCTTCGTCGTCGCGGGCGCGGCCGCGGCGTACGGCGTGTTCCTGCTCGCGCGCCACCACCCGCAGGTCGTGAGCGAGAGCCAGGAGCTGGCCATCGCGCGGGGCCGGGACGAGGGGATCGACCGGGCCGCGCGCGAGACCGGCGAGCCGGCGAAGGACGGCGAGACCGCGCTCGACCAGCTGCGCGCGATGCGCGACCCCGACGACCTGCTCAACCGGCGCCTGCCTCCGGACGAGGACGGCGATCGGGCGCGATAGGCTCGGAGATCGCGGGGCGGTGGCCAAGATGGTCAAGGCAGCGGGCTCATAACCCGACGATGCGTGGGTTCGAGTCCCACCCGCCCCACAAGTAAACCCACTCAGACGCGTAATCATGCGGAAGAACGGCGTTTTCTTCATGTCGGACGAGCAGGCGCTCGACACCGCCAGAAGGTCCGCTAAATGGTCCACAACTGGGGGTGGTGACGCCTCCTCGAGGGCGTCTGCGAAAGAGTTGATCGTGGGGAAGCGCGGTGTCGCGATCAGCGCCAGAGACATCGATGTTGCGCCATCACATCGGGCGCTGAAGCAGTTGACGGCTTCGTTGCCTGGATGCTCGAGCACCGCTTCGTCGAGGGCATGGGCGTGTTCTCGCCGACGTCGCGAGGAGCGGTGTGGAAATGAAGTGCGCCGGGGGCGCCGCCGCAAGAGGATGGGCGCGCGCCTACGTACGAGGAGTGACGTGAACGATCGGACGAGTATCGCTGGTCATCAGCTCGAAGTGCTGAGCGCGTACGTCTCGCGGGCGCAACGCGGCGGCGCCAGTTGGCACGCCGAGGCCGGATCCGACCGAGGGGTGATTTAGGGGAGGGCGGGACTCGCGCCGGAACAGCGCCGGTGTCTAGGAAAGGGCTACTTCTTCACCAGGACCGTCGCCTTGCTCGTCGTTTCTACCGACCGGTAGCCCGCTTTCGTACCCGTGACCTTGACGGCGATCTTCTTTCCGGCGTCTGCGGCAACGAGCTTGTAGGTCGATTTCGTCCCGCCGGAGATGGCTTTGCCGTCCCGCAGCCACTGGTACTTGAATGCCGTGCCGGACGTCCATGCCCCGGGCTTCGCGCTGAGCGTCTGCCCGACCTTGACCGTGCCGGCGATGGTCGGAGTCTTCGTCACCAGCGTCTGCAGCGGAATCGACTTCGCAGCGCTCGTCTTCGACGCCGTCGTGTAGCCGGTCTTGGTGCCTGTGACCTTGACTGTCACCTTCGTTCCGGCGTCCGCGGCGCTGAGCTTGTAGCTCGATTTCGTCGCGCCGGAGATGGCCTTGCCGCCACGCAGCCACTGGTACTTGAATGCCGTGTCGAAGGTCCATGCCCCGGGCTTCGCGCTGAGCGTCTGCCCGACCTTGACCGTGCCGGCGATGGTCGGAATCTTCGTCATCAGCATCTGCAACGGCACCGGCTTGACGGCGCTCGTCTTCGGCGCGGTGTTGTAGCCGGCCAGCGTGCCGGTGACCTTCACAGAGACAGTCTTGCCCGCATCGGAGGCAGTGACCGTATAGGTCGCCGCTGTCGCCTTGTTGATCGCCTTGCCGTCGCGCAGCCACTGGTAGGTGAACCTCGTGCCGGCGGTCCATGTGCCGGGTATTGCCGTCAGCTTCTGGCCGACTGTCACGGCGCCTGAGAACGTCGGCGTAGCTGTCTTCAGCGTCCGTAACGGGACCAACTTCGCAGCGCTGGTCTTCGATGTCGTGGTGTGTCCGGACTTGGTGCCGGTGACCTTGACTGTGACCTTCTTCCCGGCATCGGCGACGGCGATCTCGTAGGTCGACTTCGTCGCGCCGGAGATAGCTTTGCCGTCTCGGAGCCACTGGTAGGTGAATTTCGTGCCGGCCGTCCAGTTGCCCGGAATCGCAGTGAGAGTTTGGCCCACCGCTGAGGTGCCGCCGATCGTGGGCGTGGCTGCGGTCAGCGTGTTCGCAACGATTATCGGCTCCGATGTGCGCGTAGTGAGCTCGTATCCGAGCCGTTTCGCTGTCACGGACACCCAAATCTGTTCTCCAACATCGGCGGCAGTCGGGGAGTAAGTCGATTCCGTCGCGCCCTGGATCGGAGTGGTGTTTCTCATCCATTGATACGTCACAACCGTAGGCTTTGGCGACCAGGTCCCGATGGTTGCCGTGAGCGTGCCACCAACAGCCGTCGAACCGGACACGACAGGGTCCAGCACTGAGGCGAAGCGGTCATCTGGCTCCTTGTCGATCTCGTAGCGTGAGGCACCAGGATCCAGCACGATCTCTGTCGCGTTCGACAACGTGAGCGATTCATCCCAGTACGTACCCGAGTCGACGAACTCGATCTTGTAAGTGCCCGAGGGCAAGTTCCAGAACCAGTAGTCGAGGAGAGTCACCTTGCGGCTGTCGTCCCAGTACATGACGCTGCTGGGATCATTTCGCCACAGTTCATACACGCCTCGGCCGGGATCGAGTCGGTACAGCCGTGGTTCGGAGACGCCGTCGCCCCACAACATCTCGTTCCACGTCATGGTGCCCGCGATGGTTGCTCCAGCGCCAAGGACCTGATCAACACCGATCAGCGGTTCTCGATCGAGCACTTCGATCGCTTGACTGTCGTGAGGGTGCAGGGCGCCTCCGAGCCACAGCTCGGACTCATATGTAGAGTACGCGCCCGTAACGATGTACTGCAGCCGGTATTCTCCAGGGGGTAGAGATGTGATCTCATAGCGACCGCGATAATCCGCTTCTCCGGATCCCGCGTATTCTCCGTCCGGCCGATAGGCGTCGACGCGAGCCTTGGAGATCGGGTGGCCGGAAGTCCCTGTGATGTGGCCGGAAACTGCGGCGCCAGAAGCGATTGCGACGTCGTAACCCGAGTGCGGCATCTCCGAGTTGAACGCGAACGGATGGAGGTCGTCGGGATCGAGTGACGCTATCCAAGCCGTGATACCGGGCCACCCCTCTTCGATGGTGTGAAGTCCGCCCCACGTTGTCGTGTAATTCGTACCAGGTGACGCGGAGAAACGCAGCTTCAAGGTGCCTTCAGGGAGATCACCCAGGGCATACGTACCATCTGCCGCCGTGACGGCGCGCCCTTGCCAGCGATAATCGTCACCGTCTCCCAGCCGCCAGTATGCGTCTATCTGGACGCCTGCGGCATCGGAGTCGTCGGCCACGTTGGAGATGTGGCCAGTCAGAAGAGGCGACCCTAGCGTGATGTTCAGAACATGCCAGCTACCCCTCGCGAGGCGCATAGTCGGCGTGTCTGCTACGTCAAGAACACCGGTGTTCCACCTGGCTCGATAGCCAGATCCTGATGGGGGAGTGAACAGCACTCGGTACGCGCCGATGGGTAGATTCGAGATCGCGTAGTTTCCCTGGGAGTCCGTTAACGCGGAAGCGAATTCCTCGCCGATCCCGCCGCCACCATCGGCGCGGTACACGGTCACCGTGACGTCCCCAAATCGTTTCCAATTGGCACCGCCATCCAGCACGTTACCGGTGATCGAGGTGTTGCTGCCTGCCCACATGGTGTGCACGGCATCCTGTATCTGCTGGCGCGTGTACGAACTTGTGTGAATGTCTATGCCGGCAGCTGCCACGCCGGCGATGGTGGCGAGCCCGGCAGGGTCCGGTGAGAGGCCATAAACGGACATCAGATTCTCGGTGTCGCACACGAGATCCATAGCGTTGCAGAGCTCCAGGATCCTTGTCGTCCGTGTCGCCGGCAGATCGAAGAGCAAGTAGGCTCCCGGCAACGCTCGGGTCCACTCGTTGAGACCGCTGCCGGGAGAGGCGGTTCCCGCGTTTTCCACCGGACGGTCCTTGCGGTGGCCGGGATTCGCAATCTGAAGCACTCCGGCAATTCGGCTCGCTGGGTACGAGTGACTCAGCACTTGATCGATGACCAGCGCTCCTTGCGAGTAGCCGATCAAGACCCACTGCTCATCGGGACAGTTGAGCAGTGATTCACCGAGGATTTGTTGCAGCCTCGTCACGCCCGTGGAAATCGAGTTGTAGTAGTCAAGGTCGCTATCGCCTCGGAACGCCAGAGCGAGGTCGGCGATGAGCACACTCACTGGTGCTGCCGTGTAATCGACGGCGAGGCTGCGATGACTCATCGGAGACAGCTTCCGCTCGGCTTCTGAGACCGCCTGACCGACGATCGTCCCATACTCGCTGGTCTCACCGGACCCCTTCACTCCGACGATCAGATAGTCCCGGCAGAATGACGCTGCCGTCGTCGCTTCTGTCGATTGAGCGGCCACTGATGTCGATGACGGAGCGATGATGAGCCCGATGAGGAGCGCGAGAGCACCGACGATCGCCAGCACATTGCGGTTCGCGCTTGCTCGCCAGCGAGAGGCAGATACCAGAGCGCGCATTCGATCACCATTCTGCGGCCAAGGTGCCGCTCAGAACGTGGAGCCGCGGTCCGGGTGTGCCGCTACCGCTGACCTTAGCGATTGCTATGAACGACGTCGAGCTCGTCGTGTCGACAATCGTGATCGATGCGTAGTTGAAGCGGCAACCAGGTCCGAAACCACGTGGTCATGCGGGGAAATCGCAACAGGGCTCATAACCCGACGATGCGTGGGTTCGAGTCCCACCCGCCCCACCACGTCCGCGCTGGTCCGGTGAGACGATGCGCGGTGCGGCGACACTGTCGGGTATGAGCCGCATGCGCGCCCTCGCCGCCTCGTCTGCCCTCGTCGTGGTCGCGTCGCTCGTCCTCACCGGATGCGAGGGGCCGCGCGCGGCCGTGGGCCCGAGCTCCACACGGGCGACCCCCGCAGGCGAGGAGGCCGTCGCGTCGCCCGGCTGGATCGCGGTGGATGACCTCCCGATCGCGCCCCGCGACGCTGCGGTCACCGCGTGGACAGGCGAGGAGCTGCTGGTCTTCGGCGGCTATGTCGGCCCGCCGTGCCCGCCGCGGGCGGACTGCATGCTGTCCGAGTGGGCGGCGGACGGTGCGGCGCTCGACCCGATCTCGGGGGAGTGGCGACCGCTGGCGGCGGCGCCGCGGTCCTGGCAGGGGCAGGCCGAGGCCGCCTACGCGAACGGCCGGGTCTACGTGAACGCGTCGTCGGAGGACGGCGAGCTGCTCGTCTACGACATCGCGGCGGACGAGTGGTCGATGGCGCGAGGCGTGCCGGCCGTCCGCGGCACCCGGATGCGGCCCGACGGCGATCGACTCCTGTTCTACGCCCGCTCGGAGGAACACGGCGAGACGCCCGATCGCGTGCTCGATGCCGCCGGCGGAGAGTGGTCGGAGCTTCCGGATGATCCGTTCCCGCCGGCGTTCGACCGCGACCTGATCCCGACGGATCACGGACTCGCTCTCGTCGCGACCGACCTGCGGGCGGTCGAGGATGCGGAGCGGTACGGACGCACGCAGGTCGCCCTGCTCGCCCCGGGGACCGCCGAGTGGCGCGTCCTGCCGCCGACGACGCAGACCCACAGCTGGAACTGGGTGGCCACGGACGACCGGCTCGCGTCGCTGCAGCTGGATCCGACGCAGGCCGGCACCGTCCCGTTGCCGAGCGGCGGCTGGCAGCCGGGCTTCGCACCCGATCCGCAGCAGGCGGACCCCTGGCTCCCGGACGCCTTGGGGCGGCGGTTCTCGGTCGTGAACGGTCGGCGCTACGACGCGATCGCCGACCGCTGGACGGCCCTGCCGCGACCGGACGGGCCCCGGAGTTCGGCGGGCCCACGGCATGGGCGGGGGATCGGCTCGTGCTGCTGGGCGGGATCGAGGCGCCGTACGAGACGCGCTCGCCCCGCTCCTGGATCTATACGCCGCCCGAGACGCTGCCTCGGCCCGAGCCGGGGACGATCCCCGCGACCGAGGGCACCCAGCGCGCGGGTGGCACCATCCTGTTCGCGGAGACGGTCGACAGCGACCTGGCGATGGACGCTCTGGTGACCGGACGGCTGATCCGGACGGACGGGGGATGCCTGGCGCTCGAGAGCGGCGCGCCGGAGCCGAGCATCGTGCTGTTCCCGTTCGGGACCGCGCTCGCGCCCGACGGGCGCAGTGCCGACGTGCCCTGGTACGGCACCGTGCGCGAGGGCGATCCCGTCGACGGCGGCGGCGGGTACGTGGGCCCCGGAGCACTGGCCGATGACACGGCGCGCGCCGCACTGCGGGACGAGTGCGGAAGCGAGAGGGTCGTCGCCTGGCAGCAGTAGTCCGGCCACCGGGTCCCGCCCTCGTGCATCTGCGCGGTTCGTGCGCATACTGGCTCATGCGGACGTTCGGCGTGGAGGAGGAGCTGCTCCTCGTCGATGCCGCGAGCGGGGTGCCGCGGGCGCTCGCGCCGGACATCCTGGATCGCTTCGGTCACGGCGACCGCGAGGGCTTCGCGCTCGAGGCCGAGATGCAGCAGGAGATGATCGAGGTCGTCTCCGCGCCGTGCACCGACCGGCTCGACATGCTTCGCCTCATGCGCGCCGGCCGTCGGGCCGCGGACGGGCTCGCCCGCGATCGGGGCGCGCGGGCCGTCGCGCTGGCGAGCTCGCCGCTGCCCGTGCGTCCTCACGTCACGACCCGACGCCGCTACCAGGCGATCGCCGAGGGCTATGCGGGCATGGCGCGCACGACGCTGGAGTGCGGCTTCCACGTGCACGTGGGCATCTCCGATCCGGAGGAGGGCGTGGCCGTGCTGAACCGGATCCGCGCGTGGCTCCCGGTCATTCTGGCGCTCTCGGCGAACTCGCCGTTCCGCGACGGCGAGGACACGGGGCATGCGAGTTTCCGCTTCGTGGCGTGGCATCACTGGCCGACGGCCGGTCCGATCGACGTCTTCCCCGACGTCGAGGCCTACCGGGCGTTCGAGCGGGAGCTCGTCGCGACCGGCGCGATCCTGGACACCGGGATGCTCTACTTCGACGCGCGCCTGTCGCACGCCCACGAGACGGTCGAGATCCGGATCGCGGACGTCTGCCTGTCGGCGGAGGACGGCGCGGCGCTGGCGTGCGTGATCCGGGCGCTCGTGGATCAGGCGGCCGACGACTGGCGCGGGGGAGTGCCGCCGCTCGCGGCGTCGACGGCCGCGATCCGGCTCGCGTCGTGGATGGCGGCGCGCCACGGGATGCGTCATCACCTGGTCGATCCGACCACCGGCACGGCGCGCTCCGCGGGCTCGGTCGTCGACCGCATGCTCGCGTGGGCCGGCCCGGCGCTGCGGCGGCACGGAGACGAGGACGCCGTGCGTCACGCATTGCGCGACATCGCCCGCCGCGGGACGGGCGCGGATCGTCAGTGGGCGGTCCACGCGAAGACGGGCTCCATCGCGGCGATCGTCGCGGACGCCGCCGAGACGACGCAGGGTCGCGATCGCGCGTGACGACGCGACCGGAATGACACGCTTGTGATTCGGGCCGCGTCCGGTCATAATGCTGGGAGAACTGAAGACACGTCAGCCGGATCCGCCGGTCAGGTCGTAGGGGAAGACGCACCTGACGAAACGGAGAGATCATGGCGACACCTATTGCGCGCGGAGTGGTCTACATCCACTCAGCGCCACGCGCGTTGTGCCCCCACCTCGAGTGGGCCGTCGGCCGCTCGCTCGGCCGTGCCGTGAACTTCGAGTGGGCCGAGCAGCCCGTGCTCGACGGGGCGCGTCGCGCGGAGTTCTACTGGGAGGGCCCGGCCGGCACCGGCGCGGCCCTGGCCACGGGCATCCGCGGCTGGGAGCACCTGCGCTTCGAGGTGACCGAGGATCCCACCCCCCGCAGCGACGGCGGCCGCTGGATGCACACGCCCGATCTCGGCATCCACTTCGCGCAGATGGACACCGCGGGCAACGTCGTCGTCCCCGAGGATCGCATCCGCTATGCCATGGAGGTCGCCGCGGGAGATCCGATGGAGCTGCAGCGGGAGCTGGACATCGCGCTCGGATCCGCGTGGGACCAGGAGCTCGAGCCCTTCCGCCACGCGAGCGACGACGCACCCGTCGTCTGGCTCCACAAGGTCGGCTGAGCCGCGCCGCGATCGATCCGCGTCACAGGTCACGGAGCGGCGCCGGTACCGCCTGCCGGTGAGGATCCCCGGCGGGTGAGACAGCGTCACTCCGGAACGAGAGAACGGCCCCTGGTTCACCCAGGGGCCGTTCTGCGCGTGGAGACGGGATCAGCCGTCGTACGAGGCGAAGACCGCGACGGCGTTGTGTCCACCGAAGCCGAAGGAATTGCAGATCGCCAGCTGCGGATCGGCGCTCAGCTGCTGCGTCGAGCTCGACGCCTTCAGCGGGATCGCCGGATCCTGATCGACGAGGTTGATCGTCGGGGGAGCGACGCGGTCGCGCAGCGCCAGGATCGTGAACACCGACTCGAGCGCGCCCGTGCCGCCGAGCAGGTGGCCCGTCGACGCCTTGGTGGCGGAGACGGGGATGTCGTGCACGCGGTCGCCGAACACCGACAGCAGCGCGGCGTACTCGGCCGGGTCGCCCACGGGAGTCGACGTCGCGTGCGCGTTGATGTGCGTGACGTCGTCGGCCGCGCGACCCGCCTGCTCGAGCGCCTGGCGCACCGCGCGGGAGGCGCCGGCGCCGCTGGGGTCGTTCGCCGTGATGTGGTGGGCGTCCGCCGTCACGGCCGTGCCCTCGAGGCGCGCGTAGATGCGCGCACCGCGGGCCAGCGCGTGCTCCTCGGTCTCGAGGATCAGCGCGGCCGCGCCCTCGCCCATGACGAAGCCGTCGCGGTCCACAGAGAACGGACGCGACGCCGTCTCGGGCGAGTCGTTGCGGCGCGACAGCGCCTGCATCGAGGCGAACGCCGCGACCGTGATGGGGTGGATCGCCGACTCGGTGCCGCCCGCGATCACGACGTCCGCGAGACCCAGCTGCAGGTGCTCGTAGGCGCTCGCGATCGACTCCACGCTGGACGCGCAGGCCGAGGCGACCGTGCGTGCGAAGGCGCGCGCGCCGAAGTGCAGCGACAGGTTGCCGGCGGCCGCGTTCGGCATCAGCATCGGGACCGTCATCGGCATGACCCGGCGCGGCCCCTTCTCGCGGAGCGTGTCCCACGCGTCGAGCAGGGTCCACACGCCGCCGATGCCGGTGGCGAAGTCGATGCCGAGCCGCTCGGGCGCGACGTCAGGCGCGCCTGCGTCGGCCCAGGCCTCCATCGCCGCCACCATCGCGAACTGCGATGCGGGGTCGAGGCGCTTGGCCTGCGGGCGCTCCAGCACGGTCTCCGGGCGGACGACGGCCTCGGCGGCGAACGTCACCGGCAGCTCGTACTGGGCGACCCAGTCGTGCTCCAGCGAACGGGTCCCCGACACGCCGGCGAGAAGATTCTGCCAGTTCTCGGGGACGGTGCCGCCGAGCGCCGATGTGGCGCCCATGCCGGTCACGACGATGCGCTTGCTCATGAGTTGGTTCCTCGTGCTCCGATGAAGCGGATCCGGTGCCGCGCCCGTGTCGTCAGGGGGCGCGGCACCGCGGATGTCACTGGTTGTTCGTGATGAAGTCGACGGCGTCCTTCACCGTCTTGAGGTTCTTGACCTCGTCGTCGGGGATGGTCACGCCGAACTTCTCCTCGGCGTTGACGACGATCGTCATCATCGAGATCGAGTCGATGTCGAGGTCGTCGGTGAACGACTTCTCGAGCGACACCTCCTCGGCGGCGATGCCCGTCTCGTCGGTGATCAGCTCGGCCAGGCCGGCGAGGACCTCGTCAGTGGTGAATGCCATGGGGTGCTCCTCTTTCTCAGGATGTTTCGAATGGATCGGGGACGACGGAACCGAGGTTCAGTCTAGGGTCGCGCCTCGCGGCGTCACGGGAGGACGACCACCTGCGCGGCGTACACGAGGCCGGCGCCGAAGCCGATCTGCAGTGCGAGGCCGCCGCTCAGCTCGGGGTTCTCCTGCAGCAGCCGGTGCGTCGCGAGCGGGATCGACGCGGCGGACGTGTTGCCGGTCGTCTCGATGTCGCGCGCGACCCTCACCGTCTCCGGCAGGCCGAGCTGCTTGGCGAACTCGTCGATGATGCGCATGTTCGCCTGGTGAGGGATGAACGCGGCGAGATCGTCGGGCGTGACGCCGGCGGCCTCGAGGGCCTGCTTCGCGACCTTCGCCATCTCCCAGACCGCCCAGCGGAACACCGTGGGGCCCTCCTGGCGCAGCGTCGGCCACTCCGCGACGCCGTCGCGGAACTCGGTCAGCGTGTGGTTCATCCCCACGGCACCGGCCTTGGAGCCGTCGGAGCCCCAGATGGACGCGGAGACGCCGGGGGTGTCGCTCGGCCCGAGCAGCGCGGCACCCGCGCCGTCGCCGAGCAGGAACGAGATGCTGCGGTCGGTGGGGTCGACGACGTCGCTGAGCTTCTCGGTGCCGATCACCAGCGCGTAGCGGGCCGCGCCGGAGCGGATGAGCGCGTCGGCCTGGGCGATCGCGTAGCAGTAGCCGGCGCACGCGGCGTTGACGTCGTACGCGGCGGCGGGGTTGGCGCCCACGCGATCGGCGACGATCGCGGACGCCGAGGGCGTCTGCTTCGGGTTGCTGATGGTCGAGACGATCACGAGGTCGACGTCGGCGGGGTCGACGCCCGCGCGCTCGATGGCCTCCCGGCCCGCGATCGTCGCGAGGTCGATCGCATCGGTCTCCGCGACGGCGCGCACACGGGTGATGATGCCGGTGCGCTGACGGATCCACTCGTCGCTCGAGGCGATCGGACCGATCAGGTCGTCGTTGGGCACCGCGATCTCGCCGCGGGCGGCGCCGAGCGCGTAGATCCGGGAGTGCGGGGCGCCGACGGCCTCCTTGAGGATGACGGTCATGTCTCGTCCGTTCTTTCGGGTCGGGCCGTCGTCACGCCGCGAGCAGCTCGAGCGCTGCGGCGAGGTCCTCGGGCGTCTTGACGGCCACGCTCGGCACGCCCCGCAGGCCGCGCTTGGCGAGGCCCACGAGCGCGCCCGCGGGAGCGAGCTCGATGATGCCGGTCACGCCCTCTTCCGCGAAGGAGGCCATGCAGAGGTCCCAGCGCACGGGGTTCGCGATCTGGTGCACGATCAGCTCGAGCGCGCGCGGCCCGTTGTCCACGGTGCCGCCGTCGCTGTTGGTCCAGAGCGCGATGTGCGGGTGGCCGACCGCGGCGATGTCGTCGACGGCGGTCTTCAGCGTCGCCTGCGCGGGCGCCATGAAGCGCGTGTGGAACGCGCCCGCGACCTGCAGCGGGATCACCCGCGCCCCGCGGGGGGCGTTCTCGGCCAGGGCCGCGAGACCGGGCAGCTCGCCGGCCGCGACGATCTGACCGCCGCCGTTGTAGTTCGCGGGGCTCAGCCCGTTGTCCGCGATCGCCTGCAGGACCTGCGCCTCGTCGCCGCCCACGACGGCGCTCATGCGGGTCTCGACGAGCGCGGCGGCATCCGCCATCGCGCGGCCGCGCACACCCACCAGGCGCATGCCGGTGTCGGCATCGATGACGCCCGAGGCCACCAGGGCGGCGATCTCGCCGACGGAGTGTCCGGCGACGCCGGCCGGGCGGGCGTCACCCGCCGTCAGCTGCTCCCACGCGAGGATGCTGGCCGCCACGATGAGCGGCTGCGCGATGCGCGTGTCGCGGATGGTGTCGGCATCCGAGTCGGTGCCATGGGCGATGAGGTCGACCTGCGCGGCGTCCGAGAACGCGGCGAGGCGTTCGGCCGCGCCGTCGAGCTCGAGCCAGGGCGCGAGGAAGCCGGGGGTCTGCGAGCCCTGTCCAGGGCAGACGACGACGATCACCCGTCAAGTCTGCCGAACCGCGCGACCGCATGCTGGCGGTCGCGGTACAAGAATGCTCGGATCCTTTGTGCGCGCCTTACAGGGGCTGTGTGCTCCCTGCGCTCGCGCCGCGCGGATCGATGGCTCGGCCGACGCTCCGCCGCGTCAGCGGGCCGAGCCGTCGCGCGGGCGACGCACCGCCGTGCGGCGGCGGCCGACGTCCGCGGATCCGATGGAGCCCAGGATCAGCGCGGTCTGCAGGATGAGCGCCTCGCGCGGGCCCGTGGCATCCCACCCGATGACGTCGCTCACCCGCTTGAGGCGGTAGCGCACCGTGTTCGGGTGCACGAACAGCTCGCGCGCCGTGGCCTCGAGCGAGCGGCCGTTGTCGAGGTAGCTCCACAGAGTCGTGACGAGATCGGTCGAGTGCGCCGCGAGCGGGCGGTAGATCTTCTCCACGAGCGTCTGCTTCGCGACCGGATCGCCCGCGAGCGCGCGCTCGGGCAGGAGGTCGTCCGCCTCGACGGGGCGGGGAGCGTGGCGCCAGCCGCGGGCGACGGCGAAGCCGGCCAGCGCCGCGCGCGCGCTCTGGCTCGCGTCGACGAGCGCGGGGACGGTCGGGCCGAGCACCAGGTACCCCTCGCCGAACGCGGGCTCGAGCTGACGGGCGACATCGATGAAGGGCATGCCCTCCGGCTCGGTGTCCTCGTCGGCGTCGGCCTCCTGCGCGCGGCCGATCACGATCACGAGCCGCGAGCCCTGCACGCCGACGAGCACGTCGACGCCCAGCTTGCGCGACGTGCGCCGCACCTGGTCGACGTCGAACTGCGGGGGAGCGGTGCCGACCAGCACGCACGCCTGTCCGTGCCCGTGCCAGCCAAGCGCCGCGATCCGGCTCGGCAGCTCCTCGTCGGCCTCGCCCGTGAGGATCGAGTCGACGACCAGGGCTTCCAGTCGCGCGTCCCACAGCCCCCGCGACTCCGCCGCGCGGGCATAGACGTCGGCGGCCGTGAAGGCGACCTCGCGCGAGTAGAGCAGGATGGCCTCGCGGAGGTCCTCGCTCTTGGACGCGACGCGCTCCTCGACGACCTCCACCGTGATCCGAATCAGCTGCAGCGTCTGCTGCAGGCTCACGCTGCGCAGCAGCTCCCGGGGCGCGGCGGCGAAGATGTCGGCGGCGATCCACGGCGTCGACGTGGGGTCGTCGAACCACTGGATGAACGACGTGATGCCCGCCTGCGCCACGAGGCCGACGGCGGATCGGCGCGCGGGCGGCATCCCGGCGTACCACGACAGCGACTGCTCGAGCCGCGTCGTGGTCGCCGTCGCCAGGTCACCCGAGATGCGGCGCAGCCACGCCAGGGTGGCCGCCCTGTCGAGGACGGCCCCCTCGGTCGATGCCGTCCCCCGGGCGGGCGTGGCGTCCTGACTCACGCGTGAACTCAGCTCTCCCCGCCGGCGTTGCCCGAGGTGCCGGCGCTGACGTCGTGCAGGCGGTACTTCTCGATCGCCTGGCCGACGACGGCGCGGTCGACCTTGCCCTCGTCCGCGAGCCCCTGCAGGGCGCGCACCGCCATGGAGGGGCCGTCGATCTTGAAGAACCGGCGTGCCGCGGCGCGCGTGTCCGAGAAGCCGAAGCCGTCGGCGCCGAGCGTCAGGTAGCGCTGCGTGATCCAGGGACGGATCTGGTCCTGCACGGCGTGCATGAAGTCGCTGACCGCGATGACCGGGCCCTCGGCGTCCTTGAGCTTGTCGGTGATGTACGCGGTCGTCGGCTCGGCCTCGGGGTGGAGGAAGTTGTGTTCGTCGGCGGCGAGGCCGTCGCGGCGCAGCTCGGTCCAGCTGGTGACCGACCACACGTCGGCGGCGACGCCCCAATCCTTCTTGAGCAGCTCCTGCGCCTCGAGCGCCCACGGCACGCCGACGCCCGATGCGAGCAGCTGCGTGCGGGGTCCGTCACCCGTGCCCTCGGAGATGCGGTGGATGCCGCGGAGGATGCCGTCGACGTCCACGCCCTCCGGCTCGGCCGGCATCACGATCGGCTCGTTGTAGACGGTGATGTAGTACATCACGTTCGGGTCCTCGTGCTGGCCGCCGTACATCCGCTCGATGCCCGCGCGCACGATGTGCGAGATCTCGTAGCCGTACGCCGGGTCGTACGACACCGTGGCGGGGTTCGTCGACGCGAGCAGGTGGGAGTGTCCGTCGGCGTGCTGCAGGCCCTCGCCCGTGAGGGTGGTGCGACCCGCGGTCGCGCCGATGATGAAGCCGCGCGCCATCTGGTCGCCCGCGGCCCACTGGGCGTCGCCCGTGCGCTGGAAGCCGAACATCGAGTAGAAGATGTAGATCGGGATCAGCGGCTCGCCGTGCGTCGCGTACGACGTGCCCGTGCCGGTGAACGCGGCCATCGCGCCGGCCTCGTTGATGCCCACGTGCATGATCTGGCCCTGCGGGCTCTCCTTGTAGGCCAGGAGCAGCGCGCGGTCGACCGACGTGTAGTTCTGGCCGTTCGGGTTGTAGATCTTCGCGGTCGGGAAGTACGAGTCCATGCCGAACGTGCGCGCCTCGTCCGGGATCACCGGCACGATGCGGTTGCCGAACCCGTCGACGCGCAGGAGGTCCTTCACGAGGCGCACGAACGCCATCGTCGTCGCGATCTCCTGCGTGCCCGAGCCCTTCTTCAGCAGGGCGTAGTCCTTGTCCTGCGGCAGGGGGATCTGCGTGTACCTGCTGCGGCGCTCCGGCAGGAAGCCGCCGAGCGCGCGGCGGCGCTCCAGCATGTACTGGATCGTCTCGTCGTTCTCGCCCGGGTGGTAGTACGGCGGGCGGTACGGGTCGTCCTCGAGCTGCTTGTCCGTGACCGGGATGTGCATGGTGTCGCGGAAGAGCTTCAGGTCGTCCAGCGTCATCTTCTTCATCTGGTGGGTCGCGTTGCGGCCCTCGAAGTGCGGCCCGAGGCCGTAGCCCTTGATGGTGTGGGCGATGATGACGGTCGGCTGGCCCTTGTGCTCCTGAGCCGCCTTGAAGGCCGCGTACACCTTGCGGTAGTCGTGGCCGCCGCGACGCAGGCCCCAGACCTGGTCGTCGCTGTAGTCCTTGACGAGCTCGAGCGCGCGCGGGTCGCGTCCGAAGAAGTTCTCGCGCACGTACGCGCCGGACTCGGTCTTGTAGGTCTGGAAGTCGCCGTCGGGGGTGACGTTCATCAGGTTGCGCAGCGCGCCGTCGTCGTCGCGGGCGAGCAGCTCGTCCCACTCGCGGCCCCAGATGACCTTGATGACGTTCCATCCGGCGCCGCGGAAGTAGCTCTCGAGCTCCTGGATGATCTTGCCGTTGCCGCGCACCGGGCCGTCGAGGCGCTGGAGGTTCGCGTTGATCACGAACGTGAGGTTGTCGAGGCCCTCGTTCGCGGCGACCTGCAGCTGTCCGCGGCTCTCGACCTCGTCCATCTCGCCGTCGCCGAGGAACGCCCAGACATGGCTGTCGGCGGTGTCCTTGATGCCGCGGTTGGCGAGGTACTTGTTCGTCATCGCCTGGTAGATCGCGTTGATCGGTCCGAGACCCATCGACACGGTCGGGAACTGCCAGAACTCGGGCATCAGGCGAGGGTGCGGGTACGACGGGATGCCGTTCGCGCCGGCCGACTTCTCCTGGCGGAAGCCGTCGAGCTGCGCCTCGGACAGGCGGCCCTCGAGGAACGCGCGGGCGTACGGGCCGGGGGAGGCGTGGCCCTGGATGAAGATCTGGTCGCCGCCGGAGGGGTGGTCCTGGCCGCGGAAGAAGTGGTTGAAGCCGACCTCGTACAGCGAGGCGGACGACGCGTACGTCGAGATGTGGCCGCCGACGCCGATCCCGGGGCGCTGCGCGCGGTGCACGGTGAGGGCCGCGTTCCAGCGGATCCACGAGCGGTAGCGGCGCTCGAGCTCCTCGTCGCCGGGGAACTCCGGCTCGTCCTCGGGCGCGATCGTGTTGACGTAGTCGGTCGTCGGGACCATCGGCACGCCCAGGTGCAGATCCTTCGAGCGCTTCAGCAGGCTCAGCATGATCTCGCGACCGCGCTGGTGGCCCTTCGCGTCGACGAGCTCATCCAGCGACTGCTGCCACTCGCTGGTCTCCTCCGGGTCGCTGTCCTGCGGTCCCTGCGAGTACGGATCCTGGTCGTGTACTGCCACCGGATGACCTTTCGTCGAGCGGGGCAGATCGTGCCTCGCGAACATACCTGCGCGTGCGCTGACGGGTCAGGGCGCACGCGTGATCGCCTTTCAGCCTAGCCCTCCTGGGCAGGGCAGGATGGACGGGTGCCGTTCGTGAGCGCCCTCTACCGCTACCCCGTGAAGGGCTTCACTCCCGAGGCCCGCGACAGCCTGGCCGTGCTCGATGGCGGGCGGATCGAAGGGGACCGCGTGCTGGCGTTCCGCTTCGCGGACGCGGCCGAGCCGGAGGAGCGCGACGGCCTCGACCACTGGCCGAAGAGCCGCGGGCTCTCGCTCATGGACTTCCCGTCGCTGGCGCGCGTCCGCCTCGACTGGGACGGGCGGCGGCTGCGCCTGGAGGTCGACGGCGCACCGCTCGCGGAGGAAGGGCTGGACGCCGAGGGACGCCGCCGACTGTCGGAGGCGGTGACCGGGTACGTGCTCGGCACGCCCGACGCGCGGAGACTGCGCGCGAGCGGACGACTGCCGCTCACGCTGGTCGGCGACGGCGAGACCTCCCGGTTCCAGGACCGGGCGCGCGGCTTCGTCTCCGCCCACAGCGCGTCCTCGGTCGCCGCGCTGGATGCGCTCGTCGACGCCCCGGTGGACGACCGGCGCTTCCGCTCGAACATCGTCATCCAGGGCGTCGACGCCTGGGCGGAGCTCGAGTGGGCGGGAAGGGTCCGGATCGGCGACGTCGCCTTCGAGGTGCAGAAGCCGATCGTGCGCTGCCTGGCGATCCACGCCAACCCCGACACGGGTGAGCGCGACGCCCGCCTGCTGCCGACCCTGACCCGCGAGGTCGGCCAGACCGAGCCGACCCTCGGGATCCTGCTGCTGCCCGCCGGATCCGGCGGTGTGATCCACGTGGGCGACGAGGTCCGGATCGGCTGACGCGCGCCCGTAGACTCGTGGCGAGGGCCTTTAGCTCAGCTGGTAGAGCGCCACGTTTACACCGTGGATGTCGTCGGTTCGATCCCGGCAGGGCCCACCATCGGCGTAGGCCTCACAGGGCGCGCAGGCGCTCCAGCAGCGGCCCGGCCGCCTCATCCAGGAACTGCTGCTGCTTCTCGTCGCCGATCTGCACGATCGCGATGTCGGTGAAGCCGGCGTCGAGGAACGGGCGCACGCCCTCCGCGAGCGCGTCCAGATCCGGTCCGCACGGGATCGCGGCGGCGACGTCCTCCGGACGGACGAACTGCGACGCGGCCTCGAAGCCGGCCGGGGTCGGCAGATCCGCGTTCACGGCCCAGCCGCCCCCGAACCAGCGGAACTGATCGTGCGCGCGGGTGATCGCGGCATCCCGATCCGGATCCCAGCTGATCGGCACCTGCCCGATCTTGCGCGATCCGGCGCCGTGGTGCTCGTCCCATCCCGTGACGAGGTCGCCCTCGGGCTGCACCGCGATCATGTGGTCTCCGAGCGGTGCGAGCTTCGACAGCGAGCTCTCGCCCGACACGGCCACGCCGATCGGGACGCCGCCGTCCGGCGCATCCCAGACCCGCGCGGAGTCGACGCGGAAGTAGGCGCCGTCGTACGTGACGAGGTCGCCGGTGTGCAGAGCGCGGATGATCTCGATGGCCTCCGCGAGCATGTCCTGCCGCTGAGCCACGCCGGGCCAGCCCTCGCCGACCACGTGCTCGTTGAGGCTTTCGCCCGCGCCGAGGCCCAGCGTGAAGCGGCCCTCCGACAGCAGCTGCAGGGTCGCGGCCTTCTGGGCCACGACCGCGGGGTGGTAGCGCAGCGTCGGGCAGGTCACGTAGGTCATCAGCTCGACCCGCGAGGTGGCATGCGCGACGGCGCCCAGCACCGTCCAGGCGTACGGCGCGTGTCCCTGGCTGACCAGCCAGGGGGAGTAGTGGTCGCTCGAGACCTCGAAGTCGAAGCCCACGTCCTCCGCCTGCTCCGCGTAGCGCACGAGCTCGCGCGGGCCGCTCTGCTCGGTCATCAGCGTGTAGCCGAAGCGCGTCATCGGTTCTCTCCTTCTCGGGCCTTCGTCCCGTCCGCGTCCGACGGTACGGGCGCACCCCCGAGCGCGCACGGGGCTTGCGGACGGCCCGCGGATGAGGCACGCGGGGCGGGCGGGCGACCCCGTGAGCGATGCGCCCGCGGGGTAGGTTGGAGGGGTGAAAGCCAGCCCTGCCGACCAGCTCCTCCTGCTCGACGTCGTCGACATCGACCGCCGCCTCGCGCAGGCCGAGGCCGTGCGCAGGAACCCGCCGCAGGCGGCGCGCGTGCAGGAGCTGATCGCGCGGCGCACGAGCCTCGGGCGCGAGCTCGCCGATCGCGCCGGCGCGCGGGACGACCTCCGCGCCGAGCTGAAGCGGATCGAGGGCGACGTCGAGGTCGTGAGCGCCCGTCGCGCGCGCGACGCGGAGCGCCTGAACGTCGCGACGAGCCCCAAGGACGCGCAGGGCCTCGAGCACGAGATCGCGAGCCTCGACCGGCGTCGCAGCGACCTCGAGGACGCCGAGCTGGAGGTCATGGAGAAGCTCGAGGCCGCCGACGCGGCGCTCGCCGAGCAGCAGGCGCTCATGGACGAGGTCACGTCCGAGGGCCAGCGCCTCAGCGGCGAGGCGAAGGAGCTCGTGGCGAAGGCGACGAGCGACATCGACGCCCTCACGCGCGATCGCGGCGCGGTCGCCGGCCGGATCCCCGCCGACCTGCTCGCCCTCTACGAGCGGCTCGCCGCCCGCGGGACCGGCACGGCGGTGTTCACCCGCGGAATGTGCGGCGCGTGCAACATGAACCTGGCGCCGAGCGACCTCGCGGTGCTGCGCTCGACTCCCGCGGACGAGGTGGCGCTGTGCCCCGAGTGCGGCGGCATCATGGTGCGCACCGCGGAATCCGGCCTGTGACCCGCACGCTCATCGTCGAGGCAGACGGCGGTTCGCGCGGCAACCCCGGCACCGCGGCCGGCGGAGCGGTCGTGATCGATCCCGCGACGGGAAGCGTGCTGAGCGAGGTCGGCGTCTACGTCGGCGTCGCGTCGAACAACGTGGCCGAGTACAACGGCATGATCGCGGGGGTCGAGGCCGCGCTGGAGCGCGACCCGGACGCGATCCACGTGCGCATGGACTCGAAGCTCGTGGTCGAGCAGATGACCGGCCGCTGGAAGATCAAGCACCCCGACATGCAGACGCTCGCGCGCCGTGCCCGCGAGCTCGTGGCGGGGCGCACCGTGACCTTCGAGTGGGTGCCGCGCAACGAGAACAAGCTCGCGGATGCCGCCGCCAACGAGTCGATGGACGCGCGCGCGAGCTTCCGCCGCGACCTCGGCTCGGCGCGGGCGCCGGAGGCCGCCGGGGGTGACGCCGTCCTCTGAGCCGGGCGTCGACGCGTCATCCGCGCCGTCGCCGTGGGCCGACGCCGAGCGGATCGCGCTGGGTCGCGCCGCGGACGGCGGAATCGTCGCCGTGGTGCTCGACCGGGCCGGGGAGCGCGGACGCCGCCCGCTGACTGCTGCGGAGCTGCCCGCCTGGGTGGCCGAGCGGGAGGCCGAGGGGGCCGCGAGCGGCCGCGGCGTGCGCTGGATCTGGTCGAGCACGGCCGAGTGGTATCCGGCGCTCCTGGCGGCCGGGGTGCGCGTGACGCGGTGCCACGACCTTCGCCTGGGCCACGCGATCCTGCGCGACGCGGTGCCCGAGGCGACGGCGCTGCGCGCGGCGACCGCGTGGGACGCAGCGGCGGGGACGGGCGGCGCGCCGGATCTCGACGCGCTGTTCGCGCTCGACGCGCCCGCCCCGGTGCGCGGTCGCGACGATGTCCGCGAGGTGGTCGACGAGCTCGAGCGACAGGACGCCGCGGTGCCGCACGCGGCGGACCCGGGCCGGATGCGCCTGCTGCTCGCGGCCGAGTCGGCGGGCGCCCTCGTGGCGGCCGAGATGCGCGTCGCGGGCGTCCCCTGGGACGCGGATCACCACCGGCGGATCCTGACGGACGTCCTGGGCCGGCGCGGAGCCGGTGGCGTGCCCGAGCGGATGGCGCACCACGCCGCGGAGGTCCGCGCGGCGCTGGAGGACCCGTCGCTCGCCCTGGACTCGCCGCCGCGCCTGCTGCGCGCGCTGCACAACGCCGGGATCCTCGTCGAGTCGACGAGCAAGTGGGAGCTGCGCGAGGTCGACCATCCGGCGATCCCGCCCCTGCTGGAGTACAAGCGGCTCTCCCGCCTGCTGAGCGCGAACGGCTGGGCATGGCTGGACGAGTGGGTGCACGACGGGCGCTTCCGGCCCGTCTACGTGCCGGGCGGCGTCGTGACGGGCCGCTGGGCGTCATCCGGCGGGGGCGCGCTGCAGCTGCCCCGGCAGCTGCGCGACGCGCTGCGCGCCGACCCCGGCTGGCGGATCGTGGGCGCCGACGTCGCGCAGCTCGAGCCGCGGGTGCTCGCCGCCATGGCGCGGGACGAGCGGATGGCCGACGCCGCGCGAGGCCGGGATCTGTACGCGGGCATCGTCGCGGACGGCGCCGTGGCGACGCGGGCCGAGGCGAAGGTCGCGGTGCTGGGCGCGATGTACGGCGCGACCACGGGCGACTCCGGGCGCCTGGTGCCGCGCCTGCGGAAGGTCTACCCACAGGCGATGGGCCTCGTCGACGCCGCCGCGCGCACGGGCGAGGACGGCGGACGGGTGGCGACGTGGCTCGGTCGCACGTCGCCCGGGCCCGACGACGCGTGGCGCACCGCGCAGGGCCGCGCCGGCGCCTCCGCGGCCGAGGAGACCCGAGCGCGGCGCATCGCGCGCGATCGCGGTCGGTTCACGCGCAACTTCATCGTGCAGGGCACGGCGGCCGAGTGGGCGCTCGCGTGGCTCGCCGATCTCCGGCTGCGCCTGGCGCAGCTTCCGCCGGTCGATCCGGATCACGGCGCCCCGCGATCCGGCGCCGCCTTCGCGCGCCGCGCGCACCTGGCGTTCTTCCTGCACGACGAGGTGCTCGTGCACGCGCCCGCCGAGCAGGCCGAGGCCGCCGCCGATGCGCTGCGCGCCTCCGCCGAGGCCGCTGGCCGGCTGCTGTTCGGCTCGTTCCCCATCGACTTCCCCCTCGACCTGCGGATCTCCGACAGCGCCGGGAAGGACTGACAGCTCGCACGCCGTAGACTGGCGGGTGCGAATGGGTCGGCTGGACGACCGCGTCGCGGACGGTCCGCCGTCGCGCGCCGAGGAACGTCCGGGCTCCCCAGGGCAGGGCGGTGGGTAACACCCACCCGGAGCGATCCGCGAGACAGTGCCACAGAAAGCAGACCGCCGAGCTCGTCTCGGTAAGGGTGAAACGGTGGTGTAAGAGACCACCAGGGGTCGCGGTGACGCGATCCGCTCGGTAAACCTCGCCCGGAGCAAGACCAGACAGAGGATGTTGACGCGGCCCGCCGAGTCCTCGGGTAGGTCGCTAGAGCGTCACGGCAACGTGCCGCCGAGAGAGATGGTCGTCGACGGGGCGCGAGCCCCCGAACAGAACCCGGCGTACAGGCCGGCCCATTCGCCTCCGACCACGCAGACGCGCCCGGATCCGATCAGGATCCGGGCGCGTCTGCGTGCGGAGTCAGAGCGCGAGCGACGCGGCTCCGATGATGCCCGCGTTGTTCGCGTGCGTCGCGACGCGGATGTCCGCGCGCGTCTTGATGCGGGGCAGGAACTTCTCGGGGTTCTTCGACACGCCGCCGCCGATCAGGATCAGATCGGGGGAGAACAGGAACTCGAGGTGGTCGTAGAACTCCTGCAGGCGCCCGGCCCACTCCTCCCACGAGAGGCCCTCGCGCTCGCGCGCAGACGTGGCGGCGTACTTCTCGATCGACTCGCCGTTCCACTGCAGGTGGCCGATCTCGACGTTCGGCACGAGCTGGCCGTTGAACAGGAACGCGCCGCCGATCCCGGTGCCGAGGGTCGTCAGGATCGTCAGGCCCTGCTGGTCCTTCGCGCCGCCGAAGCGCAGCTCCGCGAGTCCCGCCGCATCGGCGTCGTTCACGAAGTGGATGGGCTTGCCCAGGCCCTCCTCGAAGAACGCGTCGGCCTCGAAGTCGAGCCACTTCTTCGACACGTTCGCGGCCGACAGCGTTCGGCCGTTCTTCACGATGGTCGGAAAGCAGATGCCGACGGGGAGATCCGCGGCGTCCGGGCCGAGCTTCTCGAGGAGCTCCTTCACGGTCGCCAGAACGTCCTTGGGCTTCGCTCCGTCGGGGGTGGGAATCCGGACGCGGTCGCTGAGCAGCTCGCCCTTCGCGAGGTCCACGATCCCCGCCTTCATGCCGGTGCCGCCGATGTCGATGCCGACGGCCCGGTCCACGCTCTTCGCCATGCGCCCAGCCTATTGGAGCACGGCGGATGCTCACGACGCGCGTGCCACGATGGCGGGCGGCGGATGAACGAAAGACGCCGACCCCGAAAGGGGCCGGCGTCGTCGTCGGAAGTCGGATCAGGCCGACTTGGCGCGCGTCGGGTCCTCGCCGGCGCCGCGGCGCGCGCGCACGAACGCCAGGCGCTCCGCGAGGATCTCCTCGAGCTCGGGGAGCGTGCGCCGCTCGAGCAGCATGTCCCAGTGCGTGCGGGCGACCTTGTCGCCGCTGTGGTCGACCTCGACCGTGCCGCCCTCGACGCGGAGCAGGGCCTCGGAGCCGCACGTGCGGCACTCCCAGGTCTCGGGCGCCTCGGCGTCGGCGGCGAAGGTGAGGGTGGTGTCGCGGTCGCACGCGGCACAGTGGTACGTGTACTGGGCGCGCTCCATGAACACGACGCCCTCCTCGCTCTGGAGGCTCTGGGCGCCGAGTCGGATTCCGCGAAGGCTGCGATCTGCCATTGTGTGGTCCTCTCGTCGGTCCCAGGTATAACGCTCCCGGCTGTGCGCATCATCCGAAGACCGGACCGCAGGCCGCCTTTCTCAGGCGAATCCCAGCGTCATGACGCAGGGGAGGCGGATCAGCGCGTGAGCGTCTCGAGCGCGACGTCCGCGCGATCCGTGACGATGCCGTCGACGCCCATCGCGACGAGGTCGCGCATGCGCTGCGGATCGTTGATCGTCCAGACGTGGATCTCCACGCCGGCCTCGTGCGCCCAGCGGATCAGGCGCGGCGTGAGCACCTGGATGATGCCCTGCCGCTCCGGGATCTGCAGCGCGTCCAGGCCATCCAACAGTCGCATCGCGACGGGCCGGATGCCCGCACCGACGGCGGCGACGAGACGCGTCAGTGTGCGCGAGCCGGGGGAGGTGGCCGGCCGCGCGGGCGCGGCGGCCGCGAGCGCGATGCGCCGCCGGTCGTCGGAGAAGCTCGTCACCAGCACGCGGTGCGCGTCCTCCGCGACCAGGCGGCCGACGCCCACCGCCGCCGCGGCGGCCTTGACGTCGAGGTTGAACCGCGTGCCGGGGAAAGACTCGAGCGACTGCGCGAGCGTCGCGAGCCCGCCCCGTGCCGCCATCTGCTGCTCGAGCTCGCGCAGCGGCACGTCCCGGACGGCGCGCGGATCGCCCGTGACGCGCTCGAGCGTCTCGTCGTGGAACAGCACCACGTGCCCGTCCGAGGTCACGTGGCAGTCCGATTCGACATACTCCGCCCCGGCCGCGTGCGCCGCGGCGATCGCGGCGAACGAGTTCTCGGCGATGTGCTGATCCGGCACGACGAGGCCGCGGTGCGCGAGCACGCGCGGGTGCGCCGCGCCGAGCAGGTAGGGGTGCGTCACGCGCGATCGGCGGGGGACGCGCCGCGCCCGAAGCCGCTCGCGATGCCCTTGAGGGCCTCGGTGAGCTCGCTCGGGATGATCCACAGCTTGCTCGACTGGCTCTCCGCGAGCTTCGGAAGCGTCTGCAGGTACTGGTAGGCGAGCAGCTTCTCGTCCGGCGCGCCCGCGTGGATCGCGTCGAAGACGTTCTGGATCGCCTCAGACTCGCCCTGCGCGCGCAGCACCTGGGCCTGCTTGTCGCCCTCGGCCTTGAGGATCTCCGCCTGCCGCGCACCCTCGGCCACGAGGATCTGCGACTGCTTCTGACCCTCGGCGGTCAGGATCGCCGCGCGGCGGTCCCGCTCGGCGCGCATCTGCTTCTCCATCGCGTCGCGCAGAGTGGCGGGCGGGTCGATGGCCTTGATCTCGACGCGGCCGACCTTGATGCCCCACTGGCCGGTCGCCTCGTCCAACGTCGCACTCAACTTGGCGTTGATGAGATCGCGGCTGACCAGCGCCTCCTCGAGATTCAGTCCGCCGACCACGTTGCGCAGCGTCGTGATCGACAGCTGCTCGACCGCGCCGAGGTAGTTCGCGATCTCGTACGTCGCTGCGCGCGGATCCGTCACCCGGAAGTAGACGACGACGTCCACCGCGACCGACAGGTTGTCCTCCGTGATCACCTGCTGCGGCGGGAAGGAGACCACCTGCTCGCGCAGGTCCACGCGCGAGCGGGCCCGGTCGATGATCGGCACCAGAAGGTGCGGGCCGCCGAACAGCGTCCGGTGGTACCGGCCGAGGCGCTCGATGATGAACGCCTCGCTCTGCGGCACGATGCGGATCGCCTGCACGAGGATCGTGACCACGAAGATCACGACCGCGATGGCGAGGATCCACAGCAGGATCGGTCCGAGGGCATCCATGGGTCAGCTCTCCTGGGTCGGGGCGGGGGCGCCGGCGGGGGTGACGATGGCGGTGGCGCCCTGGATGGCGGCCACCACGACGGGGGTCTGGGGCGGCAGGTCGCTGCCGTGCTGGACGCGGGCGGTCCACGCGTCGCCGTTGGCGAGCTTGACGCGGCCGCCGAGGGCCGTGACCGTCTCGGTGACGACGCCGTCGAGGCCGATGAGCCGCTCCACGTTGAACTTCTCGGGATCGGAGCTGCGCTGGAGGCGACGCAGCAGGGGCGGCCTCAGCAGGCCGAGGAACGCGACGGCCGCGGCCGCCGCGACGATCACCTGCAGCCACAGCGGCGCCCGCGCGACCGCGGCGACGATGCCGGCGAGCGAACCCAGCGCGAGCATCAGGAAGGTCATCTCTCCGGCCATCACCTCGATGGCCAGGAAGAGGGCGATCAGGACGAGCCACCCGACCCATGACCACTGTTCGATGAACGAGAAGAACTCCATCGCCCGCCTCCCTTTTTCCGCACACTATCAGCGGCCGTGAGGTGCCGCGCCGGACAACGGGAGGGACGCGACATTGGAGCCTCGCGACAGGGCTCGGGGCGGCCCCGTTGGTACTGTCGAACAGACCCCGGCGGCGCCGGATGTCCCCATCCGGCCCGTCCGATCCGCCGTCCGACCTCAGGAGATCTCGTGACCGACGCCCCCTCGCAGCCCATCGCCACCGGCACGCTCACGGGCAGGGTCGCCCTCGTCACGGGATCGTCGCGGGGTATCGGCGCCGACACCGTCCGCTACCTCGCGCAGGGCGGCGCGGACGTCGTGATCAACTTCCGCAACAAGGCGCCCCGCGCGGAGAAGCTCGCCGCCGAGGTGCGCGAGCTCGGCGTGCGCGCGCTGGTCGTGGGCGCGGATCTCACCGACCCCGCGTCGGTCGAGGCGATGTTCGCCGCCGTGAAGGACGAGTTCGGGACGCTGGACATCCTCGTGCTGAACGCCTCGGGCGGCATGGAGTCGGGCATGGCCGAGGACTACGCGCTGACGCTCAACCGCGACGCGCAGGTCGGCGCGCTGCAGGCGGCGCTGCCGCTGCTCACGGCCGGATCGCGCGTGGTGTTCGTCACGAGCCACCAGGCGCACTTCATCCGCACCACGCCGACCATGCCCGAGTACGAGCCCGTCGCGCTGTCCAAGCGCGCCGGCGAGGACGCGCTGCGCGAGCTGATCCCGTCGCTCGCGGAGAAGGGGATCGGCCTCACCGTCGTGTCGGGCGACATGATCGAGGGCACCATCACGGCGACCCTGCTCGAGCGCGCCAACCCGGGGGCGATCGCCCAGCGCCGCGAGTCCGCGGGCAAGCTCTACAACGTGTCGGAGTTCGCCGCCGAGGTCGCTCAGGCCGCGGTCGATCCGGTGCCGGCGGACAACACGCGCCTGGTCGGCGACGTCAGCGCCTTCGCCGCCGAGTGAGACCGCCGGCGCCTGGCATGTCCCGCGGCACCGCAGAATAGGCGCATGCCCTCGCACGATGTGGTCGTCGTCGACCACCACGACAGCTACACGGGCAACCTCGTGCATCTCATCGCCGGGGTGACCGGCGGCCTGCCGCGCGTCGTCGAGCACGACGAGTGCACGGCCGCCGAGGTGCTCGCGCACGACTTCGTGGTGCTCTCGCCGGGACCGGGGCATCCTGCCGATCCGCACGACTTCGCCGTGGGGCGCGAGGTGCTGCGGGCGGGGGAGCGGCCCGTGCTCGGCGTGTGCCTCGGCATGCAGGGCATCGTGACGGCGTTCGGCGGTCGCGTCGAGCGCGTCGACCCGGGGCACGGCATCGACGCGACCGTGCGGCACGACGGGGCCGGACTGTTCGCGGACGTCCCCGACGGCTTCCGGGCGATCCGGTATCACTCGCTCGCGGCGCTCGAGCTGCCCGATGACGTGGTCGTGACGGCGACGGACGAGCGCACCGGCCTCGTGATGGGCGTCGCGCACCGGCGGCTGCCGATCGCGGGCGTGCAGTTCCACCCCGAGTCGGTCCTGACCGAGCACGGCGAGCGGATCGTGCGCAACTTCCTGGGTGCGGCGTGAGGGACCGGATCGCGGAGGCCGCTCGCAGCGGCCGGTGCGCCTGGATGCACGCCGGTGACGGCGGCCCCCAGCTCGCGTGGCTCGATCCGGAGGACGTGTCGCTGACGTACGACGCGGCCCGGCGCGAGGTGACGCGGCACGCGGGCGGACGCGCGGAGGTCGTGGGAGACGACGTCTTCGCGGCGCTCGAGGTCGAGCTCGCCGCGGGCACGCCCGATGACCGCTGGTTCGGCTACTTCGGGTACGCCGCGCGCGCCGACCTGCCCGCCCGTCCGGACGGCGTCCTGCCCGACGCGGTGTGGATGCGCCCCTCGCACGTCGAGCGCCTCGAGCTGCCGATCGCGCCCGATGAGGTGGCCGGGGGAGCGGCCGCCTCGGAGCCGGCCCCCTCGTGGTACCGAGAGGCGTTCGACGCTGTGCAGGAGCATCTGCACGCCGGCAACTCGTACGAGGTCAACCTCACCTACCGGGCGTCCGCGCCGAGCGCGCTCGCGCCGCTCGACGTCTTCGCGGGGCTGTGGGCGGTGAACCCGGCGCCGTACGCGGCCTACCTGCAGCACGACGTGCCCGGCGCGCGCGCCTTCGTCGCCGGTTCCTCGCCCGAGCGCTACGCCCGGATCTCCGGGGGAGCGGGGGAGCGGCGGACTCTCGAGGCGAAGCCGATCAAGGGCACGACCCCGCGCGGCGCGACGCCGGAGGAGGACGCCGCGGCGGCGGAGCTGCTGCGCACCGACCAGCGCTTCCGCTCGGAGAACCTCATGATCGTCGACCTGCTGCGCCATGACCTGTCGCAGGTGTGCGAGGTCGGGACGGTCGAGGTGCCGTCGCTCATGGCGGTCGAGTCCTACGCGTCCGTGCACCAGCTGGTGTCGACGGTGCGCGGCGTCCTGCGCGAGGACGTCGGATCCCTCGAGGCGCTGCGGGCCCTGTTCCCCGCGGGCTCCATGACGGGCGCCCCGAAGCTGCGGACCATGCAGATCATCGACGAGGTCGAGCGGACGCCTCGCGGCGCCTACGCGGGGGCGCTCGGCTGGATCGCCGGCGACGGGCGCGCGGATCTCGGGGTGATCATCCGGACGCTCCTCACCGACGGATCCGGCACCTACAGGCTCGGCACGGGCGGCGGCGTGACGGTGCAGTCGACCGCGGACGACGAGTACGTCGAGTCGCGCTGGAAGGCCGAGCGGCTGCTGCGCGCGCTGGAGGGCTGAGGCGGGTCGTCTCGACTCGCCCGCGGCTCGCTCGGCACCGGCGGCGGCGTGACCTGTCTCAGCCGCCGAGCAGCACCGCGGCCGCGAAGACGGTCGGGATGCAGCCGAACGTCGTGAGGAACACGACGTCGCGCGCGAGCACCTCGCCCACGCCGTAGCGCTGGGCGTAGTTGAACACGTTCTGCGCGCTGGGCAGGCTCGCGAGCACGACCACGACGAGCATGGCGTGCGCGTCGAGGTGGAACAGCAGGCCGAGGGCCCAGGCGGTCACTGGCATGACGAGCAGCTTCATCGCGGTCGCCAGCAGCACGTCGGGACGCGAGGCCTGCGTCGTCAGCACGCGCTTCCCGAACAGCGACATGCCGAAGCTCAGCAGCAGCACCGGCACCGCGGCCCCGGCCAGCAGGCCGATGGGCTCGGTGACGATGGCGGGCAGCTCGATGCCGGTCACGGCGACGAGCAGCCCGAGCGCGGCCCCGATGATCATCGGATTGCGCAGCGACCGCCGCAGCGCGCGGGCGAGGCCCCGCCATCCTGCCGCTCCGCCGCTCGAGACGCTGTCCAGGATCGCCAGCACGATGGGCGTGATCACCAGCAGCTGGACGAGGATCACCGGGGCCGAGTAGGCGCCGCTGCCGAGCAGGTAGGTCGAGATGGGGATGCCGATGTTGTTCGCGTTGACGTAGCCGGCACCGAGCGCGCCGAGCACGATCTCGCCGAGCGAGCGCCTCCACGCGAGCTTCGCGATCAGGCCGTAGACCAGGAACATCGCGAACGCGGCCAGGATCGACACGGGCAGCAGGGCCGAGAACAGCAGCGTGAGGTCCGCATCCGAAAGGACAGTGAAGAGCAGGAACGGATTGAGCACGAAGAAGGTCAGCCGGCTCAGGACGTACTGCGCGTGCTCGCCGAGCAGGTCGATCCGCGCGACGATGTAGCCGGTCACGATCGCGAGGCCGACGACCGCGAAGCCGGTCAGGACGCCGATCACGACTGCGGGGGCGCCGCCGGGGCGGCCTGGACGAGCGGCTCGGCGCAGGGGATCACCTCTCCAACCTACGGCGTCCGTAGGGTGGGGTCATGAGCACCGCACCGGCACCGCGCAGCCCCGCCCCGATTCGGAGCGTGACGGTCTTCACCGGCTCGTCCGCGGGAGCCGATCCCGCGTACGCGCGCGCCGCGGTCGATGTGGGGCAGGCGCTCGCGGCCCGCGGCATGGGCGTGGTGTACGGCGGCGGCAACGTCGGGCTCATGGGCGCCGTCTCCACCGCGGCGCGCGAGGCCGGCGGCGAGGTGCACGGCGTGATGCCCGAGGCGCTGGTCGACAAGGAGATCGCGCATCCGGATCTCACGACGTTCGAGATCGTGCCCGATATGCACGCGCGGAAGATGCGCATGGCCGAGCTCGCCGACGCGTTCGTCGCGCTGCCCGGCGGCATCGGCACGGTCGAGGAGTTCTTCGAGGTGTGGACGTGGCTGCAGCTCGGCATCCACCGCAAGCCCGTCGCCGTGTACGACGTGCGCGGGTTCTGGCGGCCGATGCTGACGATGGTCGACCGGATGGTGGAGGAGGGCTTCGTCGCGGACACGTTCCGAGACTCGCTGATCGTCGTCTCCACGCCGCGCGGGCTCATCCGGGCGCTCGAGACGTGGGAGCCCCCGGCGCCCAAGTTCGCCCAAGGCGAGGCGCCGCGGGCGTAGGCCGGCGGCGGCGAGCCGTGGCACGATCGACTCGTGGCCAGGGACGTCGATGAAGCCCGCCTGCGCGAGCTGGCGCTGCTGCGACGCGTGCGCGACCGGATGGATCGCGAGTACGCGCGGCCGCTGGACGTCGAGGCGCTCGCGCGCGGCGTGCACATGTCGGCCGGGCACCTGAGCCGCCAGTTCAAGGCGGCCTACGGCGAGTCGCCCTACGCGTACCTGATGACGCGGCGCATCGAGCGCGCCATGACATTGCTGCGGCGCGGAGATCTGACGGTCACGGAGGTCTGCTTCGAGGTCGGCTGCGCGTCGCTCGGCACCTTCAGCTCGCGGTTCACCGAACTGGTCGGCATGCCGCCGAGCGTCTACCGCCGCGAGGCGCAGGACGGCTTCGGCGGTCTGCCGTCGCTCGTCGTGAAGTCGGTCACGAGACCGGTCAGGAATCGAGAAGCGCGGCGCGAGAGCGCCCGGATAGCGTGACCGACATGGACATCACCATCAACGCCAGCTTCCTTCCGCACACCGATCCGGAGGCCTCGCTCGCCTTCTACCGCGACGTGCTCGGCTTCGAGGTGCGCCTCGACGTCGGCTACGAGACCATGCGCTGGATCACGGTCGGCCCCGCCGGCCAACCGGACACGTCGATCGTGCTCACGCCGCCGGCGGTCGATCCCGGCATCACGGACGACGAGAGGCGCACGATCTCCGAGATGATGGCGAAGGGCACGTTCGCCGGGATCGTGCTCGCGACGCCCGACGTCGATGCCGTGTTCGAGAGGATCCAGGCCATGCCCGACGTGGACATCGTGCAGGAGCCGATCGACCAGGACTACGGCCTGCGCGACTTCGCCCTGCGCGATCCGGCGGGCAACATGATCCGCATCCAGCAGCGCGGCTGAGCCCACCCCCGTCCCCGAGCCAGACCCTAAGGAGCGCCGGTGCATCCCGCCGACACCCATGACCTCATCCGCGTGCAGGGCGCGCGCGAGAACAACCTGAAGGACGTCAGCGTCGAGATCCCGAAGCGACGCCTGACGGTGTTCACGGGCGTGTCGGGATCGGGCAAGAGCTCGCTGGTCTTCGACACGATCGCCGCCGAGTCGCGCCGCATGATCGACGAGACGTACAGCGCGTTCGTGCAGGGCTTCATGCCGTCCGTGCCCCGCCCGGACGTGGACGTGCTCGAGGGGCTGACGACCGCGATCATCGTCGACCAGGAGCGGCTCGGCGCGAACCCGCGCTCCACGGTCGGGACGGTCACCGACGCGAACGCGATGCTGCGCATCCTGTTCAGCCGGCTGGGCGAGCCCTACATCGGCGGTCCCACGGCCTTCTCGTTCAACATCCCGACGCAGAAGGCCAGCGGCGTGATGACGGGGCCCAAGGGCGAGAAGAAGATCGTGAAGGACGCGATCTACCTCGGCGGCATGTGCCCGCGCTGCGAGGGACGCGGCGCCGTGTCGGACATCGACCTCGCGCAGATCGTCGACGAGTCGAAGTCGCTGAACGAGGGCGCCATCATGGTGCCCGGCTACACGGCCGACGGGTGGATGGTGAAGGGCTTCTCGCTGTCGGGCTTCTACCCCGCGGACAAGCCCATCTCGAGCTTCAGCGAGAAGCAACGGCAGATGTTCCTGTACGGCGAGGTGACCAAGGTCAAGATCTCCGGCATCAACATGACGTATGAAGGCCTGATCCCGAAGATCACGAAGGCGATGCTGTCGAAGGACCTCGACGCGCTGCAGCCGCACATCCGTGCGTTCGTGGAGCGCGTGGCGACCTTCGCGACGTGCCCGGAGTGCGACGGCACCCGCCTGACCGAGGGCGCGCGCTCGTCGAAGATCGACGGGATCAGCATCGCCGACGCGTGCCGCATGCAGGTCACCGACCTGGCGGACTGGGTGCGCGGGCTCGACAGGCCGGGCGCGGGCCCGCTGCTGACCGCCCTCGGCGCGAACCTCGCCGCGTTCGTGACCCTCGGCCTCGGGTACCTCAGCCTGGAGCGGCCGTCGGGCACGCTCAGCGGGGGAGAGGCGCAGCGGATCAAGATGCTGCGCCACCTCGGATCGTCCCTGACCGACGTCACGTACGTGTTCGACGAGCCGACCATCGGGCTGCATCCGCACGACATCCAGCGCATGAACGGGCTGCTCGAGCAGCTGCGCGACAAGGGCAACACGGTGCTGGTCGTCGAGCACAAGCCGGAGACCATCGCGATCGCCGACCACGTGATCGACCTCGGCCCTGCCGCCGGCAGCGCGGGCGGCACGATCTGCTTCGAGGGCACCGTGGACGGCCTCAAGATCAGCGGCACGCTCACGGGCCAGCACCTCGACGACCGCGCGTCGCTGAAGCCGGCGGTCCGTTCGGCCACCGGGGCGATCGAGGTGCGCGGCGCCACGTCCCACAACCTGCAGGACGTGTCCGTGAACATCCCGCTGGGCGTCCTGACGGTCGTGACCGGGGTCGCCGGGTCCGGCAAGAGCTCGCTGATCCACGGATCCGTCTCGCCGCGCGACGGCGTCGTGGCCATCGACCAGGGCGCGATCCGGGGCTCGCGGCGCAGCAACCCGGCCACCTACACGGGGCTGCTCGAGCCGATCCGCAAGGCCTTCGCGAAGGCCAACGGCGTCAAACCGGCGCTGTTCAGCGCGAACTCCGAGGGCGCGTGCCCGACGTGCAAGGGCGCGGGCGTGATCATCACGGAGCTCGGCTTCATGGACACGGTCGAGACGCCCTGTGAGGACTGCGGCGGCAAGCGGTTCCAGGCGAGCGTGCTCGATTACAAGCTCGGCGGCAAGGACATCACGGAGGTGCTCGATCTGCCGGTCGGCGAGGCTCGCCCGTTCTTCTCCGAGGGCGAGGCGAAGATCCCGGCCGCCGCGGCCATCCTGGGTCGTCTGGAGGACGTCGGGCTCGGCTACCTGACGCTCGGCCAGCCGCTGTCGACCCTGTCCGGCGGCGAGCGGCAGCGGATCAAACTCGCGAACCAGATGGGGGAGAAGGCCGACGTCTACGTCCTCGACGAGCCGACGACGGGCCTGCACCTCGCGGACGTCGCGAACCTGCTCGGGCTTCTGGATCGACTCGTCGACGCGGGCCGCACGGTGATCGTGATCGAGCATCACCAGGCGGTCATGGCGCACGCCGACTGGATCATCGACCTCGGCCCCGGGGCCGGGCACGACGGCGGGCGGATCGTGTTCGAGGGCACACCCGCGGACCTCGTCGCCGCGAAGTCGACGGTGACGGGGGAGCACCTCGCGGCGTACGTGGGCGCGTGAGCGCGGGCGATCCGACGGCCCCCGTGCCGCATCGCATCCTGCTGTACGGCGTCACCGGTTCTGGCAAGTCGACCGCGGCACTGCGGATCGGCGAACGGCTCGGCATCCCGGTGACTCTGGCGGATGAGATCGGCTGGCTGCCGGGATGGGTCAACCGTCCGCTGGCCGAGCAGATCGCGCTGGTCGACGACGTGGTCGCGCAGGAAGCGTGGATCCTCGACAGCGCCTACAGCAGCTGGAAGGACCGCGTCATACCGCGCGTCGAGCTGATCGTGGGGCTGGACTACCCGCGCTGGTTCTCGCTGCAGCGGCTGATCCGCCGCACGCTGCGACGCATCAGGACGCGCGAGGAGGTCTTCCAGGGCAACGTCGAGACCTGGAAGGTGCAGCTCTCGCGCGAGTCGATCATCCGCTGGCACTTCGCGTCCTGGGCCCGCAAGCGGGCACGGATGCGCGCGTGGGCCGCGGATCCCGCAGCACCACCCGTCCTGCTTTTCCGCCGCGCGCGGGATCTCGAGCGATGGGTGGAGCGCCTGTGAGCGGTCCGGTCATCGAGGTACTGGAGCGGTCGCACGCGCCCGCGGAGCGGGTCTGGGATTGCTACAGGCAGTGCTTCGACGACGTCGCGGACTATGAGACGTGGCACGCCGATCTGTTCGAGCGTCACGCGGCCCGTGAGGGCTACCGGCTCGTGGTCGCTTCGGAGGGTTCGCGAGTCGTCGGATTCTCCTGGGGCTACACCGGGGCGCGAGAGCCTCGAGCCGCAGCTGCGCGATAGCCGATAATGCACATTATGTCAGTTCAGCCAGGCCATGTCGTCGGATCCGCGAATCCGCCCGGTCGTTGCGACTCCCCTGTTGTCAGCTTCTGCGAGTGAGCCGGTGCTCGCTTGCCGCCGACCGTGCGTGCGGATGCCGCCGGCCGCGCTCACCAACGGGCCAGCTCCGGCGCGAGCTGCTCGCGCTCGTGCCCGGGAAGCGCGAGGGCGATCGCCTCCGGCACCGTCAGCTCCGCGCCCCGCCGCTCCCCCGCGGCGACCGCCTCCGGCTGCGCCGAGCGGATGGCGTCCAGCTGCGGCATGTGCACGGTGAACGCCTCCGCGTCGAACACGCCGATGCGCTGCCGGATGGCGTGGGAGACGGCCGAGAGCATCCCCGCCCGCTCCGCATCGCCGCGTGCCGCGGCGACCGCGCAGAGCCCCTCGAGCGCGTAGGCGACCCCCTCCTCGAAGTGCAGCCGCACCGAGACGAGCAGGGTGCGCACGCAACCAGCCTCCGCGGCGTCGATGTCGCCCCGCACGAGCTGCAGCCTCGCCTGGTGGTTGCCCGCGACCGAGACGGTGAACTGGTCGCCGACCGACTCGGCGACCTCCGTCGCCCGGTCGAAGCACGACTGCGCCTCGTCGGTGAGGCCGCGCAGCCACGCGAGCCGGCCGCGCGACACCTCCGTGATCGCCTCCGCCCACGGGTTGCCGAGGTCCCGCAGCTGGTGGACCGCATCCGCCAGCTCCCGCTCGGCGGTGTCGAGGTCGGGGAGCGGCAGCTGCAGCCGCGCGGTCGCGCGCGCCGCGGTCGCCATCGCGGCCGCGTCGCCGTCGCCGCTCTCGGTGAACAACCGCACGCACTCGCCGAGCCCCGCCACGACCTCCTCCGTCGGGTGCTGCCACATCTCGCTCCACAGGGCGAAGAACCACGCGACCGCGCGCGTGTGCGGCCTGACGGACTGGTCCTTGCCGAGCAACTCGAGCATCCAGACTCGCACCTCGCCGAAGAATCCGGCTATCCACCAGTAGACGAGCAGCCGCCACGCGAACTCCCCCGCGTCGTCGAGCCGGTCGATGTACACGAGGTGGCGCACAGCGGCGCGCAGGTTCGGCAGCTCAAGGCCGAGTTGCACGACTGCCTCGCTCTGCCCGGCGCCCCGGAGCCCCGGCGCGATCGCGGCGACGAGGTCGCTGTAGTAGTCGGCGTGGGCCGCGCGCATCCGCCCCGACTCGCCGTGCTCCTTCAGACGGCCGAGCGCGTACTCCCGCACGACGGCGAGCAGCGACAGCACCGACCGTCCGCCGACCTCCGCCTGCCGCACGAGCGAGGCGTCGACGAGGCCGGCGATGCCGTCGAGCGCCTGGCCCTCCCACACGCGACCCGCACCGAGTGCCTCCATCGCCTCGAGCGTGAACTGGCGCGCGAAGACGCCGAGGTCCTCGAGCTGCGCGCGCTGCTCGGCGGGCAGCAGGCTCACGCTCCAGTCGATCGTCGCGCGCATCGTGCGGTGGCGGTCGGGCAGGTCCCTGGCGGCGGCGGTGAGGAGCGGCAGGCTCTCCTCGAGCCGCTGCGCGATGCCATGCGGGGTGAGCAACCGCACCTTCGCGGCGGCGAGCTCGATCGCGAGCGGCAGCCCCTCTAGCCGTCGGCAGATGTCGGCGACCGCGGGCGCGTTCTCCGCCGAGAGCTCGAAGTCGGGCTTCACGGCTTGCGCGCGGTCGACGAAGAGCGCGCCGGCAGGCGAGCGCCGCACCCGCTCGATGCTCGGGTGGGCCACGGTGTCGGGCACGCCGAGCGCCTTCACCTCGAAGACGCGCTCCCCTCGGATCCGCAGCACCGTGCGGCTCGTGACGAGCAGGGACGCAGACGGCGCGACGTCGAGCAGCCGCACGAGCAGCGGCGCCGCCTCCACGATCTGCTCGAAGTTGTCGAGCACGAGCAGCACGCGCCGGCTCGCGAGCGCTCGCGAGATGCGCTCCTCGAGCGCGGTCTCGCCGGTGTCGCGGATGCCGAGCACATATGCGACCGTCGGCAGCAGCAGTCCCGGCTCGAACACCCCCTCGAGCGGGAGGAAGTACCGCCCGTCCGGGAACAGATCCGCGGTCCCCTGCGCGACCTCGATCGCGAGCCTGCTCTTGCCGATGCCGCCCGGGCCCACCAGGCTCACGAGCTTCGTCCCGCGCTCGAAGAGCGACCTCACCTCGGCGATCTCGCGGTCGCGGCCGATCGTGCTCGTCGGAGGCACCGGGATGCGCGACTCGGGGGTCGGCGGGATCTCCTCCGGCCCGCCCCCGTTCTGCAGCCGCGACTCGTCGAAGCGCTCGGCGAGCAGCGTCGCGAGGTCGTTCGACACGAACTCCTCGAGCTCCGACGCCGTCGCGAACGGCAAGTACGCCGCGGTGTCGTCCGAGCGGATGCGCGCGATGAGGTCCTCGAGCCGCGGCTCCCGGTGCTCAGAGGCGCGCACGTAGATGAGCTTCGGCATGTCCCGCGGTGCGAGCGCGTACTCGTCCTCGAGGCCCGAGACCTGCTCGTCGGGCGCGACCCAGCCGTAGCTGTCGCCGTAGATGCCGACGAACACGTCGCTCTGCGCAAGGTACGAGCGGTAGAGCGCGCGCGGCGGATGCGGCCGGGCGCCGAGCTCGAACATCACGGGCGCGAGCCGCATGCGCTCGATCGCGGCTCGAACGGCGCGGCGCTCCTCTGCGAGCTCGCGCAGGGTCGAGCTCACGAACACCCGGATCCGCTGGTCGGGTGTGCGGATCACGGGCCGGTGCGCGCCGGTCATGCCGACATCTTGGCCCCGCGGCGCGTTGCGCGCCAGCTCGAACCTTCCCTGGGGCGCGGCTTGGCCGACGCAGCAGGCACCGTCGCACGATCGAGGGGACTCGAGCAGCGAGGGATCGTGAGCGGTTTCGATCCGACTTCGAACCCGATCCGCATGTTCAAGAAGCGCGAAGTGACGGCTCCGGGTCACTGCCGCTCGTCTTCGAGCGACCCCGTATGCGGTCAGCGCGCACCAAGCTGCGTGATCAGCTCCAGATCGTCCGAGCCGGTGACCTCGGCGATCCGGCCGTTCGTGACGCGATACATCGCGAACTCCGCGACGTTGACGTGTCGGCGCGACGGGGCGATGCCTTTGAACTCCCCGAGATGCGTTCCGCTCCCCCGCAGGTGGACGGCGATCCGGTCCTCCTCCGCGACTACCTGGATCCGGCGCCAGCGCCAATCCGGGAAGGCATGGAAGAGATCGGCCAGATCGGTCAGCCAGGCGTCCACACCGCCCGGCAGATGCGCGCGCCGCACATCCGTCCCGATGAACGCGCGGATGGCCTCGAGATCGTGCCGGTTGCAGGCATCCAGGAACTCGGCGTGCCACTCGTGCATCTCCCAGGGCTCCACCTGCCCATTATCCGGGGGCGATCAGCGCAGCGCGCGAAGGTACCGTCGGCGCACGAGTCGCTGGACGACGCGCAGCAGCGGAAACGCCAGACGCCATCCGCCGCGCTCGGCGGGACGCGTGATCGATCGCACCGTCAGGTGCACGAGATCGCCGTCGCGGTGGACGATGAACGCCTCCTCGCCGGACACCGGATGACCGGGGAGCGTGCGATAGCTGAATCCGACGCGCGCGGCTCCGGCCACGACGTGGACCACCTCCACCGGCTCGACGATGCGGATCCATCCGATCCGCGCCGAGATCCTGAGGCGATCGCCCACGGCGACCTGCCCCGCGGTGTCGACGGCGAACCCGCTCCGGGTCTTCACGGCCCACGACAGCACGTCCTCCGACGCGGAGCGCCAGACGGCATCGCCCGCGCCGATCACGGCGGACACCTCGGACGCCCGGCCCTCGCCGCGCGGCGGCCGCCAGTCGTGAGCGGAGGGATCCGTCACCGCTGCCCCGCGTCCGCCGTCGAAGGCCGCCCGGACGTGTCGAGCAGGAAGTCCGCGCGCTCCCGGGCGCCGTCGGCGGCGAAGAACGCCGCCTCCTCGGCCTGCCATCGCTCCCACAGCGGCCGATGGCTTTCCCCGTCGCGCGCGATGCCTCGGGCGAGGCGCAGCTCCGCCGGTGCGTCGACCCAGACGCGGCACGCAAGGCGGTCGGCGACGGCACGGCGTGTCGATGTCACGCCCTCGAGGACCACGATCGGCGCCCACGGAAGGACGCGCCACTCCCCCAGCGCCGTGCCGAATTCGTCGCCCTCCCAGTCGCGGCGCTGATAGCGGGCGTCCCGTCCTGCGAGCAGCGGCGCGAGGACCTGCTCCTCGAGACGCGGCCACCAGCCGGCGAAGTCCCCCCACGAGACGAAGTCGTCGATCTCCACGACCGGGGCGTCCAGCCGCTCGGCGACGGCGCGTGCGACCGTCGACTTGCCGGCACCCGCCGGGCCGTCCATCCCGACGATCCGCACGGGACGGATGGGCGACGCATCCACGTGCGCGGCGATCCGCTCGACGAGGCTTCCGGACGCATCCATAGCCGCAGGTTAGTCGGCAGCGAGACCGCATCCCTTGCGCGAGACAGCGACGCCCCGCCGAGACAGCGGCGGTCACCTGCTGTCTCGGCGGGGCGGTGTAGTGTCGCGTGCGGGCAGGCCCGCACGCGCGCGGTGATTACTCCGCGGGGAGGACGAGCTCGTCGCCGACCTCGATGAGGTCGGGGTCGGCGATCGCGTCCTGGTTGACGGCGAAGATGCCGAGCCAGCTGCTCTCCACGCCGTTCTTCTCGGCGATCTCGAACAGCGTGTCGCCGGACTCGACCGTGTAGGTCTTGTCGGACGGCTCGACGTCGGGAAGCGCGTACTCCTCCTCGGCGGGCGCCGCGGGAGCGGCGGCCGGCGCCGCGGGCTGCGCCGGGGCGGCGGGAGCCGGAGCCGCCTCCTCCGCCGGAGCGGGAGCCGGGGCGGCCTCGGGAGCGCTGGGCTCTGCGGCGCCGCTGGCGCCGATCTGCGCCGAGCAGCTGGGCCAGGCGCCCCAGCCCTGCGAGGCCAGAACGTTCTCCGCCACGCGGATCTGCTCTTCGCGCGACGCGTCGGCCGGGTTGCCCGAGCCGCCGTTCGCCGCCCACGTCGACTGCGTGAACTGCAGGCCGCCGTAGTAGCCGTTGCCGGTGTTGATCGCCCAGTTGCCGCCGGACTCGCACTGCGCGAGGGCGTCCCAGGTGGCGTCGTCCGCGGCGTTCGCCGCGGTCGGGACGAGCGCACCGGCCGCGGCGGCGAGAACGCCGGCGGCCACGAGGCCACCGCGTGCCATCCGCGTCGAGCGGGTCGTGCCGGTGCTGTTGAGGGGATACTTGTTCAGGATCACTCGGAACTCCACGGCCCCGTCTCGGCACGCGATCGGGATCGCCTGCTCTCCCGCCCGACCGGAAAAGGTGGTCTCGATTCCAGGCACGAAGGACTCTCGGGGCGGTTCGACGGCGGTCCCTCGCGGTTCGACGTGCCACCCTACGCGACGGTCACGAGGAAGTAACAATCGTGTTCAGGCCCTTGCCAGGATCGCTCACGCGCGTCTTCCTAATCAGCCGCGGTCCCCAAGCGCTCGCAGCTCCGCGGGCGAGCCACGGAAGGCGTTCATGTCGATATACGCCTCGTCCCCCTCGTACCCGGTGAGCCGGTCTCGGTGAGAGTACTGCCACAGCGTCCAGTCACGGCGATCGTCGAGTACGGGCGGCAAGACGACGGAGCGGATCCAGATCGGGTTGTCGGCGTAGCCGCCGGAGATGTAGCGGCGGTACGCATCGGGCGTCGCGTAGATGACGGGCGGGACGCCGTAATGCTCCTCCAGGCGCTGGAGGAGCGGCGCGAGGATCGCGTCGACCGTCGCCCGGGTCGGCGGTGCGTCGAAGAAGTCGCCGTAGAACTCGACGTCCACCGCGACCGGGAGCGAGCCGTCGTCGGCAACGGTGTCGATCACGTGCTCGGCCTGACGCAGACCCGGGGTCTCGAAGCTCAGGAAGTGGTACGCGCCGACGAGCAGATCGGTGTCGCGCGCGGCGTCCCAGTTCGCGTCGAACCGCGAGTCGACGGTCGACGACCCCTCGGTCGCCTTGATGTAGGCGAAGTCGATCCCCTGACCGGCCAGCACTCGCCAGTCGATGTCGCCCTGGTAGGACGACACATCCACGCCGCGGGTCTCGATGCCGGCCGCGAGGATCCTGCCCGGCCAGATCAGCCCCGAGGCAACGAACCCGGCCAGCGCGCCGAGCGCCGCGAGGATCGCGGCGACGAGCACGGCCAGGCGCGCCCGGCGGCCCAGCAGGCGGTCACGCACGGAGCGGCAGCTCCATCTCAACCTCGTCGCCGTACGGCGGGAGCTCGTACGGGCGCCGGCTGCCGGTCGGCTCGAATCCGCGCCGGCGGTAGAAGGCGATCGCGCGCGGGTTGTCCGCGTGCACCTCGAGGCGCAGGGTCTCCCCCTCGCCCCGGGCCCACGCGATCACGGCGTCGAGCAGCGCGTCGGCGATGCCCGCCTCGCGTCCGCGCCATGCCGGGTCCACGAAGACGCTCACGAGCATCGGCCCGCGCATGCGCGACACGAAACCGCGCATCATCCCGATCCATGCGCCGTCCTCAGCGACGGCCACGTACGTGGCGTTGTGGGGTTCTTGGCCGCGGCCCGCGCGCGCACGCCACTCGTCCTCGCCGATGCGCAGCGACGCCTCGTACGTCTCGCCGTAGGCGAGCGGCGTGTCCTGCACCATGCGCAGCCGGATCTCGCGGAAGGACTCCCACTCGTCGGCCGAGATGCCGCGCACGATGAAGCTCATCCGGTCACCGTATCGCCCGGCGCGACCTCACTCGCTCGGGATACCCGCGGGCGCGACGCGGCGCAGGGCCCATCCGCTCCAGTCTGCCGAGTCGACGACACAGAACCGGTTGCCCTCCGGATCCTGCATGATCACGTAGTCGGCGTCGGCCGGACGCTTGTCCCAGTGCACCTCGACGGCGCCCAGCTCGGTGAGACGAGCCACCTCGGCCGCCTGGTCCTCCGCGTACAGATCCAGGTGGATGCGCGGAGGCAGCACCCGCGCAGAGCGTTGGACGTCGAGCGAGACCTGCGGCCCCGTCCCCGTGCGCGGCACGAGCGGGATGAAGTCGTCGGCGTGCGCGCCGCGCACGACGTAGTCGAGCGCCTCCATCCAGAACCGCGTCTGCCGCGCGGCGTCATCGACGCGGATCACGATGGCTCCCACGATCAGCATGCCGCCACCCTAGGCCCGGTCCGCTTGCGACTCCAGGGTTCATGTCGCGGCGCCCTCGAGACGTCGCATCCTCGGGACATCGCACCCTCGAGACATCGTCCAGCTCAACTGACCGCCGCGCTACAGACGGCCGCGCACCGGAGTCCGCTCGACGGGATCACCGTCGTCGGGCATCTGCATCTCGGCGCGCACGCCCAGCAGGCGCACCTCGCGATCCTCGAGCGTCGCGCCCAGCGCGAGCACCGCATCCACCACGTCCTCGCGCCGCAGCGTCGGCGCGGACAGCTTCCGCCCGAGGGTCCTCGTCTCGAACGGCGCGTACCGCACCTTGAGGTGCACCCGGATGACGGCTCGCCCCTCGGCGGCGCAGTCCTCGAAGGCCTGCTCGGCGAGCACGCGCACGGCGTCCGCGACCTCCCCGCGCGTGGTGAGGTTGCGCTGGTAGGTCGTCTCGCGGCTGTGGCTGCGCGCCACCCAGGGCGTGTCGTCCACTGCTGTGGGCCCGATCCCCCACCCGAGCTCGTGGTACCAGACGCCCATCCTCGGCCCGAATTCCGCGACCAGCTCATCGCGGTCGGCGTCGGCCAGCTCCCGCACGGTGCGGATCCCGTGCGCCGCGAGCCGCTTCTCGACCTTCGCACCGACGCCCCACAGGGCGCGCGTGGGCCGCTCCCCCATCACCTCGAACCAGTTCGCCTCGGTGAGGCGGAACGTGCCGCGCGGTTTCCCGAACTCGGTCGCGATCTTCGCGCGCACCTTGTTGTCGCCGATCCCGACCGTGCAGTGCAGCCGCGTCTCGTCGAGCACCGCGGTCTGCGCGGTCCGCGCGACGGACTCCGGATCGTCGGTCGTCACGCCGACGAAGCACTCGTCCCAGCCCAGCACCTCCACGACGACCCCCGGAACGCCTCGCAGCGCCGACATGACGTGACCCGATGCCTCCTCGTACGCGGCGTGGTCCACCGGCAGGAACACGGCGTCCTCCGGGGCCTTGCGCGCGGCGATCTTGAGCGGCATCCCCGATCCGATCCCGAACGCCCGCGCCTCGTACGACGCGGTCGACACGACGGCGCGTTCGGTGGGGTCGCCGCGCCCGCCGACGATCACCGGCAGGCCCGCGAGCTCGGGTCGCCGCAGGATCTCGACGGCCGCGATGAACTGATCCATGTCGACGTGCAGCACCCATGCTCCGGCGGTCATGGCTCGAGTGTGTCCGGTTGTCCTCTCCGTGGCCACCCCGGCGCGGCGGCCCGCTGTCAAGCCATGGCCGCCCGCCCGCGGCGCATTGCAGGATGGAGCGCATGCCCACGCTGCGCCTCCTCGACGTCGACGGCCGGACCTACCGGGTCTTCGCCTCACGGCGCGCCGGGGCGAAGACGGCCTTCGTCCTGATCCACGGGATCGGCATCTCGCACCGGCTGTTCTCGCGCCTGCATCGGGTCCTCGGCGAGCGGCACACGGTGTACACGCTGGACCTCCCGGGCTTCGGCGGGCTGCCGGCGCCGCGCGACGCACCGGACGTCTCGGACATCGCCGCTGGCATCGCCTCCGTCCTCGAGCGGATCGGCACCGGTCCGGTCGTGGCGGTCGGCAACTCCATGGGCACGCAGTGGGCCGTCGAGCTGGGCGTGCGGCGCCCGGACCTCGTGACGCACGTCGTCGCGATCGGCCCGGTCGCGGATGAGCGGCACCGCAGTCCGCTGGCGCAGGCGATCGCGCTCGGCTCGGACACGCTCCGCGAGCCGCCGTCCGCGAACATGCGCGTCCTCACCGAGTACACGCGCGCCGGCCCGCGCTGGTACCTCCGCCAGCTGCCGCACATGCTCGACTATCGGATCGAGGATCGGGTCACCGAGCTGGCGCAGCCGCTGCTCGTGCTGCGGGGCGGCCGGGACCCGATCGCGGGACGCCAGTGGTGCGTGCGCGTCCGCGCTCGTGCGCGGCGGAGCCGCCTGATCGAGGTGCCCCGGCACGCGCATCTGGTGCAGCACACGGCGCCTCACACCGTCGCCTCGGCGATCGAGTGGTTCGTGCGGGACACGGGCGCATGATCGAGTCGCTGAGACGCGCGGGCTGGTGGATCGCGGACTACGCGTACGCCGTGGTGTGGCAGGCGCGAGCCTTCGCCAACCGGACGGACCCGGCGGGATTCGAAGACGGCGTGCTCGCCCCGATCCTGATCATCCCGGGCGTGTACGAGTCGTGGAAGTTCCTGCAGCCCCTCGCGGTCGCGCTGCACGATCGGGGGCATCCGGTGCACGTCGTCGCGCCGCTGCGCCACAACCGCCGGCCGGTCGCGACCGGGGCGGCGCTCGTGGCCGATCACCTGATCCATCACGATCTCCGCGATGTGGTCGTCGTCGCGCACAGCAAGGGCGGGCTGATCGGCAAGCACGTGATGGCGATCGGATCGGCGGGCGAGCGGATCCGGGGCATGGTCGCGGTCGCGGCCCCCTTCGGAGGCTCGCGATATGCGCAGCTCATGGTGATCCCGACGCTGCGGGTCCTCTCGCCGCGGGACGCCACGATCGTCGGTCTGGCGCGCGAGACCGCCGTGAATGCCCGGATCGTGTCGCTGTACGGCCGGTTCGACCCGCACATCCCGGGCGGCAGCGCGCTCGCGGGCGCCCACAACGTGGTGCTCGAGACGGGCGGCCACTTCCGGATCCTGGCCCATCCGCGGGTGATCGCCGAGGTCGCGGCGATGGCGGAGGGCAGACGGGCGGTCCCCTGACGCCCTCAGCGCCGCGGAGTCCACCCCGGCGGCAGCGGGCCGTCGTCCGCCGCGCGCTCACGGTCGGCCGCCGCCGACCAGCCCTGCGCGTCGGGACCGTCGAACGCGCCGCGCGCGACCCGGAACCCGAGGTCCTCGTGGTGCATGCGCGGCGACCCGCCGCGCCGCACCGAGGCGCGCACGTTCCAGGCGTCGTCCGCGTACCCGCCGCCGCGGAGCACCCGATACTCGTCGTACCGCAGCGGATCGAGCAGATCCCAGCACCACTCCCAGACGTTGCCGAGGGTGTCGAACAGCCCGAAGAGGTTGGGCATCCTGCCGCCCACATCGCGCGGTGCGCGCGAGCCGTCGGCTGCCGTCCATGCCACCTCCGCGAGCGGCCCGTAATGGGGCCCGCTCGATCCCGCCCGGCACGCGTACTCCCACTCCGCCTCGGTCGGCAGGCGGTAGCCGTCGACGTCGACATGCCACGTGACGTCCTCGCCGTCGAACGAGTACGCGGGGTCGAGGCCCTCCCATTCGGACGCCGCGTTGCAGAACCGGATCGCGCGCTGCCAGCTGATTCCCGTCGCGGGGCGTCGCGGATGCGGGTGCTCCTCGCCGGTGTCGCCGAGGATCTCCGCGAGCTGCTCCTGCGTCACCGCGAAGACGCCGATCTCGAAGGGCTGGAGCTCCACGACGCGCCTCGTCTCGCGCCGGGCGTCGTGAAGCGTCACGGTGCCCGCCGGGATGCGTGCCAGCTCGATGTCGACCACAGCACCATCCTGCGCTCTTGGCAGGAATCCGGCGTCACGCGGCCGGGGCCATCACCCGCGGGGCGGGCGCGGGCGTGTGGAATGGAGGCATGACCACCGCCCTCGTCGTGATCGACATGCAGCAGGGATTCCTGGATCCGTTCTGGGACCGACCGCCAACCACCCGCAGTGCGAGGAGAACGTCGCGCGGCTGGTCGCCCGCTGGACCGATGCGGGGGATCCGATCGTCGTGGTGCGGCACGACAGCGCGAACCCGGCCTCTCCCCTGCACCCCGGGAACCCGGGCAACGCGTTCGTGGAGGCGGTGGCCCGCGTGCGGCCGCAGCTGTCGGTGACCAAGGCGGTGAATTCGGCCTTCTACGGCACGCCGGATCTCGAGTCGTGGCTGCGTGACTCGCGGATCGAGCGGATCGTGCTGTGCGGCATCCAGACCAACATGTGCGTCGAGACCACCGCGCGGATGGGCGGCAACCTCGGCTTCGACGTGGTCGTGCCGCTCGATGCGACCCGGACGTTCGATCTCGCAGGTCCCGACGGCGCCGTGACACCGGCGGCGACGCTCATGGCCGCCACCGCCACCAACCTCCACGGCGGCGGTTTCGCCACCGTGACGACGACCGACGCCGTGCTCGGGGACGCCTGAGCGGGTGCCGGCCGTGCGTCAGCGCCAGCCGAGCGCGGGCGCGACGTTCGTGACGATCGACTCGATCAGGTGCGCGTTGTAGTCCACGCCCAGCTGGCTCGGGATCGTGATCAGCACCGTGTCCGACTCGGCGATCGCCTCGTCGCGGCGCAGCTCCTCGATCAGGGCCTCCGGCTCCGCGGCGTAGGAGCGACCGAAGATCGCGCGCGTGCTGGCGTCGATGTAGCCGATCTGATCCTCGTGGTCGCCGCCGCCGACGAAGTAGCGGCGATCGCGGTCATCCGTGATCGCGACGATCGAGCGGGATACCGACACGCGCGGCTCGAAGTCCCAGTCGTGCTTGGCCCACTCCTCGCGGAACAGGCGGATCTGCTGCGCCTGCTGCACGTGGAACGCCTCGCCGGTCTCGTCGTTCTTGAGCGTCGAGCTCATCAGGTTCATGCCGCGCTCAGCCGCCCAGACGGCGGTCGAGTTCGACCCTGCGCCCCACCAGATGCGCTCCCGCAGGCCCCCGCTGTGCGGTTCCAGCCTCAGCAGCCCGGGCGGATTGGGGAACATCGGCCGCGGGTTGGGCTGGGCGAATCCGCGCCCCTCCAGCAGCTGCAGCAGCAGCTCGGTCTTGCGACGGGCCATCTGCGCGCCGTCGGCGTCGTCCTCCGCGCTCGCGTACCCGAAGTGCTTCCAGCCGTCGATCACCTGCTCGGGTGAGCCGCGAGAGATGCCCAGCTGCAGGCGCCCCTCCGCGATCAGGTCGGCGGATCCGGCATCCTCGATCATGTACAGCGGGTTCTCGTAGCGCATGTCGATCACGCCCGTGCCGATCTCGATGCGCGACGTCTTCGCGCCGATCGCGGCGAGCAGCGGGAACGGCGAGCTCATCTGACGCGCGAAGTGGTGCACGCGGAAGTACGCGCCGTCTCCCCCGACGTCCTCCACGGCCTGCGCGAGGTCGATGGCCTGCAGCAGCATGTCGCCCGCGCTGCGCGTGCCCGGCTGCGGATGCGGCGTCCAATGGCCGAAGGACAGGAACCCGATCTTCTTCACAGTGTCCCCTTCACGATCACGGCCCTCTTCACGATCACGCCAACCCCTCCCCCGCGACGGGCATTCCGCGCGACGGTCGGATGGTCTGCCACTCGGCGAACTTCGGCAGCCGGTCATCGCCCGACGACGTGCGCGTCAGGCGGCGCCGCACCCAGGGGCCGACGTGCGTGCGATAGTACGCGGCCCCGCGCAGGCGCACGCCCGAGTCCTCCTCGGGCAGTGACCACCATCCGGGATCGGGCTCGAGATCCAGCGCCGTGAGCACGCGCGCGGCCACGCGGTGGTGGCCCCGCGCGTTCATGTGGAGGCGGTCCTGCGACCAGTACGGCGACCGCGCGAGCTCGCGGTCCGGCCAGTTGAGCGCGCGCACGACATCGTCACGGTCACGGAGACGGGCGTCGACCGCGGCGGAGAGCTGGTCGCCGCGGCGCCGGACCAGCGCGCCCAGCGGCAGCCCCTCGGTCGGGTCGGCCCCGGAGAGCAGGATCAGGCGGACGCCCTCCTCGTCGCAACGGCGCAGGACCTGCGAGAACGCGTCGGCGATGCGGGAGATCGGCGTCCGCGGCCGGAGCATGTCGTTGCCGCCGCCGTTGAACGACAGGTGCGTGGGTCGCAGCGCGAGCGCGGCCTCGAGCTGCTCGTCGACGATGGGCCAGGCGAGCCTGCCGCGGATCGCGAGGTTGGCGTACTCGATCGGCTGACCGAGCGAGTCCGCCCAGCCCTGCGCCACGAGGTCCGCCCAGCCGCGGGGCGTGCCGTCCGGGAGCTCGTCGCCGACGCCCTCCGTGAACGAGTCTCCGATCGCCACATAACGCACCTCTGCCACGGCGCCAGTCTATGCCGGGGGGCGCATACGCGGGCCCGCCCACCGCTCCGTTCAGACGGCGGGCAGTCGCTCCTCCAGCGCGGTGCCCCGGCGCTCCACGAGCGGGATCACGCCCACCGCGGCGATCGCGAAGAACACCGAGAACACCGTGAACAGCAGCGGTGCGCCGCCAGCCGCCATCGCCCACGGCACGAACAGCGGCGCCACGATCGACGCGATCCGTCCGACCGCGGCCGCCCAGCCGGCGCCCGTCGCGCGTGTCGCCGTCGGGTACAGCTCGGGCGTGACGGCGTACAGCGCGCCCCACGCGCCGAGATTGAAGAACGACAGCGCCATGCCGGAGGCGATGATCTGCCACGCCTCGGTGGAGTTGCCGAACAGCACGGCGGCGACCGCCGAGCCCGCGAGGAACGTCGCGAGGGTGGGGCGGCGCCCCCACGCCTCGATGAGCCAGGCGGCGGCCGCGTAGCCCGGCAGCTGGGCCAGCGTGATGATCAGCGTGAAGCCGAACGACCGCACGAGGTCGAAGCCCTGGGCGAACAGGATCGACGGGATCCAGATGAAGGCGCCGTAATACGAGAAGTTGACGCAGAACCAGACGAGCCAGAGCGCGCCCGTTCGCATCCGCAGTGCGGGGGCCCACAGCGTGGCGACGGCGGCGAGCCCGCGCGGAGCGGCCGGTGCGTCGCTGCGCGTCGAGGCGGCGACGGGGGACTCGGAAGGGGTCACCGGGCGTCCCGCGGACGCCTCGAAGCCGCGCACGATCGCGTCGGCCTCTTCGAGGCGTCCCTTGCTCTCGAGGAACCGCGGCGACTCGGGAAGCCCCCAGCGCACGACGAGCGCGTACACCGCGGGGATCGCCCCGACCGCGAACGCCCAGCGCCATCCCTCCTCGAGCGGCACCACGAAGTACCCGATCAGCGCCGACGCCGTCCATCCGACCGCCCAGAACGCCTCGAGGATCACGACGAGGCGCCCGCGCATGCGCGTCGGCGCGAACTCGCTGACGTAGGTCGACGCGACGGGCAGCTCCGAGCCGAGACCGAGGCCGACGAAGAACCGCAGCACGAGCAGCGCCGCCACGCCCCCGACGAGCGCGCTCGCGCCCGTGGCGATGCCGTAGATGAGCAGGGTCAGGGCGAACACCTGGCGCCGACCGAGGCGGTCGGCGAGCAGGCCGCCGAGGCTCGCCCCGATCGCCATGCCGATGAAGCCGACCGACGCGATCCAGGATGTCTCGACCGGCGTGAGCTGCCACTCGGCCGCAAGGGCCGCGATGATGAACGAGATCAGGCCCACGTCCATGGCGTCGAGGGCCCAGCCGACGCCGGATCCCGTGAGCAGACGCAGGTGCTTCCGGGTGAACGGCAGCGAGTCGAGGCGAGCGGACGGTGCGGTCATGTCGCCAGCCTAATGGTCATTGTGACCTTTTGGCGTCAGGCGGCGTCCTCCGCGAGCAGTTCCCGCACCCGCGGTGCCACCTGCGTGCCGTACAGCTCGATGCTCTTGAGGAGCTTGTCGTGCTCGAGGCCGCCATTGGCGAACTTGAGGTCGAAGCGGCTGAGGCCGAGCGTGCGCACCGTGTCGGCGATCTTGCGTGCGACGCGCTCGGGCGATCCGGCGAACACCGCGCCCTCCGGACCGACCTCGTTCTGGAACTGCAGGCGGTTGTAGCCGCCGACCCAGCCACGCTCGCGACCGATCTTCTCGCGCATCGCAGCCATCTCCGGGTAGAGCTCGTCCCAGGCCTGCTCGTCCGTGTCGGCGATGTGGCCGGGCGAGTGCACGCCCACCGGCGCGTCGGACCTCTCGAAGGACGCGAGAGAGCGGTGGAACAGATCGACGTAGGGGCGGAAGCGTGCCGGCGCCCCGCCGATGATCGCGAGCATCAGCCCGAGGCCGTGGCGGGCGGTGCGCACGACCGATTCGGGAGACCCGCCGACGCCCACCCACGCGGTGAGGCCCCGCGCGGTCTTCGGGAACACGTCGGCGCCGTCCAGCGCCGGCCGCATCGTCCCCTGCCACGACACCGGGCGCTCCCCCATGAGCTGCACGAACAGGTCGAGCTTCTCCTCGAACAGCGCCTCGTAGTCACGCAGATCGTAGCCGAACAGCGGGAACGACTCGATGAACGATCCGCGTCCCAGGATGACCTCGGCCCGCCCGTTCGACACCGCGTCGAGCGTCGCGAAGCGCTCGTAGACCCGCACCGGGTCGTCGCTCGAGAGCACGGTGACGGCGGTGCCGAGGCGGATGCGCTCCGTCACCGACGCGATCGCGGCGAGCACGATCTCGGGGCTGGAGACCGCGAACTCGTGTCGGTGGTGCTCTCCGATGCCGAAGAACGACAGCCCCACCTCGTCGGCGAGCTTCGCCTGCGCGACGATGTTGCGGATGGTCTCCGCGTCGCTGAGCGTGCGTCCATCCGGTCCGCGCGTGACGTCCCCGAAGGTGTCCAGCCCGAGCTCGATCTCCATATGTCGATCCTCCCTATTCACATGCATGGAACTCGGGAATCGGTCGACGTATTCCACGCGTCAGCCGAGCAGCGCGGTCCGCAGCGTGTCGAGCCCCACCCCGCCGAGGTCGAGCGCGCGCTTGTGGAACTCCTTCATCGAGAACTCGTCGCCGCGCGCGGCGCGGTACGCGTCGCGCACCTGCTCCCAGAGGCGCTGGCCGACCTTGTAGGACGGAGCCTGCCCCGGCCAGCCGAGGTAGCGGTTCACCTCGAAGCGCACGAACTCGTCGGGCATGTTCACGTTGGCCCGCATGAACTCCAGCGCGTAGTCGGCATCCCACGTGCCGCCGCCGTCCGGACGGGGCTTGCCGAGGTGCACGCCGATGTCGAGCACGACGCGGGCGGCGCGCATCCGCTGCCCGTCGAGCATCCCGAGCCTGTCGGCGGGGTCGTCGAGGTAGCCGAGCTGCTCCATCAGCCGCTCGGCGTACAGCGCCCAGCCCTCGGCATGCCCCGAGGTGCCGGCGAGCAGCCGGCGCCAGGAGTTGAGCTGCGCGCGGTTGTAGACCGCCTGCCCGATCTGGAGGTGATGGCCCGGCACGCCCTCGTGGTAGACGGTCGTCAGCTCGCGCCACGTGTCGAACTCGGTGACACCCTCGGGCACCGACCACCACATCCGACCCGGCCGCGAGAAGTCGTCCGTGGGGCCCGTGTAGTAGATGCCGCCCTCCTGGGTGGGCGCGATCATGCACTCCAGCCGGCGCACCGGATCCGGGATGTCGAAGTGCGTGCGGCCGAGCTCCTCGACCGCGCGATCGCTCGTCGCCTGCATCCACTCCCGCAGCGCCTCGGTGCCGGCGAGCTTGCGCGAGGCGTCCGCCTCGAGATGCGCGACCGCCTCGGCGACCGTCGCGCCGGGAAGGATCTCGCGCGCGATCGTCTCCTGCTCCTCGGTCATGCGGGCGAGCTCCTCGATGCCCCACTCGTAGGTCTCGTCGAGGTCGACGCGCGCGCCGAGGAAGCGCCGCGAATGCAGCGCGTAGAGGTCGCGCCCCACGGCGTCCGTGTCGGAGGCCGCGCGCTCCAGGGTCGTGCCGAGGAACTCGCCCAGCCGGTCGTACGCCGCGCGAGCGGAGGTCGCGGCCCGCTCGAGGTCGACGCGCACCGATCCGGGAAGCGCCTCGCCGTCGGCAGTCGCGCCGGAGACGAGCGTCGCGAAGAACCCGTCGTCGGCCGTGTAGCGGGTGATCTGGGTGGCGACCTCGCGCACCTGTCGCGCGGCCGGCACCACGCCGGCGCGGATGCCCTCGGCCAGCGTCTCGACATACCCGTCGAGCGCGGCCGGCACCGCCGCGAGCCGGCGGGAGATCGTGGCCCAGTCCTCGGCGGTCGCCGTCGGCATCAGGTCGTAGACCTGGCGGACGTCCTGCGCCGCGCTCGCGATCACGTTGAGGTCGCGCAGGTGCCAGCCCGCGTCGCTCAGCTCGGCCGCGAGGCGCAGCTCCGCCCCCAGGTCGACCTGCGTGACGCGGTCGATGTCGTCGGCGGGCGTCGCCGCCTCCAGCGCCGCCAGGGTGCGGCGTCCCGACTCGAGCGCGTCCGCATGACCGGCCGGGCTGAAGTCGTCGTAGCGATCGCCGGCCTCGAGGCGGCCGATGTACGTGGCCGCGATCGGCGACAGCCGCACGACCTCGTCGACCCAGCCCTCCGCGATCCGGTCGATCTCGGTCTGCTCACGCTGCTGATCGGTCATCCTGGCGCGTCCTCTCTTGTGCGTCACGCGCTCAGTGCGCGGCTTCGTTCCAGTCCGCTCCGCGGCCGACCTGGACGTCGAGCGGCACCGTCAGCTCGGCGGCCGAGCCCATGCGCTCGCGGACGATGCGCTCCACAGCGTCCCACTCCCCCGGCGCGACCTCCACCACGAGCTCGTCGTGGATCTGCAGCAGCACCCGCGAGTCCATGTCGCGCAGGTCGTCGTGGATGCGGAACAGCGCGATCTTCATGATGTCGGCGGCGCTGCCCTGGATGGGCGCGTTGAGCGCCGCGCGTTCGGCGTTCTCGCGCAGCTGCCGGTTGGGGCTCGTCAGGTCGGGGAACGGCCGACGACGGCCGAAGATCGTCTCGGTGTAGCCGTCGACACGGGCCTGCTCGACGGACGAGCGCAGGTAGTCGCGCACCGCGCCGAACCGCGCGAAGTACTCGAGCATGAGCGACTTCGCCTCGGACTGCTCGATGCGCAGCTGCTTGGAGAGTCCGAACGCCGAGAGGCCGTAGACGAGGCCGTACGACATCGCCTTGACCTTGGTGCGCATGGCCGGCGTGACGTCCTCGGGGGTGACGCCGAACACACGGGCGCCGACGAACCGGTGCAGGTCCTCGCCCGTGTTGAAGGCCTCGATCAGCCCCGGATCGCCCGAGAGGTGCGCCATGATCCGCATCTCGATCTGCGAGTAGTCGGCCGTCAGCAGCGCGTCGTAGCCCGCGCCCACCTCGAAGGCGGCGCGGATCCGGCGGGACTCCTCCGTGCGCACGGGGATGTTCTGCAGGTTCGGATCGGTGCTCGACAGGCGACCGGTCTGGCTGCCCGTCTGGACGTACGTGGTGCGGACGCGGCCGTCGGAGCCGATCGCGGCGTCCAGGCCGTCGATGATCTGCTTGAGCTTCGTGGCCTCGCGGTGCTGCAGCAGCAGGTCGAGGAACGGGTGGTGGGCCTTGTCCTGCAGGTCGGCCAGCGCCGCCGCGTCGGTCGTGTAGCCCGTCTTCGTCTTGCGCGTCTTGGGGAGCTGCAGCTCCTCGAACAGCACCTCCTGCAGCTGCTTCGGGGAGCCGAGGTTCACCTCGTGGCCGATCGCCGCGTAGGCGTCCTGCGCGAGCCCCTCCGCGCGTCCGCCGAGCTCTCCCGAGAACCCGGAGAGCTTCTCGTGCGAGACGGCGACCCCCGCGAGCTCCATGTCGGCGAGAGCAGACAGCGTCGGCAGCTCGATGTCGGTCAGCACACCGCGCACCGGCTCCGGCAGCTCGTCGCGCAGGCCCGCGACGACGCGCACGGTGTACCAGGACAGCTGCCCCGGGGTCGCGCCCTCCGTCTCGGGGACCAGCTGCGAGGGATCCGCCTCGGGGAGCTTCTCGCCCAGGTAGCGCTCGACGAGGTGGCCGAGCGTCCGGTCGGGGAAGCTCGGGCGCAGCAGCCAGCCTGCCACGATCGTGTCGAAGGCGAGGCCGCCCACCGTCACGCCCCCGCGGCCGAGCGCCTTCACCTGCGGCTTCGCGTCGGACAGCACTTTGGGGGCGTCCGAGGCGAGCCAGGGTCCGAGGGCCCGCGCCACGTCGTCCGACCAGCCGGCCTCGACCGCCTCCGAGCCCGACGCGAGGCCGATGCGGTCGGGAAGGCCGCCGTGGATCGTCACGGTGACGCCGACCTCGCCGTGCGCATCCTCCGCCCAGGCGGCGAGGTCGGTCGCGCTCAGCTCGCGCGGTGCGGGCGCCGGCTCCGCGGCCGCCTGCGGCTCGTCATCGGCGGTGGCCCCCGCGGCCTCGAACACGCGCGGCAGCAGCGTGCGGAACTCGAGCCGCGCGAAGATGTCCCGCACGGCCTGCGCGTCGAGCGGCTTCACCGCGAGCTCGCCGGGGCCGTACGGCAGCTCGACGTCGCGCAGCAGGCGGTTCAGCCTGCGGTTGCGGCGCACGTCCTCGACGTGCTCGCGGAGGTTGCCGCCGACGACGCCCTTGATCGTGTCGGCGCCGTCGAGCAGGGCGTCGAGCGAACCGAACTGGGTCAGCCACTTGACCGCGGTCTTCTCGCCGACCTTGGGCACGCCGGGCAGGTTGTCGCTGGTCTCGCCCACGAGGGCCGCGATGTCCGGATACTGCTCGGGGGCCAGTCCGTACTTCTCCACCACGGCCGCAGGGTCGTAGCGCTTCAGCTGCGACACGCCCTGCACCGACGGGTACAGCAGCGTGACGTCATCGGTGACGAGCTGGATCGTGTCGCGGTCGCCCGAGCAGACGAGCACGCGGAACCCCTGCTCGGCGCCCTGCGTCGCGAGCGTCGCGAGGATGTCGTCGGCCTCGAAGTCGGGCTTGGTGAGCACCGTGACGCCCATGGCCGCGAGGCACTCCTGCAGCAGCGGGATCTGGCCCTTGAACTCGTTCGGCGTCTCCGACCGGTTGGCCTTGTACTCGGTGTACTCGCGGGTGCGGAACGACTCGCGCGACGTGTCGAACGCGACCGCGAGGTGAGTGGGCTTCTCGGCCTTGATCAGGTTGACGAACATCGACAGGAACCCGTAGATCCCGTTCGTGTGCTGCCCGTCCTTCGTCGTGAAGTTCTCGACCGGCAGCGCGTAGAACGCCCGATACGCGAGCGAATGGCCGTCGACGACGAGAAGGGTAGGCTTTGCGGAGTCCGTCACCCTGCAAGCCTAACGAGCGCCAGGGACATACCGAGGAGCCCGATGTCCGACGTCTCGACCGACCTCTCCCCCGGACTCGAGTGGCTGCGCTGGCGCGGGATCGGCGTGCTCGCCGAGCGCATGGGCGTGCAGTTCAGCGAGTTCACCGCCGAACGCTCCGTGGCCACGATGCCCGTCGAGGGCAATACGCAGCCCGTCGGTCTCATGCACGGTGGGGCATACGTCGTCCTGGGCGAGACCATGGGCTCGATGGCTGCGAACTATCACGCCGGCGCGGGCAGGCTCGCCGTGGGGCTGGACATCAACGCGACCCACACCACGTCGGCGCGGGAGGGTGTCGTGACCGCCACGTGCACCGCGATCCATCTCGGGCGCACCACCACGGTGCACGAGATCGTGGTGGTCGACGAGGCGGGCCGCCGCTGTTCGACCGTGCGCATCACGAACCTCATCAAGGACCTGCCGCCGCAGTCCTGAACGCGACGAGGGCGGCCCCGGATGGTCCGGGGCCGCCCTCGCGATGTGCGTGGGTGCTTACGCCTTCTTCGGCGAGAGCTGCTCGATGATGGCCTTCGCGACGTCCTGCATCGTGAGGCGGCGGTCCATCGACGCCTTCTGGATCCAGCGGAACGCCTCAGGCTCCGAGAGTCCCATCTTCTCGTTCAGCAGGCCCTTCGCCCGGTCGACGAGCTTGCGGGTCTCGAAGCGCTCGACCATGTCGGCGACCTCGGCCTCGAGCGTGATGATCTGCTCGTAGCGGGCCAGGGCGATCTCGATCGCCGGCAGCAGATCGTTCGGCGTGAACGGCTTGACGACGTAGGCCAGCGCGCCCGCCTCGCTCGCGCGCTCGACGAGCTCCTTCTGGCTGAAGGCGGTCAGGAGGACGACCGGCGCGATGTGGTTCTTACTGAGGCGCTCGGCCGCGCTGATGCCGTCGAGCTGCGGCATCTTGACGTCCATGATGACGAGATCGGGACGCAGCTCGGTGGCCAGCTGCACGGCGGTCTCGCCGTCACCCGCCTCACCGACGACGTCGAATCCGTTGTCCCGGAGGATCTCGACGATGTCGAGGCGGATGAGGGACTCGTCCTCGGCGACGACGACGCGGCGCGGTGCCGCGGGTGCCTGCCCGGTCTGCTCTTCGGTCACGTGTCCATCCTAGTTCGTCGAGGTCCTCGGGCCTGGGAGCCACGTCGGCCCAGCCCTTTGTGCCGGTGGTGGGACTCGAACCCACACGCCCTCACGGACAGCGCATTTTGAGTGCGCCGCGTCTGCCATTCCGCCACACCGGCCCTGAACGACGATACCGCCTCGCCCGGGGCCAACCGGACGAGGCGGTATCGAGGTGCGGGTCTACTGCTGGTAGATCGGCGCGGCGCCGTGGATGGCGTCTCCGACCTTGTGCACGCGCAGGTCGTTGGTCGAGCCGATGATCCCGGGAGGGGAACCCGAGATCACCACGACCTTGTCGCCGATCTGCGCGAGGCCCTCCTCGAGGAGGTACTGGTCGACCTGGTGGAACATGGCGTCGGTGTGCTCGACCATCTCGACGAGCTTCGAGCGGATGCCCCACGTCAGCGCCATCCGGTTCTGGATCGCGGCGTCGGGCGTGAAGGCGATCATCGGCCGGCTGGAGCGCAGGCGCGACATGCGACGCGCGGAGTCGCCCGACTGCGTGAAGATGCAGAGGAACTTCGCCTCGACGAAGTCCGCGACCTCGACGGCCGCGAGGGTGATCGCGCCGCCCTGCGTGCGGGGCTTGGTGTTGAGCGGCGGGATGCGCTCGAGGCCGTGCTCCTCGGTCGACTCGACGATGCGCGCCATGGTCGCGACCGTGACGATCGGGTAGTCTCCGACGCTCGTCTCGCCCGACAGCATGACGGCGTCGGCGCCGTCGAGGACGGCGTTGGCGACGTCGCTCGTCTCGGCGCGCGTGGGCACCGGGTTCGAGATCATCGACTCGAGCATCTGCGTCGCCACGATGACGGGCTTCGCCATGCGGCGGGCCAGCTCGACGGCCCTCTTCTGCACGATCGGCACGGCCTCGAGCGGCAGCTCGACGCCCAGATCGCCGCGGGCGACCATGATGCCGTCGAACGCGTCGATGATGTCCTCGAGGGCCTCGACGGCCTGGGGCTTCTCGATCTTCGCGATGATCGGGACGCGGCGTCCCTCCTCCGCCATGATCACGTGCGCGCGCTGGACGTCCTTGGCGTTGCGCACGAACGACAGCGCGATGATGTCGGCGCCCTTGCGCAGCGCCCAGCGCAGATCCTGCTCGTCCTTCTCGCTCAGGGCGGGGACGTTCACGGCGGCGCTCGGGATGTTGATGCCCTTGTTGTTGGACACGTTGCCCGCGACGATCGTCTTCGTCGTGACCGTGCGCTCGTCGGCCTCGGTCACCTGCAGACGCACCTTGCCATCGTCGATCAGCAGGTAGTCGCCGGGCTTCACGTCCTGGGGCAGGCCCTTGTACGTGGTGCCGCAGATCTCCTTGGTGCCCTCGATCTCGTCGATCGTGATCTTGAAGATGTCGCCCTCGGCGAGGTAGTGCGGTCCGTCGGAGAACTTGCCGAGGCGGATCTTGGGGCCCTGCAGGTCCACGAGGACGGCGACGGGCTTGCCGAGGTCCTCGGCCGCGCCGCGGACGTTGTCGTAGTTCGCGTCGTGGACCGAGTAGTCGCCGTGGCTGAGGTTCAGACGCGCGACGTCGACCCCCGCCTCGATCAGCTCACGGACCTTCTCGCGTGTCGATGTCGCGGGCCCTAGGGTGGCGACGATCTTGGCACGTCTCAACTGCATACCTCCGCACAAGGTTCTTCAGGGTGGGGAATCCAGCTCGCCACGGAACTTCCGATCCTCGTGGCGGGCCGTCGGGTTCGCTCGTCAGCCTACGCGGGCTGCAGACCGATCGCGACATCCGTGGGGCGCACCGGCGAGGGCAGGGACGTCTCCCCCATCAGGTGCGCGTCGACCTCGGCGGCGACCGAACGGCCCTCGGCGATCGCCCACACGATGAGCGACTGACCGCGGCCCGCATCGCCGGCCACGAACACGCCCGGCGCGGTCGACTGGAAGGCCGCGTCGCGCTCGACGTTGCCGCGCGGGGTGAACTGCGCCTGCAGCTGCGACTCGAGCGCGTCGCGCTCGGGACCCGTGAAGCCCATGGCGATCAGCACGAGGTCGGCGGGGATCTCGCGCTCGGTGCCGGCCTTGGGCACGCGGCGGCCGTCGACGAACTCGGTCTCCGCGACCACGAGGGCGCGCACCTCGCCCGCGTCGTTGCCGACGAACTCGACGGTCGAGGCGAGGTACTGGCGTTCGCCGCCCTCCTCGTGAGCCGAGGAGACCTCGAACACCGTCGGCGTCATGGGCCACGGCTGGTGGTCGGGCCGGTCCTTGCCGGGCTGCTTGCCGATCGCGAGGTTGGTCACGCTGATCGCGCCCTGGCGGTGCGCCGTGCCGATGCAGTCGGCGCCGGTGTCGCCGCCGCCGATCACGACGACATGCTTGCCCTCGGCGCTGATCTGCTGCGGCACGCTGTCGCCCGCCACGACCTTGTTCGACTCGACGAGGTACTCCATGGCGTAATGCACGCCCGCGAGGTCGCGGCCGGGGATCGGCAGGTCGCGCGGCACCGTGGATCCGGTCGCGACGACCACGGCGTCGTACCGGGCGCGGAGGTCGCTCCACGTGATGTCCCGGCCGATCTCGACGCCGGCGCGGAAGCGCGTGCCTTCGTCCTGCATCTGGCGAAGACGCGCCTCGACGTGCTTCTTCTCCATCTTGAAGTCGGGGATGCCGTAGCGCAGCAGGCCGCCGATGCGGTCGTCGCGCTCGTACACGGCTACCGTGTGACCCGCGCGCGTGAGCTGCTGCGCGGCCGCGAGGCCCGCGGGGCCCGAGCCGACGACCGCGACGGTCTTGCCCGTGAGGCGTGCCGGCGGCTTGGGCTCGACCCAGCCGTTGCCGAACGCGTCGTCGATGATCGAGACCTCGATCTGCTTGATCGTGACGGCGGGCTGGTTGATGCCGAGCACGCACGCGCTCTCGCACGGCGCCGGGCAGAGGCGGCCCGTGAACTCCGGGAAGTTGTTGGTCGCGTGCAGGCGCTCGATCGCGGTGCGGCCCTCGCCGCGCCACGTGAGGTCGTTCCACTCGGGGATGAGGTTGCCGAGCGGGCACCCCTGGTGACAGAACGGGATGCCGCAGTCCATGCAGCGCCCGGCCTGGCGGCGGAGCACGGCCGAATCTCCCGGCTCGTACACCTCCTTCCAGTCCAGGATGCGCACGGGCACGGGACGACGAGCGGGCAGCTCCCGCTCGGTCACCTTCAGAAAGCCCTTGGGATCAGCCACCGGTCACCTCCATGATGCGGCTCCAGACGACGTCGCCGTCGGGGTCGAGCCCCTCGGCGACCGCCTCCTGGCGGGTCTGCAGAACCGCGGCGTAGTCGCGCGGCAGGACGCGGACGAAGTCGGCCACCGCGGCCTCGAAGTCGTCGAGCATGCCCTGCGCCAGCTCGGATCCGGTCTCCGCGACGTGCTGCTCCAGCAGGTCGCGCAGGATCTCGGCGTCGCCCGAGCCGAGCTCGGTCAGGGTCAGCTCGCCCGAGGACAGGGCCTCGCGGTTGACGAGGTCCGTGTTGAGCTTGTGGATGTAGGCGGTGCCGCCCGACATGCCCGCGCCCAGGTTCCGTCCGGTGCGGCCGAGGATGACGGCCAGGCCGCCCGTCATGTACTCGAGCGCGTGGTCGCCCACGCCCTCGACGACCGCGGTCGCACCCGAGTTGCGGACGAAGAAGCGCTCTCCCACGACGCCGCGGAGGAACATGGTGCCCTGCGTCGCGCCGTAGCCGATCACGTTGCCGGCGATCACGTTCTCGGACGCGTCGAACGTCGCGCCCCGCGGCGGGCGGATCACGATCTGCCCGCCCGAGAGGCCCTTGCCGACGTAGTCGTTCGAGTCGCCCTCGAGGCGCAGCGTGATGCCGTTCGGCAGGAACGCGCCGAAGGACTGGCCGGCCGAGCCGGTGAGCGAGACGTCGATCGACCCGGCGGGCAGCCCGAACTCGCCCCGCGCCTTCGTCACGTGGTGGCCGAGCAGGGTGCCGGCCGCGCGCGCCGTGTTGCGCACCGGCATCTCGATCCTGACGGTGCCGCCGTTCGCGATCACGTCCTGCGCGCGCTCGATCAGCGGCACGTCGAAGTGCCCCTCGAGCTCGTGCGCCTGGTCGCGCTGGTGGCGACGCGGCTCGTCGTCGGCGAAGCGCGGACCCTCCAGGATCGGCGTGAGGTCGAGACCGCGCGCCTTCCAGTGCGCGATCGCGCCGTCGATGTCGAGCAGCTCGGCGTGGCCGATCGCCTCGTCCAGGCTCCGGAAGCCCAGGGCGGCGAGGTACTCGCGCACCTCCTCGGCGATGAACTCCATGAAGTTCACGACGTGCTCGGCCTTGCCCGTGAAGCGCGACCGCAGCACGGGGTTCTGCGTCGCGACGCCGACGGGGCACGTGTCGAGGTGGCACACGCGCATCATGATGCAGCCGCTCACGACGAGCGGCGCCGTCGCGAAGCCGAACTCCTCGGCGCCCAGCAGCGCGCCGATGATCACGTCGCGGCCGGTCTTGAGCTGGCCGTCGACCTGCACCACGACGCGGTCGCGCATGCCGTTGAGCATGAGCGTCTGCTGCGTCTCCGCCAGTCCCAGCTCCCACGGTGTGCCGGCGTGCTTCAGCGAGTTGAGCGGGCTGGCGCCCGTGCCGCCGTCGTGGCCGGAGACCAGGATGACGTCGCTCAGCGCCTTCGCGACGCCGGCCGCGACCGCGCCGATGCCCGACTGGCTCACCAGCTTGGTGTGGATGCGGGCGTTCGGGTTCGCGCGCTTCAGATCGAAGATCAGCTGCTTGAGATCCTCGATCGAGTAGATGTCGTGGTGCGGCGGCGGCGAGATCAGTCCGACGCCGGCGGTCGCGTGACGCGTGCGCGCGACCCACGGGTAGACCTTGCCCGGGGGCAGCTGGCCGCCCTCGCCCGGCTTGGCGCCCTGCGCGAGCTTGATCTGGATGTCGTCGGCCTCGGTCAGGTACAGGCTCGTGACGCCGAACCGACCCGACGCGACCTGCTTGATCGAACTGCGGCGCTCGGGGTCGAGCAGCCGGTCGACGTCCTCGCCGCCCTCGCCGGTGTTCGACTTGCCGCCGATCCGGTTCATGGCGATCGCGAGCGTCTCGTGCGCCTCGCGCGAGATGGATCCGTAGCTCATCGCGCCGGTCGAGAACCGCTTCACGATGGACGAGACCGACTCGACCTCGTCGATCGGCACCGCCGGGCGCGCGTCGGTGCGCAGCTGGAACAGCCCGCGCAACGTCTTCAGCTCGGCCGCCTGGTCGTCCACGAGCTTGGTGTACTCGCGGAAGATGTCGTAGCGGCGCGTGCGCGTGGAGTGCTGCAGCCGGAACACGGTCTCCGGGTTGAACAGGTGCGGGGAGCCGTCGCGGCGCCACTGGTACTCGCCGCCGGTCCAGAGGCGCTCGTGTGCGCGCGGCGCGCGGTCCTCGGGGTACGCGAACGCGTGGCGCGCGGCGTTCTCGGCCGCGATCACGTCGAGGTCCACGCCGCCGAGCTTGCTCTCGGTGCCCGTGAAGTACGCGTCGATGAGCTCCTGAGACAGGCCGACCGCCTCGAACACCTGCGCGCCGGCGTACGACGACACGGTCGAGATGCCCATCTTCGACATGATCTTCAGCACGCCCTTGCCGAGCGCGTAGATCAGGTTCTTGACGGCCTTCTCGGTGGTGACGCCCTGCACGGACCCGGATCGGACGAGGTTCTCGACCGTCTCCATGGCCAGGTACGGGTTGACCGCAGACGCGCCGTAGCCGATCAGCGTCGCGACGTGGTGCACCTCCCGGACGTCGCCCGCCTCGACCACGAGTCCCACCTTCATGCGCGTCTCGTTGCGGATGAGGTGGTGGTGGATCGCCGACAGCATGAGGAGCGACGGGATCGGCGCGAGGTCCTGGTTCGAGTCGCGGTCGCTGAGCACGATGAACTCGGCGCCGTCCTCGATGGCCTTGTCCGCCTCGCGGCACAGCTGCGCGAGGCGCTTCTCGAGGCCCTTGCGGCCCGCCGCCACGCGGTAGAGGCCACGCAGGGTCACGGATGTCCGCCCCGGCATCGCGGTGTCGATGTGCTGGATCTTCGCGAGCTCGTCGTTGTCGATCACCGGGAAGTCAAGGCCGACCGTGCGGGCATGGTCCGCACCCCAGGCGAGCAGGTTCGCCTCCGGGCCGAGGCCGAGCCGGAGGCTGGTGACGACCTCTTCGCGGATCGAGTCGAGCGGTGGGTTCGTGACCTGGGCGAACTGCTGGGTGAAGTAGTCGAACAGCAGGCGCGGGCGCTCGCTGAGCACGGCGATCGGCGTGTCCGATCCCATCGCGCCGAGCGGCTCGGCGCCGGTGCGGCCCATCGGGGCGAGGAGGATCCGCACCTCCTCCTCCGTGTAGCCGAAGGTGCGCAGGCGCCGGTTGATCGAGGCGATGGGGTGCACGATGTGCTCGCGCTCGGGCAGGTCGGCGAGGCGAACAGTGCCCTTGTCGAGCCACTCCTGCCACGGGTGCATGGCGGCGAGGTCGCGCTTGATCTCCTCGTCGCCGATGATGCGGCCCTGCGCGGTGTCGACCACGAACATGCGTCCGGGCAGCAGCCGGCCACGGCGCTCGATGCGCTCGGGGGCGAAGTCGAGCACGCCGGTCTCGCTGCCGATCACGACCAGGCCGTCCTTCGTGACGGTCCAGCGGCCGGGGCGCAGGCCGTTGCGGTCGAGCATGCCGCCGACCAGCGTGCCGTCGGTGAAGATCAGCGACGCCGGGCCGTCCCAGGGCTCCATCTGCAGCGAGTGGTACTCGTAGAACGCCCGCACATCCGGATCCATGTCCGGCTGCTTCTCGTACGCCTCGGGCACCATCATCAGCATGGCGTGCGGCAGGCTGCGGCCGGTGAGCGTGAGCAGCTCGAGCACCTCGTCGAACGAGGCGGAGTCGCTCTGGCCGTCCTCGCAGATGGGGAGCAGCGGGCGGATGTCGCCCAGCAGGTCGGATGCGAGCTGCGACTGGCGCGCGCGCATCCAGTTGCGGTTTCCGCCGACCGTGTTGATCTCGCCGTTGTGCGCGAGCATGCGCAGCGGCTGCGCGAGCGGCCACGACGGGAACGTGTTGGTCGAGTAGCGGCTGTGCACGACGGCGAGCTCGGTGACGAACCGCTCGTCCTGCAGATCGGGGTAGAACGGCTCGAGCTGCAGGGTCGTGACCATTCCCTTGTAGCCAAGGGTGCGGCTGGACAGCGACACGAAGTAGGCGTCGAGCTCGTGCTGCGCGCGCTTGCGGAGGCGGTACACGCGGCGGTCGAGCTCGATGCCCGACAGCGCGAGGGCGTCATCCGTCGCAGGGTGAGCGACGAAAAGCTGCTCGAACGCGGGGCGCGCGTCGAACGCGAGCTTGCCGAGGTTCTCCTCCTCCGTCGGCACGTCGCGCCAGCCGAGCACGGCGATGCCCTCGCTCTCGGCGACGCTCTCGATCGAGGCCTTCATGGCCTCGCGCGCGTCGTCGTCGCGCGGCAGGAAGATCATGCCGGCGGCGTACTCCCCCGCCGGCGGCAGGTCGAAGTCGACGACCGCACGCAGGAACGCGTCCGGCATCTGGGTCAGGATGCCCGCGCCGTCGCCCGTGCCCGCGTCGGAGCCGATCGCGCCGCGGTGCTCGAGGTTGCGCAGCGCCGTCAGGGCCAGGTCGACGATGTCGTGACCCGGCTCGCCGCGCAGGGTCGCGACCATCGCCAGACCGCACGCGTCCTTCTCGAACGCGGGGTTGTACATCCCCTGCTTCTCGGGGAAGCCCTGAAGCCGGGATGCCGATGCGTAACGGGGGCGAGATGCCATGCCTACCGTCCTTGAGGTTGGTGCTCAGCCGGGACGACATCGGCCCTGTACTGCTGCAGAGGTGCGTCGCCGCAAGCGACCCGCGAGGTCCCGCCCGCCCCCGAGCAGGAGCGGTCGTGTCTACTTCGCGGCTGCGGTGCTTGTGGCAGCGGCCTGGTGGTGGTCGACCTCCGACGCAGGCGGTTCGCTGACGTCGACGAAGTCGGTGGGGTCCTCCGAGTGTAGCGCGTCGCCATCGCCGCGCTTGCGTCCGGGAACGTACGGCGACGGCTCGTCGCCGAGGTGCCGGCGCTGCACGACCAGGATCACGATGCCGACCAGGATGCCGAGGATCGCGGCCCAGACGTTGGTGCGCAGGCCCAGGTAGATCTCGCTCGGGTCGATGCGGATCGACTCCCACACGACGCGGCCGGCGCTGTACCAGATCAGGTAGAGCGCGAACAGGCGACCCCACTGCAGGCGCAGGCGCTTGCCGATCCAGAACAGGAAGATGACGCCCAGCGTGTTCCAGACCACCTCGTACAGGAACGTGGGGTGGAACAGCGTGCCCTCGGGCAGGCCGAGCGGGCGGGCGACGTTGTCGGCGTCGATCTCGAGCCCCCACGGCAGGTCGGTCGGCCAGCCGAACAGCTCCTGGTTGAACCAGTTGCCGAAGCGGCCGATCGCCTGCGCGAGCAGCAGGCCCGGGGCGAGCGCGTCGGCGAAGGTCCAGAACCGGATGCCGGTCCAGCGGCAACCGAGCCACGCGCCGACGGCGCCGCCGATCAGCGCGCCGAAGATCGCGATGCCGCCCTCCCAGATGCGGAAGATCGCCCAGATGTCGGTGCCCTCGCCGAAGTAGAAGCCCGGGTGGGTCAGCACGTGGAAGATGCGTGCGCCGATGATCGCGAGCGGCACCGCGAGCAGCGCGATGTCGATCACGACCCACGCCTCCGCACCGCGCTTGGTCAGGCGACGATTCGTCATCAGCGTGGCGACCACGATGCCGGCGATGATGCACAGCGCGTAGAAGTGGATGCGCAGCGGGCCGAGGTCGACGTAGCTGACCGGCGGGCTGGGGATGCTCGTCACGACGGACGCGAGCGCGGAAGACAGCATGAAGCCGAGTCTAGTTCGACGTGCGGGCCGTCCCCGACTCGTTCAGTGCCGCGGATCGCGGATCGCCGCGAGGAACAGCGGCCAGTCCGTCTGGTCGTGCGAGACGGTGAAGAGGAACGGGCGGTCGAACAGGAACTCGGCCTCGACGTGCGGCATGGACAGCTGCACGACGCCGAGTTCCGTGACGGCGGCGGCGACCGTGCCCGCCTCGTCCACCTGCAGCACCGCCTGCTGCTTCGCCTGTCCGACGCACAGGTCCCCGGGATCGCCGGCGATGCCCGACAGGTCGGCCGCGCCGGAGCACTCCGGCAGCGTCGCGAGCCCGAGTCCCGGCAGCATCGACAGCAGATCGGTCTCGGACTCGATGTCGAGCGTCGGAAGCGTCAGATGGATCGGGCCGGGCACCGCGGCGTCGAGGGCCGAATCCAGGTCTGCGAGCACGTCCGCGGTCGCCGCCGCCGGATCCTGCCCCTCGGGCGGCAGCAGGACGTCCGCGTGCAGAGCCTCGGTGTATGGCAGCCGCACCGCGGCCCAGCCGTCGACCTCCGCGTGCGCGAACTCCTTCTCCAGAGCGCCCATGGTCGCGGTCCGCACGACGGTGCCGTCGGCCAGGGTGAAGGACTCATCGCTCGCAGGGCCGAACGGCGTCTTCCACCGCGCGGCCAGCAGCACGGCATCCTGCAGCACCGCCTTCAGCAGCGGGTCGGGCTCGATCGCGGACTTCTCGATCAGTCCGCCGGTGTGCTCGCGCACCCACTCGTGCAACGGCGCCAGCCCCTGCTCTGTGCTGAGGTCGGTGTGCTGCACGCCGGCGTCGAACGTGCCGGTGAGGCTCTCGAGGAACTCGTCGCGCACCCCGACCCCGTCGTCGATCACGACCTGATCCGCGACGTGCAGGATCGGCCTCTCCGGCAGCTCGTCGGCGGTCGCAGCCGCGGGGTCCCCGTCGAGCAGGGCCAGCGCGCCCCGGAGCGCGGCGAACGCCTCTGCGCGCTCCGGTCCTGCGGCGCCCAGCACCGCCTCGAGCTCGGCGAGGCTCTCCCCGCGCGCGCCCTCCGCGAGCATGGCAAGGGCGGTCGCCAGGCTTCCGGGCGAGAGCACCACGTTCTCGTCCTCGTCCGAGAGGCCGAGCGTCGCGACGCCGAGGGTTCGGGCGGCGTCGACCACGTCGTCGAGCGCCGGCGCATCCGCGAGGCCGACCGTCTGCGCGGTGACGCCCTCGGCGCGCAGGACCACGGGTCCGGGCGACGCGCACGACGCGATCGAGATGATGAGAGCGAGCGCGGCGCATCCGCCGATCACACGGTGAAGTGTCATACCCCTGAGTGTCGCGATCGGCATGGTCGTCTCACTCTCGCGTCAGTGCCGCGGATCCCGGATCGCGGCGAGGAACAGGGGCCAGCCCGTCTCGTCGTGCGACACCGTGAACAGGAACGGCCGATCGAACCGGATCTCATCGTCCGGAGGCTGCGGCGCGGACGCCTCGCCGACGCCGATCTCCGTCACGGCGGCCGCGACCGTGCCCTCCTCGTCCACCTCGAGCACCGCCTGGTGCGCGGCCTGCGCGACGCACAGATCCCCCGGCGCACCCGCGATGCCCGACAGATCGACGCCCGTCGCGCGGCAGGTGAGCGCATCGAGCCCGAGATCCGGCAGCAGCGGAAGCAGATCCGTCTTCGTGGTGCCGGTGTCGATCGTCGGCAGCGCGACGGCGATCGACACCGGCTCGGCCTCGTCCAGGCGGGCGCGGATCCTCCCGAGGATCTCGTCGGTGACATCCGCGGGGTCGGCGTCCTCGGGAGGCAGCAGGATGTCCGCGTGCAGCGCCTCCGTGTACGGCAGGCGCACGGCGATCCAGCCGTCGACCCCGGCGGACGCGAAGGAGCCGACGGTCGCCATGGTCTCGACCTCGACGGGCGAGCCGTCGGAGAGCGCGAACGCGTCCTGGTGCGTCCCGGACGCCGGGAAGGGCGACCGCCAGCGCGCGGCGAGCAGCACAGAGTCCTGCAGCACGAGACGGAGCAGGTCATCCGGCTCGATCGCCGTCTTCTCGATCAGCCCCCCGGTGTGGTGGCGGATCCAGGCGCTGAGCACGCCCATCCCGGCCTCGGATCCGAGGTCGGCGCGCTGCATGCCCGCGTCGAACGCGCCCGCGAGCGACTCGAGGTATTCGGGGCGCGCCTCGAACTCGTCGTCGAGCACGATCTGATCCGCCACGTGCAGGATGGGCCGCTCGGGCAGATCGTCGGCGGTCGCGGCTGCCGGGTCGCCGTCGAGCGGCGCCAGCGCACCGCGCAGCGCCGCGAAGGCTTCGACGCGGCCATCGCCCGAGGCGCCGAGGAGCGCCTCGAGCCCGGCGAGGCTCTCGCCGCGCGCGCCCTCGGCGAGCATCGCGAACGCGGTGGCCAGGCTCCCGGGCGACAGGACGACGTTCCCCTCGCGGTCCGCGACCGCGAGGGCCGAGATGCCGAAGGCCCGCGCAGCGGCCGTGACGGCATCTAGATCGGTCGCCTCGACGACCGCCACGGCGCGCGGCTGCACGCCTTCGGCGCGGACGAGCCCCTCGTCGGCCGGAGCTCCCCCGCACGCCGCGAGCGTCGCCATGAGGACGACGGCGGCCACGCCGCCGAGGACGCGATGGGGTGCCATACCGCACAGTGTCCCGCGAACCGCGACCGTCTCGGAGGATCGGGTGCTGTGCAGGTCCTCGCTGCGGCCGCCGGGCATCGTCGTTCGCTGGTTGAGCGAGGCACCTCTCCGCGCCGGTGTGTCCGCTGCGGCTGCGGGGTGTCGTCCCCCAGCGGGGGCCCGGTTCGCGCTTCGCGCTCACCCCCTACTGGGGGCCGACACCCCTCCGCCTCCGCTGAGTGTTCGCGCCCTTTCGGTGGTTGAGCGGGTCGCAGCCGAATCGAGCCCCCGCACCGTTCCCACGGCGATGGGCGCCTCTGTCGTCCACAGGCGGGCACCGGGTCGAGTTTTCCACCGTTTCGTGGATATGTGGGTTGAACTGGGGATTACCGGTTGGAATGTCGGTGGCCCGGAGGAGACTTCGGGCATGGACTTCCTCACCGACCTCGCACAGCGCGTGGACACGATCGACGCGTTCACCGCCGTCGATGTCACCTCGGTGTCCGCGTTCACGGACGAGGACGTGGTGCGGTTCATGACTCTGGGGGCGGCCCTCGCGAGGGCGGGGCAGCGGATGCAGACCCTCGGCGCGGGCGTGGCTGCCGCCCGCTCGGCGCGGGAGGCGGGGCATGGCGGGCTGGCGCAGTCGCGGGGGCACCGCAACGCCGTCACCCTCGTGCAGGAGCTGTCAGGATCCACCCGGGCGGAGGCCGTGAAGCACGTCCGGCTCGGGGAAGCACTGATGGAAGGAGTAGCGCCGGTGGCCACCGCGGACCCCACCGTCGACGTGGAGCCGGCGCCGATCTTGCCGTGGCATGCGCCGATCGATGCCGCGCTGCTGGAAGGGCAGATCTCCACCGCCCAGGCGGACGCGATCCTCCGCGGCCTGGCCGAACCGCCGGTCGCGCCCGGCGGTGAGACCGCTGCCGTGGATACCGTGGAGGCATGGCGGGCGGCCGCGGAGCAGCTGCTGGGGGAGGTCGGGTCGCTGACCGTGGAGGACCTCGCCGCGGCGGCGCGGCAGGTCCGCGACCGCCTCGACCCCGCCGGCGCAGAGGCCCGGTACCTGGCCCGTCATGAGGCCCGGTCCTTCACGATGTGGACCGACGCCACCGGTGTCCATCACGGGAGGATCCGGTTCGACGACCACGGCCACGCCTGGGTGCGCACCATCCTCGACACCGCCCTCCGCCCCCGCCGCGGCGGGCCCCGGTTCGTCGACCCGGCCGAGCAGCAGAAGGCGCAGCAGCTCGTGGAGGATCCGCGCACGAACGAGCAGCTCACCTACGACCTGATCATGGATGTGCTGCGGGCCGGGGTGACCGCGGACGCGGAGGCCGTGTTCGGCACCCGACAAGCCGGCGTGCGCGTCGTCGTGGCCAAGGACGACCCGGTCGGGCACTACGAAGACGGCGGGGACCCGATCCCCGCACCCGCCGTGGAGCAGCAGATCTGCACCACCGGGACCGTGCCGGTCACCGTCGACCCGGCCGGGAACCCCCTCGACGTCGGGCGGGAGCAGCGACTGTTCACCCCGAAACAGCGCATCGCCCTCGCCGTCCGAGACGGCGGATGCGTCTGGCCGAACTGCACCCTCCCCGCCTCCTACTGCGAAGCCCACCACATCGACGAATGGCACGCCCACGACGGACGCACCGACATCGACCGCGGCGTGCTGCTGTGCCGCTACCACCACATGAACCTCCACCACCACGGCCATCGCATCCGCAGAGAAGGGCAGGAGCCGCTGATGCTGCACCCGCCCGAGGGACCACCGATCCCGCTGCGATCGAAGTCGCCGCTGCGGTGGCTGTGGGACCCACCACCACGCGCCGCATAGCCGCGGGCACCGCTACGGGCGGACCGGAGACAGCGCGCTTGCGTCCTCCTGGCGGCGAGCTCGCGCCTGACCGAGGCGAGTCCCTCGACGCCGCGGTGGCGTAGGGTACGGACCAAGGCGGTATCGCGGAGCTCGCAGGCGGCGGACCGAACGAGCGGTCAGATGCGGTCGATCAGCGAGAGAGCGTCGTGCCTGCGGCGAGGTCGCGCGTGACGGAGGCAAGGCCTTCGACGCCGCCGTCACGCAGGGCGCGCACGAGGGCGGTGCCGACGATCGCGCCGTCGGCGTACTGCAGCACGTCCGAGATCTGCTGCGCCGTCGAGATGCCGATGCCGACGCACGAACGGGCGGCGCCGTGCTCGCGCAGGCGCTCGACCAGCGTGCGGGCAGCCGCATCCAGCTGCGCGCGCTCGCCTGTGATGCCCATGGTCGAGACCGTGTACACGAAGCCCGTCGTATTGCGGATCACGAGGTCGAGGCGCTCGTCGCTCGAGGTGGGAGCCGCGAGGAAGACGCGATCCAGCCCCGTGCGCTCGCTCGCCGCGATCCACTCGGGCGCGGCTTCCGGCGTGATGTCGGGGGTGATGAGCCCCGCTCCCCCGGCCGCGACGAGATCGTCGGCGTAGCGATCGACGCCGTACTGCACGACCGGGTTCCAGTACGTCATCACGAGGACCGGCACGTCCGTGCGCGCGGTGATCTCGCGCAGGGCCGTGAACAGATCGCGCGTGCGGAAGCCGGCGGCCAGCGCGGCCTGCGTCGCCTCCTGGATCAGCGGGCCGTCCATCACCGGGTCGCTGTAGGGCGGGCCGAGCTCGATGACGTCCACGCCGTTCTCGGCGAGGGCGACCGCGGCGTCGATGCTCGTCTGCAGGTCGGGGTAGCCGACGGGCAGGTAGCCGACGAAGGCGCCGCGCCCCTCGGCGTGGGCCTTCGCGATGGCGTCCTCGACGGCGCTCATGCCTGTGCTCCCTGCGTTCCGTGCTCGGCGGCGGTCTGCGCGTCGTCGTACAGCTCGAAGTACCGCGCGGCGGTGTCCATGTCCTTGTCGCCGCGCCCGGACAGGCAGATCGCGATGACGGCGTCCGGGCCGAGCTCGCGTCCGACGCGCAGCGCACCCGCCAGGGCGTGCGCGGACTCGATCGCCGGGATGATGCCCTCGGTGCGGCTCAGCAGGCGCAGCGCCTGCATGGCCTCGTCGTCGGTCGCGGGGATGTACTCCGCGCGCCCGATGTCGGACAGCCACGCGTGCTCGGGGCCGACGCCCGGGTAGTCGAGGCCCGCGGAGATCGAGTGCGATTCGACCGTCTGGCCGTCCTCATCCTGCAGCACGTACGTGCGCGAGCCGTGCAGCACGCCGGGGCGGCCGCGCTCGATCGACGCGGCGTGCTTGGGCGTGTCGACGCCGTCGCCCGCCGCCTCGACGCCGTACAGCTTCACGCCCTCGTCGTCGAGGAACGCGTCGAACATGCCGATGGCGTTGGACCCGCCTCCCACGCAGGCGAAGACCGCGTCGGGCAGCCGGCCGGCGCGTTCGATCAGCTGGGCGCGCGCCTCCTCGCCGATGATCTTCTGGAAGTCGCGCACCATGGCCGGGAACGGGTGCGGGCCCGCCGCCGTGCCGAAGATGTAGTTGGTGGTCTCGACGCTCGCGACCCAGTCGCGGTACGCCTCGTTGATCGCGTCCTTGAGCGTGCGCGATCCGGTCGTCACGGGGATCACCTCGGCGCCCAGCAGGCGCATGCGGGCGACGTTGAGCGCCTGGCGCTCGGTGTCGACCTCGCCCATGTAGATCGTGCACTCCATGCCGAACAGCGCCGCGGCGGTCGCGGTGGCGACGCCGTGCTGTCCCGCGCCGGTCTCCGCGATCACGCGCGTCTTGCCGAGGCGCTTGGTCAGCAGCGCCTGGCCGAGCACGTTGTTGATCTTGTGGGATCCGGTGTGGTTGAGGTCCTCGCGCTTGAGGAACACGCGCGCGCCGCCGGCGTGCTCCGCGAACCGCGCCACCTCGGTGAGCGCAGACGGACGTCCCGCATAGTCGGCGAGCAGCCCGGCGAGCTCGGCGCGGAACGCCGAATCGGCCATCGCGTCGGCGTGCGCGCGGGCGAGTTCGTCGATCGCCGCCACGAGCGACTCGGGCATGAAGCGGCCGCCGAAATCGCCGAAGAACGGACCGTGCTGGTCGCGCAGGCTTGTCGTGTCGGTCAAGATCCGGCCTCCAGGAATGCGTTGAGGGTGGCGACGGGATCGCCCGTCACGAGCGCCTCGCCGATCAGGACGACATCCGCGCCCGCGGCGCGGTAGTGCGCCACATCGGCGGGCTGCAGCACGGCGGACTCGGCGACCTTGATCACCCCGGCCGGGATCGCCTCGGCGAGGCGGCCGAACAGGTCGCGGTCGAGCTCGAACGTCGACAGGTCGCGGGCGTTCACGCCGATCAGGTCGGCGCCGAGGTCGGCGGCGCGCGCGACCTCATCGGCCGAATGGGCCTCGACGAGCGGCGTCATGCCGAGCTCGCGGACCAGCGCGTACAGCTCGCCGAGCAGCGGCTGCTCGAGCGCCGCCACGATGAGCAGCACGAGGTCGGCCCCGGCGGCGCGCGCCTCGAGCACCTGGTACGGCGTGGCGATGAAGTCCTTGCGCAGCACCGGCAGCGAGACCGACTGCCGCACGGCGGTCAGGTCGGCGAGGCTGCCCTTGAACCGCCGCTGCTCGGTCAGCACGCTGATCGCCGAAGCGCCGCCCTGCTCGTAGAGCGCCGCCTGATGCGCGGGATCCGGGATCGCCGCGAGGTCGCCGCGGGACGGGCTCGCGCGCTTCACCTCGGCGATGATGCGCACGCGATCCGCGGGCGCCAGAACGGCGAGGGCGTCGCGCGCGGCCGGCTGCGCGAGCGCCGCGGCCTCGACCTCCGCCAGGGAGCGGGTCAGTCTGCGGTTCTCCGCGTCCTCCACCGCGCCGGCCGTGAGGTCGGCCAGCAGCATCAGTGGGCCTTCGTCTGGTACTTCGGTCCGTTGGCTCCGTAGCCGGCCTTGCCCAGGATCCAGCCCGCGAGCGCGCCGACCACGAGGAGCCCGACGGCCACCCAGAACAGCACCCACACGTCGATGAACAGCGCCACGGTGCCGAGTGCGACGGCGATCAGCATGATGATCACGGCCGTCCAGGCGGCGGGCGAGTGTCCGTGACCGGGGTCGTCGGTGTGGTTGCTCATCGCGTCAGTGCTCCTTCGATGCGTGGGACGTGGGCAAGTCTATCGGGCGGGCGCGCCCGGATCCGTCGTCCTCGGCAGGCTGACGGCGCGCCGGGCGTGCGACTACTTCGCGATGGTCCTGCTCGCGGACGTCTTCGCCGCGGTCGTGTAGCCGGGCTTCTTCCCCGTCACCTTGACGGCGATCTTGCGGCCGCCGTCCGCGGACTTCAGCGCGTAGGTCGTGCCCGAGGCGCCGGCGATCGCCTTCCCGTCGCGCAGCCACTGGTAGAACAGCGTGGTCCCCGATGTCCACGCGCCCGGCTTCGCCGTGAGCTTCTGGCCGACCTTTGCGGTGCCGGCGATCGTCGGCGTCGCGGTGACGAGCGTTCCGGCGGCGCCGGTGACCGTCGAGGAGGTCTTCGCGGCGTTCGCGTAGCCCGTCAGCTTCCCCGTGACCTTCACCGAGAGCTTCCGGCCGACATCGGACGCGGTGAGCCGGTACGTGGAGCCGGATGCCCCGCTGATCGCCCGCCCGTCGCGCAGCCACTGGTAGGAGAACTTCGTGCCCGTGGTCCAGGTCCCGGTCTTCGCGGTCAGCAGCTGACCCGTCTTCGCGGTTCCCGCGATCACCGGGGTCTTGGCGGCCAGCGTTCCGAGCGTCACTGTCTTGGACGCGGACGTCTTCGCGGCGCTTGCGTAGCCCGTCTGCCTGCCCGTGACCTTCACGGAGAACTTCCTGCCGTGGTCGGCGGGCTTCAGCGCGAACGTGCGTGCGGTGGCGCCGGCGATCGCCTTCCCGTCGCGCAGCCACTGATACGAGAAGGCGGTGCCCGACGTCCACGCGCCCGGGACGGCGGTGATCGTCTTGTCGACGGCCACGGTCCCGGAGATCGTGGGCGTCGCCGTGGTCACCGTCCCGGTCGCGACGGTCTTCGCGGTCGACGGCTTCGTCACGGCGGCGTATCCCGAGCGCGTGCCGCTGATCCGGACCGAGATGCCGCGCGCCAGATCCGCGGCCTTCGGCGTGTAGGTCGATGCGGTCGCCCCGCTGATCGCCGCACCGTCGCGCAGCCACTGGTACGTGAACGCCGTGCGCCAGGTCCAGTCGCCGGGGAAGGCCGTCAGCGTCCGGCCGACCGCCGCCGTGCCGATCACCGTCGGCGTTCCGGCGGTGAACGTCGGGGCCGCGGTGCCGCCGCCGGTCGTCTCGAACCAGGCGCGGAACACCGTGTAGAAGTTGCGATTGCCGTAGGACGAGCATGAGTCGCCCTCGCCCGCCCCGGCCGCGAGGGCGGCCGCGTTCGGCTGGTACGGCGTGTAGTAGTAGAGGTTCGCGGTCGCCTGGTTCTTGATGAGCACGGGCGCCGTGCCGCACGCCTCGTCGGGGTTGTACAGGATGTCGTGTGTCGCGCCCGGCGCGTACCAGGAGAAGTACGCGGTGTCCTTCGCATAGACCCGCATCTGGCGCGCGGCGCCGTACACCTGGTTGAAGAAGCCCTGCAGCTTCTTGTCGCACTCCGCGTTGTCGGGACAGCCCATGCCCATCGCCTTCGTGAAGCGGAACTCGCTCGGCCAGTCGTGCGTGACGAGACCCTGCTCCTTCTGCAGCATCACGAGGAGGACCTGCGGGTTGATGCCGCAGGCCTGGGACACGTTGTAGATGATCCGCGCGGCGCTCTCCCTCGAAGCGCCGGTGTACTGCGAGCAGTACCCGTCCGCCGCACGCGTGGTCGTGGTCTCGCTGTAGTCCTCGAGGCAGGTGTAGCCCGTCTGGCACGCGCCGACCTTGCTCTCGATGAAGTCCGACACCTGCGTCAGCGTCATCGCGGAGCGGTTCGCGAAGACCGCGTCGCTGATGATGTCCCCGGGCGTGAAGCCGACGACTCCGGCCGCCGCCGCGCGGGACTCGCGGGCCGGCATGCGCGCCGAGCCCGCGGCGTCGCCGTGGGCCTCGGAGAACGACGGCCCGTCCGGATCCGCCTCGTCCGTCGTGACGTCGCCGGCGGCATCCGCCTCGCTCAGCGGCGTGGTCGCGGCGACATGGGAGAGGTCGTCGCGTTCGAGGAGGGCCGCGGGCGGCGTCGGGTCGCCGCCGGGCGTGGGCGAATCGGGTGCGATGCCGAGCGGCAGGAGGGAGGCGACGAGCACGATCGTCGCGAGCGCCGAGGAGAGGACGCGCCCCGCGCCGCCGACGCTCGACGCATGTCGGAGCAGGTCACGCATACGACCAGTCTGGCAAAGCCCGTGCGGCCCGACCGCGCGTCAGCGGGTCGGGTCGTCGCCGCGGGACAGGTCGTCCCACGAGTCGACCGCGTCCAGCGACGCGCGCTCGTCGCGGGGCGCCGCCGCTGCCGTCGTGTACCGGCGTCCGCCGCGCACCCAGAGGTGCGCGGTCGCCAGCACGGCCGCGCCCGCGAGGGCGATGAGCACCGCGGCGACCAGCGTGACGACCGGCCACGGCGTGGATGCCACATCCTGCACCGCGTCCGCGATCGCCTCGGCACCGGCCAGGCCCGTCCGCTCGGTCACGGCGGGCGCGACCGCCGACAGCGGCGGGGTTGCGATCAGCGGCGCGGAGAGGACGGCGACGGCTCCCCCGACCAGGATCGCGAGGGCGCCGAGGATGTAGCGCAGCAGGCGCCCGACGAGCGTGAGCACGAGGCCCAGCGCGAGGGCCGTCAGCATCAGCGGCTGCAGCACAGGGACCGCGATGCCGCCGGAGACCGGCAGGTCGCCGTCCGCGAGCGTGGCCACCGCCCATGTCTGGGTGGAGCCGATGAGCCCGACGGCGCCGGCGAGGAGGATCGCGACGACGGTGAGCGAGCGGGCGCGTGAACGCAACGTCATGCCGTGGCGGTCCCGTCGTCGCCGAGATCCGCGGGCACGGCGTGCAGGTCATCCGCGTCGAAGCAGGTGCGCGTGCCCGTGTGGCACGCAGGTCCGGTCTGCTCGACCTTCAGGAGCACGGCGTCGCCGTCGCAGTCCAGGCGCGCCTCGACGATGCGCTGGATGTGGCCCGAGGTGTCGCCCTTCCGCCAGTACTCCTGCCGCGATCGCGACCAGTACGTGACGCGACCGGTCGTGAGCGTGCGGCGCAGCGCCTCGGCATCGAGCCAGGCGAGCATCAGCACCTCACCGCTGTCCCACTGCTGCACGATCGCGGGGACGAGTCCGTCCGCGTCGAACGCGACGCGGGCGATCCGCTCGTCGAGATCCTGATCGCTCATCGGGTCACCGCCCCCTCGGCGCGCAGCGCGCGCTTGACGTCGTCGATCGTGAGCTGCCCCGAGTGGAACACGCTCGCCGCGAGCACCGCGTCGGCGCCGGCCGCGACGGCCGGCGGGAAGTGCTCGGGTGCGCCCGCGCCGCCCGAGGCGATCACGGGCACGGTCGAGAGCTCCCGCATCAGGCGGATCAGCTCGAGATCGAAGCCCTGCTTCGTGCCGTCCGCGTCGATGGAGTTCACGAGGAGCTCCCCCGCCCCGCGGTCGATCGCCTCCCGGGCCCAGGCGAGCGCGTCGAGGTCGGTCTCGGTGCGACCGCCGTGCGTCGTGACGACGAAGCCGGAGGGCGTCCGGGGTGAGCGCTTCACGTCCAGCGACAGCACGAGCGCCTGCGCCCCGAACCGGTCGGCGATCTCGCTCAGCAGCCCGGGACGCGCGATCGCCGCGGAGTTCACGCCGACCTTATCGGCGCCGACGCCCTGCAGCCGCGCGACGTCGTCGGCGGTGCGGACGCCGCCGCCCACCGTCAGCGGGATGAACACCTCCTCGGCGGTGCGGCGCACGACGTCGTACATCGTGGCGCGCTCGTCGACCGTCGCGGTCACATCCAGGAACGTGAGCTCGTCGGCTCCCTGCGAGAAGTATTCGCGCGCGAGCTCGACCGGATCGCCCATCTCGCGCAGGTTCTCGAAGTTCACGCCCTTGACGACGCGGCCGGCGGCCACGTCGAGGCACGGGATCACGCGCGTCGCGACGCTCACGGCTCAGAGCCTCGCGTTGTCGATCGCCGTGACCAGGATCGCGCGGGCGCCGAGCTCGTACAGCTCGTCCATGACGCGGTTGACGCCCTTGCGCGGCACCATGACGCGCACGGCCACCCACTCGGGATCGCGCAGCGGCGAGACCGTGGGCGACTCGATGCCCGAGGCGATCTCGACCGCGCGGTCGACCAGGTGCACAGGCAGGTCGTAGTCGACCATGACGTAGCGGCGCGCGACCATCACGCCGCGCAGGCGCCGCAGCAGGGTGTCGGTGCCGTCGGCGTCCTTCGGGCCGGCGATCAGGACGGCCTCGGACTCGAGCAGCACGGGGCCGAAGATCTCCAGGCCCGCCTGGCGCAGGGTGGTGCCGGTCGAGACGACGTCCGCGACCGCGTCGGCGACGCCGAGCTGCACGGCCGACTCCACGGCGCCGTCCAGCGGCACGATGTCGACCGCGATGCCGCGCTCGTCGAGGAACGCGTCGACGAGGCCGGGGTAGGCGGTCGCGACGCGGAGGCCTTCGAGGTCCTCGAGCGCCTGGAACCGGCCGGGACGGCCGGCGAAGCGGAACGTCGAGTCGGCGAAGCCGAGCTGCTCGATCTCGCGCGCGGGCATCCGGACGTCCAGGAGCAGGTCGCGGCCGGTGATCCCGACGTCGAGCGCGCCGAGCGCGACGTAGGTGGCGATGTCGCGCGGGCGCAGGAAGAAGAACTCGACGTCGTTCGCGGAGTCGATGAGGTGCAGCTGCTTGCTGTCGCGGCGACCGGCGTACCCGGCCTCTGCGAGCATCTCAGCGGCGGTCTCGGACAGGGATCCCTTATTCGGGACGGCGATGCGGAGCATGGTGGCTTTCGGATGTGGGGTCGACGGGGCCGGAGACGGGCTCACAGATGTCGGTAGACGTCCGCCGGCGTCAGGCCCTTCGCGATCATCATCACCTGCAGGTGGTACAGCAGCTGCGAGATCTCCTCCGCAGCCTCCTCGTCCGACTGGTACTCCGCGGCCATCCAGACCTCGGCCGCCTCCTCGACGATCTTCTTGCCGATGGCGTGCACGCCCGCGTCCAGCTGCGCGACGGTGCCGGATCCCTCCGGGCGCGTCTGAGCCTTCTCGGCCAGCTCGGCGAACAAGTCGTCGAAAGTCTTCACCGTTCTAGTTTATGGGCTCGCTGCGCTCGTCCGTCGCACGCGCTCCGCGCTGCGGGCCCCATCCGGGGCACGCTCGCTTCGCTCGCACATGGGGAGTCAGTGCTTGTGCCTTGCGGCTTCCGCCGTCTTCCTCAGGTCGGCGATGGCCTGGTCGATGTCGTCGGCACCGAAGACGGCGGATCCGGCGACGAACGTGTCGGCGCCCGCCTCGGCCGCCTGCGCGATCGTGCCGGCGGAGATCCCGCCGTCGACCTGCAGCCAGACGTCCGCACCGCGACGCCGCGTCTCCTCGGCCAGGCGCCGCAGCTTCGGCATGGTCTCGGGCATGAAGCCCTGGCCGCCGAATCCGGGCTCGACGGTCATCACCAGGATCTGGTCGAACTCGTGCAGATGCTCGAACAGGCCGTCGACGTCCGTGCCCGGCTTGACGGCCACGCCCGCGCGCGATCCGATCTCCCGCAGCCGACGCGCGAGCGCGGCCGGATCGGCGGCCGCCTCGAGATGGAACGTCACGGAGGCGGCGCCCAGCTCCGCGTATCCGGGAGCCCAGCGATCCGGGTCGTCGATCATCAGGTGCACGTCCAGCGGCACGGGGCTCGTCGCCTGGATCCGCTCGACCATCTGCGGGCCGAACGTGAGGTTCGGCACGAAGTGGTTGTCCATCACGTCGACGTGCACGAAGTCGGCCGACGCGATCCGAGCGAGGTCGGCCTGCATGTTGACGAAGTCGGCGGCGAGGATGCTCGGGTTGATCCGGGGCGCGTCGGGGAGTGCCATGGCTCGATTATCCCGGGTGTCCTCGCACCCGCCCGCTCACAGGCGGGAAGTGACGGGTTCGGACGCGCGTGACGCGTGAGCCTGCGCCGGGGACCGTCGGCCTGTCAGCGGGCGAAGCTCCAGCCGGGATATCGGCGCGGCGCCGCCAGAATGGCGCTGATGACCTTCTTCGAGACGCCACCCGAGCGCCCGCGACGGCGCTCCAGCGGCGCCGCCTGGCTGCTCACGGCCGTCGTCGCGGGCGGGGTCGCCGCCGGGGCGACCGGGCCGCTCGGCTCCCTGCTGCCGTGGACGGATCAGGATGTCCCCACCCCGCCGTTCGCCGTCACCGGCGATCCCGACCTCCCCGGCGACATCGCGCCCGTGCTGCCGGCTTGGGAGCCGACGCCCGACGTCGCCGCCCTGCTCCCCCAGATGTCGCTGACGGACGCGGGGCGGGCGCTGTTCCTCTCCACGCGGCCGGAGCTGGTCGACGTCGGAGGCGTGCGGCGGCTGTGCGAGAATGCCGGCGACACGCCGGATGCCGGGTGGCACGTGGCGGGCTGCTACTTCGGACAGGGGCGCATCGCGATCCTCCGGCCGGCGGATCCGAGGCTCGCCGAGCGCGCCGTCACGACAGCGGTGCACGAGCTCCTGCACGCCGCATACGCCTCCCTCGACGCCGTGGAGCAGGCGGACGTCGGCCGGATGCTGGAGGCCGCCGCCGCGAGTCTGCCCGCCGACGCACCCGTGCACGCGTCCATCGCCGCCTCGGTCGGCGACGACCCGCGGTCCCTCGCCACGGAGCGGTTCGCCTATCTCGGCAGTCAGCTGCGCCACGTCCCGGATTGGGATCCCGCGCTCGAGAACGTGTACGCGCGCTGGATCGCCGACCGCGGCGCCGTCGTGGACGTCCACGATCGCGCCCAGGCGGTCGTGCCGGATGCGACCGCGGCGGTGCAGCAGCGCTGGGCGGAGGTCACCGGACGCGAGCAGGCGGAGGCCGGCGAGGACGCACAGCTCGCCGCGGAGGAGGGCGCCTACGCGCAGGCATGGGCGGACTATGCACCCGATCGGCAGCGGTTCGACGCCATGCCTCCGGCGGAGCGGGCCCTCTACACGGCGACGCGGACCTACGCCGACGGTCGCGTCGAGCAGATGCCGTGGGAGCAGTCCCTGATCACGCGCCGCGGGGAGCTGGACGCCCGCCGCGCCGAGCTCGACGCCCGCGCCACGGATCTCACGGCCCGTCGCGCTGAGACGGCGCGGCTCCGGCTCGATGCCGAGGCGGCCGCCGCCGATCTGGACGCGCTCCTCCGGGCGGCCGAGTCGTCCTGAGCCGCAGGCCCGTCAGCGGGTCTTGCGCAGCAGCGCGAGGAACATGCCGTCCGTGCCGTGGCGGTGGGGCCAGAGCTGGGCGTGTCCGGCGCCCGACGCGGGGGCGGGGAGGTCGATCGCGCCGCGCGAGACGCGACGGAGCACGGCCCGGGCGTCGAGCTCCTCGGCGCGATCGCCGAGTTCGTCGCGCACCTGGGCCACGATCGCGGCGGTCTCGGCCAGGTGCGGCGAGCAGGTCACATAGGCGACGGTGCCGCCCGGCTTCAGCGCGTCGAAGGCCGCGCGCAGGAGCCCGGCCTGCACCTGGGCGAGCTCCGCGACGTCGGCGGGCCGCTTGCGCCAGCGCGCCTCCGGACGGCGACGCAGGGCGCCGAGGCCCGTGCAGGGGGCGTCGACGAGGATGCGGTCGTAGGTGTCCGGCCGCTCGGCCCCGAGGTCGCGGCCGTCGCGCTCGGACACGGTCACCTCGAGCGGCACGGCCGCGATCGCCTTGCGCACCAGACCCGCGCGCGCCGGGATGAGCTCGTTCGCGTCGAGCACGGCGCCGTGGGCGAGCGCCTCGGCGGCGAGGAGCGCGGTCTTGCCGCCGGGGCCCGCGCAGAGGTCGAGCCAGCGCTCGCCCTCCGCGATCGGCGCGAGGCGCGTCAGCGCCAGCGCGACCAGCTGGGATCCCTCGTCCTGCACGCGCACGGCGCCGCCGGACGCGCGCACCACGGGCTCGGGGTCGCCGCCGCGCAGGCGGAACCCGACCGGCGAGTACGACGTGCGCGTCCCGTCCGGCTCGGCCAGCCGGGGCAGCGCCGCCATCGTGACGCGCGGGGAGACGTTGTCGGCGTCGAGCAGGTCGTCGAGCTCGTCCGCGCGCCCCTCGGCGGCCAGCGCGCGGCGGAACGCGCGCACGATCCACACCGGATGCGACGACTCGAGGCCGATCCGCTCGTCGTCCGATCGCGCCGTGTCGGCGACCCGGGTGAGCCAGTCGCCGGGGTTGTCGCGGGCGATGCGGCGCAGCACCGCGTTCGCGAAGCCCGCGGCCCCCGCCCCGGATGCCTCCCGCGCGAGAGCCACGGACTCGTTCACCGCGGCGTGCGACGCGACGCGCGTCGACATCAGCTGGTGGACGCCGAGCCGCAGCGCGTCGAGCACCGCCGCGTCGATCGTGGTCGGATCGCGGTCGGACGCGAGGGCGATGACGGCGTCGTAGGTGCCCAGGCGCCGGAGCGTGCCGTACGTGAGCTCGGTGGCGAGGGCCGCGTCGCCGCCCGAGATGCCGGCGCGCTCGAGTTCGCGGGGCAGCAGGAGGTTCGCGTAGGCGTCGGAGTCCTGCACGGCGCGCAGCACGCCGTACGCGACGCGGCGCGCGGGCTGCACCTGCGTCCAGGGCTTGTCGCTGGTGCGCTGCGGCTGCCGGTGCCGCACGGGGGCGGGGTTCTGGCGCGCGCCGCTGCGACGGCCGCCGCCCTCGCGGTGCTCGACCATCACGCCTCTCCCCCGGAATCGCCGTCGCCGAAGACCGGCCGGCCGCGGAGGCCTCGAGCCCAGTCGCCCGCCGCCATCGCCGGCTTGCCCGCGGGCTGGACGCGCTCGACGAGGATCGGATCCGTGCCCGTGCCGACGAGGACGCCTCGCTTCACCGGGGAGAGCTCTCCCGGAGCGAGCGGGGTCCGGTCGTCCGCGCGCCGGGCGGCGAGGATCTTCACGCGCGCGCCGTCCAGCACGGTGTGGGCGCCGGGTTCGGGCGTGACGCCGCGGAACCGGTCGAGCACGCGCTCGACGGGCTCGTCCCAGGACAGCGCGCCGTCGTCGATCGCGAGCTTGGCCGCATGTGTCGGCTCACCCTCCTGCGCCACCGCGGTCGCCGTCCCGTCCGCGATCCCCGCGACGACGTCGACGAGCAGTCCCGCGCCGCTGTCCGCGAGCGCCTCCAGCACGTCCCCCGCCGTCGCGTCGGCCGGAACCTCGTAGCGGATCTCGCCGAACACGTCGCCGGCGTCGAGCTCGGGCACGAGCTGGAACACGGCGGCGCCCGTCACGCGGTCGCCGGCCATCAGCGCGCGCTGCACCGGAGCCGCCCCGCGCCAGCGCGGCAGCAGCGAGAAGTGCAGGTTGATCCAGCCGTGCGGCGGCAGCGAGAGCAGGGGCTCGCGCACGAGCCCGCCGTACGCGACCACGACGGCGAGGTCGGGCGAGAGCGCGGCGATCCGCTCGGTCGCCTCCGCGTCGAGCCGGGCGGCCCTGATCACGGCCAGGCCGAGCTCCTCGGCCGCGGCGGCCACGGGTGACGGGGTGAGCACGCGCTTGCGTCCGAGCGCGGCGTCGGGGCGGGTGACCACCGCGGCGATGTCGTGTCCCGCGGCGTGCAGCGCGCGCAGCGACGGCACGGCCACCGAGGGCGTCCCCGCGAACACGAGCCTCAGACGTCCAGCGGTCACAGATCCACCCTCTCGCGGCGCATGCGGACGGATCCGGCGCCTTTCACAACTCCGGCTCGACGATGTCGAGCCTTGCCGTGAGTATATTCCGGGGCGCTCGGGACTTCGCCGAGCCGCGGCGGGAGGAGCGCGCGTTCACGGCCTCGGACACCACGGATGCGCGCAGGCTCGCCGCGACCGCCGCGCCCCGTGCGTAGTCGAACCGGATGAGCGCCCGCGCGCCCGGCCAGCCCTGCCGGTCCAGCGGCACGGGGCCCAGCACGGCGTCGGCGGGCAGATCCGGCACGTCGGCGCGGAGCGTGTCGAGCGCCCGGTCGACCGCCGGGACGTCGCCCTCGAGCCGCGCGACGCGAGCAGTCGGCGGCATGCGCAGGGGCGACCGGTCGCGCAGCTCGGCACGCGCGTACGCCGCCTGGGTCCAGCTCGCCAGCGCGCGGGCGACCGCCCCGGTGACGCCCACGAGGTGCACGGGCGCGCCGGGCGCCGCGAGGGCCGCGGCGTTCGACCACCAGCGCAGGCACGCCTCGCCGATCCGCAGCTCGGGCGCCTGCAGCATCCGGTCGCCGTCCAGCAGCAGCACGGCGCGGTAGCCGCCCTCGGCGAGCGGCTCGGCACCGCGGGTCGCGACGACCAGCGCGGGACGCGCATCCACCTCGCGGACAGGGTGCGCGCCGTCGGCGACGATCACACGGGCGCCCGGGAACGCGCGCCCGAGCTCGTCCGCCGTGCGCTCGCTGCCCGAAGACGCCAGGCGCACGCGAGGCGAGGAGCACTGCACGCACGTCCATGCGGTCGCGGAGCGCCCGCACCAGCCGCACACCGGGGTCGCGCCGCGGCCGGGCGCGTGCAGCGGCCCGCCGCAGTGCCGGCAGCGGGCGGGAGCGCGGCAGTCCGCGCACACGAGCGTCGGCGCGTAGCCCGGGCGCGCCACCTGCACGAGCACCGGGCCCTGCTCGAGCCCCTCGCGCGCCGCGCGGAAGGCCGCGGACGGGATCCGCGCGCCGGGCCGCTCGCTCTCGGTCACGGCGCTCAGGATCACGCTCGGCGCGTAGCGGCGGGCGGGCGCGATCTCCTGGACCCAGCCCATCGCCACCAGCCGCTCGACATCGGACGTGCGCGTGTGCCCCGCGAGCAGCAGGGCCGGCCTGTCGCCCGTGGCCGCGTCGGCGAGCTCCTGCCGGACGAGCGCGGCGTCCCGCGCGTGCACGTAGGGCGACAGCGGCTCCTCGAGCAGCGGATCGCCGTCGTCCCAGAGCGCGATCAGCCCCGGACGCGAGACGGGCGAGTACACCGCCGAGCGGTTGCCGATCACGACGCAGGGCGCCTCCTCAAGCGTGCGCAGGAACCCGCGGTACCGCTCGGGCCCCGTCTGCCGCGCGTCGTGCCGCACGATGGCCCCGGCCGGCAGCACCTCGTTCACGGCGCCGTGCAGGACGTCGAGATCGCGGTGATCGGGCACGGCGAGCACGGCCGAGCGTCCCGCCGCCAGCACCAGGGTCGCGGCGGCCGCGAGCACGGTCGCCCACGCCGGCCGCGCCCCCTCGAGGCGCGCGGGCGCGTCCAGCGCGACGCGCCCGCCGCCCGCGATCCGGTCGGCGAGCCCGGGATAGGCGTCCAGGATCGCCCGCGCCGCGGCGAGGTGCTCCTCCGCCACCACGGGGGCGGTCGGCCGCTCCGCCGCGAGCCACTGCTTCTCGACGCGCACCTGGCGCTTCGGGATCGCGAGGCGCAGGATGTCGACCGCCGAACCCGCCGCGCGGTCCGCGACGCGGCGGGCGAGCGCGTACAGCCGTTCCGGCAGCACCTCGGCGGCGGAGACGACGGACTCGATCTCCGACAGCGGACGGTCGCCGTCGGCCTCGTCCGCCAGCTCGACCACGTAGCCGTCGACCACGCGCCCGGCGGTGCGCAGCGGCGCCTTGATCCGGACGCCCGGCCGGGCCTCGTCCGCGAGCGCGGCCGGGATCGCGTAGTCGAACAGCCGGTCGAGCTGCGGCAGCGGCGAGTCGATCAGCACCCGCGCGACGCGGCGCGACATCCCAGGCCCCTGCGCGTCAGAGGCCGGCGGCGCGGCGCAGCTCGTCGACGCGCGTGATCTGCTCCCACGTGAAGTCCGGCAGCTCGCGGCCGAAGTGGCCGTACGCCGCCGTCTGCGCGTAGATCGGACGCTTCAGGTCGAGCTGCTCGATGATCGCGGCGGGACGCAGGTCGAAGACCGAGCGGATCGCGTCGACGATCGCGTCGTCGGAGACCGCGCCCGTGCCGAAGGACTCGACGTACAGGCCGACGGGGTTCGCCTTGCCGATCGCGTACGCGACCTGCACCTCGAGGCGCTCGGCGAGGCCGGCCGCGACGGCGTTCTTGGCGACCCAGCGCATGGCGTACGCGGCCGAGCGGTCGACCTTGGACGGGTCCTTGCCGCTGAACGCCCCGCCGCCGTGCCGCGCGGCGCCGCCGTACGTGTCGATGATGATCTTGCGGCCCGTGAGGCCCGCGTCGCCCTTGGGCCCGCCCGTCACGAACGGACCGGCCGGATTGATGTACAGCTTGACGCCCTCGTGGTCGAGACCGGTCTGCTCGAGCACGGGCCGGATCACGCGCGCCTCGATCTCGGCGCGGATCTCCTCCTGGGTGAGCTTCGGGTGGTGCTGCGTGGAGACGACGACCGCGTCGACCGTCTTGGGCGTGAACCCCTCGTAGCCGAGCGTCACCTGGGTCTTGCCGTCCGGGCGCAGGAACGGCATCTCGCCGTTGCGGCGCACCTCGGTGAGCCGCTCGGCGAGGCGGTGCGAGGCCCACGCGGCCATCGGCATGAGCTGCGGGGTCTCGTTCGCGGCGAAGCCGAACATGATGCCCTGGTCGCCCGCACCCAGCTCGTCGTACGCGTCGGACGAGCCCTCGCGCGTCTCGAGCGCGTGGTCGACGCCCGCCGCGATGTCGCCGGACTGCTCGCCCACCGACACGCTGACGCCGCACGAGTCGCCGTCGAAGCCCATGTCGCTGGACGTGTAGCCGATGCCGTTGATCACGCGGCGCACGATCGCGGGGATCTCGACGTACGCCTCGGTGCGGATCTCGCCCGCGACGTGCACCAGTCCGGTCGTGACGAGCGTCTCGACCGCCACGCGGCTCTCGGTGTCCTGCGCGAGCAGGCCGTCGAGGATGCTGTCGGAGATCTGGTCGCAGATCTTGTCGGGGTGGCCCTCGGTGACCGACTCCGACGTGAAAAGGCGAAGGCTCATGCTGCTCCTATCGAGGGGATGCTCAGGCGAGGCGGGACGACGCGGCACGGCTCAGACGAGAAGGTGGTCGCCACCCAGGATGGGGGCGACCACCGACATCGGCTGTCTCAGGCGGACCGGATCACTCCGCGTGACGCAGGCGCAGCTTGTCCTGGTGGATCTCGTGCAGCGCGATCGTGAGCGGCTTGTCCTCGACCGACGAGTCGACCAGCGGGCCGACGTTGTCGAACAGGTTCCCCTCGTGGAGATCCGTGTAGTAGTCGTTGATCTGGCGGGCGCGCTTGGCGCCGTAGATCACGAGCTGGTACTTCGAATCGACCTTGCCGAGCAGCTCGTCGATGGGCGGGTCGATGATGCCCTTGTTCTCCGTGGTCACGTGGATCCTCCTGTTGGTCGCGCGCTTATGGGCGCACGGAAGCATCTGACAAGTCTACGACCTGCCGCGCGGCGGTGGCGACGTCCTCGTTCACGATGTGGAAGTCGAACTCCCGCTGGGCGCTCAGCTCGACGCGGGCGGTGCGCAGCCGGCGGGCGCGCTCCTCGGCGTCCTCCGTGCCGCGGCCGACGAGGCGCTGCACCAGCTCGTCCCAGCTCGGCGGCAGCAGGAACACCAGCGACGCGCGCGGATCGGCCGCGCGCACCTGCCGCGCGCCCTGCAGGTCGATCTCGAGCAGCACCGTGCGGCCCTCGGCCAGCGCGGCCTCGATCGGGCCGCGGGGCGTGCCGTAGCGGTACCTGTTGTGCACGACGGCGTGCTCGAGCAGCTCGTCCTCGGCCAGCATCCGGTCGAACTCGGCGTCGTCCACGAAGAAGTAGTGCACGCCGTCGATCTCGCCGGGCCGCGGCGGGCGGGTCGTGGCCGACACCGACACCAGGATCTCGGGGTGGTCCTCGCGGATGCGCGCCGACACGGTGCCCTTGCCGACGGCCGTGGGACCGGCGAGCACGAGCAGCCGACTGCGGCCCGGACGCGGCCGCGGCTCGGGCATGCGCATGTCGAGCCATGCCTCCAGCGCCCCGCGCTGACGCGCCCCGAGCCCGCCCAGGCGCTTGACGGGCGAGATGCCCAGCTCGGCCAGGATGCGGTCGCGCTTGCCCTCGCCGATCGCCGGCAGCGAGGTGAGGAAGTCCGGCACGCGCAGGGTGCCGGCGGGCGAAGCCGGGTCGGTCACGGCGCGGCGGAGGACCTCCTGCGGCGTCACGACGCGCGTGGCGAGGTCGCGCTTGAGCGAGGCGCGCGCCCGGCGGGCCGCGACGGCGCGACGCGAGGCGGCGGCGCGATCCACCTCGGGCGGGCGCTGCGCGGAGGGGGCCTCCGGCGACCGCTGCGCGGAACCGGGCTCGGGCGCCCGCGTCGCCGTGACGTTCTCGGTCGCGTCAGACATGGACGCCTCCTTCGGCGACGGTCGGGTAGGACGCGGCGGCCGCGGCGATCGCCTCGGCGATGCCGGCGGGGCCGGCCGACAGGATGCTCCGGCTCTCGCTCGCGACGACGGCGTGCGCCATCGCGCCGTACACGGCCGCGAGCTGATCGGGGCGCGCGCCCTGGTGGCCGAAGCCGGGCGCGAGGATCGGGGCGGCGGGCGCGAACGCGGCGATCCCCGCCTCGTCCCAATCCACCGTCGCGCCGATGACGAGGCCGAGGCTCCCCCACTCCCCCGCCGCGGCGGCCTGCGCATTGCGTCGTGACACCTCCGCGACGATACCGGCCGAGACGGTGGCGCCGTCGGCGGTCCGCGCGCGCTGCAGGCCGGTCGCCTCGGGATTGCTCGTGGCGGCCAGGACGAACGCGCCCTTGCCATGCGCGTGCGCGACGTCGAACGTGCCCGACAGCGCGCCGACCCCGAGATACGGGCTCACGGTCAGCGCGTCGGCCTCGAGCGGCGCGCCGGGCGCGAGCCAGGCGGCCGCGTACGCGTCCATGGTCGAGCCGATGTCGCCGCGCTTGGCGTCCGCGATCGTCAGCAGCCCTGCCGCGCGCGCGGCGGACAGGACGTCCTCGAGCGCCGCGATGCCGGCCGATCCGTGACGCTCGAAGAACGACACCTGCGGCTTGACGAAGCCCGCGCGGCCGGCGGCGGCGTCGACGACCCGCAGTCCGAACTCGCGCACGCCGGCGGCGTGGGGGCTCAGCCCCCACGCCGCCAGCAGCGGATCGTGCGGGTCGATGCCGACGCAGAGGTGCCCGCGCCGCGCGATGGCGGCGCGGGCGCGCTCTCCGAACGACGCGGTCGCGGATCCGGTCACACGGCCCCCACGGTCACGGCGATGCGCTGCGCGCGCTCGGCGGCGTACTCCTGCAGGCTCTTCACGCGGAAGCCGTCGCGCATGGTGTCCATGGCGCTCACGGCCGCGCCGAGCGTCGCGATCGTGGTGAACAGCGCCTTGTCGCCGCCCACCGCCGCCGCGCGGATCTCGTAGCCGTCGGCGCGCGCCGACATCCCGCTCGGGGTGTTCACGATCATGTCCACGCGGCCGTCGTTGATCAGGTCGACGATGTTCTCCTCGCCCGACTCCTGGGTCGCGCTGTACTTGCCGACGACCTCCGCGCGGATGCCGTTGCGCAGCAGGATCTCGGCCGTGCCCTCGGTCGCGAGGATCGAGAAGCCGAGCTGCTGCAGGCGGTGCGCCGGCAGGATGACGTCGCGCTTGTCCGCGTCGGCCACCGAGATGAACACCGTGCCGCCGAGCGGGATGCCGCCGTAGGCAGCCGCCTGGCTCTTCGCGAACGCCGTCGGGAAGTCACGGTCGATCCCCATGACCTCGCCGGTCGAGCGCATCTCCGGGCCCAGCACCGAGTCGACGATGTGCCCCTCGCGCGTGCGGAACCGCTTGAACGGCAGCACGGCCTCCTTGACCGACACGGGCGAGTCGAGCGGCACGCGCGATCCGTCCGTCTCCGGCAGCAGGCCCTCGGTGCGCAGCGCGTCGATCGTCTCGCCGCCCATGATGCGCGATGCGGCCTTGGCGAGCGGGATGCCGAGCGCCTTCGACACGAACGGCACCGTGCGGCTGGCGCGCGGGTTGGCCTCGATCACGTAGAGCACGCCGGCGCTGATCGCGAACTGCACGTTGAGCAGGCCGCGCACGCCGACGCCCTGCGCGATCGCGAGGGTCGCCTCGCGCACGCGGTCGATCTCGGTGCGGCCGAGCGACATCGGCGGCAGGGCGCAGCTCGAGTCGCCCGAGTGGATGCCGGCCTCCTCGAGGTGCTCCATGACGCCGCCGATGTACAGCTCGTGACCGTCGTAGAGCGCGTCGACGTCGATCTCCACGGCGTCATCGAGGAAGCGGTCGACGAGCAGCGGAGCGTCCTCGCCGATGATCGCGTGCTCCGCGATCCGAGCGAAGTAGTCGCGCAGGCTCGGGGTGTCGTAGACGATCTCCATGCCGCGGCCGCCGAGCACGAAGCTGGGCCGCACGAGCACCGGGTAGCCGATCTCCTCGGCGATGCGCACGGCCTCGTCCTCGTTCGTCGCGGTGCCGTTGCGCGGCGCCACGAGGCCGCCGCGCTCCAGGATCTCGCCGAACAGCTTGCGGTCCTCCGCCAGGTCGATCGCGGCGGGGCTGGTGCCGAGGATCGTGTAGCCGGCCTGCGCGATGCCCTTCGCCAGACCGAGGGGGGTCTGCCCGCCGAGCTGACAGACGACGCCGTGGATCTCGCCCGACTGCGCCTCGGCGTGCAGCACCTCGAGCACGTCCTCGAGCGTGAGCGGCTCGAAGTAGAGCCGGTCGGACGTGTCGTAGTCGGTCGAGACCGTCTCGGGGTTGCAGTTGACCATGACGGTCTCGAAGCCGGCGGCCGACAGCGCGAACGACGCGTGCACGCACGAGTAGTCGAACTCGACGCCCTGGCCGATGCGGTTCGGGCCCGAGCCGATGATGACCACCTTCCGGCGCTCGGACGGCGTCACCTCGCTCTCGAAGTCGTAGCTCGAGTAGTGGTACGGCGTGAGCGCGGGGAACTCGCCCGCGCACGTGTCGACCGTCTTGAACACCGGGCGCAGGCCCAGCGCGTGGCGGACCGCGCGCACCTCGGTCTCGCCGAGTCCGCGCAGCTGCGCGATCTGGGCGTCCGAGAAGCCGTGCTCCTTCGCGAGGCGCAGCACGCGCTCGTCGAGCTCGGCCGAGCCGGCGACGAGCTCGGCGACCTCGTTGATCAGGACGATCTGGTCCAGGAACCACGGGTCGATCGCGGTCGCGTCGAAGGCCTCGGCGACGGTCGCGCCCTTGCGCAGCGCCTGCTGCACGAGCACGATCCGGCCGTCGGTCGGGGTGCGCGCCTCGAGCAGCAGCTCCTCGGCGGAGCGCGCCTCCTCGCCCCAGTGGAAGCTGGAACCGCGCTTCTCGACCGAGCGCAGGGCCTTCTGCAGCGCCGTCGTGTAGTTGCGGCCGATGGCCATCGCCTCGCCGACCGACTTCATGGTCGTGGTGAGGGTCGGATCGGCCGCGGGGAACTTCTCGAACGCGAACCGCGGCACCTTGACCACGACGTAGTCGAGCGTGGGCTCGAACGACGCCGGGGTGACCTTGGTGATGTCGTTCGGCACCTCGTCGAGGCGGTAGCCGAGCGCGAGCTTCGCGGCGAGCTTCGCGATCGGGAAGCCGGTCGCCTTGGACGCGAGCGCCGACGACCGCGAGACGCGCGGGTTCATCTCGATCACGATGATCCGGCCGTCGGCGGGGTTGACGGCGAACTGGATGTTGCAGCCGCCGGTGTCCACGCCCACGGCGCGGATGATGTCGATGCCGATGTCGCGCAGCTTCTGATACTCGCGGTCGGTGAGGGTCAGCGCCGGGGCGACCGTGATCGAGTCGCCCGTGTGGACGCCGACCGGGTCGACGTTCTCGATCGAGCACACGACGACCGTGTTGTCGGCCGTGTCGCGCATCAGCTCGAGCTCGTACTCCTTCCAGCCGAGGATCGACTCCTCGAGCAGGACCTCGGTCGTGGTCGACTCGCGCAGGCCCTGCCCGGCGATGCGGCGCAGGTCCGCCTCGTCGAACGCGAAGCCCGAGCCCAGGCCGCCCATCGTGAAGGACGGGCGCACGACCATCGGGTAGCCGAGCTCCTCGGCGCCGGCGAGCACCTCGTCCATCGTGTGGGCGATCACGCTGCGCGCCACCTCGGCGCCGGCGTCGATCACCAGCTGCTTGAAGATCTGGCGGTCCTCGCCCTTGCGGATGGCGTCGACCTTGGCGCCGATCAGCTCGACGTCGTACTTCTCGAGGATGCCGCGCTCGTGCAGCGCCATGGCCGCGTTCAGCGCGGTCTGGCCGCCGAGCGTCGGCAGGATCGCGTCGGGCCTCTCCTTGGCGATGATCGACTCGATGACCTCGGGGGTGATCGGCTCGATGTACGTCGCGTCCGCGAACTCCGGGTCGGTCATGATCGTGGCCGGGTTCGAGTTCACCAGGATGACGCGCACGCCCTCCTCGCGGAGCACGCGGCACGCCTGGGTGCCGGAGTAGTCGAACTCGACGGCCTGACCGATGACGATCGGGCCCGATCCGATGACGAGGACGGACTGGATGTCGTCGCGCTTAGGCATTCGCGTCCTTCTTGCTGAGGTGGGCGACCACCATGTCCTTGAAGCGGTCGAAGAGGTAGTTGGCGTCGTTGGGGCCGCCCGCGGCCTCGGGGTGGTACTGCACCGAGAACGCCGGGATGTCGAGGGCGCGCAGGCCCTCCACGACGTCGTCGTTCAGGCCCACGTGGCTGACCTCGACGCGGCCGTAGCCGGCCGGGCTGTCGAACTCGCCCTCGAGGGGGGCGTCGACCGCGAAGCCGTGGTTGTGCGCCGTGATCTCGACGCGGCCCGTGAGCTTGTCCTTCACCGGCTGGTTGATGCCGCGGTGGCCGAACGGCAGTTTGTACGTGCCGAGGCCCAGCGCGCGGCCGAGCAGCTGGTTGCCGAAGCAGATGCCGAAGAAGGGCACGCCCTCCTCCAGGATGCCGCGCAGCAGCTCGACGTGCGTCTCGGACGCGGCGGGGTCGCCGGGGCCGTTGGAGTAGAACGCGGCGACCGGGTCGATCGCGAGCAGCTGCTCGCGCGTGACGCTCTGCGGCAGCACGTGCACCTCGAAGCCGCGGCGCGCGAGGTTGTTCACGGTGGCCTGCTTGATCCCGAGATCGATCACGGCGAGGTTGCCGATCTTCTCCCCGACGGCCGGCGTGACCGCGGCGACCTCGACCGACACCTGCTCGGACAGGTTCTGGCCCGCCATCTGCGGAGCGTCCGTCACGAGGCGCAGCTGCTCGTCGGCTTCGATCGCGGCGGCCTCACCCGAGAAGATGCCGCCGCGCATGCTGCCGGCGGAGCGGATGTGGCGCGTGATGGCGCGCGTGTCGATCCCGCTGATGCCGACGATCCCGTCGCGCTCGAGCGCGTCGTCCAGCGACTCCTCGGCGCGCCAGCTCGAGACCACGCGCGAGGGGTCGCGCACGATGTAGCCGGCGACCCACACGCGGCGGGACTCGGGGTCCTCGGTGTTGACGCCGGTGTTGCCGATGTGAGGCGCGGTCTGCAGCACGATCTGGCCCGCGTAGGACGGGTCGGTGAGGGTCTCCTGGTAGCCGGTCATGCCGGTCGTGAAGACGACCTCGCCGAGCGTGGTGCCGTGCGCGCCGTAGGCGTGCCCGGGGTAGCGGGTGCCGTCCTCGAGGACGAGCACCGCCGGCTGGCGGTCGAGGAGCGATGTCATCGCTGTGCTCCCATCTGGGTGGAGTCGGAGTCTGAGGTGCCGCGGAGGCGCTGGATCTCGGCCACGAGGGCGTCGGGATCGGCCTCCTGCAGGCGGAGGTAGGTGTCGCACACCGTGCCGTCGTCGGCGGCCCATGCCATCAGCACGAGCCCGTCGCTCTCGACGACGCGGTCGATGGTCCAGGTGGCGCGTCCCGTGCCGCGCAGGCGCGCGGTGTCGAGGAACACGGTGGGCTCGCCCGGCATGTCCAGTGCGACGCCCGCGTCGGTCACGGTGACCGCGACGCGGGAGCGGAACGCCAGGTGGCGCACGTTCAGGCGGTCGAGCGGCGCCTCGTGCCGGGTCGTCGCGACGTACAGCCCGGTGAAGCTCGCGCGGATCTCGCCGCGCCGCTCGGCGACGGGTGCGGCCACGCCCCCGTCGCGCCTGGCTCGTCGTCGCCAGCCCCACGCCATGAGCGCGAGTGCGATCACCGCGATCGCGACGAAGATCATCGAGGCGGCCTCCTGGCTCACGCGCGCACCCCCTCGAGCTCGACGACGTCGCCGTCGGCGACGGTCGCGTAGCCGCGGTGGATCGTCCACATCACGCGGCCGGGGAGCTCGCGTCCGAGGTAGGGCGAGTTGACGCTTCGACCGCGCAGGTCGGCGGTGGCGAAGGCGCCGCCGGCCGAGGGGTCGTACAGCGTGAGCTCGGCGGGCTGCCCGGCCGCCAGCGGCGTGCCGTGGCCGGCCAGGCGGCCGATGCGCGCGGGCGTCGCCGACATCACGCGCGCCACGCCGGCCCAGTCGAGCAGACCGGTCTCCACCATGGACTGGTGCACGACGCGCAGCGCGCTCTCGAGCCCGACCATGCCGTTCGCGGCGGCCTGCCACTCGCACGCCTTGGCCTCGGCCGGGTGCGGGGCGTGGTCGGTCGCGACGATGTCGATCGTGCCGTCCGCGAGGCCCTCGCGCACCGCCTGCACGTCCTCGGCCGTGCGCAGCGGCGGGTTGACCTTGTAGCGCGCGTCGTAGTCGCGCACCAGCTCGTCCGTCAGCAGCAGGTGGTGCGGCGTGACCTCGGCGGTCACGTCGATGCCGCGCTTCTTGGCCCAGCGGATGATGTCGACGGATCCGGCCGTGGAGAGATGGCAGACGTGCAGGCGCGAGCCGACGTGCTCGGCGAGCAGCACGTCGCGCGCGATGATCGACTCCTCCGCGACCGCGGGCGAGCCGGCGAGCCCCAGCTCGGCCGAGACGACGCCCTCGTTCATCTGCGCGCCCTCCGTGAGGCGCGGATCCTGCGCGTGCTGCGCCACCACGCCGTCGAACGCCTTCACGTACTCGAGCGCGCGGCGCATGATCAGCGGGTCCCACACGCAGAAGCCGTCGTCGCTGAAGACGCGCACGCGGGCGCGGGAGTCGGCCATGGCGCCGAGCTCGGCGAGACGCTCGCCCTTCTGCCCGACCGTGACGGCGCCGATGGGCTGCACGGTCGCGTACCCCGCGGCCTCGCCGAGCGCCAACTCCTGCTCGACGACGCCCGCCGTATCGGCGACCGGGGACGTGTTGGGCATCGCGAACACGGCGGTGAAGCCGCCCGCGGCGGCCGCGCGCGTGCCCGTCAGGATCGTCTCGCTCGCCTCGTAGCCCGGCTCGCGCAGGTGCGTGTGCAGGTCGACCAGCCCCGGCAGCGCGATCAGACCGTCGGCGTCGACGCGCGTGGCTCTGTCGCGCGACAGGCCCGTCCCGACCTCCGCGATCCGCCCGTCCTCGATCAGCAGGTCGGCGCGCTCTCCGCCCTCGATGGATGCTCCGGTGATGAGGAAGACATCGCTCATCGCTCCCCCTCACTCGAGTTCGTCCGCTCGCCCGCCAGCAGCAGGTACAGCACCGCCATCCGCACCGACACCCCGGCCTTGACCTGCTCCAGAACGGTCGAGCGGGGCGAGTTCGCGGCCTCCGCGGAGATCTCCAGGCCGCGGTTCATGGGCCCGGGGTGCATCACAATGCTACCTTCTGGCAGGCTGACCAGGCGCCGAGGGTCGAGCCCCCAGCGCCGGGAATACTCCCGCTCAGAGGGGAAATACGCCGCGTTCATGCGCTCCAGCTGGATGCGCAGCATCATGAGCGCGTCCGGCTCCTGCGCGATCGCCTCGTCCAGGTCGTAGCGCACAGCGACCGGCCACGCCGAGATGTCCTGCGGCAGCAGCGTCGGCGGGGCCACGAGCGTGACCTCCGCGCCGAGCGTGTGCAGCAGCCAGACGTTGGAGCGGGCGACGCGCGAGTGCAGGATGTCGCCCACGATCGTGACGCGGAATCCCGCGAGATCCCGGCCGCGGCTGCCGGCCCCGTGGCGGCGCTTGCGCATCGTGAACGCGTCGAGCAGCGCCTGCGTCGGATGCTCGTGCGTGCCGTCGCCGGCGTTCACGACGCCCGCGTCGATCCATCCGCTCGTCGCGAGCGTCCGCGGCGCGCCGGAGGCGCCGTGCCGGATGACCACGGCGTCCGCGCCCATGGCCTGCAGCGTCTGGGCGGTGTCCTGCAGGCTCTCGCCCTTCGAGACGCTCGAGCCCTTGGCCGCGAAGTTGATGACGTCGGCCGAGAGCCGCTTGGCGGCGGCCTCGAAGGAGATGCGCGTGCGCGTGGAGTCCTCGAAGAACAGGTTCACGACGGTCTTGCCGCGCAGCGTCGGCAGCTTCTTCACCTCGCGCGACTGCGTGTCGGCCATGTCCTCGGCGATGTCGAGGATCCGGATCGCGTCCTCCCGCGCGAGCGTGCGCGTGTCGAGCAGGTGCCTCATGCGTCGCCGCCCTCGATCGAGACCTCGTCGGCTCCGCCGTCGATCTCCGCGACGTGCACGTTCACGCGCTCGCTGCGGGAGGACGGCAGGTTCTTCCCGACGAAGTCGGGCCGGATCGGCAGCTCACGGTGCCCGCGATCGACCAGGATCGCGAGGCGCACGGCGGCGGGCCGGCCGATGTCGTTCAGGGCGTCGAGGGCCGCGCGGATGCTGCGCCCCGAGAAGAGCACGTCGTCGACCAGGACGACGACCCGGCCGTCGATGCCTCCCGCGGGGATCTCGGTCGGCCGCGGCGTGCGCGTGGGGTGCCGGGCGAGGTCGTCGCGGTACATCGTGACGTCGAGCGACCCGGTGGGCACCGCGACGCCCGCGAAGCGCTCGATCAGCGCGGCGAGCCGGTGGGCCAGGGTGACGCCGCGCGTCGGGATCCCCAGCAGGATCAGTCCGTCCGGGCCCCTGTTGGACTCGAGGATCTCATGGGCGATCCGAGTCAGGGCCCGCGTGATGTCGGCTTCATGCAGCACGGTGCGCGTGCTCATCCGCCTCTCCCTTCTCCGCCTCACGGGACGGTGTTAAAGGTGCAGGTGAGTTCATCCTATCCGGCCCGACGGCGCGGCCGCTGCGCGCTCCTGTCGTCCACAGGCCGAACCTGCCTCCGGGAGCGCCACGCACCTGTGTGCCAGCCGCATGAACGCGCACTCGCGACCTGGGACTCCGCGTTCCGCCGCGGCCTCGTCTCGCGAGACGTGTTCGGGCGATACGACCTCAAGCCGGCCGCTCGGCGACTGCTCTCGGAGATCTCGCCGTGGCTCGACTCGGGCCTCGAGACCTTCGTCTTCACGCGGCTGCGCTGGCTGCGCATCCGGACCCATCCGCAGGTGGTGCTGCTCGGCCGCCGCGTGGACTTCCTGATCGGCGACAGGCGGGTCCTCCAGATCGACGGCGGGCACCATGTCGGCGCCCAGCGCGAGGACGACATCGCGCACGACGCACTTCTGCGACTGCACGGCTACACCGTCATCCGCGTCGGCTGCTTCCAGGTCACCGACCGGTGGCCGGAGGTGCAGGATCTGCTCCTTCGCGCGATCGCCCAGGGTCTCCACCTCGCGTGAACGCCAGCACTCGCGAGGAGATCGGCGCTCTCTCGTCTCGAGATCTCCTCTCGATCGCCGGCCTCCTCCCGACGGCAGGCGCAGGGCGGAACACGGACGGCCGGACCCGCGAGGGATCCGGCCGTCCGTGGACAGGCGGCGCGTCAGCTGGACCGCGAGATGCGGGCCAGCACTCCGTGCACGAACGCGCCGGAGTCGTCGGTCGAGAACTCCTTGGCGAGCTCGACCGCCTCGTCGATCGCGACGGCGGTCGGAACCTCGTCGTTGTGCAGGATCTCCCACGTCGCGATGCGCAGCAGCGCACGGTCGACCGCCGGCATGCGGTCGATCTTCCAGTCGCGGCTGTGGGTCGCGATCTGCTCGTCGATCTCCTCGGCGTGGTCGATCACGCCGTCCACGATCTCACGCGCGTAGAGCCACGACGCCTCGCGGGCGGGCTCGGACGCCGCGCGCTTCGCCTCGGAGGCGAGGGCGACGGAGAGCCGGTCGCCGCGGACGTCGGCGGAGAACAGGATGTCGAGGGCGCGCTTGCGCGCCTTGGTGCGGGCGCTCATCGCTTATCGCTCTTGGCGCTCACTTCTCGCGGCCGAGGTAGTCGCCCGTGCGGGTGTCGACCTTGACGCGCGTGCCGGTCTCGAGGAACAGCGGCACCTGGATCTCGGCGCCGGTCTCGACCGTGGCGGGCTTCGTGCCCGCCGACGAGCGGTCGCCCTGCAGGCCCGGCTCGGTGTAGGTGATCTCGAGGATCACCGAGGCGGGGAGGTCGACGTACAGCGGCGTGCCGTCGTGCAGCGCGATCGTGACCTCCTGGTTCTCGAGCAGGAACTTCGCCGCGTCGCCGACCGTGGCGGCCGGGACGTTGATCTGGTCGTAGTCCTTCTGGTCCATGAACACGAAGCTCTCGCCGTCGTTGTACAGGTACGAGTAGTCGCGGCGGTCGACGTTCTGGATGTCGACCTTCGCGCCGGCGTTGAACGTGCGGTCGACGACCTTGCCGCTCACGACGTTCTTGAGCTTGGTGCGGACGAACGCGCCGCCCTTGCCGGGCTTGACGTGCTGGAACTCCACGACGCTCCAGAGCTGGGAGTCGATGCTCAGCACGACGCCGTTCTTGATGTCTGCGGTGGATGCCATGGGATTCCGTTCGTTCGATTGAGTCGCGCGGATCGCGCGCAAGTACGCAGGCCGTGACGGCCGAGGTCCGATTCTACCGTGCCGCCTCGATCGCTCCGCTGAGCGGCGGCCCGCCGAGCACGGCGACGATCGGAGCCGGGACGTCCTCGAGCGGCACCGCCTCCGCGAACAGCCGGTCGCTCTCGCCCCCGACGAGGACGTCGGGGTCGGGCCCGTCCATGTCAGTCGCGGCGCGTGCTGATGATCCGGCCCTGCTCCTCGGCGCCGATCTCCTGGTACGCCGCGAACAGCAGCGACTCGTCGGGCGCCTGGTGCACGGTGGGCTTGGCGATGTCGTCCAGCAGGATGAACCGCAGCATGCCGCCACGGGACTTCTTGTCGCGCTGCATCGTCGCCAGCAGCGTCTGCCACGCGCCGGCGCGGTAGGTCGTCGGCAGACCCAGCAGCTCGAGCACGCGGCGGTGGCGGTCGACGGCCGCGTCGGACAGGCGCCCGGCCAGGCGCGACAGCTCGGCGGCGTACATCATGCCGACCGAGATCGCGGCGCCGTGGCGCCACCGGTACCGCTCGGCGTGCTCGATCGCGTGGCCGAGCGTGTGGCCGTAGTTCAGGATCTCCCGCAGGCCCGCTTCGCGGAAGTCCTCCCCCACGACGTCGGCCTTCATGCCGATCGCGAGCTCCACGCAGCGGCGGAACTCGGGGGTGGTCACATCGACCGCGCGCACGGGATCCGCCTCCACGATGTCGAGGATCTCGGGGTGCCGGATGAAGCCCGCCTTCACGACCTCCGCGAAGCCGGCGAGCACCTCGTTCTCGGACAGGGTGGCGAGCAGATCCAGGTCGCAGATCACCGCGCGCGGCGCCCAGAACGCGCCGACGAGGTTCTTGCCCTCGGCGGTGTTCACGCCGGTCTTGCCGCCCACGGCCGCGTCGACCATGCCGAGCACGGTGGTCGGCACCTGCACGATCTCGACGCCGCGCAGCCAGCTCGCGGCGACGAAGCCGGCGAGGTCGGTGACGGCGCCGCCGCCGAAGCCGACGACCGCGTCGGTGCGGGTGAAGTCGGCCTGGCCCATGATCTGCCAGCAGAACGCCGCGACCTCGATGCGCTTGCCCGACTCCGCGTCGGGGATCTCCGCCAGCAGCACCTCGCGTCCGCCGTCGGCGAGCAGGGCCTCGCGCAGCTCGGCGGCCTGAGCCGAGAGCGTCGGCGGGTGCACGACCAGCACCTTGCGGGCGGCCGGGGGCAGCGCCGCGCCGACGCGCGACACGATGCCGTGGCCGATCGTGATGTCGTAGCCCGGGGTTCCGGCCACGTGGACGACCGTCTCCGCGGCGGCCCCGCCCGTGGTCTCGCCGGGCGTCTCGGTCGTGTCGCTCATCGGGCGCTCTCCTTCTCGTCGGGTGCGGTCTGGTCCGCGGGCGTCGACGCCGCGGCGTACGCCGGATCGTGCTGCCCCGCCCACTCCGCGATCGCCGTCACGACGTCCTGCAACGGCCCGTGCGACGTGTCGAACGCGACGTCGGCGACCTCCCGGTACAGCGGCTCGCGGGCGTCCCGGATCCGGATCCAGGTGTCCAGCGGATCCTCGCCCGTGTTGAGCAGGGGACGCTTCTGGGAGCGGATGCGCCCGGCGACGACGCGCTCCTCGACCGTCAGCAGGATCACGTGGTGCGCGCGCAGCGCCTCGCGCGTGCCCGCATGCGTCACGGCCCCGCCGCCGAGGGCGACGACGCCGCCGCGGCCCAGTGCAGCGAGGACCGCCTCGTGCTCGAGCTCGCGGAAGCGCGGCTCGCCGTGGTCCGCGAAGATCTGCGTGATGGGGCCGTGCGCCTTCACGATCTCGCTGTCGGTGTCGCGGAACCGCGCGCCGAGCGCTCGGGCCAGGCGACGGCCGATGCTCGACTTGCCGGCGCCCATGGGGCCGACCAGGACGAGCGCGCGCGGCGGCGTCGGCGCGTCAGAGGGCGAGGTCATGCGCGAGGTCGGCCGCCCCCGGCGACGTCCGCAGCGTGTCCGCGATGCCGTCCAGGTAGGCCTTCAGGTTGCGGCGCGTCTCGCGCACCGAGTCGCCGCCGAACTTCTCCAGCACGACGTCGGCGAGCGTGATGGCGACCATCGCCTCGGCCACGACGCCCGCGGCCGGCACGGCGCAGACGTCGGAGCGCTGGTGGTGCGCCGCGGCGGTTTCGCCCGTGGCGACGTCGACCGTGCGCAGCGCGTGGGGCACGGTCGCGATGGGCTTCATGCCCGCGCGCACGCGCAGCACGGTTCCCGTGGACATGCCGCCCTCGGTGCCGCCCGCGCGGTCGCTGCCGCGCACGATGCCGTCGGCCGTGGCGAACAGCTCGTCGTGCGCGGCGGATCCGCGCCGGCGCGTGGTCTCGAAGCCGTCGCCGACCTCGACGCCCTTGATGGCCTGGATGCTCATGAGCGCCTGTGCGAGCTTGCCGTCGAGGCGCCGGTCCCAGTGCACGTGCGAGCCGAGCCCCGGCGGCAGGCCGTAGGCGAGCACCTCGACGATGCCGCCGATCGTGTCGCCCTCCTTGCGGGCGTCGTCGACCTCGGCGACCATCCGCTCGGAGGTCTCGGGGTGGAAGCAGCGCAGCGGATCGGCGTCCAGCGCGTCGACGTCGTCGGGCGTCGGCAGGGCCGCGTCGTCGGGCACGCGCACGGGTCCGATCGACAGCGTGTGGCTGACGAGGCGGATGCCGAGCTCGGACAGGAACGCGCGGGCGACGGCCCCGAGGGCGACGCGGGCCGCGGTCTCCCGGGCGCTCGCGCGCTCGAGGATCGGGCGGGCCTCGTCGAAGTCGTACTTCTGCATGCCGACGAGGTCGGCGTGACCGGGGCGCGGGCGGGTCAGTGCGGCGCCGCGGCCGCGCGACTTCTCGGTGAGCTCGACCGGCTCCGCGCTCATCACCTCGGTCCACTTGGGCCACTCGGTGTTGCCGATGCGCAGCGCGATCGGGCTGCCGAGCGTGAGCCCGTGGCGCACGCCGCCGGAGATCGCGAGCTCGTCCTGCTCGAACTTCATGCGCGATCCGCGACCGTAGCCGAGCTTGCGGCGCTGCAGGTCGGCCTGGATGTCCGAGGCGAGGATCGGCACGCCCGAGGGCAGGCCCTCCATCACGGCGATGAGTTCGGGGCCGTGCGATTCGCCGGCCGTGAGCACGCGGAGCATGACCTCAGTCTCCCATGAGCGCCGAGCGCATCGCGGCGCGCACGTCATCCTCCGACGCGAGCGGCGCGTCGACCGACCCCGTGGTGAACGCGCGCACCTGCAGCACGGCCTGATGCAGCAGCATCCCGTGCCCGGGGATCGCGCGGTCGACCCAGCGGCTCGCGAGGTGCGAGGGCCACGGATGGTACGCCACGTCGAACAGCGGCCCGCCCGCGGCGGCCAGCGCATCCGCGTGCGCGTCGGGCAGGATCGTGCCGCCCGGCAGCGCGCAGATCGTCAGGTCGGCGGCCGCGAGCGGGCCGCCGAACGCCTCGACCTCGCTCGCGAGCCCCAGCCGCCGGGCGATGTCGACGAGCGGCCGCGCGCGCTCGGGGCGGCGCGCCACGATCGCCGCGCGGCGGGCGCCGAGCTCGGACGCCGCGACCAGCGCCGACGCCGACGTCGCGCCCGCCCCGACGATCCGCACCGAGGCGGCCTCCGCGATGCCCTCGTCCGCGAGGGCCGCGACGATGCCGCCGACGTCCGTGTTGAAGCCGAGGACCGCGTCCGGCGCCGCCCCGGCCGGCCGGGGCACGTCGGCGCCCGGCAGCACGAGCGTGTTCACGGCGCCGGTCAGCTCGGCGCGGCCGTCGCGCCACGCGCTCGCGCGCCACGCCCGCTCCTTGAGCGGCATCGTCACGGCGAGCCCGCGCCACGACGCATCGAGGCCGGCGAGCACGCCGTCGAAGGCGTCCTCCGAGACGCGCACGCGCTCGAAGGTCCAGTCGAGCCCCAGCTCGCCGTACGCCGCGCCGTGCAGCTGCGGCGACCGGCTGTGCGCGATCGGATCGCCCCAGACCGCCAGGCGGGTCGCGGTCACCCGCCGCAACCCGCGTGACCCGGGTGCGCGTCGCACCAGGCGTGGAGCTTCGCCTCGTTCTGCTGCTGCTCTCCGTACGTCGCCGCGAACAGGGTCTCCCCCGTCTCGAAGTCCACCGTCACGAAGTACTGCCAGTCGCCCGTCTCCGGGTTCATGGCGGCCGCGATGGCCTCGTCGCCCGCGTTGGCGATGGGTCCCGCCGGCAGACCGGCGTGCACGTACGTGTTCCACGGGTTGGGGTCGTCCAGCTGCTCCTGCGTGCTGAATGCGGTCGTCTGCTCGGGCACGTCGGGGTGCGTCATCCAGTAGCCGAACTGGGCCGTCGAATCCATCTGCAGCAGGCCGTCGGTATCGCTGATCTCGGGGTCGAGGCGGTTCAGGATGACGCGCGCGACCTTCCCGAAGTCCGCCGACCCGCCCTCGCGCTGGATGATCGACGCGATCGTCAGGATCCGCTGCTCCTCGCCCTCGGGGACGCCCGCCTCGGCGAGCGACTCGCGCGTGCGATCCACCATCGCGCGGATCACGTCCTCCGCGCCCGTCTCCGGGTCGAACGTGTAGTTGGCCGGGAACAGCCAGCCCTCGAGGCTGTCCGCGTCGACGCCGAAGGCCGACGGATCCTCCGCGGCCTTCTCCAGCTCCTCGATGGGCATGTCGAGCCCCGCCGCGGCGGCCTCGAGCGTGGCCTCCACCGTCAGCCCCTCGCGCAGCGCGACGGAGTTCTCGAGCCGGGTCGCGGGATCCTCGAGCGCGGTCACGACCGCCTCGGACGTCATCTGCTTCTGGAGCCGGTACACGCCCGGATAGAAGGTCGGGATCGACTCGCGGCCGATCAGGTGCTCGTAGAACGAGTCGGAGTTCAGCGTGACGCCGGCCTCGTACAGCGTCTGCGAGATGACCTCGCCGCCGTCGCCCTCCTCGATCGTGATGATCGCCTCGCCGGTCGCCTCGCCCGCGGGGTAGTCGTTGGGGCCGTCCCAGCCGAGCTTCTCCTGGATCACCGGGCCGTACGTGTTCCAGAGGTAGAAGCCGCCGCCGACGATGCCGCCGAGGATCACCAGCAGGATGATCGACGTCACGAGGCAGCCTCGGCCGCCGCCGCGGCGCTGCTTGGCGTCGACCGTGTTCTCGGGCACGAACAGGTCCTCGAGGGACGCGGCCTCCGGGCCGCTGGGCGCCGGCTCCTGCGCGGTGAGCGCGGCGGTCTCGGCGAGGGTCGCGGGTTCCGTGCGCGCGGCGGTGGGCGCGCCGGCGCCGACGTCGCGGAAGACGGCGTCGTCCCACGGCACGGCGCTCTCGGCGCGGATCGGGGTGTGCGCCGCATCTCCGTCAGAGCCGTCGACATCCCGCGCGGCGTCGGCCGGCAGCACCGGGCCCGATGCCGGGCGCGAGGACTCGCGCGCCTGGCGTCGGGTCAGCGGGGCGCTCTCGTCTCGGGAGGGATCGGTCATCTGCGGGTCTACTCCTCGGGAATGCCGGCCGGGTTGCCGGCGGCCGCTCCGGTGCGTTTCTCGCTGTCGATGGCGTGCTGGAGAAGCACCACCGCGGCGACCTGATCGACAATGCTACGAGAACCCTTCTGAGATCTCCCGGACTGCCGCAGCGCGGAGTGCGCCGACACGGTGCTGAGCCGCTCGTCGACGAGCCGCACGGGCGCGCTCTGCGCCCCGGCCAGCTCGGCCGCGAACTCGCGCGCGTCGGTCGTGGAGAGGGTGTCCTCGCCGCGCATGTTCAGCGGCAGCCCCACGACGATCTCGAGCGGCTCGTACTCGGCCGCGAGCTCCACGAGCCGGGCGATCGAGCGGTCGTCCCGCGGCACCGTCTCGACGGGGACCGCGAGCATCCCGTCCGGGTCGCAGCGCGCGACGCCGACGCGGGCCCTGCCCACGTCGACGCCGAGGCGCACGCCGCGCCGGAAGCCGGTCACGCCGTCCGCAGCTGCGCGCGCACGGCGTCCAGCGCCGCGGGCACACCCGACGCGTCGGAGCCGGCGCCCTGCGCCATGTCGTCGCGCCCGCCGCCGCGGCCGCCGATGGGCTCGAGCGCCGCCTTCACGAGCGCGCCGGCCTTCGCGCCCGCCGCGCGAGCGGCCTCGTTCGTGGCGACGATGACCAGCACCTTGTCGCCCGCGACGCCGGTCAGGGCGACCACGGCCGGCTCCGACCCGAGGCGCTCGCGCACCGAGGTGGCGAGGCTGCGCAGATCGTCGGCCGTGGCGACCTGGCCGACCGACTCGGCCACGAGGTTCACCGATCCGGTGCGCTGTGCCGTCTGCGCGAGCGCGGGAACCCGGTCGGCGAGGGCGCGCGCCTCGAAGGCGGCGATCTTCTTCTCGGCGGCCTTCAGGCTCGCGGACAGCTCGGCGATGCGCGCGGAGAGCTGGTCCTTCGGCGCCTTGAGCGACGCGGACAGCTCGGCCACGAGCGCGCGCTCGGCGGTCAGCTCGCGGAACGCGTCCAGGCCGACGAGCGCCTCGACGCGGCGGTTCGACGCGCCGACGGACGACTCGCCGATCAGGCTCACGAGCCCGATCTCCGCGCTCGAGGAGACGTGCGTGCCGCCGCACAGCTCGCGCGACCAGGGGCCGCCGATGTCGACCATGCGCACGGTCGAGCCGTACTTCTCGCCGAACAGCGCCATCGCGCCCGCGGCCTTGGCCTCGTCGAGCGAGAGCACGCGCGTGGTGACCTCGAGGTTGTCGCGCACGGCGTTGTTGGCGATCTCCTCGATCTCGGAGCGGGTCTCGACGCTCAGCGCCTGGCCCCACGTGAAGTCGAAGCGCAGGTAGCCGGCGCGGTTGAGCGATCCGGCCTGCGTCGCCCCCTTGCCGAGCGTGTCCCGCAGCGCCGCGTGCACGAGGTGCGTGGCGGAGTGCGCCTGCTGCGCCGCGCGCCGGTTGGCGGCGTCCACGACCGAGGTGGCGGGCTGGTCGATGGCGACCTCGCCGCGCGTGACCTCGACCGTGTGGCTGATGAGGCCGGGCACGGGGCGCTGCACGTCGAGCACCTCGAGCTCGTAGCCGGGGCCCACGATCGTGCCCTTGTCGGCGACCTGGCCGCCCGACTCGGCGTACAGCGCGGTCTCCGCGAGGATCACCTCGGCGATCTGGCCCTCGGTCGCGCGACCCGTCGCCAGGCCGTCGACGAGGACGCCCAGCACGCGGCTCTCGGTCTCGAGGTCGGTGAAGCCGGTGAACGTCGTCTCGCCCAGGGCGCGGAAGTCGCGGTACACGCTGACGTCCGCGATCGCGCGCTTGCGCGAGCGCGCGTCGGCCTTGGCCCGCTGGCGCTGCTCCTGCATGAGCGTGTCGAAGCCGTCGCGGTCGACGCCGATGCCGGCCTCCTCGGCGATCTCGAGCGTGAGGTCGATCGGGAAGCCGTAGGTGTCGTGCAGCAGGAACGCCTGGTCGCCCGCGAGCGCCGCGCCGCCCTCCGCCTTGGTCTTCTGCACCGCGGTGTCGAGGATGGTGGATCCGGACGACAGCGTGCGCAGGAAGGTCTCCTCCTCCGCGATCGCGTACGACGAGATCCGCTGCCAGTCGGCGTCGACGACCGGGTACGCCTCCTTCATGGCGTCGCGCGACGCCTCGAACAGGGCCGGGAAGGTCGCCTCGTGCACGCCCAGCAGGCGCATGGCCCGGACGCTCCGGCGCATCAGGCGGCGCAGGATGTAGCCGCGCCCCTCGTTGGAGGGCGTCACGCCGTCCGAGAGCAGCATGAGCGAGGACCGCACGTGGTCCGCGATGATGCGGAACCGCACGTCGTCCTCGTGGTCCCTGCCGTACCGGCGGCCCGAGATCTCGGACGCGAGGTCGAGGACCGGACGCACCTGGTCGATCTCGTACATGTTCTCGACGCCCTGCTTGAGGAACGCGACGCGCTCGAGGCCCATGCCGGTGTCGATGTTCTTCGCCGGAAGGTCGCCGACGATGTCGAACTCGGTCTTGGACCGCACGTTCGTGATCTCGTTCTGCATGAAGACGAGGTTCCAGATCTCCAGGAACCGGTTGTCGTCGACGATCGGTCCGCCGTCGCGGCCGTACGCGGGGCCGCGGTCGAAGTAGATCTCCGAGCACGGGCCGGCGGGACCGGGCTGGCCCGTGGTCCAGAAGTTGTCCTCGCGGCCGAGTCGCTGGATCCGCTCGGCGGGCAGGCCCGCGACGCGCTGCCACAGGTCGGCGGCCTCGTCGTCGGTCTCGTAGACCGTGACCCACAGGTCCTTCTCCGCGAAGCCCAGGCCGCCGTCCGCCTCCGAGGACGTCAGCAGCTCCCACGCGTACGCGATCGCCCCCTCCTTGAAGTAGTCGCCGAACGACCAGTTGCCGAGCATCTGGAAGAACGTGCCGTGGCGGGCGGTCTTGCCGACCTCCTCGATGTCGTTCGTGCGGATGCACTTCTGCACATCGGCGGCGCGCGCGTACGGGGCGGGGACGACACCCGTCAGGTACGGGATGAACGGCACCATGCCGGCGATCGTGAACAGGATCGACGGGTCGTCGCTCACGAGCGAGGCGGACGGCACGATGGTGTGGTCGTTCTTCTCGAAGTAGTCGAGGTAGCGCTTCGCGATGTCCGCGGTCTTCATGTGGGGTGGTTCGTCCTTGACTGGTGCGGCCGCCGTCGGCGGCTGTGCATGCGGGACCGGCCGCCTCGGGCCGGCGGCCGGTGGGCGAGCGGGGTTCAGAGGGCGGGTGTGCCGTCGCCCGCCGAGGAGTGGCGCGCTTCCTCGAGGCGGTAGGCCTCGCCGATGCGGTCGATGAACTCGTCGATCCGGGCGTCGATGTCGGCGAGCACCTCGGCGCCGCGCGGGTCCTTGTTCAGGAAGTGGGCCGCGACGAAGCCGCCGACGATGCCGAGCAGGAACCACAGCACGTTCTTCATGTCACCCATCCTCCGTCCGGGCCGCGCGTCGGCGACGTCGTTCCATCGTAGACGCGAAACACGAAGGGCATCGGGACCAGGTCCCGATGCCCTTCGACGGCTGCGATGGATCAGCGCGCCGCGTAGTACTCGACGACCAGCTGGACCTCACAGGTCACGGGGACCTGCGCGCGCTTCGGGCGGGCGACGAGCTTCGCCTGGAGCTTGTCGAGCTCGACCTCGAGATAGGCCGGGACGTTCGGGAGCACCTCGGCGTGACCGCCGGCGGCCGCGACCTGGAACGGCTCCATGGCCTCGCTCTTGGCCTTGACCTCGATGGTCTGGCCCGGCTTGACGCGGAACGACGGGCGGTCGACGATCTTGCCGTCGACGAGGATGTGGCGGTGCACCACGAACTGGCGCGACTGCGCCGTGGTGCGGGCGAAGCCCGCGCGGAGCACGAGGGCGTCGAGACGCATCTCGAGCAGCTCGACGAGGTTCTCACCCGTCAGGCCGTCGGTGCGGCGAGCCTCGTTGAAGGCGATGCGCAGCTGCTTCTCGCGGATGCCGTACTGCTCGCGCAGACGCTGCTTCTCGCGCAGACGGACGGCGTAGTCGCTGTCCTGCTTGCGCTTCGTGCGGCCGTGCTGGCCGGGGCCGTAGGGGCGCTTCTCGAGGTAGCGCGCGGCCTTCGGGGTCAGCGCGACGCCGAGGGCGCGCGACAGGCGCACCTTCCGGCGGTCCTGGGACTTGGTAACCATGGTTTCCTTTCACGAGGCCGCGGCTGTCGCGACGCTCGGACGTACAGTCCCCTCCCATCCGGTTCGGGCGTACGTCTACCCACCCGAGGGATCAAGCGAAAGGGGATGTGCCCGGATTTCGAGCCGATCCAGCCTATCAGACCGGCCCGATCGCGCCGGACCGCCGACGGTCAGCCACCCCACCGTCCCCGCGAGCAGCGCGACCGCGACGGCGGTGAGCGGCGTCAGGTATCCCTGAGTCAGAACCCAGCCGACCGCGGCGATCAGGATGACGGTCGCCGTCAGGGCCGCCCACAGCGGCATCCGGCGCTCGCGCTCCCGCGGCCAGAGCGCCTCGATCCGGGGCACGATCGCGCAGCACGCGGCGATCACGACGACGATCGCGAGGAACCACGGCAGGCGCGTCACCCACCACGTCGGACCCAGCACGGACGGGAACGGCAGGCCGAGCGCGAGCTGCGCGCCCGCGACGACCGCCATCGCGACGGTGTGCCACAGGTAGATCACCATCCCGTACGTGCCGAGCACGCCGACGAAGACGAGCGCGCCGCGGTGCGTCATCATCCGCCGGATCGCGGGCTGCAGCAGCGTGAACAGGTAGACCTGCGCGAGGCCGAGCAGCAGCAGGACGATGGTGGGCGGGTTGAGGTTGGCGATCATGTCCGGCGAGTACCCGAGCGCGAACACCGCCACGGCGATCAGGCCGTAGGCGGCCAGGGTCAGCACGACCAGCACCCATCGCGGGCGGCGCGCGTACCAGGAGTCGCGCACCCCGAAGCCCAGCTGCTGGACGAACAGCCAGATGAACAGCCAGTTGAGCGCGCCGACGGGCAGGTGAAGCAGGCGCACCGCGCCGTCGACCAGCAGTGCGAGCGCCGCGAGCCCGAAGAACGTCGGCCACGCCCAGTGCCGGTGCAGGAACGCCATGACGGGCACGAACGACGTGCAGATCGCGTACACGGCGATGAACCACAGCGGCTCCGCGAGCCGGAACGCGAACGTGCGCAGGAACTCCGCATCGGCGCCGCACCAGGCCATGACGCCCAGTGCCGCCAGCACGGCGAGCATCGCGAACAGCACCGGCCGCGCCAGCCGCAGCGTGCGGACCCGGATGTAGTGCCCCGCGCTCTCGCCCTGGTGATGCAGGCGCCGCCACGTCGTGATGCCCGCGAAGCCGCCCGCGATGAAGAACGTCGGCATGATCATGCCGATCCACGTCAGGCCCGCGAGCGGCGCCCAGTCCGCGAGGGCGTTGAACGCGCGCGGCGGCGATCCCTCGATCCCCATCTGCAGCGCGTGCAGCACGACCACGACCGGGAGGCAGATCGCCCGCACGAAGTCGACGGACAGGTCGCGGTCCGGCGGGATCCGCGGCAGAGGTCTGGTCATGGCGCTCACACCGGGGCGATCAGTATCTGATCGCATCGATCGGCCTGACCCGCACGGCGACGAGTGCCGGCACGAGCCCGGCGAGCGCTCCGACGCCCGCGGAGACGAGCAGACCGATGACGGCCGCCGACATCGGGAAGCCGGGCGGATCCTGCAGTCCATTGAAGACCGCATCCGTGATCAGCGGCAGCCGCAGGGCGAAGATCACCACCACGATGCCGATGCCGCCGGCGATCACCGTGGCCACGACGCTCTCGAGCATGACCGAGAAGAACACGCGGGCTCCGGTGGCGCCGAACGCCCGCCGCACGCCGATCTCGCGGATCCGGTGACGCACCGTCACGAGCGTGATGTTCAGCAGGCTCAGCCCTCCGAGACCCAGGATGAGCGCCGCGATGCCGCCGAGCACGAGGAACATCGGGCCGAACGGGTCGTACCCCTGCTCCTGCTGGAAGAGGTAGTCGTTGCGGTACACGTCGACCTGCATGCTGTCCGCGAGGCTCGACGCGAAGGACGCCCGCATCGCCTCCATGAGCTCGTCCGCGCCGTCGACCGGGATCCAGGCCTCGCGGCTGGTGTTCGCCGCCAGGGTGTCGCCGACGAGCGCGAGCGCGTCGTCGTAGACGATGAAGCCGCTGTAGCACTCCGGGTCCGGGCAGGTCGTCGTCACTCCGACGACGACCGCCTCCGCCTCCACGGGGGTCGTCGGGGTGCCATCCGGCCCGTACACCGACAGCCGCAGCGGCACCGTCGGATTGCTCTCCATCGCGGGCGATCCGATCGCGTGCCACCACGTCTCGTTGATCACGACGATAGGCACGAGCCGCTGCGTGTCCGCATCCGTGAACCACCGGCCGCTGCTGATCGGGACCCGATGCATGACCCCGTAGTCGGGATCGGTGGCCTGGAACCCCGCGGACACGCCGTGCGGCAGCTGCGCGTCGAGCCACGACGACCGTGCACTCCAGTCCACGCCGAAGCGCGCGGTGGTGCGATCGAAGGCCGCGTCGATGGCCGTCGAGTCCACGGCGCCCGGTACCGCGACGGGGGCGCTGCCCTCGACACCCGCGTCGTACGCCTGGAACGACACGAGGGCTGGGCGACCGCCGCCGCGCTCCATCTGCTCCACGAACCCCTGCGACAGCATCTGGCCGAGTGCCACGACACCGGTGAACGCGGCCACCGAGACCGCGACGACGATGAGGCTGAGCAGCACCCGCAGGCGGTGGACCCGCAGCTCCTGCCAGGCCTCGGCAAGCGGACCGGCGATCGAGGCGAGCGCGTTCACGATGCGTCCCCCGCTCCGGCCAGGGCTGCCGCGGTCGGCTCGAGCACGGGCACCGTCTCGTGCAGCACGCCGTCGGCGAGCCGGTAGGCGCGCTGCGCGCGGGCCGCCACGTGCGGATCGTGCGTGATGGTGATGAGAGCGGCGCCCGCCTGCGTCGCGATCGCATCGAGCAGATCCATGATCACGGCGCCCGTGTCCACGTCGAGGGCACCGGTGGGCTCGTCCGCGAGGATCAGCCGCGGCGACCGCACGAGCGCCCGCGCGATCGCGACGCGCTGCTGCTCGCCGCCCGAGAGACGGTCGGGCATCTGGTCGAGGCGCGCGCCGAGCCCGACCCGCTCGAGCATCTCCGTGGCGAGGGCACGGCGCCGCCAGAAGCCGCGGCCCCCCTCGTACAGCAGCGGCATCTCGACGTTCTCGCGCGCGGTGCGCCCCGGCAGCAGGTTGAACTGCTGGAACACGAAGCCGACGCCGCGCCCGCGCGTGCGGTCGCGCCGACCGGCGCTCATGCGCTGCAGCGGGACGCCGTCGAACTCGAGCGTGCCGTCCGAGGGCGCGTCGAGCAGACCCAGGATGTTCAGCAGCGTCGACTTCCCGGAGCCCGAGCGCCCCATGATGCTGATGTGATCGCCGACCGCCACGTCGAGGTCGACGCCGCGCAGGATTTGCAGCGCGGCCGCGTCCGGCAGCTCGACCGTGCGGGTCAGGCCGCGCGCGCGCAGGATCGGCGCGTTCACCCCTGGGCCTCGGCCGTGGTCTCGTCGCCCTCAGCCGGCGTCACCGGGACGAACTCGAGCACGGGCTCGCCCTCGTCCAGCCCCTCGCGCACCTCGATCACCTCGCCGTCGTTCAGGCCCAGCACGACCTCGCGCTGCTCGGGAGTCCCGTCCGGCCCCGGCACGTAGACCACGCCGGCCTCGTTCGATCCGAGGACGGCGGTCATCGGGACCACGAGCACGTCCTCTGCGACGCCGCCCGAGAGCGTGATGGTCGCGCCGAGGCCGGGGAAGACGCGCACGCCGTCCGGCACGGGGCAGCGGACGGTGGTCGAAGTCGGCCCCTCCGCGCTCTCTGCCGTGAGTCCGGCGAGCGGCGTCTCGAGCACGAGGCCCGTGCACGTGAACGGCGCGGGACCGCCGGCGATCGCCACCTGGGCTTCGGTGGGCTCGGTGCTCAGCCGGTAGCGATCCGCCGGAGCGATGGTCCCCTGGATGCGGAAGGTCGCCGGCGCGACCGCGCCCACCACGTCCGCGGGCGCGATCGCCTGCCCGGGGGCGAGCGAGAGCTCCGACAGCGTGCCGGTCGCGGGCGCCACGATCTCGCTCCACAGGTCGAACGTCGACCCGTCGTCCTGCGAGACCTGCTCGCGCACGCTCGCGAGGATCGCTCCGGCCTGCACCTGCTTCCCCTCCGCGGCGAACACGTCGACCACGACGCCCGCCTTGAACGCGGTGACGGCGACCGCGGGATCGTTCGACACCGTCGCGGGCAGCTCCAGGTCGTTCACGATCGTGCCGCGCTCGACGGGCACCTGCGGCTCGGACAGGGCGCCGGTCGGCTCGGCACCGGCGCCGATGCCGGGCGTCACGGTCTGGTCGGGGAAGAAGGCGAGCTTCGCGAGAGCGACAGCCGCGACGGCGCCGATCGCGAGCCAGAAGACGGGCAGGAGGACACGACGGAACACGGCCATGGGGGCAGACCTCGGATCGGGAACGGGGGGATGGAGCGGGGGGACGTGTGCTCACCCTCCCGGACGGCCGCCGCGGGGTCAAGGATCGCGCGACGAAACCGGGGGCATCCCTGACCCGGATCAGGGGCGGTGCTCCCGAAGGCCGGGATGCCGCGCTCCGTCAGTCGCCGAGGATCCTCCGCAGGCGCTCGAGCCGAGCGCCCACCTCCCGCTCCGTGCCGTGCGGCTTGGGCTCGTAGTAGCGCCGCCCGCGCAGCTCGTCGGGCAGGTACTGCTGAGGCACCACTCCGAGGTCGTGGTCGTGCGGGTAGACGTAGCCCTTGCCGTGCCCGAGCCGCTTCGCGCCCGGATAGTGGGCGTCGCGCAGATGCTTCGGGACCGGGCCCATCCTGCCCGCCTTGATGTCGGCCATCGCGGCGTTGATCGCGTTGTATGCGGCGTTGGACTTCGCCGCGGTCGCGAGATACGCGGTCGCCTCGGCGAGCGGGATCCGCCCCTCCGGCATGCCGATGAACGCGACCGCGTCGGCCGCCGCGACGGCGATCTGCAGGGCCTGCGGGTCGGCGAGGCCGATGTCCTCGGACGCCGAGATCACGAGACGCCGGGCGATGAACCGCGGATCCTCCCCCGCCTCGATCATGCGCGCGAGGTAGTGCATCGCGGCGTCGACGTCGGAGCCCCTGATCGACTTGATGAACGCGCTGATGACGTCGTAGTGCTCGTCGCCCTGGCGGTCGTAGCGCAGCAGCGCGCGGTCGACGGCCTGGGCCACGTGCTCGGCGGTGACGGCCGGCCTGTCGGCGCCTTCCGACGCCTCGGAGACCGCCACCCCCGCGCTCGCCTCCAGCGCGGTCAGCGCGCGACGTGCGTCGCCCGACGCGAGCCGGATGAGCGCCGCCCGCGCCTCGGCCTCGAGCTCGACGTCGCCGCCCAGCCCGCGCGCATCCGTCACGGCGCGGTCGACGAGCCGCCCGAGATCCTCGTCCGTGAGCGGCTGCAGCGTGAGCAGCAGCGACCGCGACAGCAGCGGCGAGATGACCGAGAACGAGGGATTCTCGGTGGTGGCGGCGATCAGGATCACCCAGCCGTTCTCGACGCCCGGCAGCAGCGCATCCTGCTGGGCCTTCGTGAAGCGGTGGATCTCGTCCAGGAACAGGATCGTGGACTGCCCGTACAGGTCGCGCTGGTTGAGCGCCTCCTGCATGACCTCGCGCACGTCCTTGACGCCCGCGGTGATGGCCGAGAGCTCGACGAAGCGGCGGCCGGACGAGCGCGCGATGGCCTGCGCGAGCGTCGTCTTGCCCGTTCCGGGCGGACCCCACAGGATCACCGACACCGTGCCCGGCGCCTGCGCCTCCGGATCGGCGAGCGCCACGATGGGCGAGCCCGGCCGCAGCAGGTGCGCCTGGCCCGCGACCTCGTCGAGCGACGTGGGCCGCATCCGCACGGCCAGCGGCGTGAGACCGCGGCCGCCGCCCATGAGCGAGCCGCTCGCCGCCCCGTTCGTCCCGCCTGCCATCCCTACAGGCTATGCGCCGCCTCCGACATCGGCGGCCGGGACCCCACGCCGCGGTTGACCCGGCCGGCCCGAACTCCCGCCCGGATTCGGGCGCATTCGGTCATCTGCCGCGGGCCCGTGTCGATTTCGACGTGCACGGTGGACATGCGTAGGCTCGATCCCGCTCTGCAGGAGGCGCCGCCCGGCGCCCGTCGAGAGGATCCGCGAGTCATGGCCGCAGGGGGCAAGGCATCCGCACGGGAGCGCGCCGAGCGCGAGGCGCGCGAGCGGTCGCGTCTGTACGCGGCGCGCGTACAGCACCACCAGACGCAGGACCACCGCCGCCGCCGCGACAACGTCCTCGCGACGAGCGTGGCCGGCGTCGTGATCGCCGCCGCCATCGGCGGGCAGGCGCTGTTCTACGGTGTCGGCCCCGGCGCGGCCCCCGCCCCCGCCGAGACGCCCGCGGTCACCGACACGCCCGGCCCCGCGATCACCGGCACTCCCGCGCCGACCGACACGGGATCGCCCGCCCCGACGGAGGCACCGGAGCCCACCGAGACGCCGGAGGGCTGAGGCCCGGCCGCCCGTTCGGCGGCGTACTAGGCTGGGGCGCGTCCTGTCCCCTCCCGCGGTCACCGCGCAAGGAGCCTCCCCGTGACGAGTCACGCTCACACCCCCGCTGAAGATCCGACCACCGCCGGCGACGACGCCGCAGAGGTCGCCGAGACCGCGCCCGAGGGCATCGAGAGCGAGGCCGCCGCGCCCGCCGCCGACGAAGCCGCTGCGGCAGAGCCCGTCGAGACGGAGACGGCCCAGGCCGACGCCGAGACGCCCGCAGAGGCGGAGACCCCGGAGACGGCCGAGCCCGCCGACGCGGACCCGACCCCGGCGGAACCCGAGGCACCGGCGACGGCGGAGCCCGAGGCAGAGGCGACGACGGAGCCCGAGGCCGCAACCAGCCCCGAGGCCGAGGCAGCGGCCACGACCGAGCCCGAGGCCGGGAGCGCCGACGAGCCCGAGGCCACAGCCAGCCCCGAGGCCGAGGCTGAGCCCGAGGCGCCGAAGCCGGCCGCCCCCGCCCCGGTCCCGGCCGCGCCCACCAAGTCGGCGACCCCCGCCGCGCCCACCAAGCCCGCGGTCCCCGCCGAGCCCGCGGACACCACCGAGTGGGGCCGCGTCGACGAGGCCGGCGTCGTATCGGTGCGCGAGGGCGACGAGTGGCGCGTGGTCGGCGAGTACCCGGACGGCACGCCGGACGAGGCGCTCGCCTACTACAAGCGCAAGTTCGACGACCTCGCGCTGCGCGTCCGCACGCTCGCCCAGCGGCGCCTCCGCGGCGGCGCCTCGGCCGCCGACCTGCGCGGCCAGGCGAAGAAGCTCAAGGACGAGGTGGTCGGCGCCGCGGTCGTCGGCGACATCAAGGGCCTGACCGACCTGCTCGACGCCCTGACCGACTCGCTGGCCGAGGCCAGCGCCGAGGAGGCCGCCGCCCACCGCGCCGCGGTCGACGAGGCCGTCGCGCAGCGCACCGCGATCGTGGAGCGCGTCGAGGCGCTCGCCGCGCGCGACCCGAAGTCCGTGCAGTGGAAGCAGGCCACCACCGACCTGAACGCCGCGTTCGAGGAGTGGCAGCAGCACCAGCAGTCGGCGCCGCGCCTGCCGAAGTCCACGGGCCAGGCCCTGTGGAAGCGGTTCCGCGATGCGCGCTCGACCGTCGAGCGCCACCGCCGCGCGTTCTTCGCCGACCTCGACGAGACCCACAAGTCGGCCCGCGACACCAAGACCCGGATCCTGGAGCGCGCCGAGGCCCTCGCGCCGAAGGGCGAGGACGGCATCCCGGCGTACCGCGCCCTGCTCGACGAGTGGAAGGCCGCGGGCCGCGCCGGCCGCAAGGTCGACGACGCCCTCTGGGCGCGCTTCAAGGCCGCGGGCGACGCGCTGTACGGCGCGCGCGCCGAGCGCGACGCCGCCGAGCAGGCGGAGTCGGCCCCGCGGATCGAGGCCCGCAAGGCACTGCTGGAGGAAGCCGGGGTCGTCGGCGACACCGCCGACCTGAAGCGCGCCCGCCAGCTGCTCACGGGCATCCAGCGCCGCTGGGACGAGGTCGGCCGGATCTTCCCCCGCGACGTCGAGCGCGGCCTCGACGACCAGATGCGCAAGATCGAGTCCGACCTGCGCTCGCGCGAAGAGGTCGAATGGAAGCGCAACAACCCCGAGACCAAGGCGCGCGCGAACGACGCGACGCGTCAGCTCGAGGACGCGATCGAGAAGCTCGAGAAGGAGCTCGCGGCCGCGCGGGCCAAGGGCGACAAGAGGGCGGAGACCGCGGCCCTCGAGGCGCTCGACGCCCGCCGCGCCTGGCTCAAGGCCATCGGCGGCTGACGCCTGAGATCCGCCAGGGGCGCGTGGCACCGGTTATCCACACCGCGCCGCGCGCCCCTGGCGTCTGCGGGCACACTGCCCGTATGCCCCGCGTCCACTTCCCGCACGAGATCCTGTCCCCCGCAGAGCTGTCCGCCGCGCGCCTCGACGGCGAGCTCGCCCCGATCGGCGACGGGTTCGCGCCGGCCGACGCCCTCGAGTCGCCCGCGCTGCGCGCCGCGAGCCTGCGCCCGCTGCTGGGCGACGGCCTCGTCGCCATCGGCCTGTCCGCCGCGTGGGTGCACGGCGCGCTCGGCCTGCCGCCCGCGGTGCACCACGTCCAGCGCGGTGCGCACCGCGTCTCGCGGCCGGTGCGGCGCGACATCCGGTTCCGCGACACGCCGCTGGACGCCGCCGACACGGTCGCCCTCGGCGGCGTGCGCGTCGCGAGTCCCGCGCGCACGCTCGTCGAGCTCGCGCGCGAGGCGTCCGATGCGGTCTCGGCCGGCGCCGCTCGGCGCCTGGCCACGCCGGAACTCGTGGCCGAGGCGCACGGCTGGCTCCTCGCGCACCGGCGCTTCCCCGGCCGACAGCCCGCGATGGCGTTCCTCGCGCGCCTCGCGGCGGCTCAGGACGACGTGACGCGGTAGACGTCGTACACGCCGTCGATCCGGCGCACGGCGTTCAGCACGCGATCCAGGTGCACGGCGTCGCCCATCTCGAACACGAAGCGGCTGAGCGCCAGGCGCTCCTTCGTGGTGGAGACCGTCGCCGACAGGATGTTCACGTGGTGCTCGGTGAGCACGCGCGTCACGTCCGACAGCAGTCCCGAGCGGTCGAGCGCCTCGACCTGGATGTGCACGAGGAACACGCTCTTGGTCGTCGGCGCCCACGAGACGTCGACCATCCGCTCGGGATCGGCCTTGAGCGACTGGACGTTCGTGCAGTCGGCGCGATGCACGGAGACGCCGCTGCCGCGCGTGATGAACCCGACGATCTCGTCACCCGGCACCGGCGTGCAGCACTTCGCGAGCTTGACCAGGATGTCGTCCGCGCCGCGCACGAGCACGCCCGAGTCGCCGCCGCGCGGGCGGCGCTGGCTGACGGTCGGGGGCAGCTCGACCTGCTCGGTCGTGGGCTCCTCGTTCGCCTGCAGCAGGCCCGTGACCTTCTCGAGCACCGACTGCGTGGAGACGTGCCCCTCGCCGACCGCGGCGTAGAGGGCCGAGACGTCCTCGTAGTGCATGATCTCGACGACGTCCTGCAGCGACTCCTTCAGCCGCTGCAGCGGCAGGTGGTGCCGGCGCATCGCGCGGGCGATCGCGTCCTTGCCCTGCTCGATCGCCTCGTCGCGGCGCTCCTTGGTGAACCAGCCCCGGATCTTGTTGCGGGCGCGGGTGCTCTTGACGAACGTGAGCCAGTCCTGGCTGGGGCTCGCGTCGGGGTTCTTGGAGGTGAACACCTCGACGACGTCACCGGAGCTCAGCGTGGACTCGAGCGGCACGAGGCGCCCGTTGACCTTGGCGCCCATCGTGCGGTGCCCGATCTCGGTGTGCACGGCGTACGCGAAGTCGACGGGCGTCGCACCGGACGGCAGGCCGATGACCTTGCCCTTCGGGGTGAAGACGTAGACGTCCTTCGCGCCGATCTCGAAGCGCAGCGAGTCGAGGAACTCCCCCGGGTCCTTCGTCTCCGACTCCCAGTCGGAGATGCGGGCGAGCCACGCCATGTCGGTGTCGATCGACTTCGGGTCGGCGACGGTCTTGCCGCCGGCCATCCGCTCCTTGTACTTCCAGTGCGCCGCGACACCGAACTCGGCCTGCTGGTGCATCTCGTGGGTGCGGATCTGGATCTCGACCGTGCGGCCGCCGGGTCCGATCACCGTGGTGTGCAGCGAGCGGTAGAGGTTGAACTTCGGCGTCGCGATGTAGTCCTTGAAGCGGCCGGGCAGCGGGCGCCAGCGCGCGTGGATCGATCCGAGCACGGCGTAGCAGTCGCGCACCGTGGCGACGATCACGCGGATGCCGATCAGGTCGTAGATGTCGTCGAACTCGCGTCCGCGCACGACCATCTTCTGGTACACGGAGTACAGCTGCTTGGGACGCCCCGCGACCGTGCCCCGGATCCGCAGCTCGTGCAGGTCGCGGCTGACGTCGTCGATCACATTCTGGATGTACTGCTCTCGCTGCGGCGTGCGCTGCTTCACGAGGCTGTCGATCTCGTTGTAGATCTTCGGGTGCAGCACCGCGAACGAGAGGTCCTCGAGCTCGGACTTGATCGTCTGGATTCCCAGGCGGTGCGCGAGCGGGGCGTAGATCTCGAGGGTCTCGGTGGCCTTCTTCTTCGCCTTCTCGGGCGGCACGAAGCCCCACGTGCGGGCGTTGTGCAGGCGGTCGGCGAGCTTGATGACCAGCACGCGGATGTCCTTGGACATCGCGACGATCATCTTGCGGACGGTCTCGGCCTGCGCGCTCTCGCCGTACTTGACCTTGTCGAGCTTCGTGACGCCGTCGACAAGCAGGGCGACCTCGTCGCCGAACTCGGCCTGCAGCTCGGCGAGCGGATAGCCGGTGTCCTCCACCGTGTCGTGCAGCAGCGCGGCCGCGATCGCCCGCGGCCCGAGTCCCAGCTCCGCCAGGATCTGCGCGACGGCGAGCGGGTGCGTGATGTACGGCTCGCCGCTCTGACGCTTCTGGCCGCGGTGCTTCTCCTCGGCCACCGCGTACGCGCGCTCCACGATCGCCAGGTCGCCGCGCGGGTGATTCGCGCGCACGGTCGTGATCAGGCGCGTGAGGTCGGCGTGCCGCGCGGCGCGCGAGAAGATGCGCGGCACCAGGCGCCGCAGACTCGGCGTCGTGGTCGTCACGGAGTCAGCCATGCCGCGCCCCCTCCCACGTTCACCGGCCCGCCATGCGGATCCGTCAATCCTACGCCGGACCGGGGCGGGGTCAGGCTCAGCCACGTGCGGCGAGCACCCTCTCGTCGGCCTGGCGGATCGCCGGCTCGCCCTCACGGAACAGCGAGTACAGCGGGGCGGCGACGAACAGCGTCGAGTACGTCGCCACGATGATGCCCACGAAGATCGACAGCGAGATGTCCGACAGCGTCTCCGCACCGAGCCAGAACGCCCCGATGAACAGGATCGCCGCGACCGGCAGGGCCGCCACGACCGAGGTGTTGATCGAGCGGACGAGCGTCTGGTTCACCGCGAGGTTCACCGACTCGCCGAACGTGCGGCCGGATGCCTCGGCATCCTCGGTCGTGTTCTCCCGGATCTTGTCGAACACGACCGTGGTGTCGTACAGCGAGTACGCCAGGATCGTCAGGAAGCCGATGACGGCCGCGGGCGAGATCTCGAAGCCGCACAGCGCGTAGATGCCGACCGTGACGATCAGCACGTCGATCAGGCCGATGATGGCCGCGGCCGACATCTTCCAGGTGCGGAAGTAGATCGCCAGGATCAGGAACGTCAGCGCGAGGAAGATCGCCAGGCCCCACAGCGACTGCCGGGTGACGTCCTGGCCCCACGTCGATCCGATGAACGACGCGGTCACCTCGTCGGGCTCCACCTCGTACGCCTCGGCGAGGGCGTTCGTGACGGCGTGGGTCTGCTCGTCGCTCAGCTGCGAGGTCTGCACGCGGATGTCGCGCTCGTTGACCGTGGCGACCTTCGTCGTCGTGCCGGGCACGGCCTCCTCGACCGCGTCGGTCGCGAGCGCCTGGTCGACCGTGGCGGGCGCCGAGACGAGGAACTGCGAGCCGCCGGTGAACTCGACCGAGAACTGGAAGCCGCCGCGGACGAACGGCGCGAGCGCCGAGAGCACGACCAGCACGATCGCGACGATGAACCACGTCCGGCGGCGACCGACGAACGGGAAGGAGGTCTTGCCCGTGTAGAGGTCGTTGCCGACCTCGGCCATGGAGCGCATCAGTCGCCTACCTCCTCGGCGCGCGCGGCGCCCTTGTTCGATCCGTTCTGCGACGCCGCGAGCTCGGCGGCCTTGCGCTCGGCGATGGTCTGGCGGCGCTCGGCCTCACCGCGCGAGCGCTGCGCGCGGCCGCCCGCGGCGACCGGCGCACGGAACGCCGCGCGACCGCGGTACACGGCGCCGAGGGCCGTCGGGTCGAGCCCCGACAGCGGGTGCCCGCCGCCGAAGAACGGCGTGCGCACCAGCAGCTGCATGACCGGGTGCGTGAACATCACGAAGATCAGCACGTCGAGCAGGGTGGTCAGACCCAGCGTGAACGCGAAGCCCTTCACGGTGGCGTCGGCCAGGATGTACAGCACCACGGCGGCCAGCACGTTGATCGACTTCGAGATGTAGATCGTGCGCTTGGCGCGCGCCCAGCCGTCCTCGACGGCGACCGTGACGGCCTTGCCGTCGCGCAGCTCGTCGCGGATGCGCTCGAAGTAGACGATGAACGAGTCGGCCGTGAAGCCGATCGTGACGATCAGGCCCGCGACGCCGGCGAGCGACAGGCGGTAGCCGAGACGCCATGACAGCAGGCAGAGCAGGATGTACGTCAGCACCGCCATCACGACGAGCGACGCGATGATCACGAAGCCCAGCGCGCGATAGCTCACCAGCACGACGAACAGGCCGACGAGCACGAGGCCGATGAGGCCCGCGATCAGACCGCTCTGCAGCTGCTGCGTGCCGAGGGTCGCGGAGATCGTGTCGGAGCTGACCACCTCGAAGCTCAGCGGCAGCGCGCCGAACTTCAGCTGGTCGGCGAGCGACTTCGATGTCTCCTGGTCGAAGCTGCCCGAGATGCTGGGGCGGCCGTCGGTGATGACGGCGTTCATCGTCGGCGCCGAGATCACGCGGCCGTCCAGCACGAAGGCGAACTGGCTGCGCGGGTCGTTCTGCCCCGCCTGCTCGGCCATCTGGCGGATCGCGTTCAGCCGCTCGCTGATGCCGCCGAAGGTCTGCGCGCCATCCTGGTCGAACTCGAGGTTGACGCTCCACACGCCGGTCTGCGGGTCGACGCCGTTGGTCGCGTCGGAGATCGACGAGCCGTCCATCTCGACCGGACCGAGGATGTACTTCTGCGCATTCTCGATGTCGCACGTGATGAGCGGCTGGTCGGCCGGAGCGGACGACGGGTCGTTGCCCTCGTCGGCGCAGCTGTAGGCCTGGAACTCGGCGAACAGTCGCTCGCTGACCCAGTTCGGGTCGGATCCGTCCGAGGGCTCCGCCGTCGGGGTCGCGTTGAGAGAGGGATCCGGCGCCGGGTACGGCGTCTCCTCGCCGTCCTCGCCCACGAACGTGTTCGTGGGTCCGCTCGCGAAGATCACGGCGCGCAGCTGCAGCTGGGCGCTGGCCTGGATGCGCTCGCGCGTCTGCTCGTCCGCGTTGCCGGGGATCTGCACGACGATGTTCTTCGATCCCTGGGTCGAGATCTCCGACTCGCCGACGCCCGAGGCGTCCACGCGCTGGCGGATGATCGCGACCGCCTGCGTGAGCTGCTCGGCCGACGGCTCTGCGCCCTCGGTCTGCGCCTCGAGCACGATCTGGGTGCCGCCCTGGAGGTCGAGCGCGAGCTCGGGGATCCAGGTGCCGCCCTTGATGACGTGCACGCCGAGGGCGTTGGCGCCGAAGAGGACGGCGGTGATGACCAGCAGGCCGGTCAGGACGCGCCAGGCACGGCGCGCAGGAGTGGATGTCGCCACGGACGGGTCAGCTTTCTGCAGCGGGAGGTGGACGAGCCGGATTCCGGCTCAGTCCTTCTTGTCGTCGCCCTTGTCGGTGGAGGTGCCCGAGCCGGGCAGCTCGTCGGTCTCGGCGCCGTTCACGGTGTAGGTGCCGGGCTGCGCGTCGGCGGCCGTCTCGGACTCGAGGGGCTCGTCGGCGACGGGGGCGTCCGCGGTCTCCGGAGCGAGGTCGACGGACTGCGTGTGCAGCTCCACGACGACGCCCGGGGCGATCTCCACCTGGGCGGGCTTCGAGAGGTCTTCCTTGTCGTAGTCGACGAGCGTGCCGAACAGGCCCGAGCGCGTCATGACGCGGGCGCCGGGCACCATGAGCTCCGCCTTGCGGCTCTGCTCCTCGCGCATCTTCTGCTGCCGGCGGCGCGAGCTGAAGAACATCCAGACGAGCAGCGCGACCAGGACGACCAGGAGCAGGATGTTTTCCATGGGGCGGGGAGAGCCTTTCGCGTGGGCGCACGCGCCGTCATCGGCGCGAGAGAGGGGAAATCGGCGGAAGCCGCCAGACCTTCAGCGATTATAGGTCATCGAATTTCAGCGCCCCGTCCGCGTGCGGCACGCCGAGGTGCGCGTAGGCCTCGGGCGTCGCGACGCGGCCGCGCGGGGTGCGGCCCATGAAGCCGATCCGCACGAGGTACGGCTCGACCACGCTCTCGACCGTGTCGGGCTCCTCGCCCACCGTGACCGCGAGCGTCGACAGCCCGACGGGGCCGCCGCGGAACCGCCGGACGACGGCGTCCAGCACCGCGCGATCCAGCCGGTCCAGCCCGATCGCGTCCACGTCGTACAGCTCGAGCGCCGCGCGCACGTCGTCGAGGGCGGCCGCGTCGCCGCCCGCGTGAACGAGCGCGTAGTCGCGCACGCGGCGCAGCAGGCGGTTCGCGATGCGCGGCGTGCCGCGGGAGCGCCGCGCGATCTCGGCCCGCTGCGGCGAGCCGAGCTCGACGCCGAGGACGGCGGCCGAGCGCTCGACCACGCGCTCCAGCTCGGCCGGCTCGTAGTACTCGAGGTGCGCCGTGAAGCCGAAGCGGTCGCGCAGGGGGTTCGGCAGCATGCCGGAGCGCGTCGTGGCGCCCACGAGCGTGAACGGCGCCAGGTCGAGCGGGATGCTCGTGGCGCCCGCGCCCTTGCCGACCATGATGTCGATGCGGAAGTCCTCCATCGCGAGGTACAGCATCTCCTCCGCGGAGCGCGCCATCCGGTGGATCTCGTCGATGAACAGCACCTCGCCGGGCGTCAGGCTCGACAGCAGCGCGGCGAGGTCGCCCGCGTGCTGGATCGCCGGGCCGCTCGACAGGCGCAGCGGCCGCTCGCTCTCGTGCGCGACGATCATCGCGAGCGTCGTCTTGCCGAGCCCGGGAGGCCCCGCGAGCAGGATGTGGTCCGGCGGGCGCTGCTGGATGCGCGCGGCGTCGAGCAGCAGCTGCAGCTGGCCGCGCACCTTGTGCTGGCCGACGAACTCCGCGAGGCTGCCGGGGCGCAGCGCGCCCTCGACGGCGAGCTCGGCCTCGTCGATGGGTTCGGGCCGCGTCACGTCGTCGTCAGCCACGCGCGACTCCCGCGGGCTTGGCCGGTCCCAGCAGCGCGAGCGTCAGGCGCAGCAGCGCCTGCACCGACGCGCGGTCCGCCTCGGACGCGCCCTCCGCAGCCTGCGCCACGGCGTCCCCGGCCACGCGCTCGGGCCAGCCGAGGCCCGCGACGGCCTGCACCACGCGATCCGTGACGTCCGAGGGCGCGCTCGAGGACGCGGCGCTCGGCGCCGGCGGGGCGAGCTTGCCCTGCAGCTGCACCACGATGAGCTTGGCCGTCTTGGGCCCGATGCCCGACACGCGGCGGAAGGGCTTGTCGTCGTCCTCCGCGACGGCGGCCGCGATCTGATCCACCGTCAGTGCCGACAGCACGCCGAGCGCGGACTTCGGGCCGACGCCCGAGACCGTGAGCATGGTGCCGAACACCTCGAGCTCGTCGCGCGTGGCGAAGCCGAACAGCGACAGCGCGTCCTCTCGGACGATCAGGCTCGTGTGCAGCGCCAGGGTCTCCCCCGTCCGGGCGGTGCGGGCGACGTCCGGCGGCACCGCCACGGAGAACCCCACGCCTCCCACCTCGACGATGACGCTGTCGGCGGCGGCGTGCAGGACGGTGCCGCGCAGGGAGGAGATCATGCCGACAGCCTACGTGCGGGTTCGCACCTATGTTCGAGCGACACGCGACCCGCGCGAGCGCTTCTCCGCCTCGGCCCACGCGCGCTGCGCGGGGGTGAGCGACGTGTCCGCCGCATGCGCCTGCGCCGACACCCCGCCGCCCCACGCATGGCACAGCGCGAGGGCGAGCGCGTCGGCGGCGTCGGCGGGCTGCGGCAGCGCGTCGAGCCGCAGCACGCGCTGGATCATGGTCTGCACCTGCCGCTTGTCGGCGGATCCGTATCCCGTGACGGCGGCCTTCACCTCGCTCGGCGTGTGCGTGGCCGCGGGGATCCCCCGCTCGGCCGCGAGCATCAGCGCCACGCCGCTCGCCTGCGCCGTGCCCGTGACGGAGTGCAGGTTGTGCTGCGCGAAGACGCGCTCCACGGCCACCACGTCGGGCGCGTGCGCGTCCAGCACCTCGCGGATGCCTCGCGCGATGGTCGCGAGCCGCTCCGCGATGGGCATCTCGGCCGCCGAGCGCACCACGCCGACGTGCACGAGCGTCGCCGTGCGGTTGCGCGCCACGTCCACCACGCCGACACCGCATCGGGTCAGGCCGGGGTCGATCCCGAGGACGCGCAGCATGCTCACCCGCCCACCATAGGCGCGCCCTCCCCCACCCCCGACGCGCACCGCCGCACCCGCCCGCTTACAGGCCCGTCAGCCCCGGCGCAGGCTCACGAGCCCCACGAGCCCTCACCCGTCACATCCGGCCTGCACACGGGCGGCCGCCCCGCCACGGCGGGAGGGATCGGATGGATCCCGCACCCGCCCGGCGCTCGAAGCGCGGCTGCTCAGTCGCGCAGCAGGCCGGCGTCGCGGCGGTACATCACGGCGTGGACCGCGAGATCGGCGCGGCCGGTGTCGGCGGCGCGGTCCTCGGTGAAGGCCGCGAGCTCGTCCAGACGGGCCGCCGCCGCGGCGCGGACCTCCGTCGCCGACCAGTCGGCGCCGTACGCCGTCACGAGCTCGCCGACCCGGGCGACGGGCGATCCGAACCTCTCCGGATCGAAGCCCGGCGCGTCCTCGGCGAGCGGCGCGATCCGGTACGCCAGGTACGCGACGTCCCACAGTCGGGGACCGGGCGAGGCGAAGTCGAAGTCGATCGCTCCCGCCAGCGTGCCGCCGCTCATCAGCAGGTTGTACGGTGCGAAGTCGTTGTGGCAGATCACCTCGGCGGGCGCGTGCGCGGGCGCCCGCCAGCTCAGCGGAGCGCCGACGAGCCCGGCACCGGCGTCGTGGATGCGACGCATCAGCCGCGCGGCCTCCACCAGCACGTCGCGCGACCACAGGATCTCTGCCGCCGCGTCCGCGAGCACGTCGCCGGGCACGAAGCTCAGGACCTCCCGGCCGCGCTCGTCGACGCCGCGGGCGCGCGGCACGCCCTCGACGCCCGCCGCCTCGCAGCGGTCCAGCAGCGCGTGCACCGCGGGGGTCCACGGCCCGGTCTCGCGCCGGACGGTGTCGCCGATCCGGACGACGGGCATCATGTTGCCGCCGGTCAGGATCACCTCGTCCACCGCTCCACCGTAGCGAGACGGCGCCCCCGAAGACCGGACCGGCCGGAGACACGACGCCGCCCCACCCGGATGACCGGATGGGGCGGCGCGAGCGGGCGACGGATTACTCGTCGTCCTCCTCGAGCTCGGCCTGCACCTCGGGGGTGAGGTCGAAGTTCGTGTAGACGTTCTGCACGTCGTCGCTGTCCTCGAGCGCGTCGATCAGGCGGAAGACCTTGCGTGCGGTCTCGGCGTCCACGGGGACCTTGACGTTCGCGACGAACTCGGCATCGGCCGACTCGTACTCGATGCCCGCCTCCTGCAGCGCGGTGCGGACGGCGACCATGTCGGTGGCCTCGGTCACGATCTCGAAGCCCTGCGGATGGGGCTCGACCTCGAGCGCGCCGGCCTCGAGGGCCGCGAGCATCACGTCGTCCTCGGTCGTGCCCTCGGCCGAGGCGACGATGACGCCCTTGCGCTCGAAGTTGAACGCGACCGAGCCGGGGTCGGCCATGTTGCCGCCGTTGCGGGTGACCGCGGTGCGCACCTCGGCCGCGGCGCGGTTCTTGTTGTCCGTCAGACACTCGATGAGCATCGCGACGCCGCCGGGCGCGTAGCACTCGTACATGATCGTCGTGTAGTCGACCGCCTCGCCGCCGATGCCCGCCCCGCGCTTGATCGCGCGATCGATGTTGTCCTTGGGGACCGAGGTCTTCTTGGCCTTGAGCACCGCGTCGAACAGGGTCGGGTTGCCCGACTCGTCGGGACCGCCGATGCGCGCCGCGACCTCGATGTTCTTGATCAGCTTCGCCCACGACTTGGCGCGGCGGGCGTCGATGACCGCCTTCTTGTGCTTGGTCGTGGCCCACTTGGAATGACCTGACATGACTCTCCCGCTCCGATGATCGTGGCCCGGGCGCCGCTGAGGCGCGCACGAGGGCCTCTCCCCAGTCTACGAGAACCGTCGGCACGCCGACGGTCCGCCGTCAGTCGCGGATGTACACCGGCGTACCCGCGGGCAGCTCGCTCAGCGCGCCGATCGTCTCGACGGACACCCGGAGGCATCCGTTCGAGATCGCCCCGCTGCGGTAGTCGTGGTAGTGGAACGCCGTGACGGCCACGGGCTGCCCGCCGAAGCCGGGCAGCGTGGGCGACTGCACGGACAGGTACACGAGCGGATGCCCGCGCGTGTACGCGAACGACTCGACCACGTCCTCGAACATGATGAAGGCGCGCCCGACGGGCGTAGGGCTCGCCGTCGCCCCCGATCCGAAGTCCGTCGCGACGACCCGCTCGCTCTCGCCGGATCCGTCGTCCGTCACGATCCGGATCGTCCGGTCGGACAGATCCACCTCCACGCGCTGTGGGAGCTCGTCGAGGGTCACGTCGGCGGCGCGCAGCCAGCCCGTCACCTGGCGCGGATCGCCGTCGGCAGGCAGCGCCTGCCGTCCGGTGAGCAGCACGCGCACCCAGTGGTCGTGCTGCTCGATCACGGGCACGACCGTGCCGCCGTACGTCTGCTCGCGCGGCAGCTGCGCGACGGGCTCGCCGCCCTCGTCCGCGAACACGGGGGCGCCGCCCTCGATCGGCTGCGCCACGAGCCCGGTCGTCGGGGCGAACGGATCGTCGTCGACCGGCAGCCGCGGGTTGACCGCGAAGACGTCCGCGACCGGCAGACCGCCGAGGTCGTATGCCGCGGTGTCGGCGGGCTCCCCCACGAGCGTCGGCGTGGGGGTCGGAGTGGGGGTCGGGGTCGGCGCGGGGCTCGGGGCTCCGACCGACCGGACGACCGGGGCGGGCTGCTGTGGTGCGAGCACGCCGCTCACGCCCACGGCCGTCACGCCGACGAGCAGCAGCGCGATCCCGCCCCACAGCACCGCCCGACGCCCGTTCATGTGTCCATTCCACCATCCGGTGGTGGGAGGATCGAGGGATGAAGATCCTCTCGATCCAGTCGGCGGTCGCGTACGGGCACGTCGGCAACTCCGCCGCGGTGTTCCCCCTGCAGCGCATCGGCGTCGAGGTGCTGCCGGTCTACACCGTGAACTTCTCGAACCACACCGGCTACGGCGCCTGGCGCGGCCCGCTCATCGCGCCCGACGACGTGCGCGAGGTCATCACCGGCATCGAGGAGCGCGGCGCGTTCGGGCACATCGACGCGATCCTGTCCGGCTACCAGGGCGGCGAGGGAATCGCGGACGTGATCGTCGACGCGGTCGCGCGCGTGAAGGCCGCGAACCCCGACGCGATCTACGCGTGCGACCCCGTGATGGGCAACGCCAAGTCGGGCTGCTTCGTCGCGCCCGCGATCCCGATCCTGCTGCGCGACAAGGTCGTGCCGGTCGCCGACCTCATCACGCCGAACCAGTTCGAGCTCGGCTACCTGACCGGCACGGAGCCGGCCGATCTCGCCTCGACGCTCGAGTCGGTCGACCGCGCGCGCGACATGGGCCCCCGCACGGTGCTCGTCACGAGCGTCGAGCGCCCGGATCGCGAGGACGGCACGCTCGAGATGCTCGCGGCCGACGACGCCGGCGCCTGGCTTGTGGCCACGCCGCAGCTGCCGTTCAAGGCGAACGGATCCGGCGACGTCACGGCCGCGCTGTTCACGGCTCACTACCGCGCGACCGGATCCGCCGCGGACGCGCTCGCGCGCACGGCATCGAGCGTGTTCGGGCTGCTCGAGCAGACGCTCGCGTCGGGCGAGCGCGAGCTGCAGCTCGTCGAGGCGCAGGAGCACTACGCGAACCCGCGCATGCAGTTCGAGGCGCGCCAGGTGCGCTGAGCGGGGGCACATCGGGTCGCGATGATCCGCCGGAGTCCGCGGATCAGGCGCGGCCCGCGACGTTCGCGAGGAACCGTCGGTGGAACCGGTCGTCGCCCGTCACCTCGGGATGGAAGGCCGTGCCGAGGAGGTCGCCCTGCGCGACCGCGACGACGCCGCCGTCCGGCAGCGACGCCAGGACCGTGGCGCCCGGGCCCACGTCCTCGACGAGGGGCGCGCGGATGAAGGCCGCGTGCACCGGATCGCCGCCCAGCTCGGGAACGTCCAGGTCGGTCTCGAACGACTCCACCTGGCCGCCGAAGGCATTGCGGCGCACCGTGACGTCGAGACCGCCGAACGTCTGCTGTCCCGAGATGCCGTCCGCGAGCCGATCCGCGAGCAGGATGAGCCCCGCGCATGTCCCGTACATGGGCATCCCCGCCGCGATCGCGTCCCGGATCGGATCCCGCAGGTCGAAGGCCCGCGAGAGCTTGTCGATCACGCTGGACTCGCCGCCCGGCAGCACCAGGCCGTCGACCTCCGCGAGCTCGGACACGCGTCGCACGAGCGTCACGCGCGCCCCGAGGTCCGCCAGCACGCGCGCGTGCTCGCGCACGTCGCCCTGCAGCGCGAGGACGCCGACCCGCGGGGTCGTCACCAGCCCCGCTCGGCGAGGCGGTGCGGCGCGGGCAGGTCGGACACGTTGATGCCGACCATGGCCTCGCCGAGGCCGCGGGAGACCTCCGCGACGACCTTCGGGTCGTCGTGGAACGTCGTCGCCTTCACGATGGCTGCGGCGCGACGGGCGGGATCGCCCGACTTGAAGATGCCGGATCCGACGAACACGCCGTCGGCGCCGAGCTGCATCATCATGGCGGCGTCGGCGGGGGTCGCCACGCCGCCCGCGGTGAACAGCACGACGGGCAGCGTGCCCGTCTCGGCGATCTCGGCCACGAGGTCGTACGGCGCCTGCAGCTCCTTCGCGGCGACGTAGAGCTCGTCCTTCGTCATGGATCGCAGCTGGTTGATCTCGCTCGTGATCCTGCGGATGTGCTTGGTCGCCTCGGAGACGTCGCCCGTGCCGGCCTCGCCCTTGGAGCGGATCATCGCCGCGCCCTCGCTGATGCGCCGCAGCGCCTCGCCGAGGTTGGTGGCGCCGCACACGAACGGCACCGTGAACCGGTGCTTGTCGATGTGATTGACGTAGTCGGCGGGCGAAAGCACCTCGGACTCGTCGATATAGTCGACGCCGAGCTCCTGCAGCACCTGCGCCTCGACGAAGTGCCCGATGCGGGCCTTGGCCATGACCGGGATCGAGACGGCCGAGATGATGCCGTCGATCATGTCGGGGTCGCTCATCCGCGAGACCCCGCCCTGCGCGCGGATGTCGGCCGGGACGCGCTCGAGCGCCATGACGGCGACCGCGCCGGCGTCCTCCGCGATGCGGGCCTGCTCGGCGGTGACGACGTCCATGATCACGCCGCCCTTCAGCATCTCGGCGAGGCCGCGCTTGACGCGCCCCGTGCCGGTCGTGGATGTGGCGTCGGTCACAGCCGATCTCCTCTGGTCTGGCCCGCGGGGGCGTTTGGCATAGGTCGAACTACGGCCTAGGCCAAAAACTACCATGGCCCAGTAGGCTCGGTGCGATGGATGACGTCGCAGGTCGGATCGAAGGACGCACGGCCGCCGAGATCGCCGGCAGCGTGCGCACCCTGCTGGAGCGCGGCGACCTGCGCGCAGGCGACGCGCTGCCCCCGGTCCGCGCGCTCGCCGAGCGCCTCGGCGTCAATCGCAACACCGCGGTCGCCGCGTACGGGCTGCTGAGCCGCTCCGGCCTGGTCGTCGCGGGCGGCCGCGCCGGGACCCGGATCGCGCATCCCGAGCCGGTCGCGCAGGAGGGCTTCGCCCGCCCGATCCCGGATCCGACGCTCCCCCTCCGCGACGTCGGGGCGGGCAATCCGGATCCCGCGTGGATCCCGGATCCCACCCGATACCTGGGCGCGCTCGCCGGAAGGCCCGTGCTCTACGGCGAGCCGGTGATCGACCCGGACCTCGAGACGGACGCCCGCGCCTGGATGCGCGCGGACGCCGCGCCGGCGGATCTGGGCCTCACGCTCACGAGCGGGGCGGTCGACGCGGTCGAGCGGCTGCTCGCGCAGGCGCTGACGCGCGACGACGCGATCGCGCTCGAGGATCCCTGCTGGCTCGCGAACATCCACACCGTGCGCCTCGCCGGCTACCGCGCCGTGCCCGTGCCGGTCGACGACGAGGGCATGACGGTGGACGGGCTGCGCGGCGCGCTCGCGCAGGGCGTGCGCGCCGTGATCTGCACGCCGCGGGCGCAGAACCCCACCGGTTCCGGGCTCTCGGAGCGTCGCGCGGCCGAGCTGCGCACCGTGCTCGCCGACCACCCGTACGTGCTGGTGATCGAGGACGACCACTTCTCGCTGCTGTCGCAGCAGCCGTTCCGCTCGATCGTCGGGCCGGACCACCGCCGCTGGGCGCTGGTGCGCTCGGTGTCGAAGTTCCTGGGGCCCGACATGTGCCTCGCGGTGACGGCCTCGGACCCGCACACGGCCGAGCGGCTCGCACTGCGCCTCAGCTCGGGCACGACCTGGGTCAGCCACCTGCTGCAGCGTCTGACGCACGCGATCCTCGCCGATCCGGAGGTGCAGGAGCTGATCGCCCGCGCCGGCGCGCACTACGCCGCGCGCAACGCCGCGTTCTCCGCGCTGCTCGCCGCCCGGGGGCTCGCCGCGGGCGCGACGGACGGCCTGAGCCTCTGGGTGCGCCTGCCCGCCCCGGCCGCCGCCGTGGCCGAGGAGCTGAAGCGCCGCGGCTGGCTCGCGCGCACGGGCGACGAGTTCTACCTCGACGGCCCCGCCGATCCGCACCTGCGCCTCACGGTGCACGACCTCACGGACGCCGAGGCGACCGCCCTCGCGGACGACCTCGCCGCCGCGATCACCGCCTCCCACTGACGGCGGCGACGGCGAGACAGCCCGCGCCTCGGGTCAGGCCGTGATGTCCACGACGGCGTAGACGCCATCCGCCGCGTGGGTGATCCGCACGCGAGAGGTGTCCACGCCGGCATCCTGCGCCACCGAGAGCAGCTCCTCCTCGCCTCGCAGGTGCAGGTCCGGCCAGCCGACCGCGCGCTGGTTGTAGAGCAGATGAGGACGCGTCTTGAGCATGTTCGACACGATCATGGGCGCCCCCGGCTTCAGCTTCCGGAGGCAGACGCGCAGGAAGGTGACGGCCTGGCGATGGGAGAGGTACTCCCACAGTCCCAGCGCGTCCACGGCGTCGAGCGAGCCGTCGGGGACCGCGTGGCGGATCTCCAGGTAGCTGCGCCCCGCGAAGCCGGCGACCCCGGCCTCGGCCGCCGCCGGCCCGAGGTCGAATGTCGAGCGGCGGATGGGAGCCTCCGCGATCAGCTCGGCCGCGGCCTGCAGAGCGCGGGGATCGAGATCGAACATGCGCCACTCGATGCGTCCGCCCTGCGCCTCGACGGCCAGGGTCGCCTCGATGTTCGGCACTGCCGCCCCGCTGCCGAGACTCGCGATCCGCAGCGTGTCCGCCTCCGCCGCGGACGCGCGTGACACAAGGAGATCGCGATACACCCGCTGCCGGCTGCGCAGCCCGATCCCGTCGCTCATGTAGCGAAAGAGCTCGGCCGTTCGCGCATCGAGTCTGCCGCCCGGGAGGAACCGACCGCCTCGCTCGAGGCGCTGCAGCCCCTCGAGCGCGATCGCCTCCTTCATCTGCGCGCCCCATGCGGTCATCTGGGTGGGCCGACCGCTCTCATCGAGGTAGAGCTGCCGGGCGGGGACGTTCTCGGTGCCGATCGCCAGCGCGCCGTCCGCCTGCCGCGCGGTCGCCTCCCAATCGGGATGTTCGCTCAGGAGCGACTCGTGCGCGTCGGTGCGCTGCCAGTAGTCGGCGCGCAGCAGCGGATCCTCGTCGCTCTCGTCGGCGACCTCCACGTGACGACGCACGAACGGCCGGCCGTCGAGGTCCTGCGTCCGTGCCTCGCGCACCACGAGCACCTCGCGATAGTGCGGAAGCGTCTCCGCCTGCCCATCCGATACGAGCTCCATCGTGTCCTCTCCGAGATCCGTCAGCGACAGTCAAGCGCCGGCCACGAGCGAGAGGCCGTGCGGAAGCGACCGGATCGGAGGATCCGGAAAATCCGGATCAGACCGGCCAAGCGTCGGCGATCGCGCGCCGGACGTCGCCCAGGAGCTGCGGCAGCGCCTTCGTCTTGGCGATGATCGGGAAGAAGTTCGCGTCGCTCCCCCACCGCGGCACGATGTGCTGGTGCAGGTGCTCCTCCACACCCGCGCCGGCCACGTGCCCCTGGTTCATGCCGATGTTGAACCCGTCGCAGCGCGACACCTGACGCAGCACGCGCATGGCGGTCTGCGTGATGGCCGAGATCTCGGCGACCTCAGCCGGCGTCGCCTCGTCGTACAGGCCGATGTGACGGTAGGGGCACACCAGCAGGTGGCCCGAGTTGTACGGGAACAGGTTCAGCAGCGCGAACGCGTGCTCGCCGCGGTGCACGATCAGCCCGGTCTCGTCGTCCTTGCCGGGCGCCGCGCAGAAGGGGCAGCCGGATCCGCGGTTCACGTCCGCGCCGGCCGCGATGTACGCCATCCGGTGCGGCGTCCACAGGCGCTGGAACTCGTCGGGCACCGCGGCGAAGGCCGCGGCGTCCTCGATCTCGCTCATCAGGCCGGTTCCCCGGTCACGCCAGATCCTCCGCCGTCTGGATCAGGGCCTTCGACGCCACCGCGTTCGTCACGAGCGCGATCGCCTCGTCCACCGGCACGCCGTTGCGCTGCGAGCCGTCGCGGAAGCGGAACGACACCGTGCCGGCCGTGCGATCCTGCTCGCCCGCGATCAGAAGCACCGGCACCTTGGCGGTGGTGTGCGTGCGGATCTTCTTCTGCATGCGGTCGTCGGAGTGGTCGACCTCGGCGCGGATGCCGGCGGCGCGCAGGTTGCCCACGACGCCGTCGAGGTACTCCGAGAACTCGTCCGCCACGGGCACGCCCATGATCTGCACGGGCGCGAGCCACAGCGGGAAGTCGCCGGCGTAGTGCTCCAGCAGGATCGCGAAGAACCGCTCGATCGAGCCGAACAGCGCGCGGTGGATCATGATCGGGCGCTGCTTGCTGCCGTCGCGGTCGGTGAACTCCAGCTCGAAGCGCTCGGGCAGGTTGAAGTCGAGCTGCACGGTCGACAGCTGCCACGAGCGGCCGATCGCGTCGGTCACCTTCAGGTCGATCTTCGGGCCGTAGAACGCGGCCTCGCCGGGCTCCTCGACGAGGTGCAGGCCGGTGGACAGCGCCACACGGCGCAGCGCGTCCGTCGCCGTCTCCCACACCGACTCCTCGCCGATCCACTTCTCCTTCTCGTCGTCGCGCATCGACAGCTCGAGGCGGAAGTCGGTCAGGCCGAAGTCCTTCAGCAGCGACAGCACGAACTCGAGCACCTTGGTCGTCTCCGCCTCGAGCTGCTCGGGCGTGACGAACAGGTGCGCGTCGTCCTGCGTGAAGCCGCGCACGCGCGTGAGGCCGTGCAGCGCGCCGGAGAGCTCGTTGCGGTACACCGTGCCGTTCTCGGCGAGGCGCAGCGGCAGCTCGCGATAGCTGCGCCCGCGCTCCTTGTAGATCAGGATGTGCATCGGGCAGTTCATCGGCTTCAGGTAGTAGTCAACGCCCTGCTTGGTGACGTAGCCCTCGTCGTCGCGCTCCTCGTCCATCCGGATCGGCGGCCAGATGCCGTCCGCGTAGGTGACGAGGTGGTTGGAGGTCACGAAGAGGTCCTTCTTCGTGATGTGGGGGGTGTAGACGTAGCTGTAGCCCTCGGCGATGTGGCGGCGGCGCGCGTGCTGCTCCATCTCGCCGCGGACGATGCCGCCCTTCGGGTGCCACACGGACAGGCCGGATCCGATCTCGTCGGGGAACGAGAACAGGTCGAGCTCGCGGCCGAGCTTGCGGTGGTCGCGGCGCGCGGCCTCCGCGAGGCGGTCCTGGTACGCCCGCAGGTCGTCCTTCGACGCCCACGCGGTGCCGTAGATGCGCTGCAGCTGCGGGTTCTTCTCGCTGCCGCGCCAGTAGGCGCCCGCGATGCGCAGGATGTCCCAGCCGTTGCCGACCATGCGCGTGGAGGGCACGTGCGGGCCGCGGCAGAGGTCCTTCCAGACGGTCTCGCCGGTGCGGCCGTCGACGTTGTCGTAGATCGTCAGCTCGCCCTCGCCGACCTCGACGCCGGCGCCCTCGGCGGCCTCCTTCTTGCCGCCCTTGAGGCCGATGAGCTCCAGCTTGAACGGCTCGTCGGCGAGCTCGGCGCGCGCCTCGTCGTCCGTCACGACGCGGCGGCGGAAGCGCTGCGCATCCTTGACGATGCGCTGCATCTCCCTCTTGACGGCCTTGAGGTCGTCGGGCGTGAAGGGGTCCTCGACGCCGAAGTCGTAGTAGAAGCCGTCCGTGATGAACGGGCCGATGCCGAGCTTCGCCGCGGGACGCAGCGTCTGCACGGCCTGCGCGAGCACGTGCGCGGTGGAGTGGCGCAGGATGTTCAGACCGTCCTGGCTGTCGATCGTGACCGGCTCCGTCGTCTGGGTCTCCCCGACCTCGGCGGCGAGGTCCGTCAGCTCACCGTCGACGCGCATGGCGACGACGTTCTTCTCGGGGTACAGATCGAATCCGGTGGTCACCCGACCATCCTAGTTCGGCGGAAGTACCCGCTCCTCCGCCCCGAACCGCTGCGTTCCGAGCACCGACAGCAGCCGCAGCTTCTCCCAGCCCTCCGTGCGCGGCGGCGCCGTCAGCACCAGCAGCGCCTGCGACTGGTCCTCCGTGAACAGCACCTGGCAGTCGACCTCGATCGGCCCGAGCTCCGGATGGATCAGCGTCTTGTGGTCCTCGAACCGGCGGGCGACCTCGTGCCGGTCCCACAGCGCGGCGAACTCCGGGCTGCGGGCCTGCAGAGTGCGCACGAGCTCGCCCGCGCGGGACCGGTCGCCGAGCGCGCCGTATGCCGCGCGCAGGTTCGCCACGAGCGCCCGCGCGTGGCGGGGCCGCTCGTCCGGCGGGTACACCTCGCGCGACGCCGGGTCCGCGAACCACCGGTGCACGTCGCTGCGGTCCAGTCCCGTGCGCGCGGTGTGGTCGCCGAACAGCGCCACGGCCATCCGGTTCGCGACGAGGGTCTCGCCCAGGCTCGACAGGATCAGCGCCGGGGTGTCGTCGAGCCGGTCCAGGACGCGCAGCAGGGCGGGCGCGACGTGCGTCGCGGCGTCGAAGCGGTCGGGGGCGGGATGCCCCGCGACGCGGAACAGATAGTCGCGCTCGTCGGCGCTCAGCCGCAGCGTCCGCGCGAGGGCCGCGAGCATCTGCTCGCTCGGCTGCGGACCGCGGGACTGCTCGAGGCGCGTGTAGTAGTCGACCGACATGCCCGTCAGCTGCGCCACCTCCTCGCGTCGCAGGCCGGGCGCCCGGCGGCGCGCGCCCGCGGGCATGCCGACGTCCTCGGGCTGGAGCGCGGCGCGGCGCGTGCGCAGGAACTCCGCCAGGGCGGCGCGATCGACGTTCATCGCTCCATCATCCGCCGATGCCGGCGCGCGAACCAGGGACCGCGGATCCCCCGATCCACGGGTCTCTCCCGCAGCCGCGGAAGCCGGATCACGCTGGAGCCATGGACACCACACGAGACACCGTCTTCATCCCGGGCGCCACGAGCGGCATCGGCCTGGCGTTGGCCCGGCGCCTGCGGGCGCGCGGCGCCACGGTCATCATCGGCGGACGCCGCCAGGAGCTCCTCGACGAGCTGTCGGCCACCCACGGCTTCGGCGCCGTCCGCATCGACACCGCCGACGCCGACAGCATCCGCGACGCGTCGGCGGAGGTCATCCGCCGCTGGCCCGACGTGAACGCCGTCGTGCTGATGGCGGGCATCATGGTCGCCGAGGACTGGCGCACGGCCGACGGCTTCCTCGCCACGTCGGAGTCGATCGTGACGACCAATGTGCTCGGCCCGATCCGCCTCATCGCGGCGTTCGTCGAGCACCTGCGCACGAAGCGGGATGCGACGCTCATCACCGTGTCGAGCGGGCTCGCGTCCGTGCCGCTGCGGCCCACGCCGACCTACAACGCCAGCAAGGCGTTCATCCACATGCTGAGCGAGTCGATCCGCCTCCAGCTCCGGGGCAGCGGCGTGCGCGTCGTCGAGCTGGTGCCGCCGGCCGTGCGGACCACGCTGATGCCGGGCCAGGAGGACGCGCCGAACGCGCTGCCGCTCGACGACTTCGCCGACGAGGTGATGACGCTGCTGGAGACCCAGCCGGAGGCCCGTGAGATCCTCGTCGAGCGCGTGAAGTTCCTGCGCTACGCGGAGGTGCGGGGCGACTACGACGAGGTCGTCGGCGTCCTGAACGCGACCGATCCGCACGCGGCGGACTGATCCGCCCGCCGGCGCACTACTCGGTGGGAAGCGTCCGGCCGAACATCTCGGCCGTGCCGCGCGCCGAGGGCGAGCCCGCGTCGGGGTCGGCGCCGGCGGCGAGCAGCACGCGGATCACGTCGTCGTGCTGCTTGAACACGGCGCCGGCCAGCGGCGTCTGGCCGCGGCCGCTGATCCGGTCGACGTCGGCGCCGCGCTGCGCGAGGCCGGCCACGAGCTCTGCGTGGCCGTGGTAGGCGGCCAGGGTGAGCAGCGTGCTGCCCTGCGCGTCGGCCAGGTCGACCGGCACACCCGCGTCGATCTGGTCGAGCACCGCCCCGCTCTCGCCCGCGCGGACGAGGTCGAACAGGCGGTCGGCGAAGGCATCTGCGTCGGCGGGAGTCCGGTCGGTCATGCCTCCAGTCAACCACTCCCGCCAACGACGAAGCCCCGGCGACCGCCGGGGCTTTCTCGTGATTCGGAGCGGATGACGAGACTCGAACTCGCGACCCTCACCTTGGCAAGGTGATGCGCTACCAACTGCGCTACATCCGCAGAGCCGATCCCGAGGGATCCTGCTCGTGCGCGATACTGGGATCGAACCAGTGACCTCTTCCGTGTCAGGGAAGCGCGCTACCGCTGCGCCAATCGCGCTCATCAAGAGCCTGTGTTCAGTTGTGTCGAGGTGGCGACGGGATTCGAACCCGTGTAAACGGCTTTGCAGGCCGGTGCCTAGCCACTCGGCCACGCCACCACGGGGATGAGACCCGCATGCCGAGATCCTGATGGACCTCTGCACTCGAGCGGATGACGAGACTCGAACTCGCGACCCCAACCTTGGCAAGGTTGTGCGCTACCAACTGCGCTACATCCGCATCGCACCCGATCGCGCCGGGCACTTGTTACACATTAGCCGACGACGGCGGCGGAACCAAACCACGACCCGCGTTCGGGCGTGTCCCCCACGACCCGCTCGCGGGCGATCCACCGCCGCGTGTCAAGCCGCTCCCGCCGGCCCGCTCGCACGCCTAACGTGGCCGACATGGGCATCGAGAACGACATGACGGATGAGGAGAAGCGCCGCGACCAGCTGACGGCCGCGCCGGACGCGACCGAGGAGGACGCGAAGCCGCGCATCGTGGTGTCCGAGCACGACGGCGTGAAGCGCATCGACATCGCCGAGGACGCCGCGGTGCGCCCGGGAGATCCGACCACCGAGCCCCCGGAGCGCTGACCCGGAACGAGGAAAGCCCCCGGCGGACCGGGGGCTTTCTGCGGTGGGCGATACCAGACTCGAACTGATGACCTCTTCCGTGTGAAGGAAGCGCGCTACCAACTGCGCCAATCGCCCATGTTGTTCGGTTACCGGCCTTGCGGGCCGAGAACCGATACTACCCGATCCGGCGCCGCCTGCCGAACCGCGGCCGCGCACGGGCGTGGCGCCCTAGTCGGCCGCCGTCCAGCCGTAGCGTCCCCGCAGCGCCGCCGCGACGCGCGTGAAACGCTCCGGGTCGAGCGCCGCCGCCTCGCGGCGCATGCCGTCCACGTGCACGCTGTAGAGCTGGTCGAGATCGACCCACGACTCGCGGCCCGCGCCGTCCCACGGGCCGGAGCCCAGTGGCAGGAACTCCCGGTCCCCGTCCTTCGACCTGCTGGTGAGCTTGACCGCGTAGACGCGTTCGGCGCTGTGCCGGCCGACGACCAGGACGGGCCGGTCCTTGCCGCGTCCGTCGTTCTCGGCGTACGGCACCCACGTCCAGACGATCTCCCCCGCATCCGGATCGCCGTCACGATCCGGTGCGTACGACAGGCGCAGATCCCGGACCCGCTCGGGCCGCACCTCGATGGTCTCGATACCGCCCGGGGCTGCGACCGGCGACGCGCTCTCGACCCGCGAGCCGCGCTCGCGCCGCGTCGTGCCGCCGCGCTGCACCGAACGCTCCGCGGGGCGCCGCGTCGCCGCCTCGACCGCGCCCAGTGCGAGTCTCGCGATGGTGCCCAGGATGCCGCCTCGTGCCATGAGCCGAGCCTAGCGACGGGTGGACGCACGAAACGGGGCGCCGCGGCCTGAGCCGCGACGCCCCGTTCCCGGGTTCATCGTCAGTCGGCCAGGGTGTAGCCGGCCTCGCCGTGCACGACCGTGTCGATGCCGGCGAGCTCGTCCTCGTTCTTCACGCGGAAGCCGATGGTCTTCTCGACCGCGAAGCCGATGACCAGCGCCAGCACGAAGGAGTACACCAGCACCGAGACCGCGGCGATCGCCTGCACGAGCAGCTGCGTGAAGCCGCCGCCCATGAACAGGCCCGTGCCGTTGGCGAAGAAGCCGAGGTACAGCGTGCCGATGAGGCCGCCGACGAGGTGGATTCCCACGACGTCCAGCGAGTCGTCGAAGCCGAGCTTCCACTTCAGCTCGATCGCGAAGGCGCAGACGACACCGGCGATGAAGCCGAGCAGCAGGGCCCAGATCGGGTGCAGCGAGGCGCACGCGGGGGTGATCGCGACGAGACCGGCGACGGCGCCCGAGGCGGCGCCCACGGAGGTGGCCTTGCCGTCCTTGACCTTCTCGACGATCAGCCAGCCGAGCAGGGCCGCGGCGGGGGCCGCGATCGTGTTCACGAACGCCAGGGCGGCGACACCGTCGGCGGCGAGCTCCGAGCCGGCGTTGAAGCCGAACCAGCCGAACCACAGCAGGCCCGCGCCGAGCAGGACGAACGGCGGGTTGTGGGGGACGTGCACGCCCTTCTGGAATCCGACGCGCTTGCCGAGCACGAGGGCGAGCGCCAGGGCTGCGGCGCCGGCGTTGATGTGCACCGCGGTGCCGCCGGCGAAGTCGATGGTGCCGACGCCGAAGGCCTCCTGCAGGCCGTAGGTGATCCAGCCGCCGTACGCGAAGCTGCCGTCGTCGGCGAGGCCGAAGTTGAACACCCAGCTCGCGACGGGGAAGTAGACGATCGTCGCCCACAGGCCGGCGAAGACCATCCAGCCGCCGAACTTGGCGCGGTCGGCGATGGCGCCCGAGACGAGCGCGACGGTGATGATGGCGAACGTCGCCTGGAACGCGACGAACGCGAGCGGCGGGTAGGCGGCGTCCTCGGGGACCTCGAGCAGGCTGTTCAGGCCGATGGCCGAGGCGTCGATCGACCAGGGGCCGAGCAGGCCCTCAGAGCCGGGGAACGCGATGGCGTAGCCGTACAGAACCCAGAGCACGCCGATCAGGCCGAGTGCGCCGAAGCTGAGCATCATCATGCTGATGACGCTCTTGGCCTTGACCAGGCCGCCGTAGAAGAACGCCAGTCCGGGCGTCATGAGCAGCACGAGTGCTGCTGCGATGAGCATGAATGCTGTGTTGCCTTGATCCATGATCGAGCGGGAACCTCTCTGCTGGGACGCAGGGTGAAGCGTCGGGTTCCCGCAGTCTTGCCGCCGCCCGTTTCACAGACAGTTCGAAGCGTGTTTCGGGTGGGTTACGCGATGCTCACTTCTGTAAACATCGCGTTTCGCGCCGCGCGGCACGCCACCGAGGGCGCGCGGGCCGATCAGGCGTGCGTCGAGGCGACCAGGCGCGAGATCGCGCGCAGGTACTTCTTGCGGTATCCGCCCGCCAGCATGTCCTCGCCGAACACCTCGTCCAGCGGCACGCCCGTGGCCCGGATCGGCAGCTCGGCGTCGTAAACCCGGTCGACGAAAGCGACGAAGCGCAGCGCCTCCGACTGGTCCGTCAGCCGGCGCACGTCCCGCAGGCCGATCGCCTCGACGCCGTCGATGAGGCGGATGTAGCGCGACGGATGCACGCGGGCCAGATGCCCGATCAGCGCGTCGAACGCGTCGTCGCTCGCCGTGCCGAAGCCCGCGAGGGCCTCCTCGTATGCCGCCGTCTCGAGCACGGGCGCGTGCCCGTCGAACGAGCGCTGCCGGAAGTCGACGCCGTCGATGCGGATCGTCTGGAAGCTGTCGGACATCGCGTGGATCTCGCGCAGGAAGTCCTGCGCCGCGAAGCGACCCTCGCCGAGAGCGTTCGGCGGGGTGTTGCTCGTGGCGGCGAGCCGGGTGCCGCTGGCGACGAGCTCGCCGAGCAGGCGCGTCATCACCATGGTGTCGCCCGGGTCGTCGAGCTCGAACTCGTCGATGCACAGCAGCGCAGAGCCGCGCAGCAGATCGACCGTCTGCTTGTAGCCGAGCGCGCCCACCAGCGCGGTGTACTCGATGAAGGATCCGAAGTACTTCCGGCGGGCCGGCATCGCGTGGTAGATCGCCGCGAGCAGGTGCGTCTTGCCGACGCCGAACCCACCGTCGAGGTACACGCCGGGCTTCATGTCGGGAGCCTTCGGCTTGCGCGAGAAGAGCCCGCCGCGCTTGGCGGGCGGCGCGCCGACCGCGAACGTCGTGAGCAGCTCCTTCGACTCCTCCTGCGACGGGTGCTCGGGGTCGGACCGGTACGAGTCGAACGTCGCGTCGTCGAACTGCGGCGGCGGCACCAGGCTCGCGAGCATCTCCTCGCCGCTGAGCTGCGGTTGCCGCTCGGTGAGGTGGACGATGCCGGTCGCGGTGGAGGTCATGGGCGTCAGGTTTCCGATCGTTACGCGGGGAGCGGACCGCCGGAGCCGGCGGGTGCGGGGACGCCTACGCTCGGAACCGGGACGCAATCAGCCTAGTTGCGTCGCCTGAGCGCCCGAGCACGGGCTCCCATCCGCACACTCCCAGGAGGATCCCGTGACCGTCGAGTTCGATCCGTCGCCCCAGTTCGCCGACTACGCGGAGCCCGGGCGACTCGTGTCCACCGCGTGGGTCGAGGAGCACCTGGACACCCCGGGCCTCGTGATCGTGGAGTCGGATGAGGACGTGCTGCTGTACGAGACGGGACACATCCCGGGCGCCGTCAAGGTCGACTGGCACACGGAGCTCAACGACTCGGTCGTGCGCGACTACGTCGACGGCGAGGGATTCGCGAAGCTGCTGAGCGCCAAGGGCATCTCGCGCGACGACACCATCGTGATCTACGGCGACAAGAACAACTGGTGGGCGGCGTACGCCCTGTGGGTGTTCTCGCTGTTCGGCCACGAGGACGTCCGGCTCGTCGACGGCGGCCGCGACCGCTGGATCGCGGAGGGCCGCCCGATCACGACGGAGCGCACGGCCCGTCCCGCGACCGAGTACCCGGTCGTCGAGCGCGACGACGCGACGCTGCGCGCGTTCAAGGAGGACGTGCTCGCCCACCTCGGCAGGCCGCTCGTGGACGTCCGCTCCCCCGAGGAGTTCTCGGGCGAGCGCACGTCCGCCCCGGCGTACCCGGAGGAGGGTGCGCTGCGCGCCGGACACATCCCGACCGCTCAGAACGTGCCGTGGGCGAAGGCCGTGGCGGAGGACGGCGGGTTCAAGCCGCGCGCCGAGCTCGAGGCGATCTATCGCGATCAGGCCGGTCTCGGCGACGCCGACCGGATCGTCGCGTACTGCCGCATCGGCGAGCGGTCGAGCCACACGTGGTTCGTCCTGAAGCACCTGCTCGGCTATCCGGACGTCCGCAACTACGACGGATCCTGGACCGAGTGGGGATCGGCCGTGCGCGTCCCGATCGCGACCGGCGCCGAACCGGGCACCGCGCCCACCCGCTGAACCGCTCCGCCCGCGCGGTGGGAGGATGGACGTCATGACGCCCGACACGCTTCCCGCCGCGCTCGCGGACATCCGCGACGAGTTCCTCGAGCTCGACGAGCCCGAGCGCCTCGAGCTGCTGCTGGAGTTCTCGCGCGCCCTTCCGGACGTGCCTGCCGAGTACGCGGATCATCCCGAGCGCACCGAGCGGGTGGCCGAGTGCCAGTCCCCCGTGTTCATCGTGGTGGAGGTCGCCGACGACGACAGGGTCGCGATGCACGCGGTCGCGCCCGCCGAGGCGCCCACCACGCGCGGCTTCGCGAGCATCCTGGTGCAGGGCATCACGGGGCTGTCCGCGGCGGACGTGCTCGCGATCCCGTCGGACTACCCGCAGTCGCTCGGGCTCACGCGCGCGGTCTCGCCGCTGCGCATCGCCGGCATGACCGGCATGCTGATGCGGGCCAAGCGCCAGGTGCAGGCGCGCCTCGACGCGCGCTGAGGCTCAGCGGCCGAAGTCGTGCGCGGCGAGCCAGCCGCGGATCGCCGCGGTCCAGCGGTGCTCGTCGTAGTTCCACAGCTTGGTGTGGCGCGCGACCGAGAACGTCTCCATCGTGACGATGTCGGGCCGGGCCTGCGCCAGCGCGTGCGACGCGTCCGATGGCACGAAGCCGTCGTCGTCGCTGTGCAGCAGCAGGATGGGCACGCGCAGCTCGCCGGCGCGGGCGACCATGTCCAGATCGTCGAACGGGATCCCCCGACCCGCGCCCGCCGCCCGGGCGGTCCAGGACGACTCGAGCGTGCCCATCGCGGCCCGGGCGGCGAAGGCCGGGACCCCGAGCTCGCGCGCATGGAAGTCGAGCACGATCCGCCAGTCCACCACGGGCGACTCCAGGATGATCCCCGCGATCGCGTCGCGGTGCTCCGACTGCACGGCCGTCTGCAGCACGATCGCGCCGCCCATCGACCAGCCCATCAGCAGGACGCGCTCCGCGCCGTGCGCCAGCGCCCATCCCACCGCGGCGTCCACGTCGCGCCACTCCGTCGCGCCCAGGCCGTACAGGCCGCTGCGGCTCGGCGGCGCCTCGCCGTCGTTGCGATACGACACCACGAGCGAGGAGATGCCCGCGGCGTGGAGCACCGGCACGGCCCGCAGCGTCTCGGCGCGCGTCGTGCCGCGGCCGTGCACCAGCACGACCCACGTGTCGCCGCGGCCGGCGGAGAACACCCACGCGGGCGCGAGGCCGACCGGGGTCTCGATCAGCTCCTCGTGGTGCGGCAGGTGCAGCTGGGCCGGGTCGTCGAAGTACCACCCGCTGAACGAGCCGCGCGGACCCAGCCGCGTCGCGGCGTCGACGTGGCTCAGCAGCTTGCGCGTCACGCCGCGGTCGTCCTGCGACAGCACGGCGCCGAGCTTGACGTAGCCCGCGCCGTTCGTGAAGACGCCGTAGCGCCCCGGCAGCATCGTGTCGGGCGTGCGCGTCAGCGTGATGGTCTGGGCGGCCCGGTCCACGCCGAGGATCTCCACGTCGGCCACGCGCGGCGCGGGCGTCACGACGCGGCGCGCGACGCCCGCGATCCGGACGCTCAGGGCCGTCGCCACACCCGTGAGCAGGACGCCGAGACCGATGGCCGACAGGAGCGTCGAGGCGCCGGGCGCCGATGCGGGCGTGGAAGCGGCGCGCCTGAAGTGCTTCATGACCCCTCCACTCTAATCTGACAGCGTGAGTGCAGGAGGAGGCCCGGCCGACGTGTTCGCCGCCGCGGAGGAGCAGTTGCGCGCCTCGACATTCCGCAGCGATTTCGTCGTGCGGGAGATCCCCTCGCCGCAGGGCGTGGCGCCGTTCAGCCTCGCGCTGGCGGGCGACGTGCGTCCGACGGAAGACGGCGAGTCGCCGTACGGCACCGGCCGGTTCATCCTGCTGCACGACCCGGCCGAGCCCGACGCGTGGGGCGGGGCCTGGCGCATCGTCGCCTTCGCCCAGGCGCCGCTCGAGCCCGAGATCGGCACGGACCCGCTGCTCGCGGACGTCACGTGGTCCTGGCTCGTCGACGCGCTCGACTCCCGGGGCGCGGAGTACCACTCGGCCTCCGGCACGGCCACCAAGATCCTGTCCAAGGGCTTCGGCTCCCTCGCGGAGGAGGGCGACGGCGCGCAGATCGAGCTGCGGGCGTCGTGGTCGCCGGACGGCCCGTTCGACGCCCACCTCGACGCGTGGGCCGAGCTCGTGTGCATGCTGGCGGGGCTCCCGCCGGGGTCCGAGGGCATCGCGGTCCTCGGAGAGCGGAGGAACCTGAATGACTGACGCCCCCCGATACGACGTGATCGACACGGCCGACGAGCTGGGCGCCGCGTGCGCGGCGCTCGCCGCCGGCACGGGGCCCGTCGCGGTCGACGTGGAGCGCGCCTCCGGCTTCCGCTACTCGCAGCGCGCGTACCTCGTGCAGGTGTTCCGCCGCGGCGCGGGCGTGTTTCTGTTCGACCCGCCCGCGCTCGAGGACCTCTCGGCACTGCAGGACGCGATCGGCGACGAGGAGTGGGTGCTGCACGCCGCCAGCCAGGATCTGCCGTCGCTGCGCGAGCTGGACCTGCTGCCCCCGCGCCTCTTCGACACCGAGCTCGCCGCGCGCCTGCTCGGCTGGGAGCGCGTGGGCCTGGCCGCGGTGGTGGAGGCGACGCTCGGCGTCGTGCTGAAGAAGGAGCACTCGGCGGCCGACTGGTCGACGCGCCCCCTGCCGCAGGCGTGGCTGGAGTACGCCGCGCTGGACGTGGAGCACCTGGTCGACGTGCGCGACGCGCTGGTCGACGCGCTCGAGGAGGCCGGCAAGACGGCGTACGCCGCGCAGGAGTTCGAGGCCACGCGGCTGCGCGAGGCCAAGCCGCCGCGCGCCGAGCCGTGGCGACGCCTGAGCGGGCTGCACACCGTCCGCGGCCGCCGCAACCTCGCGATCGCGCGCCAGCTGTGGCTCGCGCGCGAGGAGTACGCGATGCAGCAGGACATCTCCCCGGGCCGGCTCGTGCCCGATCGCGCGCTGGTCGCGGCGGTGCTCGCGGCGCCCGCGTCCAAGAGCGAGCTCGCGGCTCTCAAGGCCTTCAACGGCCGCGCGAGCCGGACGCAGCTGGACAGGTGGTGGAACGCGATCGTGCTCGGACGGGAGAGCGGAGATCTTCCCGTCGAGCGCGTGCCGAGCGACACCCTGCCGCCGCCGCGCGCGTGGGCCGACCGCAATCCGGAGGCGGATGCGCGGCTGAAGCAGGCGCGCCCCGCTGTCGAGGAGCGGGCCGAGCAGCTGTCGATGCCGACCGAGAACCTGCTGACGCCCGACACGCTGCGCCGCGTCGCGTGGGAGACCCCGGTGCCGGTCGACGCCGGCGCCATCGCGGACGCCCTGCGACGCCTCGGCGCACGCGACTGGCAGATTGAACAGACTGCACAGATCATCGCCGCAGCGTTTGTACGGGCCGTGCAACCGGGCGACGAGGCCGTCGAACCCTCTTAGTGGAACCAGGCCAACCGCTTCGTGCCCTTCGAGGCCCCTCCATAGGCTGGACGGGACCGATACAGGTCGGCCGGCACGCCTGGTCGACCGGATCCAACTGGAGGCAGAGTGGCCGAGCTGGCTGATGTCTATTTCGTCGATGGAGTGCGCACCCCCTTCGGGCGCGCGGGCGAGAAGGGCATGTACTGGAACACGCGAGCGGATGACCTCGCCGTCAAGGCGATGAAGGGTCTCCTGGAGCGCAACACCGAGATCCCGAAGGATCGGATCGACGATGTCGCGATCGCGGCGACCTCGCAGACGGGCGACCAGGGGCTCACGCTCGGTCGCACCACGGCGATCCTGGCGGGCCTGCCGATGACGGTGCCGGGTCTCGCGATCGAGCGCATGTGCGCGGGCGCGATGACGAGCGTCACGACGATGGCCGCCTCGATCGGCGTCGGCATGTACGACCTGGCGATCGCCGGCGGCGTCGAGCACATGGGCAAGCACCCCATCGGCTCCAACGCCGACCCGAACCCCCGCTTCGTGGCGGAGAAGCTCGTCGATCCGGGCGCCCTGAACATGGGCGTCACGGCCGAGCGCATCCACGACCGCTTCCCCGCGCTCACGAAGGAGCGCGCGGACCGCTACGGCATGCTCAGCCAGCACAAGGCGCAGGCCGCGTATGACGCCGGCAAGATCCAGCCGGACTTGGTGTCCGTCGCGGTCACCGGACCCGATGGCCAGTGGGGCCTCGCGACCGAGGACGAGGGCCGCCGCCCCGAGACGACGATGGAGGGCCTCGCGGGCCTGAAGACGCCGTTCCGGCCGCACGGCCGCGTCACGGCCGGCACCTCGTCGCCGCTGACGGACGGCGCGACCGTGAGCCTGCTCGCGAGCGGCGCGGCCGTGAAGGAGTTCGGCCTGACGCCGAAGATGAAGCTCGTCTCGTTCGCGTTCGCGGGCGTCGAGCCGGAGATCATGGGCATCGGCCCGATCCCCGCCACGGAGAAGGCGCTCGCCAAGGCGGGCCTCACGATCGACGACATCGGCCTGTTCGAGCTCAACGAGGCCTTCGCGATCCAGGTGCTGTCGCTGCTCGACCACTTCGGCATCGCGGACGACGACCCGCGCGTGAACCCCTGGGGCGGCGCGATCGCGGTCGGCCACCCGCTGGCCGCCTCCGGCGTGCGCCTGATGATCCAGCTCGCGGCGCAGTTCGCCGAGCACCCGGAGGTCCGGTACGGCCTCACCGCGATGTGCGTGGGTCTCGGCCAGGGCGGCACCGTGATCTGGGAGAACCCCCACTACTCCCCCAAGGCCGCCAAGGCCGCGGACAAGAAGAAGAAGTGAGCGCAGCCGTGACCGACTACACCACGATCGACTTCTCCCCCCTCGTCGCCGCCTCGGCCGACGAGGTCGTCACGCACTCGCTCGTCAGCGATGTGCGCCTTCCCAGCGGCCGCACGATCGCACTGATCACGCTGCACAACGGCAAGGACCACACCCGTCCGAACACGCTCGGCCCGGCCACGCTCAGCGAGCTCGGCGAGAAGCTCGATGCGCTGAAGGCACGCGCCGCCGCGGGCGAGATCGACGCCGTCGCCGTGACCGGCAAGCCGTACATCTTCGCGGCGGGCGCCGACCTGTCCGGCGTGGGCGACCTGCCCTCCAAGGACGTCGCGCGCCTGATCGCGCAGCTGGGTCACCACACGCTCGGCAAGCTTTCGAAGCTGGGTGTGCCCTCGTTCTCGTTCGTCAACGGGCTCGCGCTCGGCGGCGCGGTCGAGATCGCGCTGAACTCGACCTACCGCACGGTCGACTCGTCCGCCGCCGCGATCGCGCTGCCCGAGGTGTTCCTCGGTCTCGTGCCCGGATGGGGCGGCGTCACCCTGCTGCCGAACCTCATCGGCATCGAGAACGCGCTCGAGGTGATCGTCTCGAATCCCCTCAAGCAGAACCGCACGCTCAAGCCGCAGCAGGCGTTCGACCTGGGCATGTTCGACGCGATCTTCGGCCCCGCCTCGTACCTCGAGGACTCGCTGCGCTGGGCCGACGGCGTGCTCGCCGGCACGATCAAGGTCGAGCGCAGGAACGAGCCCGGCCGGATCGAGCGGCTCACCAAGTGGCCCATCGCGATCAAGGTCGCCCGCAACATGCTGGAGAGCCGGATCGGCACGGTCCCCCGGTCGCCGTACCTCGCGCTCGACCTGATGGACAAGGCCCGGAACGTCGACGTCGGGAAGAGCGGATCCGTCGAGGAGGGCTTCGCCCGCGAGGACGAGGCGCTGGCCGAGCTCATCGCGGGCGACCAGTTCGTCGCGTCGATGTACGCGTTCGACCTCGTGCAGAAGCGCGCCAAGCGCCCCGTCGGCGCGCCCGACAAGGAGCTCGCGAAGAAGGTCACCAAGGTCGGCGTGATCGGCGCGGGCCTGATGGCCAGCCAGTTCGCGCTGCTGTTCGTGCGCCGCCTGCAGGTGCCGGTGCTCATCACCGACATCGACCAGGCGCGCGTCGACAAGGGCCTGTCGTACATCCGCGACGAGATCTCGGCGCTCGAGGCCAAGGGCCGCATCGACGGCGACGAGGCGAACCGCCTGCGTGCCCTCGTGCACGGCACGGTCGACAAGAGCGAGTACGCCGACTGCGACTTCGTGATCGAGGCGGTCTTCGAGGAGACCGGCGTGAAGCAGCAGGTGTTCCGCGAGATCGAGCAGATCATCGCGCCCGACGCGATCCTGGCGACCAACACGTCGTCGCTGTCGGTGGAGGAGATCGGATCCGTCCTCGAGCACCCCGAGCGGCTCGTCGGCTTCCACTTCTTCAACCCGGTCGCGGTGATGCCGCTGATCGAGATCGTGAGGACGCCGCAGTCGAGCGACGAGGCGCTGTCCACGGCGTTCGTCGTGGCGAAGAACCTCCGCAAGAACGCCGTGCTGACGGCGGATGCGCCGGGCTTCGTGGTGAACCGACTCCTCGCCAAGGTGATGGGCGAGGCCGCGCGCGCCGTCGACGAGGGCACGCCGCTGCTGACGGTCGAGAAGGCGTTCGCGCCGCTCGGACTGCCGATGACGCCGTTCCAGCTGATCGACCTGGTCGGATGGAAGGTCGCGGCCCACGTGCAGGACACGATGGTGCGCCACTTCCCCGAGCGCTTCTACGCCTCGGAGAACCTGCACCGCGCGGCCGAGGTGGGCGACGTGGTCGAGAAGGACAAGAACGGCCGCGTCACCGGCTGGACCAAGCAGGCCCAGAAGGCGATGACGGTCGGCAAGTCGCCGGCGACGGAGGACCAGATCCTCCGCCTCGTCGAGGACGGCCTCGCGAGCGAGATCAGGCTGATGCTGGACGAGGGCGTCGTGCCCGAGGTCGAGGACATCGACCTGTGCCTCATCCTCGGCGCGGGCTGGCCGTTCATCGACGGCGGCGCCTCGCCGTACCTCGACCGCTCCGGCGCCTCGGAGCGCGCGACCGGCGGCACGTTCCACACCCCGCCGCTGCGCGGCGCCGCGCACCGCTGAGCCGCACCGAAGACGGCCGGAACCCGCTGCGGGTTCCGGCCGTCGTCGTTCCTGCCGTGTGCGAGCGCTGCCCGCACGGTGCCCGAGCGCGCGGGACGCGCTCGCGAAGCGAGCGAACTAACCCGTGTGCAGCTTGAACTCGCCGGTCACCGCCGGCAGGCCGCGGCCGTGCGCCTGCCGCGCCTTGGGGACGCGCGTGCCGAGCACCTGCGCCACGACGTCCTGCGCGATCTTCGCGGGCGTGAGGCCCGCGTCCTCCAGGATCTGCTCGCGCGACGCGTGGTCGAGGAACTCGTCCGGAAGGCCCAGCTCGTCCACCGCCGTGTCGATGCCCGCCTCGCGCAGCACCTGGCGCACGCGCGTGCCGATGCCGCCGACGCGGATGCCGTCCTCGAGCGTGATCACCAGGCGGTGCCGCGCCGCGAGCTCGACGATCGTGGCGGGGACGGGCACGACCCAGCGAGGGTCGACGACCGTGGCGCCGATGCCCTGCGCCCGCAGGCGCGCGGCGACGTCCAGGCCGAGGCTCGCGAACGGCCCCGTGCCGACGATCAGCACGTCCTCCGCCTCGCCGCGTGCCAGGACGTCCACGCCGTCGCCCAGTCGCTCGACGGCCGGGATGTCCTGCGGGACCGCGCCCTTCGGGAACCGGATGACCGTGGGCGCGTCGCGCACGGCGACGGCCTCGCGCAGCGCCTCGCGCAGACGGCTCTCGTCGCGCGGGGCGGCGATCCGGATCCGGGGCACGATGTGCAGCAGCGCGAGGTCCCACATGCCGTGGTGGCTGGGGCCGTCGGGACCGGTCACGCCCGAACGGTCCAGCACGAACGTGACGCCCGCGCGGTGCAGCGCGACGTCCATCAGCACCTGGTCGAACGCGCGGTTCACGAACGTCGAGTACAGCGCGACCACGGGGTGCAGGCCGCCGTAGGCGAGGCCGGCGGCCGAGGTCACGGCGTGCTGCTCGGCGATGCCCACGTCGTACACGCGCTCGGGGAACCGCTCGGCGAACGGCGCCAGGCCCGTCGGGCGCAGCATGGCCGCGGTCATGGCGATGACGTCGGAGCGCTCCTCGCCGATCCGCACGAGCTCCTCGGCGAACACGTCGGTCCATCCGGGAGCGGACGAGCCGAGCGCGCCGCCCGTGGCGGGGTCGATGCGGCCCACCGCGTGGAACTGGTCGGCCTCGTCGTCCAGGGCGGGCTGGTACCCGCGGCCCTTCTCCGTGATGACGTGCACGATCACGGGAGCGCCGTACGACTTCGCCAGCGCGAGCGTCTCGAGCAGTGCGGGCAGGTCGTGCCCGTCGACCGGCCCGAGGTACTTCACGTCGAGGTTCGAGTACAGCGCCGAGTTGTTCGTGAAGCGCGACAGGAAGCCGTGGGTGCCGCCGCGCACGCCGCGGTACAGCGCACGCCCCACGGCGCCGAAGCGGCCCGCGATGCGCGACGAGCGCTGCGAGAGGTCGCGATAGGTCTCGGTCGTGCGCACGCGATTCAGGTGGCGCGCCATGCCGCCGATCGTCGGGGCGTAGGAGCGGCCGTTGTCGTTCACGACGATCACGAGGTTGCGGTCGTTGTCGTCCGTGATGTTGTTCAGGGCCTCCCACGTCATGCCGCCCGTGAGGGCGCCGTCGCCCACGACCGCGACCACGTGGCGGTCGCCGCGGCCCGTGCGGCTGAACGCGCGCGAGATGCCGTCCGCCCAGCTCAGCGAGCTGGACGCGTGGGACGACTCGACGACGTCGTGAGGGCTCTCCGAGCGCTGCGGGTAGCCGGCCAGGCCGCCGCGCGCGCGGAGCGCCGTGAAGTCCTGACGGCCCGTCAGGAGCTTGTGCACGTACGACTGGTGGCCCGTGTCGAAGATGATCGGATCGTCCGGAGACGCGAACACGCGGTGCAGGGCGATCGTGAGCTCGACCACGCCGAGGTTGGGCCCCAGGTGCCCGCCCGTGCGCGCGACGTTCTCGACGAGGAACGTCCGGATCTCCGCGGCGAGATCCGTCAGCTGCTCCTGCGTGAGTGCGTCGAGGTCGCGCGGACCGCGGATCCCGTCGAGAAGACTCATGGTCCCGAGCCTACGCCGGTGCCCCTGGGATCAGCGTGAACGCCGAACGGCCCCCGGGAGTCCCGGGGGCCGCTCGCGAGGATGCGTCAGACGAGGCTGCGCAGCACGTACTGCAGGATGCCGCCGTTGCGGTAGTAGTCCGCCTCACCGGGGGTGTCGATGCGCACGACCGCGTCGAACTCGATGGGCTGCTTGCCCTCGGCCGAGTGCTCGCTCGGGGCCGCGGTGACCCTGACCGTCTTCGGCGTCGTGCCGCTGTTGAGCTCGTCCAGGCCCTCGATCGAGACGATCTCGGTGCCGTCCAGGCCCAGCGACTCCCAGCTCTCGCCGGCGGGGAACTGCAGCGGGACGACGCCCATGCCGATGAGGTTCGAGCGGTGGATGCGCTCGAAGCTCTCGGTGATGACCGCCTTCACGCCCAGCAGGCTCGTGCCCTTGGCCGCCCAGTCGCGCGACGAGCCGGAGCCGTACTCCTTGCCGCCGAAGATGACCAGCGGCGTGCCCTGCTCCTGGTAGTGCTGCGAGGCGTCGTAGATGTACGCCTGCGGGCCCTCGGGCTGCGTGAAGTCGCGCGTGAAGCCGCCCTCGATCTGCTGACCGTCGTTGACCGCCTTGACCAGCGCGTTCTTCAGGCGGATGTTCGCGAACGTGCCGCGGATCATCACCTCGTGGTTGCCGCGGCGCGAGCCGTAGGAGTTGAAGTCGCGCTGGGCGACGCCGTGCTCCGTCAGGTACTGCGCGGCGGGCGTGCCGGCCTTGATGTTGCCCGCGGGGCTGATGTGGTCGGTCGTGACCGAGTCGCCGAGCGTGGCGAGCACGCGTGCGCCGGCGATGTCCTCGACCGGCGTGAGGTCCATGCTCATGCCGTCGAAGTACGGCGCCTTGCGCACGTAGGTCGACTGCTCGTCCCACTCGAACACGGGGCCCTCGGGCGTCGGCAGGTTCTTCCAGCGCTCGTCGCCGTCGAAGACCGTGGCGTACTGCTTGATGAACTGCTCGCGCGAGATCGACGAGTCGATGATCTCCTGCACCTCGGCCGGCTCGGGCCAGATGTCCTTCAGGAACACGTCGTTGCCGTCCGCGTCCTTGCCGAGCGCGTCGGTCTCGAAGTCGAAGTTCATCGAGCCGGCGAGCGAGTAGGCCACGACCAGCGGCGGCGACGCGAGGTAGTTCATCTTCACGTCGGGGCTGATACGGCCCTCGAAGTTGCGGTTGCCCGAGAGCACCGCGGTGACGGCGAGGTCGTTGTCGTTGATCGCGGCCGAGACCTCCTCGATGAGGGGGCCCGAGTTGCCGATGCAGATCGTGCAGCCATAGCCGACCGTGTAGAAGCCGAGGCTCTCGAGGTCCTTGTCCAGGCCCGACTTCTCGTAGTAGTCGGTGACGACCTTCGAGCCGGGGCCCAGCGTCGTCTTGACCCAGGGCTTGCGCGTGAGGCCCTTCTGCGCGGCCTTGCGAGCCAGCAGGCCCGCGGCGATCATGACCGACGGGTTCGACGTGTTGGTGCAGGACGTGATTGCCGCCAGGGTCACGGCGCCGTTGTCGAGCAGGTACTCCTGACCCTCGGGCGTGGTGACCTTGACGGGGTTCGACGCCGCGTGGCGCGCGCCGCTGGCCAGCAGGCCCGCGTGGGCGTGCTCGTGCTGCTCGCCCTCGTGCTGGTGCGAGGTGCCGTTGGCCGACACGGTCTCGTGCTCGACGCCGGGACCGTTGCCCGGATCGGAGGCGGGGAAGGTGCCCTCGACCTCGACGGGCTCCTCGGCGCGCTCCGTGTAGTTCAGGATGTCCTTCTCGAACTGCGACTTCGCCTCCGACAGCAGGATGCGGTCCTGCGGGCGCTTCGGGCCGGCGATCGAGGGGACGACCGTCGACAGGTCGAGCTCCATGTACTCGCTGAAGACGAGCTCGCGCGACGGGTCGTGCCAGAGGTGCTGCTCCTTGGCGTACGCCTCGACGAGCGCGACGGTCTGCTCGTCGCGACCGGTGAGGCGCAGGTAGTCGAGCGTGACGTCGTCGATCGGGAACATCGCGGCGGTCGAGCCGAACTCCGGCGACATGTTGCCGATCGTGGCCCGGTTCGCGAGCGGCACCGAGGCGACGCCCTCTCCGTAGAACTCGACGAACTTGCCGACCACACCGTGCTTGCGGAGCATGTCGGTGATCGTGAGCACGACGTCGGTCGCGGTCACGCCGGCGGGGATCTCGCCCGTGAGCTTGAAGCCCACGACGCGCGGGATGAGCATCGACACGGGCTGGCCGAGCATCGCGGCCTCTGCCTCGATGCCGCCGACGCCCCAGCCGAGCACGCCCAGGCCGTTGACCATCGTGGTGTGCGAGTCGGTGCCGACGCAGGTGTCGGGGTAGGCGCGCAGGACGCCGTCGACCTCGCGGTCGTAGATGACCTTGGCGAGGTGCTCGATGTTCACCTGGTGCACGATGCCCGTGCCCGGCGGCACGACCTTGAAGTCCTGGAAGGCGGTCTGGCCCCAGCGCAGGAACTGGTAGCGCTCGCCGTTGCGCTCGTACTCGATCTCGACGTTGCGCTCGAGCGCGTTCTCGGATCCGAAGAGGTCGGCGATGACCGAGTGGTCGATGACCATCTCGGCGGGGGAGAGCGGGTTGATCCGGTTCGCGTCGCCGCCGAGCGCCGTGACGGCCTCGCGCATGGTGGCGAGGTCGACGATGCAGGGCACGCCGGTGAAGTCCTGCATGACCACGCGGGCGGGCGTGAACTGGATCTCGGTGTTCGGCTCGGCCGCGGCATCCCACGATCCGAGCGCACCGATCTGCTCCTTGGTGATGTTCGCGCCGTCCTCGGTGCGAAGCAGGTTCTCGAGCAGCACCTTGAGGCTGAAGGGCAGCTTCTCGTAGCCGTCGACCGCGTCGATGCGGAAGATCTCGTAGTCGGTGCTGCCGACCGTCAGGGTGCTCTTGGCACCGAAGCTGTTCACCGTGGACACGGGCTGTCTCCTCCTGGTCGACCGCGCTTGCGCTCCCATCTTGCTCCCACCTGGACCGCGGTGGCCAGCAAGGCGGACCTAACAGCAGGGGGTCGCGGGACGTCCCGCGGAGAGCGCAATTTATCTTGACGTCGAGATAAATCTACCACGCACCGCGGGGCCGCATCATGCCCGGCGCGCGGGATAGAGCGCGCGCACGGCGAGCCAGGTGACCGCGACCAGCGGCGCGAACAGCGGCAGGCCCATCAGGAGCTTGAGCGTGCCGAGCAGCGTCGTCTCGTTCGCCAGGTACAGCGGCAGCTGCACCGCGAGCCGCGCATAGAACAGGGCGGCCCACGCGATCGCCAGCCACAGGAAGACGCGACGCTTGCGGCGATCCTGACGCCACTGCGTGCCCTCGTTCATGAGGAAGCCGGCCGCGAGGCCGATGAGCGACCAGCCGATCACCGCCGAGACCAGGAACGCGGTGCCGTAGACCGCGTTCGTCACCAGGCCGATCACGAAGTTGTCGCGCCCCTGCCCCGTGAATAGCGCGAGCGCCGCCGCGGCGGCCGCGGCGACCAGGCCACCCAGGGCCGCGGAAGGCGGAGACTTCTGGGCGAAGCGCACGATCGTGAACACGGCGGCGATGCCCACCGACAGACCGAGCGACAGGATGAGCGGATCGGGCCAGAGCGTGTAGACGACGACGAAGACGAGGCTCGGCAGGATCGACTCGAGCACGCCGCGCATGCCGCCCATCGCCTTCCAGACCACGTCGCCGGTCGTGGCCTCCTCGGCCGGGTCGATGCCGGCGCGGCGCGCGACGCCGCCGATCGCCGCCCCGAGCACGTCGGAGGCGGAGGTCTCGTCCCTCTCGTCGGAGCGGGAGTCACCCGGCTGCGGCGGCTGCGAACTCATCGAGGCGTCAGGCCGAGGCGGGCGACGACGGCATCTTGAGCGGGATCAGGTCGCGCGGGGGCATGGGGGCCCCGCCGCGCACGACCACGATCGAGCGGAACAGGTCCTCGATCTGCTCAGCCGCCGCGGGGTCGGACGCGCCGGCCCCGCCGATCACGCCGCGCAGGAACCAGCGCGGCCCGTCGACGCCGACGAAGCGCGCGAGGCGCATCTGGGCATCCTGGCCGGCGACCACCGGCACCTCGGCGAGCAGCTCGGCGCCGAGCGGGCCCTCGCGCTCCTCGACGCGGCCGCCCTGCTGGCGCACCTGATCGCGGATCTGCGCGCGCGTCTCATCCCACAGCCCCGTCGTGCGGGGAGCGGCGAAGGGCTGCACCTGCAGCGTCGATTCGGCGTAGTCCAGACCCACGGCCACGATGCGCTTGGTCTGCTCCTCGACCTCGAGACGCAGGTTCAGACCCTCGCGCGGCAGCACCTTGATGCCGCCGAGATCGATGTAGGGGCGGACCGGGTTCGCCTCGGTCTCGTCCAGCGGTCCGGACGTGGCGCGGTCGCCGGGGGCCGACTTGCGGCCGATCTCGAGCTCATCGCTCATGCGTCAGTTCTCTCCCTGCGTCTGGTAGCCCGTCGAGCCGAAGCCGCCCTCGCCGCGCACGTGCTCGGGGAGCTCGTCGACCGGGATGAAGCGCGCCTGCGGGACGGGCATCAGGATCAGCTGCGCGATCCGGTCCCCCGCGGCGACGTCGTACGCCTCGCGCGCGTCGGTGTTCAGCAGCGCCACCTTGATCTCCCCGCGGTAACCCGCGTCGATCGTGCCGGGCGCGTTGACGATCGTGATGCCGTGCTTGGCGGCCAGGCCGCTGCGCGGCACGACGAACGCGGCGTACCCGTCGGGCAGCGCGATCCGCACGCCCGTGCCCACGAGCGCGCGCCCGCCGGGCTCGAGGCGCACCGCCTCGGCCGCCACCAGATCCGCACCCGCGTCGCCGGGGTGCGCGTACACCGGCGGGGCCGGTGCGATGATGGGGACGTCCACGGTTTCGGTCACTCCACGAGGGTAATGCAGAACACATCACCGCCCGCCCGGTCCGGCTCGGCCGCCCGTCCCGGCTCCGACGCCCGGCCGCTCTATCGCGAGCGGCTCTCGCCCTCGCTCTGGATCCTCGGCGGCGCCGCGGTGGTGGCGCCCATGGCCGCGCTGGTGTTCGTGCAGTACGACCGGACCCTCTCGCTCGCGATCGGGCTCGTCGTCGGCGTGCTGGTCGTGGCGGCGCTGATCCTCTCCTCCCCCGTCATCGAGGTGTCGGGGGGCGACCTCCGCGCCGGCCGCGCGCACATCGACGTGGCGCTGCTGGGCGAGCCCGTCGCGCTGATGGACGAGGACGCGCGCACCGCGCGCGGTCCGGGCCTCGATTCGCGCGGCTGGCACCTGATACGCGGAGGGGTCGTCGGGATCGTCGTCCTTCCGGACCTGGATCCCGACGACCCCGTGTCGTCGTGGACGCTCTCCTCGCGCACGCCCGACCGCCTCGCGGCGGCGGTGCGTCACGCGCAGAGCGCGCGCGCCTGAATCAGGCGGCGCAGTCGTGGCAGATCGGCCCGCTGCCGTCCTCGTGGTCGATCTGCGAGCGGTGCTTCACGAGGAAGCAGTTCATGCACGTGAACTCGTCGTCCTGGGGCGGGAGCACCACGACGTCCAGTTCGACGTTCGACAGGTCGGCGCCCGGCAGGTCGAAGCTGGACGGGTTGTCCGCGTCCTCCACGTCGACCGAGCCCGACATCGTGTCGGGAACGCGCGCCTTCAGGGCCTCGATCGACTCGTTGCCGTCGTCCTCGGTCTTGCGCGGGGCGTCGTAATCGGTTGCCATGGTGAGTGGGTCACGCTTCTTTCATCAGCTGTGGTGCGTCCTCCGCCGTGCGGCGGAGCGGCGATAGTCTGCACGCCCGTCGCCGGATAAGCAAATGCGCGCGCGTGCTGGGGTCGAAACTCGCGGCGCGCCCGTTCTATTCCCGGTGATCGGCCCGCCACGTGAAACCATGACAGCGTCGTGAATGCCAGCGGCGCGTCGTGTTCTGAAGCGGCGCACAGGGCGAGCCAGAGGAGGATGAGCATGGAATCGCTCACCATCATCGGAACCGAGGACGGCCGACTGGTCCTGGCCACCGAGTCGGGTCAGCGCTTCACGCTCGCGATGGACGACGTGCTGCGCTCGGAGCTCCGCAAGGCACAGCGCGACCAGACCCCGGCCGAGGCCCGCGCACCGCTGCCGAGCCCGCGCGAGATCCAGGCGCACATCCGGTCCGGCATGTCCGCCGAGGATGTCGCGGAGCTGCTGGGCGCGTCGATCGAGGCGATCCGCCGATTCGAGGGCCCGGTGATCGCCGAGCGCGAGCACATCGTCGGCCAGGCGCTCTCCGTGCCGGTGCTGATGGGCATCGAGCTGGAGCAGGACGAGAACCCCACGTTCGGCGTCGCCATCCGTGCCAAGCTCGCCGAGCTGGGCGCGGCGGGCGAGCGCTGGACCAGCTGGAAGGAGTCCTCGGGCTGGATCGTGAAGCTCGAGTTCACCGCGAACGACGTCGACCACGACGCCCGCTGGAGCTTCGAGCCGCGCCGCAGCGCGCTGTCGCCGCTGAACGGCGACGCCACCCAGCTCTCGCGCCAGGGGCCGATGCCCGAGGGCCTGATCCCGCGCCTGCGCGCGCTCGACACCGTCGCTCCCCTGCACGGCGACGGCGGATCGCCCGCGGAGACCGCTGACGAGCGGTTCGACTCCGGCGCCTTCGGCCCGCGCCGCCTTCCGGCGCCCGATCCGGAATCCGAGCAGGCCCCTCCGTCCTCGCCCGCCGCGCGCGAGCTCGCGACCAAGCGCGCTCCCGACGCCCAGTCGCCGAACCCCGACACGGCCGACCTGCTCGAGGCGCTGCGCCGCCGCCGCGGTCAGCGCGAGCCCGCCCCCGCCTTCGAGTCCGACGCTCCCGAGCCGGCAGCCGGTCATCCCGCGAACGGCCGCGCGTCCGAGCCCGCCGAGCGCCGCGCGCCTGTCGCGCTGTTCGACTCGATGCCGTCCTCGGACGACGAGCACCCGGAGGCGACCGCCGAGGCTGACGAGGCGCCGCGCCGCCGCGGCCGACCGTCCATGCCGTCCTGGGACGAGATCGTCTTCGGCGCCCGCAGCGACGAGTGAATCCTCTCGCTGCTCCCGCCCTCGCTCAGCGGGCGAGGGCGTAGGCGCCCAGGCGCAGCAGGGGGACCGTGACCTCCTCGGGTGTGACCGAGCCGTGCTGGCCGATCATGTCCTGGGGGCGCTTGTCCTCGAGCCGGTCGTCGTAGAACGCCCAGGTGCCGCGCGCGGCGACCACGAGGTCGCCGATCCGGCCGCGCACCTCGTCGGCCACGGCGCCGAACAGCCCGGCGGCGATCGCCTCGTCGCGCGTGACGACGTCCGCGGTGCGCCCGCTCTCGGAGCCCCAGGCGGCCGCCGCGGCGTCGGCGTCCACTCCGGCCTCGAGGTACACGTGCAGCAGCCGCGGCTCGCCGCCCAGGTGCGCGACGCCGTCCAGGCGCGGATCGCCGTCGCGCAGCAGCACGTGCCGGTGCCGCGGCACGTCGACCATGCCGTGATCGGCCGTCACGACGGCGCCGACCCCGGCCGGGACCGCGGCCGCGAACGCGGCGTCCACGTCCTCGAGCGCGGAGATCCAGGCATCCGAGTCGATCCCGCGCTTGTGACCGGCCTTGTCGATCTCCGGCAGGTAGCAGTACACGAGCGATCCGGGCTCGCCGGCGGCCAGCTCGTACGCGAGGCGCACGCGCATCCGCACGTCGTCGGACGACACGTACTCCGCGCCGCGCAGGATCGCCGCGGTGAGCCCGCTGCGCGCGAACTCCGCCAGCCCCACCGCGAACGTGCGGCGCCCCTCGGCCGCGGCGCGCTCGAACATCGTCGGCCGGCGCTGCCACGTCGCCGGGTCCAGGCCGTCCTTCTCGTAGCCGTTCAGCTGGTTCGCGAGCCGTCCGCGATCCGGATCCAGCACGCGATAGCCGACGAGCCCGTGCTCGCCCGGATCGGATCCCGTGAGGATGGACGTCAGCGCCGCGGCCGTCGTCGATGGGAAGACCGTGCGCGCGACATCCTTCTTCCCCCCGAACGACGCGAGCCGGCGGGCGTGGCCCGCGTGCGCGCGCAGCTGGTGCGCGCCGAGACCGTCGATCACGAACAGGACGGCGGATCGCGCGGGCGCGAGGACGTCGGATCCGCCCGACAGCGACAGCAGGATCTCCGGCGCAACTCCGGTGAGGCTCCGGGCGGACAGGGCGCCCGTCGGTACGATGGGTGGCATCCGGGCAAGTCTCGCACAACGCGCTTCGCCCGCTCCGGGGCCCGAGCCCGGAGCCCACGGGTCTCCTCCGGAGGCCGTTCGAGAGATCCGCCCCTCCCGCCGGAGGGGCTCCGACGGAAGAGAAGCATGGCCCGAAAGTCCTCCGCATCCCCGAGCTCGTCCGAACCGGTCGACGAGCGCATCGAGGACATCGACCTCGAGGCGGAGATGCAGGGGTCGTACCTCGAGTACGCCTACTCGGTCATCTACTCCCGAGCCCTCCCCGACGCGCGCGACGGCCTGAAGCCGGTGCAGCGGCGCATCCTGTACCAGATGGCCGACATGGGCCTGCGTCCCGACCGCGGACACGTCAAGAGCGCGCGCGTGGTCGGCGAGGTGATGGGAAAGCTGCACCCCCACGGCGACACCGCGATCTACGACGCGCTCGTGCGCCTGGCCCAGCACTGGGCGCTGCGCGTGCCGCTCGTCGACGGCCACGGCAACTTCGGATCGCTCGACGACGGCCCCGCCGCCGCGCGCTACACCGAGGCGCGCCTGGCGTCCCCGGCGCTGTCGCTCACGGAGAACCTCGACGAGGACGTCGTCGACTTCATCCCGAACTACGACGGCCAGTTCCAGCAGCCCTCGGTGCTGCCGGCCGCGTATCCGAACCTGCTCGTGAACGGCGCCAGCGGCATCGCGGTCGGCATGGCCACCAACATGGCGCCGCACAACCTCAGCGAGGTCGTCGCGGCCGCCACGCACCTGCTCGACCATCCCGAGGCGACGACCGCCGAGCTGATGGAGTTCGTGCCCGGGCCCGACTTCCCGTCGGGCGGCATCCTGGTCGGCCTCGACGGCGTGCGCGACGCGTACGAGACCGGCCGCGGCGCGTTCAAGCTGCGCGGCAAGGTGTCGGTCGAGCAGGTCGCGCCCCGCCGCACGGGCATCGTCATCACCGAGCTGCCGTACATGGTCGGCCCGGAGCGCGTGATCGAGAAGCTCAAGGACGCCGTGCAGTCCAAGAAGCTGCAGGGCATCAGCGACGTGGCCGACCTCACCGACCGCAACAACGGCCTGCGGCTCGTGATCGGCATCAAGACCGGCTTCGACCCGCACGCCGTGCTCGAGCTGCTCTACAAGCTGACGCCGCTCGAGGACTCGTTCAGCATCAACAACGTCGCGCTCGTCGACGGCCAGCCGCGCACGCTCGGTCTCAAGGACCTGCTGCGCGTCTACATCGACCACCGCCTCGAGGTCGTCACGCGCCGCAGCCGCTACCGGCTCGCCCGCCGCCGCGAGCGGCTGCACCTGGTGTCGGGCCTTCTGATCGCGATCCTGGACATCGACGAGGTGATCCAGGTGATCCGCTCGTCCGACACGTCGGAGCAGGCGCGCGAGCGGCTGTGCACGGTGTTCGACCTCGACGATGTGCAGGCCGAGTACATCCTGGAGCTGCGCCTGCGGCGCCTGACGAAGTTCTCGCGCATCGAGCTCGAGCAGGAGCGCGACGCCCTGCTCGCCGAGATCGCGCAGCTCGAGGAGCTGCTCGGATCCGATGTGCTGCTGCGGGGGCAGGTCGCGCTCGAGCTGGATGCCACGGCCGAGAAGCACGCGACCCCGCGCCGCACGCTGCTCATGAACGGCAAGCCCGCCGCTCCCCGCCCGAAGAAGGGCCAGCCGGATCTGCAGATCGCCGACGGGCCGACCACGATTGCGCTGTCGACGACCGGACGCGCCGTGCGCGTCGAGCTGCAGGAGGGTCAGCGCCTGCAGGCCCCCGCGCGCCGCAGCAAGCACGACGCGCTGCTCACGACCGTCGACGCGACCATCCGGGGCGAGGCCGGCGCGATCACGTCGAAGGGGCGCCTCGTGCGCTTCTCCCCCGTCGACCTGCCGTCCGTGCCCGCGAACTCGGTGCAGCTCGGCGTCGGCACGCGGCTGCACGATTACATCGGCCTCGCCGACCGCAGCGAGCGGATCGTCGGCCTGGTCCGCCTGGACGACGACACCCCGCTCGCGCTCGGCACGGCGCAGGGCGTCGTCAAGCGCATCGTCCCCTCGGCGCTGCCGCCCAAGCCCGAGCTCGAGATCATCGGCCTGAAGCCGGGCGACACCGTGATCGGCGCGGCCGCCGCCGGTGACGACACCGAGCTCGTGTTCGTCACGTCCGACGCGCAGCTGCTGCGCTTCGCGGCCTCGTCGGTGCGCCCGCAGGGCGCGCCCGCGGGCGGCATGGCGGGGCTCAAGCTCGGCGCGGGGGCGGCGGCGATCTTCTTCGGCGCCGCCACGGGCGACGAGAACGTGGTCGTGACGATCTCCGGATCCTCGGAGGCGCTCGCGGGCATGGACGCGGGCCGCGCGAAGATCACCGACTTCTCGGAGTTCCCCACCAAGGGCCGCGCGACGGGCGGCGTCCGCTCGCACGCGTTCCTGAAGGGCGAGGACCGCCTCACGCTCGCCTGGGTCGGGCCCGACCCGGCCCGCGCGGTCGACGCGACCGGCGCGGTGCGCAAGCTGCCCGAGACCCTCGCGCGCCGCGACGCCTCCGGCCAGCCGCTCGAGGCCCCGATCGGCTCGATCGGCCGCACCCTGCGCTGATCCGGGCGATCCGCGCCCGCCAGGATCCCGGAGATCGCACAGATCCCGGATCCATCCGGCCCTATCCATCCGGATTCCCGGTGATCTCCGGGATCTGGGCGTGCGCAGCGCCCGCCGGCGGAGAGGCGCTCGCGCCTCAGGCGTCGATGGACTCGCGGCTGAGGCGGTCGGCGGACTCGATGATGAACTCGCGGCGCGGGGCGACCTCGTTGCCCATCAGCATCTCGAAGACGCGGCCGGCGGCCTCGGCGTCCTCGAGGCGCACGCGACGCAGCAGTCGGCCGTCGCGCATCATCGTGGTCTCGGCCAGCTGATCCGCGTCCATCTCGCCCAGGCCCTTGTAGCGCTGGATCGGCTCCTGCCAGCGCTTGCCCGACTTGCGCAACTTGTCGAGCAGGCGATGCAGCTCGGCCTCGCTGTAGGTGTAGATCGTCTCGTTCGGCTTCGAGCCGGGATTGATCACGATGATCCGGTGCAGCGGCGGCACGGCCGAGAACACGCGGCCCGCCTCCACCAGCGGGCGCATGTACCGGTAGAACAGCGTGAGCAGCAGCGTTCGGATGTGGGCCCCGTCGACGTCGGCGTCGCTCATCATGATGACCTTGCCGTAGCGTGCGGCGCTGAGGTCGAACGTGCGACCCGATCCGGCGCCGACGACCTGGATGATCGACGCGCACTCGGCGTTCGAGAGCATGTCGCTGATCGAGGCCTTCTGCACGTTCAGGATCTTGCCGCGGATCGGCAGCAGCGCCTGGTACTCGCTGTTGCGCGCGAGCTTCGCGGTGCCGAGCGCCGAATCGCCCTCGACGATGAACAGCTCGGACTGCGCGACGTCCTGCGTGCGGCAGTCGACGAGCTTGGTCGGCAGCGACGAGCTCTCGAGCGCGTTCTTGCGGCGCTGGGTCTCCTTGTGGGCGCGCGCCGAGACGCGGGCCTTCATCTCGGAGACGACCTTGTCGAGCAGCATCGACGTCTGGTTCTTGTCGTCGCGCTTGGACGACGCGAAGCGGGCCTTGAGCTCCTCGCGCACGACCTTCGCGACGATGGCGCGCACGGCGGGGGTGCCGAGCACCTCCTTGGTCTGGCCCTCGAACTGCGGCTCGGGCACCGTCACGGTCAGCACGGCGCTGAGGCCGGCGAGCACGTCGTCCTTCTCGATCTTGTCGTTGCCGACCTTCAGCCGCCGCGCGTTCGCGGACACCTGGTCGCGCAGCTGCTTGAGCAGCTCCTGCTCGAAGCCCTGCTGGTGCGTGCCGCCCTTGGGCGTGGAGATGATGTTCACGAACGACCGGATGTACGTGTCGTAGCCGGTGCCCCAGCGCAGCGCGATGTCGACGGTGCAGACGCGCTCGACCTCGGTCGAGACCATGTGCCCGTTCTCCTGCAGCATCGGCACGGTCTCGGTGAAGGTGCCGGACCCCGTGAGGCGCCACGTGTCCGTGACGGGCGCGTCGGTCGCGAGGAAGTCGACGAACTCAGAGATGCCGCCCTCGTAGGAGAACGACGTCTCGATCGGATCCGTCTCGCCGTCGGCTCGCGGGCGCTCGTCGCGGATGACGATCTCGAGCCCGGGAACGAGGAACGCCGTCTGCCGCGCACGGGTCACGAGGTCGTCGAGCTGGAAGGCCGCGTCCTTCGTGAAGATCTGGCGGTCGGCCCAGTACCGCACGCGCGTGCCGGTGGCGCCCTTCGCGACCTTGCCGACCACGCGCAGCTCGCTGTTCTCCTCGAACGGCGTGAAGGGCGCATCCGGTCGCGCCTCGCCCTTGCCGTCGGCGAACACGCCCGGCTCGCCGCGGTGGAACGACATCGCCCAGGTCCTGCCGCCGCGATCGACCTCGACGTCCAGGCGCTCGGACAGCGCGTTGACGACCGAGGCGCCGACGCCGTGCAGACCGCCCGAGGCGGCGTACGATCCGCCGCCGAACTTGCCGCCCGCATGGAGCTTCGTGTAGACCACCTCGACGCCCGACAAGCCGGTGCGGGGCTCGACGTCGACCGGCACGCCTCGACCGCGGTCGCGCACCTCGACGCTGCCGTCGGCATGCAGGATCACATCGATCCGCGAGCCGTTGCCGGCGACGGCCTCGTCGACGGAGTTGTCGATGATCTCCCAGAGGCAGTGCATGAGGCCGGGCGAGCCGTTCGAGCCGATGTACATGCCCGGGCGCTTGCGGACGGCCTCGAGGCCCTCCAGGACCTGGAGATGATGGGCGGAGTACTCGGCGGTCACAATCTTCGATGCTATCCGCGGCGGCGGACATCTCCCGGCTGACACTCCCTCGTCCCCCTGCTCCCGTCCGGCCTGGCCGGCTGCGGCGTACGCGGTGAGCGAAACATGCCGCACGCTGGGCAGGATTGTCAGGACCGCGTGGTTATATGTGGAGCATCCAGCACGCAGCACGGATGGAAGAACGAGGAGGCAGACATGATGACCACGACCGAAGCTCCCGCCCCCTCCTACCGCCTGTCGGCGGCGGACCGCTGCGACTCGTGCGGAGCGCAGGCGTACATCGCCGCTGAGGTGAACGGCAGCGAGCTGCTGTTCTGCGCCCACCACGGCCGCAAGTACGAGGAGAAGCTGCGCTCCGTCGCGACCTCCTGGCACGACGAGACGTCGCGCCTGGTCGACGCCGACTGACTGCAGCCACAGGCCTCACGCGCCCGCCGCCCTTCGGGGCCGCGGGCGCGTTCTCGTTCCCGCGCCGTCTCGCGCGCGCGAGACGGCATCCCCCGTGTGAGACTGCATCCCCCGCGCGAGACTGCGTGTGACACCGGCAGTCTCGGCTGAGCGCTGCAGTCTCGAGGATCAGTCGACGACGACGCGCGGGATGAGCGGCGAGAGGCGCAGCAGGGGCTCTTCGCCCACCGTGTCGATCGCCTCCGCGAGGGTGGTGGCCGAAGACTCGCCCGAGGAGCCCGGGCCCCAGATCGCGACCTCGTCGCCGACCGCGGCGCCGGGCCAGGACTCCACGACGCTCGCGCCGAGTCCCACGCGCCGCAGCTCGCGACCCCCGGCGGGAGTGCCGACCGAGACGCGGCCGCCGAGCGAGGACGGCAGACCGTCGAGGGATCCGATCCCGATCTCCACATCCGCGTCGCGGACCGCCGTGACACGGGCGACGAGCGTCGCGGCCGGCGCGATGCCGGGCCGGTCAGGGCCGTCCGCCGAGCGGATGCCGTAGACGAACGCGCCGAAGCGCACGAGGTCGTAGCGGAACTCGGCCCGGGCCCACCCCGCGGCGCTCGCGGCGAGGTGGCGCACCTCGGGCGCGAGCCCCGCGGCGCGCGCGGCCTTGATCGCGGCCTCGAACGCCGCGCGGGCGTCGTCGTCGTCCGCGTCGCTCGCCTCGGAGATGTGGCTCCAGATCCCGGCGACGCGGATGCGCCCGGCTCGCTCGAGCTCGGCCGCCCGCGCGACGAAGGCGGGCCAGGCCTCGGGGCGCACGCCGTTGCGGTGCAGGCCGGTGTCGATCTTGAGGTGCACCACGGCCGGCTGGGTCGCGAGCTCGGCGATGCGCTCGAGGTAGCCCGCGTCCCCCACGCCGAGCTCGAGCCCGGCGTCCAGCGCCTCGCGCGTCTCGGTCGGGCTCAGCGTCAGCCAGCAGAACACCCGCGCCCGGTCGCCCGCCTCGGCCTTGGCGCGCCGGGCGCTCGGCAGGTCGATGGCACCGAGCCAGCCCACGCCGGCCTCGACGGCCACCGAGGTCACGGCCTCGACGCCGTGGCCGTAGGCGTCGTCCTTCACGACGACCAGCACGCCGGCGGGCGCGACGCGCGCCTGCAGCGACGCGATGTTCGCCGCGAGACGCGCCCGGGAGATCCGCAGCTCGGCGCTCATGCGACCACCTCGCGCTGCACGTGCAGGCCGACGGCGCACACGAGCTCGGCCGGAGCCAGCCCGGTGATCTCGGCCCACTCGGCGAGGCCGTCGCGCACGAGGCCCGACCCGAAGTACACGGCCTCGTCTCCGGGCGCGGCGTCGGCGATGTCGATGACGCACACGTCCATGGCGACGCGCCCGACGATGGGACGCACGGCGCCCGCCAGCTCGACGCGCGCCCGGTTGCCGAGGGCGCGCACGACGCCCTCGGCGTAGCCGCCGCCGATCAGCGCCACGCGCGTGTCCGCCGCGGCGCGGTGCGTGTACCCGTACGACACGCCCTCGCCCGCCAGCAGCGGCTTGATGGACAGGATCGGCGACGCCAGCGACAGCGCCGGCTCCCCACCGGATCCGGGAAGCCCGTAGAGCAGCTCGCCCCCGGCGGGCTCGGCGTCGACGAGCGACAGCCCGGCGGCGCGCGCGACGTCGGCGTGCCGCGGATCCGCGTGCGCGATCCGGATCCCGGCGTCGGCGACGGCCGAGGCGACGACGTCGATCCCGTGCCCCCAGGCGTCGCGGCGCAGGTCGGCGATCGCGCCCGGACTGGCCGCCAGGCGGCGCGCGTTGGAGAGGAGGGCCGAGCTCGAGATGCGGGCGAGCGGAGCCGCTCGCCGGGGGTTCGGCCAGGTCACCGACCTAGACTAACCCGGGGGCCCACCGGTCCCGCTGACCCCTCGGAGTGTGAATGTCTGACAACCGCCTCGGCCTCGCCGGCAAGTTCCGCTACCTCGCCGAGCGCGCCCGTCGCATCGACGTGAAGTCGGTCGCGGAGCGCGCCCGGGAGGTGCACGAGCAGCACGGGGCGTGGACCCCGCGGGTGCTCGCGGACATGCTGTGGTCGGCCGCGCGCCACGACGTCGCGTTCCAGGACTACGTCGACTACGACTTCGCGATCCTGTCGAAGCAGGAGCGCGCGACCTACATGACGCACCCTGTCTCGATGCAGCTCGCGCAGCGCTTCGCGCAGAAGGACAAGCGCGTCCTGTTCGAGAACAAGATCGAGTTCAACAAGCTGTTCTCTCGCTTCCTGAAGCGGGAGTGGCTCGTGGTCGAGGCCGGCAACGCCGACGCCGTGCGCGCGTTCGGCGAGAAGCACGGCACGTTCATCGCGAAGGTGCCCGTGAGCCACATGGGCCTGGGCGTGCGCCGCTATCAGGCGGCCGACGTGTCGGACTGGGGGGCGTTCCACCGCGGCCTGATCGAGCGCGACGAGCTGCTGCTGGAGGAGGTCATCCGCCAGCACGACGACCTCGCCGCGGTGTGCCCCGGCACCGTCAACACCACGCGCATCACCGCGTTCTTCGACGGCACGGATGTGCACATCCTGGCGGTCGCGCAGAAGTTCGGCCGCGGCGCGGTGAGCGACCAGATGTCCTACGGCGGCTTCTACACGATGCTCCACGACGACGGCCGGGCGTTCGGCGCGGGCTACGACTCACACGGCCACGTGCACGAGAAGCACCCCGACACGGGCTTCCCCATCGCGGAGTTCCGGCTGCCGTTCATCGACGAGGTGCGCGCGTTCGTGGACGAGGTCGCGCGCGTCGTGCCCGAGGTGCCGTATGTCGGGTGGGACGTCGTCGTGAGCCCGGACGGCCCCGTGCTCGTGGAGGGCAACTGGGGTGCCGGCGTGTACGAGAACAAGCCCAGCGTCACCGGCATCCGCACGGGCCACAAGCCCCGCTACCAGAGCGCCATCGGCTTCTGACCCCGGTGTTGACCGAATCGGCCCGAATTCTTCGCAGAGTTCGGGCCGATTCGGTCAACGGGTGAGGCTCACACGGGCCGGACGATGCCCAGCGGCGTCGACTGGTGGCCCTGGCCGAGGGGGTTGTCGCCGAGGATGCGCACGAGGCGCTTCTCCCCCGCCTTGTCGAGCGTCGAGCCGAGGATGTTGCCGCCGATGTCGTTGATGTCGACCACGGCCACGTCGACCGCGCCGCCCAGCAGCGACTTCAGGCGCGCGGCCACCTCGCGCGGGCGATCCGGTCCCAGCACGACGGCCTGGTTGTACGGCGGGATCGTGTTCTTCGTGGGGCCGTCGATCGCGCGGGCCTTGTCTCCCGCGATGCGGTAGAAGTCGCCCCTGCGGCCGAACGCCTTGGTCACGGCGGCGACTGCCGCGGCGAACAGGATGCGCGGCGTGCCGCACTCCCGCAGCGCCATCTCCATGGTCTCGGGCATGCCGAGGCCGATGCCGTACGGCGTCTTGACGACGTACTTCGACAGGAAGCGCGCCAGCGGACGCACCTTGATGTCGGTGAGCAGGTACGAGCGGCCCTGCGTGATCGCGACGATCTTCTCGGTCACGAACAGCAGGTCGCCCGGCCGCACGGCGTCCTTCGCGTACTCGACGACCACCTGGTCGATGTCGTCCTCGGGCATCACGACGCGCGTGCGCAGCGGGATGCGCTGGACCGTCTCGCCGTCGACCTCGACCTCGAGGGCCTTGCCGTCGTTGGCCGCGTTCGCGGCGCCCGCGTTCGCGTCGCTCACTCGAGGTAGTCCCGCAGCGACTGCGAGCGGCTCGGGTGGCGCAGCTTCGCCATGGTCTTCGACTCGATCTGGCGGATCCGCTCGCGGGTCACGCCGAACGTGTCGCCGATCTGGTCGAGTGTCTTCGGCTGGCCGTCGCCGAGGCCGAAGCGCATCCGGATCACGCCGGCCTCGCGCTCGGAGAGCGAGTCGAGCAGGCTCTCGAGCTGACGCTGCAGCATCGTGAAGCCCACCGCGTCGGCCGGCACGACCGCCTCGGTGTCCTCGATCAGGTCGCCGAACTCGCTGTCGCCGTCCTCACCCAGGGGCGTGTGCAGCGAGATCGGCTCGCGGCCGTACTTCTGCACCTCGATGACCTTCTCGGGGGTCATGTCGAGCTCCTTGGAGAGCTCCTCGGGTGTGGGCTCGCGGCCCAGGTCCTGCAGCATCTGGCGCTGCACGCGGGCGAGCTTGTTGATGACCTCGACCATGTGCACCGGGATGCGGATGGTGCGGGCCTGGTCGGCCATGGCGCGCGTGATCGCCTGGCGGATCCACCACGTCGCGTACGTGGAGAACTTGAAGCCCTTGGTGTAGTCGAACTTCTCGACCGCGCGGATCAGACCGAGGTTGCCCTCCTGGATCAGGTCCAGGAACTGCATGCCGCGGCCGGTGTAGCGCTTGGCGAGCGAGACGACCAGGCGCAGGTTCGCGCCGAGCAGGTGCGACTTGGCACGCTGACCGTCGCGCGCGACCCACTGCAGATCGAGACCCAGCTGGTTCGACTTCTCGGCCGCCGACATCTTCGACAGCTTCTCCTCGGCGAACAGGCCCGCCTCGATCCGCATGGCGAGGTCGACCTCCTCCGCCGCGTTCAGCAGCGGGACCTTGCCGATCTGCTTCAGGTAGTCCTTGACCGGGTCCGCCGTGGCGCCCGTGATCTGCGTCGAGTAGACGGGGACCTCGTCCTCGTCGCTCGAGCTGATGACGATCGCGCCCGTGGGCAGCGGCTCGGTGACGGTCGCCTTGGGCGCCTCGTCCTCGTCGCCGGCCTCGGCGGCGTCGTCCTTGCCGGCCTCGTCGAGCTCGACCTCCTCGACCTCGACGGCCTCGTCGTCGTCGGGCTCGTCGCCGGCCTTCTTGGCCGTCTTCTTCGGCGCGGCCTTCTTCGGAGCGGCCTTCGCGGCGGTCTTGCGAGCCGACGCCTTGCGGGCGGGCTTGTCGGCCTCCGCGGCCTCGTCCGTCTTCGCGGCCGTCTTGCGCGCCGTCGCCTTGGCGGCGGGCGCCTTCTTCGCGGCGGCGGCCTCGACGACCTCGTCCGCTTCGACTGTGTCCTTCTTCTTCGCGGTGCTCCGCGGAGCCTTCGTGGCAGTAGTCACGTTTCGCCTTTCACCGGCGGCGCTGCGCGCCGCACCCCCGGGTGTGTTCGGGCACTAGTAAGACCCTTGTCAAGTCCGGCGCCGTCACATGCGCCGCCTCGACAACGGGTCGGACACCCATTCTCTCATACGTCGGGCGGCGCTTTACCCATCCCGACCGTTCGGCGAGGCGACGTCGCCTCGCTCGTCCCTGGAGACAACGATCCGGGCGCGTCCGGTATTCCACCGCGGCGCCTCCGACGGCGCCTCCGGGCGGCGGCTCAGCCGCCGCGCTTGTCGTCGTCGCCCGTGGGGCGCGACGCGAGGAAGCGCTCGAGCTCGGCCGCGAGCTCGTCCGCGCTGGGCAGCTCGCCCTCGCGCAGGCCGCCGACCGTCGGCTCGCCACCGCCCGCGAGGCCCGCCGCGTACGCGTCGTAGCGCTCCTCGAGGCCCTGCACCATGCGCCCGAGCTCGTCGTTGCCCGCGATCTGGTCCTCGACCTTGCCGAGGTACTCGCGGTTCTCGCCGTACAGCTCGTCGAGCGTGAACACGAGGCCGGTCGCCGCCATCAGCTTGTCCAGCGCCGCGATCGTCGCCGCCGGGTAGTCCGTCTCGGCGAGGTAGTGCGGCACGAGCAGCACGAAGCCCGCCGTGTCGAAGCCCGACTCGATGAAGCGGTACTCGAGGAGGTGCCCCACGGTTGCGGGCACCTGCGTGCGCGGGTGCCAGATGGAGTGCGCCTCGATGAGGTCGGTGCGATTGCCGCTGACCGTCACGCCGAGCGTGCGGGTGTGCGGGACGGGCATCGCGATCGCGTGCACCCAGGTCACGGTGCCCACGGCGAACCGATCGGCGAAGCCCACCGCGGCGGCCGCGAACGCGTCCCACGCGAAGTCCGGCTCGTAGCCCGACAGCAGCAGGAAGGGCTGACCGAGCGCGTCGTGCGCGAGCGAGAGCTCCAGGCGCGGCGGACGGTAATCGGTCAGGTGATCCTGCTCGAACGTGACGATGGGACGCCGCGCGCGGTAGTCCAGCAGCGCGTCGTTCGAGAACACGACGAGCGGACGCGGGCCCAGTTCGTCGCGCGCGAAGTCGATCAGGTTCGACACGGCGCCGCCGGCATCGGTGAAGCCGGTCATCAGGATGACGAGCGGCAGTCCGTCCGGCACGATCGGGGCGTTCGCGACCCGCTCGAAGATGTCACCAGTCGAGGGCATGCCTCCATGCTACGAGCCGCCGGAGGGGCCGGGCCCGGTTCCGCTCTGCGCGTACCTAGGATGGAGGAATGCCGATTCCCGCTCTCGCGCTGACCGATCACCCGTTCCCCGACGAGAGCGCGGAGGCCGCCGTGCTGGCGATCCCGGCCTTCGGCGAGGACGACCGGCTCGACGTCCCGGGTCTTCGCCCGGCGCTCGACGCGATCGGCTTCACGGGCGCGAAGAACTCGTTCGCGCGCGTCTACGCGCCCGAGGTGACCGCCCGGCCGCTCGCCGTCGTCGGCCTGGGCTCGGACCCCGACGCCGCGGCCGTGCGCGAGGCCATCGGCACGGCCGCCCGCCAGCTGACGGGCTTCTCGACCGTCGCCGTGCAGATCGTCGGCGCCGTCGACGACGCGTGGCGCGCGGCGGCCGAGGGCGCGGCGCTCGGCGCGTACTCGTTCGACACGTACAAGACGCACGATCCCGAGAAGGCCCGGAAGAAGCGGCGCGCCGAGAAGGTGCTGGTGCACGCCCCGGGCCCGGTGGACGACGCCGAGCTGGCCACCGTGCGCGCCGGCGCCGAGGCCGTCGCCCTCGTGAAGGACCTCGTCTCGACCACCGCCGACCGCCAGAGTCCCGAGCAGCTCGCCGCGTCGGCCGTCGCCGCGACCGCGGGCCTCGGCATCGACGTGACCGTGTACGACGAGGCGGCCCTCGAGCAGGGCGGCTTCGGCGGCATCCTCGGCGTCGGCAAGGGATCGGATCGTCCGCCGCGCCTGGTGCGCCTCGACTGGGCGCCGGAGGGCGCCGAGCGCCACGTCGCGCTGGTCGGCAAGGGCATCACGTTCGACACGGGCGGCCTGTCGCTGAAGCCGGCCGCTTCCATGCTCGGCATGAACGAGGACATGACGGGCGCCGCCGAGGTGCTCGCCGTCGTCCGCGCCGCCGCACAGCTGAAGCTCCCGGTGCGCGTGACCGCGTGGATGTGCATCGCCGACAACATGCCGTCGGGTCGTGCCACCCGCCCCGGCGACGTGCTCACGATGCTCGACGGCACGACCGTCGAGGTCACGAACACCGACGCTGAGGGCCGCCTCGTGCTGGCGGACGGTCTGGTCGCGGCGAGCCGCGAGAAGCCGGACGTGATCGTCGACGTCGCCACCCTGACCGGCGCGATCCTGGTCGCGCTCGGCACGCGCCACACGGGCGTGATGGGGCACGGCGACGCGGTCGACGCGTTCCTGCGCTCGGCCGACCGCACGGGCGAGCTCGCCTGGCCGCTCCCGCTGCCGGAGCACATCGCGGATCAGCTCGACTCGCGCGTCGCCGACATGCGCAACGCCGACATGGGCAACCGCAACGGCGGCTCGATGTTCGCGGGCCTGTTCCTGCAGCGCTTCGTGGGCCGCACCGGCGACGGCGACGACACCCCGCGCATCCCGTGGGTGCACCTGGACATCGCCGGTTCGGCGATGAGCGCGAGCGGCGCCTACGGCTACACGGACAAGGGCCCGACGGGCGCCACGGTCCGCGCGCTGATCGACTTCGTCGCGGCGGGCGGCGAGGTCCAGTGACCGCGCACGAGTTCGACCTCGTCGTCCTCGGCGGCGGCAGCGGCGGCTACGCGGCGGCGATCCGCGCGTCGGAGCTCGGCCGCAGCGTCGCGCTCATCGAGAAGGACAAGGTCGGCGGCACCTGCCTGCACCGCGGCTGCATCCCCACCAAGGCGCTGCTGCACGCGGCCGAGATCGCCGACTCGGTGCGCGAGTCCGCGTCGTACGGGATCTCCGCCACGCTCGGCGGCGTCGACGCCGCGGGCCTGCGCGCCTACCGCGAGGGCATCGTCGCCAAGAAGTTCAAAGGCCTCGAGGGGCTCGTTGCCCGCCGCGGGATCACCGTGGTCCCGGGCGAGGGCCGGCTCGAGGCGGGCCGCACCGTGCGCGTGGGCGAGGACACCTACACGGGCCGGGACGTCGTGCTCGCGACCGGCTCGTACAGCCGGAGCCTGCCCGGCCTCGAAGTCGGCGGCCGCATCCTGACCAGCGAGGGCGCGCTCGCGCTCGACGAGGTGCCAGGCAGCGTCGTCATCCTGGGCGGCGGCGTGATCGGCGTCGAGTTCGCGAGCGTGTGGCGCTCGTTCGGCGCCGAGGTGACGATCGTCGAGGCGCTGGACCACCTGGTGCCGAACGAGGACATCGCGCTCAGCAAGGGCCTCGAGCGGGCGTACCGCCGGCGCGGCATCCAGGCGCGCCTGGGCGTCCGGTTCGCGTCGGCGACGCAGGACGCGGACGGCGTGACCGTCGCGCTGGAGGACGGCTTCGAGATCCGCGCCGACCGCCTGCTCGTCGCGGTCGGTCGCGGCCCCGCCACGGCGGGCCTCGGGTTCGAGGAGGCCGGCGTCGCCCTCGACCGCGGCTTCGTCGCGGTCGACGACCGGCTCCGCACGAGCGCCGAAGGCGTCTGGGCCGTGGGCGACATCGTCCCGGGCCTGCAGCTCGCGCACCGCGGCTTCCAGCAGGGCGTGTTCGTCGCCGAGGCCATCGCGGGCCTCGACCCCGTGCCGGTGCCCGAGACGCAGATCCCCAAGGTCACGTACTCGCACCCCGAGGTCGCCTCGGTCGGCCTGACCGAGGCGCAGGCCGCCGCGGAGCACGGCGCCGACGCGGTGACCGCGTACGAGTACAACCTCGCGGGCAACGGCAAGAGCGAGATCATCGGCACCGGCGGCCTGGTCAAGGTCGTGCGCCGCGTGGACGGGCCGGTCCTGGGCGTCCACCTGCTGGGCGACCGGGTCGGCGAGCTCATCACCGAGGGGCAGCTCGCGGTCGCCTGGGAGGCGCACCCCGAGGACATCGCCCCGCTCATCCACGCGCACCCCACGCAGAGCGAGGCCCTCGGCGAGGCGTTCCTCGCTCTCGCGGGCAAGCCGCTGCACGCCATCTGAACCTCGCGCGGTCCTCTCCGCGCACCGCACGTCACTAAGCTGTTAGATGTCATCGAATCCTGAAGGAGACTCCGACATGAGTACTTCCGTGGTCCTCCCCGAGCTCGGCGAGAGCGTCACCGAGGGAACGGTCACCCGCTGGCTGAAGAAGGTCGGCGACACGATCGCCGTCGACGAGGCCCTGCTGGAGATCTCGACCGACAAGGTCGACACCGAGATCCCGTCGCCCGTCGCGGGTGTGATCGAGGAGATCCTCGTCCAGGAGGATGAGACCGTCGAGGTCGGCGCCGTCCTCGCGAAGATCGGCGACGGCACGGGTGCCGGATCGTCCGACGACGCTCCCGCCGCGGAGCAGCCGGCCGCCGAGGCCGCCCCCGCCGAGCAGCCGGTGCCCGCGCCCGAGGAGCAGGCGGAGGCCCCCGCCGAGGAGCCGGCCGAGGCGCCCTCGACCGAGCAGGACGCCCCCGCGGCGGCGCCCGCCGCCGACGCACAGCCCTCCGGAGACGCCACCGACATCGTGCTCCCCGAACTGGGCGAGAGCGTGACCGAGGGCACCGTGACCCGCTGGCTGAAGCAGGTGGGCGACGAGATCGCCGTCGACGAGGCCCTGCTGGAGATCTCGACCGACAAGGTCGACACCGAGATCCCCTCGCCCGTCGCGGGCGTCATCCAGGAGATCCTCGTCCAGGAGGACGAGACCGTCGAGGTCGGCGCCGTGCTCGCGCGCGTCGGCAGCGGCGCCCCCGCCTCGGCTCCGGCCCAGGAGGCCCCCGCGGCCCCCGCGCAGGAGGCCCCGGCCCAGGAGGCCCCCGCGCAGGAGGCGCCGGCCGCCCCGGCTCAGGAGGCTCCGGCTCAGGAGGCCCCGGCTGCCCCGGCTCAGCCGGCGCCCGCGCAGGAGGCGCCGAAGGCCGAGCCCGCCGCCCCGACGTTCACCCCGTCGGCCGATGACGACAAGGTCTACGTGACGCCGCTGGTGCGCCGCCTCGCCGCTCAGAACGGCGTCGACCTGGCCACCGTGACCGGTACGGGCGTGGGCGGACGCATCCGCAAGGAGGACGTCCTCAAGGCCGCCGAGTCCGCATCGGCTCCGGCCGCCGCCGCCCCGGCCCAGGCCGCGCCCGCCACGAAGCTCGAGGTCTCGGAGCTGCGCGGCACGACCCAGCCGATGTCGCGCCTGCGCAAGGTGCTCGCGTCCCGCGCGGTCGAGTCGATGAACTCGACGGCCCAGCTGACGACGGTCGTCGAGGTCGACGTCACGAAGGTCGCCGCCTTCCGCCAGCAGGTCCAGGGCGACTTCGTCGCCAAGACCGGCGGCAAGCTGTCGTTCCTGCCGTTCTTCGCCCTGGCCGCGGCCGAGGCGCTGCAGGCGTTCCCGATCGTCAACTCGACGCTGGACGGCGAGAACATCGTCTACCCCGCGTCCGAGAACATCTCGATCGCGGTCGACACGCCGCGCGGCCTGCTCACGCCGGTGCTGCGCGACGCGGGCTCGAAGAACCTCGCGCAGATCTCGACCGAGATCGCCGACCTCGCCGCGCGCACGCGCGACAACAAGCTGAAGCCCGACGAGCTCGCGGGCGGCACCTTCACGCTGACCAACACCGGCTCGCGCGGCGCGCTGTTCGACACCCCCGTCGTGTTCCTGCCGCAGTCGGCCATCCTCGGCACGGGCATCGTCTACAAGCGCCCCGGCGTCGTGAAGGTCGACGGGGTCGAGGCCATCGGCATCCGCTCGTACGTGTACCTCGCGCTCTCGTACGACCACCGCACGATCGACGGCGCCGACGCTGCGCGCTTCCTCAGCGCGGTGAAGGCCCGCCTCGAGGAGGCGGCGTTCTCGGACGACCTCGGCATCTGATCGCACGATCCCGAAGGGGCTCGGCCCGGCGCTTCGCCGGCCGGGCCCCTTTCGCATGTCCTCTCAGCCGCGCCCGGCGAGGGACTGGGCGCCGCGCACCAGCCATCGTCCGTCGAGGCGGACGAGCTGCAGCAGCACGGCCTCTCGCTCGCCCGACGGATCGTCGACCCGGAACACCGCGACGTCGCCGTAGTCGTCCAGGAGCGCCGCCTCGCCGTGGCCGCCGAGGACGTCGAGCGCCTCCCGCGGCAGCGGCTCCGCGGCCTCGTCCCGCACCTCGGCGCAGAGAGGATCGCCGTGCACGTCGCACTCCGCGATCGCGCTCCTCAGCCGTTCGGCCGCCGCCTGCGCGTCCTCGCTCGGCGCGGTGGTCGGTGTCGACGGCGGTGTGCCCGGAGGCGTCGCCGCGGGACGCGGGCTCGGCGGCGCCGACACGACGCGGGCCGGCGCGCCCGCGCGGCCCGGATCGTGGGCGCCGGCAGGTTCGGGATCCGACGGCCACAGCAGACCCACGCCGATCACGAGGGCCGCCGCCACTCCGCCCACCAGCAGCGGCACCCTGCGGCCGCCGCCGAGCGTGCGGCGCGCGGCGACCCTGGTGCGATCCACCGCGTCGCCCACCGCATCCGCGAAGCCGGCGTCCGTGAACCGCTCGAGGAGGCCGGTCAGCGCGGCGCCCGAGACCCGACGCGGCGCCTCCGGCTCGGGGTCCGGCTCTCCCCGGCGGCTCCCGCCGTCCGGCGCGCGCGGGTCCGCGCGCGCGATCGGCCGCGGCGCGAAGGCCTCGAACAGCGCGTCCTCCAGCGGATCCGACGTGCGGCGCAGCCGCCGCGGGCGCTCGAGCGCGTCGCGGGCCTCCTCGATCAACCGCAGCAGCACGCGATCCCGCGTGTGCGACGCGGCCTGCCCGAGCAGGGCGCTCGCCTCGTCCGCGACGGGTCCGCCGTCGCCGGCCGGAGCGAACAGCGGGCGGCCGTCGTCGTCGATCCACCATCGTCCGGGCGGCGGCTCGGACTCGGGCGGCACGTCCTGCCACGCCTCGCGCGTGCCGCGCAACAGGCTCACCGCCAGCGTCACCAGCTCCCCGCCGACGAGCGGCCGCGACTCCCGCGCCCGGGCGTCGAGCAGGCGCGCGAGCGGATCGCGGCACCACGGCAGCTCCAGGTCGTGCCCGTCGGCGCGCCGCACCAGGTCGAGCGGCGCGAGCAGGTGCTGCGGCGCCTGCTGGGGTCCGAGGAACACCCGCGACGCGGCCGTCTCGGCATCCGCGAGCACGACGCGCCGCTCCCCCGCGGCCGCGAGGATGCCGTCGACCGGCGCCTGCGGCGCGGACACCCGCCGGATCGGCCGGTACGCGTCCGTGAGCGGCATCGCCACGGACCCGGGTTCCGCGATCGGATCCGGCGGTTCGGTGGCGTGGCGGCCGGAGGTCATGCCGTCATCCTGGGCTCTCCCGTGGTGCCGCGGCGCCGACCCGAGCGCATGTGGCCTCCCGTCCGCGCATCCGGCGCTGTGGACGAGTGTCCGCGGCGCCGGACGGGTCGGCGCGGCCGCGGCGACTCGGTAGGCTGGGGGTATGGCAGCACGTACCCCCGAGGCAGAGAAGCGCCCGGGATTCTTCAGGCAGATCCGGTCTCTGTTCACCTTCACGCGCGAGGTGTACCCCTGGCTGGGCTGGCTGCTGCTCGGCATCCTCATCGTCGGAGTCGCGCTCGGCGTCCTGCTCGGCTTCCTGATCCAGCCGTCGGTGTGGGGCGTCATCCTGTGGGGCCTCGCGGGCCTCATGCTGGGCCTGCTCGCCGCCATGATGACGATGACGCGGCTGTCGACCACCGCGATGTACCGCAAGCTCGACGGCATGCCCGGAGCCACCGGCCACGTGCTGTCGACGATGCTCGGCCGCAACTGGCGCGCGAGCGAGATGCCCGTGGGCGTCAACCCCAAGACCCAGGAGGCCGTCTACCGCGCGGTCGGCCGCGGCGGCGTCGTGATCGTCGGCGAGGGCACGCGAGGACGCCTCACGCGCCTGATGCGCGACGAGCGGATGAAGGTGAGCCGCGTCGCCACGGGCGTGCCCGTGCACGAGCTGTACGTCGGCCACGGTCAGGACGAGGTCCCGATCTCGCAGCTCTCGCGCACCATCAAGGGCTACCCGAAGGCCATCGACCGCGCCACGATGGGCGCCGTCGTGCAGCGCATCGAGTCCGTGTCGCAGTCGCTCGCGTCGCTGCCGATCCCGAAGGGGATCGACCCGACCAAGGCGCGCGCGCCGCGCCCGCGCTGACGCCCCGCGCACACGGCCCCAGCACACATGACGAAGCCCCGCCGATCGGCGGGGCTTCGTCGTCGCGTGTCAGGCGCGGACCAGGACCGTGCCGGCCACGCGATCGTGCAGACCGCGCTGATCCGGATCCCAGATCACGGCGGGGATCACCAGGACCAGCAGGACGGTCCGCACGATCGGGCGCCACACGCCCGTCCAGCCGCCGCCCTCGAGCTGCATCCGCATGCCCGCGATGCGGTGACCAGGGCTGCCGCCGATCGTCGGGATGAACAGGATGTGGATCACCGCGAAGACGATCATGGTCGCCACGGCGTCGTACTGGAAGAACGCGATGGAGATCACGATCGTCGCGATCCAGTCGATCGCCAGCCCCGCCAGCCGGCGGGGGACGCGGGCGATGCTGCCGGGTCCGGTCTCGGGCAGGCCCAGTCGCTGGCCGGGATAGGCGTCGGCGGAGGTGCTCACCCGACAAGCCTATGCGGCGCCCGACGGCGCGCCTCCCGGCACCCGCGTAACATCCCGGAAACATAAGGGACACCCTTGGGCAATGCCCCGCCGATACGGTCGTGGCGTCACCTGCGTTCCAGGCGATCCCACCCGAAGTCCCACCAATCTGGAGCCTCAATGTTCAACGACTCATCCGAGGTGCTGAAGTTCATCAAGGACAACGATGTCAAGTTCCTCGACATCCGCTTCACCGATCTCCCCGGTGTTCAGCAGCACTTCAACATCCCGGCCTCGACCGTCGACGAGGACTTCTTCACGGTGGGCCAGCTGTTCGACGGCTCCTCGATCCGCGGCTTCGCGAACATCCACGAGTCGGACATGCAGCTCATCCCGGACGTGACGACCGCATACCTCGACCCGTTCCGCGAGGCGAAGACGCTCGTGATGGTGTTCGACATCTACAACCCGCGCAACGGAGAGATCTACTCGAAGGACCCGCGCCAGGTCGCCAAGAAGGCCGAGAAGTACCTCGCCTCCACCGGCATCGCCGACACCGCGTTCTTCGCCCCCGAGGCCGAGTTCTACATCTTCGACGACGTGCGCTACGAGGTGAAGCAGAACAGCAGCTTCTACTCCGTCGACTCCGAGGAGGGCGCCTGGAACAGCGGCCGCGTCGAGGAGGGCGGCAACCTCGCCAACAAGACCCCGTACAAGGGCGGCTACTTCCCCGTGGCCCCGGTCGACAAGACCGCGGACCTGCGCGACGACATCAGCCTGCACCTGATCGACGCGGGCCTCGAGCTCGAGCGCGCGCACCACGAGGTGGGCACGGGCGGCCAGCAGGAGATCAACTACCGCTTCGACACGATGGTGCACGCGGCCGACGACATCCTGAAGTTCAAGTACATCGTGAAGAACGTGGCCGAGCAGTGGGGCAAGGTCGCGACCTTCATGCCGAAGCCGCTCTTCGGCGACAACGGCTCGGGCATGCACACGCACCAGTCGCTGTGGAACGACGGCAAGCCGCTGTTCTACGACGAGAAGGGCTACGGCCAGCTCTCCGACATCGCGCGCTGGTACATCGGCGGCATCCTGAAGCACGCCCCCGCCGTGCTCGCGTTCACGAACCCCACGCTGAACAGCTACCACCGCCTGGTGAAGGGCTTCGAGGCGCCGGTCAACCTGGTCTACTCGGCCGGCAACCGCTCGGCGGCCATCCGCATCCCGATCACGGGCTCGAACCCGAAGGCCAAGCGCATCGAGTTCCGCGCCCCCGACGCGTCGGGCAACCCGTACCTCGCCTTCGCGGCGCAGCTGATGGCGGGCCTGGACGGCATCAAGAACCGCATCGAGCCGCACGAGCCGGTCGACAAGGACCTCTACGAGCTGCCCCCCGAGGAGGCCAAGGAGATCCCGCAGGTTCCGAACTCGCTGCAGGACTCGCTCGAGGCGCTCGACAAGGACCGCGAGTTCCTCACCGCCGGTGGAGTGTTCACCGACGAGCTGATCGACACCTGGATCGACTACAAGCTCGAGAACGAGATCAAGCCGATGGCCCAGCGCCCGCACCCGTTCGAGTTCGAGCTCTACTTCGGCGTGTGAAACTCGCCTGATCGCGGCAGAGGCCCCGATCCCAGTGATAGCGCCGGAAGGCGTTCTCTCGACTGGGGTCGGGGCCTCATTCGTGGCCGCTCCTCGGTCCTCCCCGGTCCTCCTCGCTCCTCCCGAATCTGCTCCGTTTACACCCCAGATGCACCCGGGTGCAGAGGTCAGAACGCGCGAAGGCGCGCGCAGCGATGTGGGTAGGCTCGAGGGGTGCTGATCGGGAAAATTCGACCCCAGGAGACCCGTGAGCTCACCGCCGAGGGCGAGTCCCTCGAAGCGATCGCCGCAGGGTTCCGCGCGCAGACGCCGGCCGGGTGGGAGCTGCTGCAGCAGCACGCCGAGCTCGTGAAGGGCTCCACGCAGCTGGCTGCGACGGCGACGATCGCGCGGTGGGGTGAGGTGCAGGAGATCGAGGGCGACGACATGCCCGCGCTCGAGGCGAAGGTCCCTGCGGGATGGCGGCTGCTGTCGGTACGTCGTGTCTGACCTCGACGTCGGCGCGCAGCCGCGATGCCCGGACTGCTCGGTCGTGATGCGGCCGACGCCCGCGGGTGATGTGTGCCCCGAGTGCGGCCGCGTGGCGCCTTACGATGCCGTGGAGCGACCGGAGGACGACTCCCCCGGACTTCGTGGGTGGTGACCGAAGCTCGCGCCGTGCACACCCTGCCCAGCGCGATACCGGCCCAGCCGCACCGCCTCATCCAGACCCGGTAGGTCCATGGCCTTGATCGCCGTCACGAGCGGCTGCGCGTGCCGGTCCTGCTCGCAGTACCCCGCCCACCGCCCGGCTGCATCCGCGAGGATGTCCAGACGGTCGCCCGCTTCCCGCCGCAGCTCCTCGATCGCCGGACCCGGGTCCGCGTCCCATCGGTGACGCTCGCAGATGGCCGACAGGTGGATGTCGAGCAGCGTCTCCGGTGAGAGGGGATTCCGGGAGCGGGCCATGCCGGGAGAGTACGCCGGGGTGGGGACACGGAGAAGATTTCTCAGATCACCGCTTGACATGTCCCCAACATGGGTACAGAATAGAGACATGAGCAAGGGGCACCGGCCCCGGCCAGATCCTTCAGGAGGACACCATGGACAGCATCACCGCCACCAGCATCGCCACCGAGCAGGGCGTCGAGGTCGGACAGATCTGGACCCGCGACGGCAAGCAGACCCGCATCACCCGCATCATCCCCTCGGTCACCCGTGCCGGCCGCGTGATGGTCATCCACACCGTGCCCACGCAGCGCTCGGAGAACCTCTTCGGCGAGATCGAGACCTTCGACGGCGACACCGACACCGTCCTCGAGGTCTTCACCGGGCTGTACACCAAGGAGGCGTGACCCGTGACCTACTACAGCGACATCGCCGCCCGCGTCTTCCAGGACGCGGGCGGCGACCCCGTCCACTCCACTGCCCTCGCCACCTGGGCCGAGACCGCTCGGGACCGGGGCAGGTCCGGGGTGATCGTCGGGCAGGACGGCACGATCCTCGCCGAGACCACCCGCGTCCGCGGCCGCGTGAGCGCCGACTACGTGACCGAGCAGGGCACTAAGCGGTGGGGGCTGCGCAGCAACGTCCGCGACCTGGCGGTCGGGGCGATTTCCCGCCAGGCTGGACAGCCCGCGATCTGGATCTCGACCGCCGACCTCACCCGCGGCGCAGGGGCATTCGCTCGATGACCGGCGCGGAGATCGCCGCCACGCGGCAGCTGCTCGGCCTGTCGCAGGCTGAGCTCGCGGACATGCTCGGTGTCTCCCGCGACGCCGTGAAGTCGTGGGAATCGGACAAGCGCAACGCGCGGCCCGGTGTGGTCGCCGATCTCTCGGACCTGCTCGCACAGCACACGCGGGAGGTGGAGCGCCTCACCCGCGGGGCCGCGGATGGGATCCCGATCGAGCTCCCCTCCGGGCCGAAGCCACGCGGCTGGTACGTGGCGCTCGGAGCGCGGGTGCTCGACCGGGTCCCGGACGCGATGCTCACCTGGGCATGACCCGCCCCGATCCCGCTGACCTGCACCCCTGGATCGCCGGATACCTCACGCCCTACACGGGACGCACACGACAGAATGCGACGCAGTACCTGCGGCGGTGGGAGACATGGTGCGGACAGCGCGGCACCAGCATCGAGGACGCCACCCGCACCGATATCGAAGCGTGGCGCGCTCACCTGTCCGCCCGCGGCGTGCGCGCCCGCGGCATCGGAGCTGCGCTCTCCCCCGTCCGCGGCCTCTACCTCTGGGCCGCGCAGAGCTACCTCATCACACATGACCCCGCCCACCTCGTCCGCATGCCTCGGCGACCCACCCGCTCACAGCGCCCCTGGCTCGACCGCCACCAGCTGCGCCGCCTCCTGGACTACGTCGACCACGCCGGCGACCCGGCGATGCGCGCCGCCGTCCACCTGTGGTCGCTGTGCGGCCTACGGCCTGCCGAACCTCGACAGCTACTCATCTCCGACCTCGGCACCTACGAAGGGCGGATGAGCATCGGCCTGTCCTACCGGAAAGCCGGAGGCGCCGACCGGCTCACCGTCTCCCCGCCCGTCGAAGCGGCTATCCGCGCGGCCGTCGCAGGCCGCGGCCGTGGGCCCGTGCTCTACAACGAGAACACGGGCACGGCACTGTCGAAGGCGATCGCGCGGCTCCGGCTGATCCGCATCCTCGATGCAGCGCGCGTGCCCCACGTCACCCCGTACGGGTTGCGCGCTGGATTCATCACCCTCTCCCTCGAAGCGGGCGTCCCCGAGCGCGACGTCATGTACGCCGCCGGGCACTCCTCGAGCGCGCAGACCGCCTACTACGACCGCATGCGGCACACCATCCGAGCCCGTGCCGTCCACGAGCTCACAGACTGGCTCGACCTCACCGGGACACCCGGCGTCACACCGATGTCCGACGTACCCGCTACGCTCCCGCCATGACACCAGAGATGCCCAACCTGGGCGAGATGATCCTCACCGCTCTCCTCCAAGCGCCCGGCATCTGGTGGAATGCTGTGCTCGCCTACCCCGGACCCTGGATCGTCTTCGCCGCCGTGCTGAGCGTCGTAATACTGCTGCGCTTCATCGAGGGCAAGCTGAAACGACGCCGCCCGCGCCGCTGACACGACGAAAGACGCCCCTCCCGGAGAGCCGGCCACCGCATGCGGTGTCAGTAGCTCACCCGGGAGGGGCGTCATGGTGTGCTCGGCCAGTCCGAGCGTGGTCCGCCGCGGGTGGCCGATGTCAGGGCTTCGGGGGGTCCTCGTTGGTGACCGCGACGATGCGTCCGCTCTCGTCCAGACCGAGGTACTTCGTCGTCGCGCCGCCGGCGACGGGCAGCACACCACCGGAGGCGTCGGGCGGAAGGATGAACGTCTGATTCACGGTGCGCGCGGGACCCGCGGTGGGATCCGCCGGCAGAGTGGCGAGGATCAGCCGCAGCAGAGTGCCGAGGGTGGACAGCGCGGCGAACTGCAAGACGACAGCCCAGTCCACGTCGGTCAGCAGTGTCGCGCCGACGTAGCCGGACACGAGCGCCTGGGCGAAGGTCTTCGCAGTGCGCTCGAGCATGGCGAGCCACCAAGGCAGGTCGACGCCGACCGTCTCGGGCAGGCCCGCGAGGGAGGTCAGGAGCGACGTGATGAACCCGAGGGCGCCGGCGGACAGGATGGTCAGCCACGGCACCGCCGTGATCAGGGTGCCGCCGAGGTAGGGCACGGCGATCATGAGCGCCGTGTAGAGCGCGCGCAGCAGCGCGGCACGCCACCATGTGGCGTCGGTGAGCTTGGACATGCGGTTCTCCTAGATGTCGTTGGCGATGTCGACGGGCGGTGCGGGGATCGTCACGTCGGCGGGGTCGATGTTGCGGTCGATCAGGGTGCGGAGCACGCGGATGTAGCCGACGGCGCGCCAGTACCGCGAGCGCTCCTCCGAGGCCTCGTTGCGCGCCGTGGTGAGGTCGCGCTTGACCTGGTCGAGCTCGGACTTGAGCCCGTCGATCTGGGCCTGCAGCGGCTGGATCAGCGCCTCTGTCTGCGTCCGGACCAGCGCTTCCCAGCGCTTGACGAGCGCGTCGTCCTCGGTCACGTCCTGACCACGGTCGGCGAGGCGCCGAGAGTGGCGGATGTTCAGCAGCTGCACGATCGTGCCGCCGCCGAGCAGGGCGATCACCGCGAGGACGACTTCTCCGATCACGCGCTGTCGCCCTTCGTCACGGAGATGGGGGTAGAGGGCGTCGCGAGGTCGCGCATGCGGTTCGAGAACGCCATGCAGTGTGCGGACCTGAGCAGCGGATACGCCACGAGGAACGTGGCGGTGATCGCTCGTGCCGCGCCGAAGCCGTCGTCGAGGAGCACCCACCATGCCGTCACCAGGTACGGGATCGCGCCGAGCGGGGCCACCGCGGCGCCGAGCCACTCGAGGCGCCACCGGTTCATGACGATGCCGGCGAGTGCGATCAGAGCGGTGAGCGCGGTGACGGCGCCGCCGACAGCGAAGGACCACTGGGCGGTGAAGCGGCCGACGAGGGACGCGCCGGGGTCGATGACGGAGGCGACGGCCGCGGCTGCCTCCACGGCCCAGAGCGCTCCCACTGCGGCGCGGAGCATGAACGCGTCGCGAGGCCGGTACAGGCTGAACATCAGCTGCGCCAGGCCAGCTTCGAGTACTCGGTGCGCTCGAGCGCGACACCGGGCTGCAGGGCCTGGACGTGGATCGTCGCCTGCGCGTTCGGGCCGAGGTTGTACGCGTCCATCAGCTGCCCGGTGGAGCCGCCGCTGGTGGCGATGATCTCGACCGGCTCGCCGCGGAAGACGACCTCGAGCTCGTCGCCGTGCTTCTCCTCGACGACGATGCGGGCGTTGGCGATCGCGTCGCCCTTCGTGCCGCCGGAGAACACGAGCGTCGCGATGACGACGCCCTCCTCGCGGTTCACTCCGAAGGTCGCGGCGAAGCGGTGCTCGTCCTTTCCGGAGAGGCGGACGGGCCAGCCGCGGGCCTGTTCGATCTGCTGACGGAAGCCGTACCGCTTCCGCTCGGACGTGCTGGGCATGGGGTCCTCCTTGTCGACGTCGGTGGACGTGCTCGTGAGCTCGGGGGGGCCGGCGCGGAACGCCGCCCACTGGTCGCCGGTGAAGCGGATGTGCCACGGCTCCTCGAAGTCGCGGTAGCCGTCCGCGTCGAAGCCGTACTCGGCGGCGTGGTCGCGAATCCACGCCGAGCGGGCGTTGCCGTACCTGGTCACGCCGGCGTCGGCGCCCGAGTCGCGGATGTCGAGTGCTCGGCCGTCGCCGTGGTTCGACGTCCCCGGCTGCGCGACCGTGCCGGCGGCGCTGATGCGCGCGTACAGGATCCCGTTCCACCAGCGGTAGTCGTAGACGCGGCGAGCGCCGACCTGCGAGGCGGGCACGTACCGCTCGAGGAAGATCTGCGTCTGCAGCAGCACCGATCGCCAGCCGGAGTAGACGTGCAGGGTGATGCCGGGGAAGGCGCGCTCGAAGCCGGCCTTGAGGCGGGCGAACGCGGCCGCGGTGCCGGCGGCGCATGGGAGCCCGTCGACGTAGACGACCGGACCCGGCGCGAGCGTCGCGGCGGCCATCAGAGGTCGCCCTCCGAGACGCTGACCGTGTCCGCGACGGTGACGCCCGACACGACGGTTAGTCGGCCGAACGCGTCGAGCCCGTAGAAGTCAGGCGCCCCGTCGACGTCGACGTCGCGGTACACGGGGATCACGGGCTGCTCGGTGCCGGCCGCCCGCCACGCGAGGAGCGTGTCGCGGATCGCTGCCTTCTCGGCGTCGGTGACGTCCACGGCGCCCTCCTTCCATGCGGAAGGGCCGCCCCCGTGGGGACGGCCCTTCATGCGGTTCTATGTACGGCGCGGACGGACACCCCTCGCGGGGAACTGGACTATCTGCGGGGAAGTGTGCGGTTAGACGCTCAGGTGCACGGCGGGGCGGCGCTGGCGCGGTGCTCTTCTTCCCTCAACGCGTGGCGAAGTTTCGCGACGGTCCCGCGCATACGCCAGGCACAGGCCGAGCAGCATCCACGTCACAGGCTGGAACACGGCGTTGGAGAAGAGGCTGTTCACGAGCACCAGCACGAGCAACTGCGCCTGGATCGTCCGAGCCGCGACCAACGGTGCAATGAGGAGCACCAGGATCAGAGGAATCGCAAGCCACGCGCCATCGACCCACATCGACACGATCCAGTTCGATCCGACGTTGTTGGTGGAGTCACCCGTGAGCGTGAGTCGACCGGAGACGCCCACACGTCCACTCGCACTGATCCCCCACCCGTTCCACGGGGCGGTCTGCGCGAGGTGCAGCAGGCCTTCGTTCTGCTGAACGCGCGCTTGAGCCGAAACGTCATCGGCGCGCGCGACCAGAGTTCGCGAGAGCCGGTTGAACAGATCCTCGCGGAGGCTCGGGACTGTCGCCAGGACCACGAGACCCGAGATGACGAGCAGCACAACAGCGACGCCACGGCCCGTCCGTGGGCGGCGCGGGGCGGGCGATCGGTGCCGCAGTCGGTGCGGTTGAGGCCGCCGCTTCACTCGGCGCGTCATCATCGCCGGCCGGTCCCTTCGCCGAGTGAACATCCGGATCACGGCGACGAACACGACCGCGACTGCAACGGCGACCCACGCGGCGCGCGCGAACGCCAACACCCATGCCGCAGCGTTGACGAGCACCAAGAGGACCCTCGTGCGCGGCCCCATCGGGAGCCGCCATGCGAGGAGCAAGGCGATGCCAGCGAACATTCCCAGCCAGTCAGGCTCCGGGTAGAAACCTGTCGGACGGCCGAGCGAGGAGACGTCAAGATGCCACGCATCATTCGGCGCGATGCCCACGACCTGTAGCACTGCCCACGCGCTCGACAAAGAGGTGACGACCAGAAGTCCAACGAGCATGGTGTCGTACTCGTGCCGGTTGCCGTGCAACACGAGGATGACCGTGCAGATAGAGAGCGCGAGCAGCTGCAGCCCGAGCGTCGGGCTGTTCACCAATTCGCCATACAGCGCTGTGGACGCGAGTAACGCGGCGGAGACGAGCGGAAGCACCACTTCCCTCGGCGTCCAGGAGCGGCTCGCGCGCTGTCCGTCGATCGCCCATATGACAACGAAGATCGTGAACAGGTGCACGTCGAAGACCTGCGCCGCGACGAGAGCAGCGCTTCCGCCGACCAGGAATGAGAGCACCTTCCGTCGCCTGTCCGCAGCGAGGGTGAACAACACGACAGCAGCGAGGAAGATCAACGATCCCCCCGCCACCGCGGAAAGTATCTCCGTGCCGTCCATGCCCCCGATACTAGGCGGCAGGAGGCGGCGCGCCCGGCTTCCGCTCCTCGGCACTCTCACTCCGCAGGAGCGTGACGTGCCCGACTACTCCGCCGCGGCGAGCTCCTCCGCCAGTTCGCGCTTCGCCGTTCCGAGACGCTGTGCCAGCTCATCGAAGTTCGAGGCGGCGACCGAGATCTGCACGTTGCCGAGCAGCTCGTGCAGAACCTCGAGGGTGGACTTGCTCATCATGCGGCGATCAATCCAATCGTGCGGAGACGCGCGAGAAGCGCGTTCAGTTGGGTGATGACGGTGGCAGCGTCAGTCGCGTCGGTGACTGCAGTAGGGCGGGCCACGGGGGTCGCGCCCCAGAATCCGAGAAGCTGCGTTGCGGCCGTGGCGAGCTTGTAGCCCGTGCCCTGTGTCGTCAGCCCGGTTCCGCTCGTGGTGATGAGGTTGCCGGACTGGTCGATCTCGATCATCACCGCCGTGCCGGGACGCGAGAACGAGATCCGGTTATTCTCGAGCGCGATACGGAAGTCGATGGTGCCCGACGCGAACTCGATACCGATTCCCGCGTTGGTGCCCCGGCCCACGTACACGCCGCGCGGCGTCGTAGAACTGCCCGGCAGAGTGCCCGCGGCCCCGTCGACCTTCAGTCCATCAGCGAACTCGACCTTGCCCTCCGAAAACAGCGACCAGTACTGCGCGGGCGCATCCGCGCTCGGCTTCCGGAGATAGAGGTTGTAACCCTTGTCGATCGTGCCGGCGTCCCTCGCCAGAGGCGGGTGCAGATACGTCGTGTAGGCGTTGTCAGCGTGACCTCCGCTGCTGACTTCCATCTGCGCCGAGAACGCGTTGGCGGTCCCGTAGTCGGCATCCGGTGCCCAAGAGTGGAACTCGACGATGCGCGCATAGGCGCTCGTGATGCCGAGCATGTCGCCTTCATCACTGCCGGTGACGATGAAGTCATTCGCTCCGAGGATGTCGTGCGGGTTGTTGACGCCGAGGGCTTCCTCGCCGCTGAAGTCACCTCTCATGGTGACGTTGTTCGAGAACCCGACCTTGTCATACCCGTACGTACCCGGCACGTGCCCGGCTGCGATCGCGTCGCCATCGAGCACGATGTTGCCGTGGATGGGGACGCGCTGCGAGGGTGCGATTGTGCCAACACCGTCACCAAGGATCAGCAGACCCTTGAGGTGCTTGTTGCCGGTGACGACCTGACGCTTGCGTCCACCGACGCTCGTCTCGGTCGGGGACTCCGCCGCGGTGACCTTTCCGGCTACTTCGTTGACGAGCGGCTCCGAGAACTGGTCATACGCCTGGGATAGTCCAGTGTTCGCGGGGGTGCCGGGGGTGAGGATCTCGTCCGCGATGAGTTGCTTCGCGCCCACCGGGTCGCCCGACAGCGCGGCGGCCGCGGCGGCCTCCTGCGCCTGCGTGCGCGCGGTCTCCGCGGCGGTGCGGGCCGTCTGCGCTGCGACCACGTTCGCGGCCACGGACGGCGGCGCGTACGCGTCGGGGAAGCGGCCGTCATCGTCCAGGATCGGCACCCGCGCCGACGCGATCTCCACAGGATCAGCCATGTTCAGTCTCCAATCGGGAGGACGAGCGAGGTGCCGTCATCGCCCTCGAGATACGTCGGGTAGGTGAGGATCAGCAGGTCCGGGTTCTCCGGATCCGCGGTCGCCGTGACCGTGCGGGCGCGGATCTCCGCCAGCGCTTCGGCCGCGGCCGCGGCCACTGCCGACGCCGCGGCGGCGACCTGAGCTGCGGCCTGCTGCGCCGATGCCGCAGCCGCCGTGGCCGACGCCTCCGCGGCGAGACGGTCCTCGTGGGAGACGACGACCACCACGCCGGGGATCCCGCCGGGCGGGAAGAAGTCCGCCAGCTGCGTCTCCGCCGGGTAGGGGTAGACCTCGATGACACGCTCCGCGAACTTCCGGTCCTTGCCGTCCGGGGTGCGCAGCTGCTTGAACGACACCTTGTACCGGAACTCCGCCGGCACACCCAGCGGCTGCGACGTCGCCAGCAGCGGCGCGCCCTCCGGGGCGCCGGTGAACTTCGGATAGATCCGCCCGTTGCTGACCCGGAACTCCTCCGAGCCGAGGGACATCACCCGCCCCAGCGTGGGGAACGCGATCTCCCCCACCGTCGGGGTGATCGTGATCTCCCCCGACAGCAGCACCTCGTCCGGGACCTGCCCGGAGTCCGCGCTGTCCGCCACGGCCGCGGTGATCAGGCCCTTCAGGACGCCCCACTGCACGCCACCAGGAACATCAGCCATCAGCGGTCCCCTTCCGGGTCAGGATCGAGCAGGTCAGACGGCCGGCGGGAGGAAGCCCGGCCACGCACGATCCGTGGGCCACACGAAGTACGCCTGCCCGAACATCACCGTTCCCGAGTGCATCGTGCAGCGGATGCCCGAGCCGCCCGACGTCCAGAACGAGAAGTCGAACGCCTCGCCCGTGTGCCGCGGCAGGACGAAGTTCGACGACAGCGGCAGGAAGTTGATCGAGATCGCCGGAGCGGCCGACCCGAACGCGATGAACCGCGGATCCGTCGCCGCCGCGCCGTTCAGGCTGCTCACCAGGAACCGCACCGTGTCATCGACGCGGCGGATCTGCGCGCTGCCGGCCCATCCGTTCACGAGCGCGCCGGACGCGTCGCGCCAGCCCGTGTCCCGCGTCATCCGGTTGAGCTCGGTGTGGATGGCCTCGTGCTGGGCGATGTGGCCGGTGCTGCCCGAAGACAGGTCCTCCGGCAGAGAAAGGTTAGGCACCGTGATCTCCGATCAGTAGATGAAGTACGAGTAGAGGAAGTCGGTCAGGATCTCCTGCCCCTCGGGGATGAGGTGCGTGAGGTCCTCCTGCATGATCTGCAGCGGGTCGTCACCGTCCGACGCGATCCCGATCTCCTTGAACGGCATCGTCAGATCCACGAACAGCACGTTGCGGCGGCCCTGCGCGATGAGCGCCTGCTGTGCGCCGTACAGGGTGAACTCGTACGTCGACGGGCTGTACCCGAGGCGGGCGTAGGACTGCACCAGCACATGCGTGCACGTCGCCGGCAGCCGCGCGTCGAAGTAATTCAGCTTCGCCTCGATATTCGCCCGGTAGGAGGCCGGGTTGACCTGGCTGGTGTAGTCGTTCGCGCCGATCATGTGCACGATCACGGCCGGGTCCAGGGCGACGATCTTGTCCATCGTCTCGCTCGTGGCGTAGTCGGAGCTCTTCGAGCCGCCGATGCCGGCGTTGTACGAGTGGATACCCGCCTCGGCGTGCTCGACGAAGTCGGCCGACGACGCACGCTGGAACGTGGACACGCCCTCCGGGTACATCGCCTCGTTCAGCCGCGGCGGCAGCATCTTCGGGTACGCCGTCTCCGCGGCCGTCGTCGACGAACCGAGGAACACCATCGGCACCGGCGCGTCCAGGCGCCGGGCCTTGTTGACCAGCCCCCAGAACATGTACGGCTTCTCCTGCGCACCCACCGCGCCCGGGCTCGTGACGACCTCCGCGATCGAATCCTCGAGCGCCGCGACCTTCTCGTTCACATACGCCACCCGCGCGGCCGTCGACGGGATCAGCTTGTCGCTGAGGGTGCCGCCCGCGCCGACCAGCGCGACGTCGCCCATCTGCGCCGAACCGTCGACCCAGGAGCCCACGTACTCATCGACGTAGGAGTCGCCGTACGGGTCCGACATCGTCTTGTGCCGCCACCGCACCGGCACCTTCGAAAGCCCCGACCGGGAGATCGGGACCTCCGGGTACGCCATCAGGATCGACTCGCTCGCCACCGCCTCGGTGACCGCCTCATCCGCCGCGGCCTCCGCCGCCGCGACCACCGTGGGGTTCCCGGCGATGATCCCGGCCGCGACGCCCTGAATCCGGCCGTCGACGGCCGCGCGCGTCTGCGACGGCTGCTTCACCAGCTCCGCGGTCGTCAGATCCGCGGCCGCCTCCAGCTCGCCGAAGGGAATCAGTCCCGCCATCAGCTCACTCCCTCCGGGATCCAGAACACCGGCTTCTCACCGGAAATGTCGATGTACGCGACGTCCTCCAGGCCCGCAGGCGGCGGGCCGTAGTCGAACACGATCCCGTTGACGACGCCGCTGACGGTCGGCTGCGCGCCGATTGCGCCCGAGATCACTGCGCGGAACGGCTTCCACTCGCAATACCCGCCGCGATCGTTCTCAGTGGACGCTTCACCCGTGAGCCAGTCCATAAACGGCATGTAGAGCACGCCCTTCTCCAGCGGGACGGAACCCGCCCCGGTGGTGGCGTTGAGGCTTCCCCAGACCTCCCGGTTCGTCATCAGCCCGTTCGCGTACGACGTTCGCAGCGGACGGAACCCGACCCTCGGTTGCCGCGACGCGGGCACAACCTCCCGGTTGTGGTCCCATGCGTTGTACGTGACCGTGACGAGCGGCATGTGAAACTCCCTCTTGACATTGTGGCCACACTGGACCTACAGTTCGGGACATGGCAGAGACACCGGTCCGCAAGGTCCGCATCGACGACGACACGTGGACCGCGTTCGAACGGATCGCCCGCGCGGACGGCGAGACCGCCAGCGGGCGACTGCGCCGCCTCATCACTCAGGACGTGAAGGAACACTCATGAACGCGCTCGACATCCTCTTGCTGCTGGTACTGATCGCCGTGACTCTCGGCATCCTGTACTGGGTGATCTACGCCGCCGTGAAGGCCGCGATCGTCGCCGCCCACTTCCGCCTACAGGAAGAGATCGCCACCAAGGCCGCGCGCGAGGCGCAGCGTGCAGAGTGGGCGCGCCAGGCCGAGGCCGGCCACCAGACCGAGACGGACCAGGCATGAAGACCAGCACCATCGCCGCGCTCGGTGCTGTGCTCGCCGTCGCCGCCATCGGAGGCGGCACCGCCTACGCCCTGAACCAGCCCGAGCCAGTCGAAACGCCCGCGGCCGTGGCCACCGAGACGCCGGCGCCCGCAGAGACGACGCCGGCACCCGAGGCCACCGATACGACCGAGCCCGCGGCGAGCGCGGGGCCCAGCGCTGAGCCGGTCGAGACGACGCCCGCGCCGACGTACAGCGCGGCGGAGGCGGAGCTGATTCGGGTTACCCGTGTCGGAGACCTGCGCGACCTGGCTGTCTCAGACGAGCAGATCCTCGCGGCGGCGCAGACTGCATGCGAAGTGAGCGCCGCAGCCGACTATGCGGCATCCGGCGATCTTCCCGGGGCGACGACTGAGCAGGCCGCGCAGTTCTGGTCGAACGCGCGCGCTCACCTCTGCCCTTAGCCTGCATCCTGCGCGGCCATGTACGCCTCGAGGTCCTCGGTTGCGGAGAACGCCGGCATCGAGCTCGACGGCCCCGACCAGAACGTGATGTGCGCGTGCGGGCGGTAGCCGTTCTCGCTGCCAAACCCCGAGGCACCGGAGTAGCCGAGGATCGCGCCTTGAGCGACAACCGCGCCGGCGCTGACCGCAACGGACGACAGATGCAGGATCCGGAACCAGGCATCGCCATCTGTCCGGAGCGTGACATACCGTCCGGTTGCGCCGTCCGTCGTCGTATGGATCGCAGCTACCGTGCCATCTGCCGGAGCATAGATCGGTGTGCCAGGCGGCGTCATCACGTCGACACCAGGCTCAAGTGAACCGCGCGCGATGTGAGCCGCGTAGTTGTCAGAGATCCCGTATAGCGCCGGATCAGCGGGCCAGATGTAGCCCTCCGGGTTCAGCTCGGGCGGCGTGCCGCCACCGCCGTCGCCGTACCCGGCGACCTTCACCATCCGGCCGTCATTGAGCCCGAGCAGATGGTCTGCGCTCATCTCCGGGAGCCCAGTGGGATAGATCCCATCCTCGAGCACAGAGTCACCGTCAGCGATGGTGACTCCGAAGTTGCTCGTGCCGACTGTGACCGTGTGCTCCCGGACTGTCACGTGCGTCTGCCCGGAGAACATCTCGATCTGCTTCCCCGCGGTCGACGAGTAAAGCTGGGTGCCGTTCGCGAACGTCACCGCACCACCACCCGTGGTCGGGTCGATGGTCATGTTCCCCGCGGTGATCTTGCCCGTCGACCCGTCCAGCACGACCTTCGCAGATCCGACGCCAACCGTGATCCTGCCGTTCCCCGTCGGCTCGATCACCACGTTCCCGACCGTGATCTTCGCGTTCGCACCGCTCACCGTCATCGGACCCTGAAGCAGGATCTGCCCGATCACCTGCAGGACTCCATACAGCTCGAGCCGCGAGTTCTCCTCCATCCGGAGGATGCCGCGGACGAACCGCATCATCCCGTCCTTGACGGTCGAGTTCTCCAGGTTGCGAGCAGCGAGGATGCGGTAGATCGTTTTGATGTCGCGCCGCAGGGACTTCAGAGGGTCAAGCCGCGACACTCTGCACCTCCGGACGCACGATCGTGCTCAGGTCCATCTCGAGCGCCACCGTGCGCTTCTTGGTCAGCCCGTCATCGAGGCTGAGCGCCCCGTACGACCACAGGTCGAGGACACGGCCCGGATCCGCGACAGCGGGCCCCTCCGCGTACGTCCACATCGGCAGGGAGAACGTCGTCTGCTCCACCGGGCCCTTGTGCGCCTCGTAGTGCGCGGTCGCCGCGCGCTGCAGGCGTGTCGTGTCCTCCAGGTCCTGAAAGTGCACGAAGTCGTCCATGACCGGATCGACCGTCGCGCCCGAGCCCGTCGCCGGCGCGTAGCGGTAGAGCTTGTCCTCGCCCGTGCCGTTTCCGAAGCCGCCCACGCCGGTCAGCTGCTCCGACCAGTCGTGATCGACCTCGAGACTTGCGAGTCCGACGATGCCCGGTCCACCGGCGACCACCTCGGTCGCCGTGCCGTGCGTGATGGCCTGCGCGATCCGCGGCGCGTGCCGCACCTGCTGTCCCGAGAAATACGGTCGCAGGTCGACCTCGTATCCCTCATCGCGGATCTGCTCGATCATGTCGCCGACCTTCAGCGCTTCCTCGTGCAGCCACTCGGCGGAGAACGGCCCGGACGTGTTCGCGAGCGCGTCAATCGGCAGCGACCACTCCGAGGAGGGCGCCATGCCCGCCTGAAGGATCATGCTCGCCGCGGTCGCGAACGACCGTCCGGTGATCGCGAACTTCCCGTCCTCCGCGTCGTACTGGTTCACGCCGAAGAACGATCGGCGCGCGAGGATCGCGGACGGCAGCTCCTTCGTCCGCAGCGCGACTTGGCCGGTGGCTTCGTTGATGCGCCGGCCGAGGATCACCCCGTCGTAGGCGCAGTGGGTGGTGCCCGCCCATCCGATCGCCAGCGAGTAGCGGTTGCCGACCAGGATCTCCTTGATCAACGACCGGCCGAGCTGCTGACCGGCGAGGACGTGCTGTCCTGTGCCGGTCCCGTCAAGCGTCCGGTTCGCTCGGCTCTGCATCGGCTCGACCGGCATGACGAGATCGCCCGTACGCGTCTCGTGGATCCAGAACTCCCACATCTGGACTCCCCTCAGAACGTGTCGAGCAGCTTCACCGTCAGCGATCCGGACCCGGAGACCGGGTCGAGGGTGTGCACGACGTGCGCGCCCTTCTCGATCGCCCAGAGCTGTCGAGGATGCGCGTACACGCCGCGCTGCAGCGCACCGTTGCGGTACACGAGCCCGCCGTCAGCGAAGTCGATGGTGTGCTTCTGTCCCGACGTGAGCGCCTGCGTCACCGTGAACGTCCCCAGGCTCGACTCGATCGCGTAGCCCGAGGGCATCGATCCGGTCACCTCGAAAGACGGCAGCGCGTCCGTCGAGCCGCGATGGGAGGCGGCCTCACCGGACGAGAACGTGTGCTCCTCGCCGTAGCGGAACGACCCCGGGCAGTACATCCGCACCCGGTACCGCGCGACTCGTCCCGGCACGAGCACCTCGGGCGTCGGGGCGTCGTCCAGCTGCGCATCCGCCCATGTCTCCGCCACAGGCCCTTCCGGCGACCGCACGGTCAGCCGGATCAGATCACCGTCCCCGAGGAGCGGCGCGAGGTCACTGATCGCCTTGTTCTGCTGAGCCAGCGAGTCGGTGAGGATCAGACCCTCCCACGCGGGGAGCTTGCTCTGGCGCCATGCGGGCGCGAGGAAGTTGCCATTCCCCTGCATCTTCTCCGTGCGCTCCTGCTTCACCCCCGGCCGCTCGAACCAGCCGGTGAGCTTGCCGCGCTCAACCGTGTACCGCACGCCCGGTCGATCGTCGCCGACGAACTTCCCTCCGTGGGGGGTCATGATCAGCAGCTCATCGGCCATCACGACCCCCTCACTTCAGCTTGAACGCCAGCTCCTCGGCTGCCACCTGCGCGATCCGCCCGTCCGAGACACCCGGGCGCTGCTGGATCGTGATCGGCGCGTGCACCTCGCGGCCCCCACCGCCGGCGCCCGACTGCTGCGCGAGCACGTAGGACGGGGCCGACTGCCAGGCGCCGATCCGGCTCCCGACCTCGCCCATCAGCCCGAGCGACCGCGAGCGGTACTTTGGGTCGGTGCTGATGATCGCCTCGTCGTAGCCCGCCTCGGCGACCCGCATCAGGCCGCCTGGAACCGCGTTGGCCCAGCCGCCGGCCGCGAGGTCCTTCAGCTTGCCGCGCTGGTAGAACGCGCCCGCCGCGTGATCGGGCGGCACGACGCCGATCCCGACCGCGCTGCCGAGCTGCGCGTCGATCTGCGTCTGCGACAGCGGCGTCCCGTTGGGGTACACCGTGTTCACGTTGACGGTGATCGACTTGCCGTGCAGCCCGTCGATGATCGCCTGCAGTTCGCCGGCCTTGTCCTTCGCCTCCTGCGTCTCCGCGATGACCTTCCACTCCGTCTCGGACGGGATCTGGAAGATCTGATCCGCGAGGGCCTTCGCGGCATCCTTGTTGCCGGTCAGGTCCGTGATGCGGTCCTCGAGCGCCTGACGGCCGTTCTCAAGCGACTCCCGGTACGCCTGCGTGTTCCCGTCGAGCTCGAACTGCGCGGTCGCTGCCTCCTGCGCGTCGCGCGCGAGGTCGGCGAACATCTGCTGGTTCTTCGACCCCGCCTCCGTCGCTGCATCCAGCGACGTCGAGTACCCGTCGGCGCCCTCATGCGCCTTCTTGATCGTCTCGTCAACCTCGGCGAGCGCGGCGCGGTAGTTCGCGTTCGTGCTGATCGCGTCCTGCCCGACACCATTGAGCTCGTTGAGCTTGTCGATCAGGCCCTGCAGCTCGCCATTCACGTCCTCGACGGCGGCGGATTCCTCGAGGTACTGAGCGGCCGCGGTGGATGCCGCGTCGCCCGCGGCGCCCGTCGCATCGGCCTTCTGCTTGGCGAGGCCAGCACCCTTCTCGACCACGCCGTTCTCGTCCCGCACCGCAGCCTCGAGCAGAGCTGCGGCTGCGGTGTACTCCGGGTTCTTCGCGACGATCTCGTCGAGCCGTGCAGAGAACGCCTCGACAGCGGCGTCTCCCCCCGTCGCGGCGTCGATCACGTCGTCCATCGCGATCCCGAGCTGGTCGGCGAAGTCGAGGGCGCTCTTTCCGCCGTGGGTGAGGTTACCCAGTCCCAGGAATCCGCCGTCCGCCTCCGAGAGGTTCTCAGCGGCGAGCTCCCGCGCGGACTGGGTGATCTTGCCCGCGCCCTCTGTGAAGGTGTCCGCGTACGACTTCGCGCTCTGGCGGGCTTTCTCCTGCTCGGCTGCGACGGCTGCGACCACGCCGATCACGGCCATCAGCGCCAGGCCGACAGCGCCTCCGGCGAGCGCGGTGCGCCCCATGGACAGGTTGAGGTTCGAGAAGGTCGTTCGCAGGCCCGCGACCTTCGGCACGGCCAGCAGCGCCAGCCCGCCGGCAACGCCGATCGCGGCACCCGCGAGGCCCGCGTAGGTGCCGACGTCCTTGAGCCAGTCCGGGGCTTCGTTGAAGCCGTTCACCAGGCCGGTGAGTCCCTGCACGAACATGCGCAGCGGGCCGTCCGCGGCCTCGCCCATGCTGATCATGGCGGTGTCGACGGAGCCGGTGAGCGCCTCCCAGTCGCCGCGGAGGTTGTCGAGCCGGATGGAGGCGGTCTCGGCCGCGTATCCCTGGTCGTCGACGGCGGTGATCCAGTTGCGGATGCCTGCGGAGCCGTTGTCGATGAGGATGTTGGCGGCGCGGATCGCGTCGGAGCCGAAGATGACGCCGAGGGCGGCGTTGCGCGCCTCGGTGTCCATCTCGCCGAACACGCCCGAAAGGTTCCCCGCGAACGCCTCCAGGCCGATGAACTCGCCCTTGGAGTCGTAGGCGCTGACGCCGAGCTCGCGCATGGCGTCTTCGGCTTCCTTGGACTGCGGGGTGAGCCGCATCAGCATCGACCGGAAGCTGGTGCCCGCGTCGGATCCGAGGATGCCCTGCTCGGCGAACGCCGCCAGGCCCGCCGTCGTCTCCTCCAGCGAGAGGCCCGTCGACGACGCGACGGTGCCCGCCTGTGACAGCGCCTGCGAGATGTCGGAGACGGATCCCTGCGCCTTGCCGGCGCCCGCGGCGAGCAGGTCCGCGACGTGCGTCATCTCGGAGCCGCGCAGGCCGAACGTCTTCAGCGCCGTCGCGGCGATCGATCCCGCGTCCGCCACGGCAAGGCCGCCGGCGGCCGCGAGGTCCAGCGCGCCCTTCAGCCCGCCGCCGAGGATGTCCCTGGTGGACACGCCCGCCTTCGCGAGCTCCTCTACGGCCCCGGCCGCCTCGGTGGCGGAGTAGACGGTCTGCGCGCCCGCCTCGAGGGATGCCTGGCGCAGCCGGTCCATGTTGGCCGCGGTCTCGTGCGTGGCCGCCTGCACGTACGACATCTGCTGGTCGAACTCGGCGTACTTCGACACCGCCATGCCGACACCGACGCCGACCGCCGCGCCGAACCCGATCGCCGAGCGGCCGAGCGACTCGAAGGCCTGCCGCTTCTGCTCGAGCTTCTCCGTCTCGGTGCCGAGCTCGCGGGTCTTCTTGGCAGCCTGGTCGATGCCCTGGAAGTATCCCTGCGCCTGGAGGACGAGACTGACCCGGACGGTGCGATCGGCCATCAGCACCTCCCGGCGTGGAGCGGCTACCTGCCGCTAGTGATCGACGCGCACCGCCGTGAAGATGCGGGCGCGGGACGGGTCGTCCTTGAAGTCCTTCTCCCGCTGCTCGATCGCATCGATGGAGAAGTCCCGCACCACCCGCGCCTCCCAGTGGAATGACGCCGCCGGGTTGTTCGGGTCGCCGTCCGGCGACGTCGCCTCATCGAGCGGGATGCCGTGCGAGTTCAGGCCCGCCTCGTACTCGGCGAGCGCGGTGAGCATGGCGTACTGCTCCTGGTCGAACTCCGGCTCGCGCGTGACGTGGACGATCTGTCGGCCCTGCGGGTCTACTTCCGCGACGCGGACCTCTTCCGGCTCCCAGCCCCAGAGACGGCGCGGGGCGATGCCGAGGCTCCGCGCGACCCGGAGATCCCGAAGGAGTCGGTGGTCGTGTCGGAGCCGTTCTCGAAAAAACCGACGTCCTGGCCGCCGAGGCTGCGGTTGACGTAGATGACGGCCTGGGCGATGCGGTCGTGCTCGCCGTCGGTCATGTTCTTGTCGATCAGCGCCCACTCCTCGGCGGTGATCTCGTGCTCCGCGCCGGCGCCGTCGACGTAGACGGCGCTGTTCTTCGCGGCGTGCATGAAGAACTTCGAGGAGTCGAACGGCTCCTGCTTGTTCTTGCGGGGCGGGCAGGCGAGCATCCACCCGTTGTAGGTGGCACGGTCGACGCCCATGATGCGGAGGGTAAGCGACGCGGCGTTGATGCGGGTCTCGACGTCGGCGACGGCGCGGCGCGCTTCGGCGACACCTGCCGGCTTCGCGGAGATCATGCGGCCGTCGCTCTCCTCGGCCTTGTCCTTGTTCGTGATGGCACGCACGAGTGCGTTCTTCGCGCGTGCGTGCTCTTCGAGCAGCGCGGGGTCGAGGCAGATTCGGACGTCCTGCTGCGGCATCTTGCGCTGCGCGAGACGGTCAAGAAGATCGGACACGGGTGTACTCCTTCACGGGATGAGTTCACGGGATGAGGGAAGGCCGGCCCGCCCAGCCCCGTGAAAACTGGGCGGGCCGGAGCGTTTACGCGGCGGCGAACTGCTTGAGCTCGGTGAGCTTGCTGCGCACGAACGCGGGCTGATGGATGCGGTCGACCGCGTTGTCCTCCACGGGCACCGGGACCTGCTTGCCTGCTCGGATCGCGACGGCGCGGTACCAGTTGTCGACCGTGAAGACGTCCTCGACGTCCGGATCGACCTGCACGACCTCGACGAGCACGCCCTCCACGCCCCGTGCGAGCGTGGTACGGGCGACGTCCTCGGTCGGCTCGGCCACGTTGTACACGTAGTCCAGCGCGACGTTGACCGTCTCGTTGCCCTCGAGCTGCAGGTCCTGCGTCGAGCAGGCGCGGCCGTCGACGATCACCGTCTGCTCATCGGTGATCTGCGCGCCGTTGACCGTCAGGTAGCAGGACAGCATGACGCCGGAGTTCACCTCGGCGAGGGTGATCGCGTCGAGATCTGCGACCGGTCCCGAGATGAACACGTGGCGACGGGAGCCCCGGGCCTGGACAGCCGTAGGAAGAGTGAACGACATGAGCGTTCTCCTTTCAGGATGGGTGCCCTTGACGGGGCGGATTGGGTGAGTTCACGGAGAGGTCAGGAAGCCGACTCGCGGTCGGCGAGATCGGGTGAGGCGGTCGTCTTCGCGCGCTTGCCGAGCGGCAGGAACGTCTTCGGGCGACGCGGGCGCGGCGTCTCCGGATATCGATCCGGGTCGACACGCGTGTAGAGCTCGTCGTCGAACAGCTGCACAGGCAGGTCGAACTCGTGCTTGGTGGCCTTGGACTTCACGCGGATGTACTTGGTCATCAACTGCTCCTCGGGATCGAGTGGAGGATGTAGCGACGTACCGCGAGGAACCGCGGATCGGTGGGGATGCTCGTGTCCTTCTGGACTGGCTGGGTACCGGCTGGCTGCAGCGCGAAGCACCGGCGGCCGGGCACGGTGAGGATGTGGTCATTCAGGAGCGCCAGTACTCGGCCGTCCACCCACGTCGCCTGCCAGCGGTCGCGGCCGACCGCGTGGAGCGTGAACGACACGTCGACGTCCTGGTGCTCACCGAGGATCGTCCGGGGGGTGAAGAACCCGGTATCGTGCCAGACGTTCACGTACCGGTCTGGATCGCCGTGCACGTCCCCGTCGAACACCGCGTCCGCCAGCTGCTCATCGCTCCGTATGCGGTTGAGCAGCGCGGTGACGTGCCGCTCGATGAGGTCCGCTTCGGTGACGAACGCGCTCACAGCAGGCCCGCCGATCGCAGGCCGTCGTCTATCGCGCGGTCGATGCCGCGCTCGAAGTCGGCCTCGTTGGCCTGCAGCGCGCCGTGCATGATGCCCTGGGGCGGGTTGTTCCTCGAGCCGTACTCGATCAGGTTGCCGAGCGCGCCCTGCGGGCGCTCCTTGTCCGGGCCGATCTCCGCCGTGAGCGTCGATGCCCGAGCCGAGCGGATCGACCCGGTGACGAGCGATGCGGCCGCCTGGCCGAGGGACTGGTCGTATCCGATGCCGACGTCGTAGGTGATCGAGTAGGGGAAGGCCGGCGCGTGCTCCAGACCCTGGGCGTTCTCCCGCGCGGTGTCGCGCACGTTCCGCGCTGTTACCTCGAGCGCCTGCATCGCGAACTTCCCCGTCTGCTCCGGCAGGGATCCGAGGTCGGAGGCGAGCTTGGACAGGTCCGAGTTGTCGACGTCGGCCATGCTCTGCTCCGATCAGGTGGGGCTCACGACCTCCACGGGGAGACGACGAGCGGTGGCGTGCGACTTGAGGTGGCGGCCGGCGACCTTGAAGCGGATGCCGACGTTCCCCGGGTTGTCGGGGTCGGTCATCACCTGGCCGACGTCGTCGAACTGGACAGCCGCAGCCGCGGCTGCGTGCTCGCCGATCATGGGCAGCTTCACGAGCGGGCCCTGCTCGGCGATCCGCTGCCCGGCGACGTCGTTCCCCGTCGGATCCGTGTCGCTGATCTGCAGCTCGGCGGGGCCCTCGTAGACGAGAGTCAGCGCCGGGGTCACGGTGCCCGTCGCGGGGTCGCGGACGGGGGCGCCGGCGCGGGAGACGCGCACGGTGGCGCGCATGCGCGTGAGCGCGAGCTCGCGGCCGCGTAGGACGATGTCTGGGGTGTAGCCGATCACGACTGCCCCAGGTGGATCGAGAACGCGCCGCGCTTGCGGCGGCGACGTGGGACGAGCTTGTCGATCTCGTCGTCGGAAAGGTAGACGAGCCCGCCGGAGACGGACTTGTCGCGGCGGCGCGTGCGGTCGTAGTCGTCGATCGCCTCGCGCTCCTCGAGCCACCCGTCCGGGTTGATGAGGTAGCGGCGCACCGCGTCCACGATCGTCACCCGGTACCGGCTCTCCCACGCATCGACGGCATCCGGAGATGCCAGCGGCGGGATGCCAGGAGTGCCATCGACGCCGCGGAGGCGGAGCTCGTCCTGCAGCTCCGCCTCCACGTCCTCGATGCGCTTGGCTGCGACCGCCTGCTCAGCTTCGGTGAGCGGACGCCACCGGTCGGCGATGTCGCTCGCCTGAACAGTCGGCCACGCCATGATCACTCCGTCGGGATGTCGGCCGACTCGAGCGCCTCGACGATGTCGTCGCGCGTCGCGTCCTCCGGGATGTCGATGTTCAGGCCGGCGGCCGCGGTCGCGGCGAGCGCGTACGCGCGCCACTCAGCCTTGCCGGAGCCCTTGCCACCCTTCGGCGGGATCGCGACGTCCATCACCGGAGTGTCGTCGTCGCCGGTCGACGCGCCCTCGACCTCGGCCGGGGTGTCGTCGCCGTCTTCGACCCGGTCACCGACGAGCTCGACGGCGTCGCCGTCGGCGTCGTCGGAGACGATCTCGTCGGCCTCGGAGTCGTCTTCGTCGGGCTCCGGTTCGGGCTTCGGCGCGCTCTTCGCGGCCGTCTTGCCCTTGCTCGCCTTGCGCTTCGTGGGCGCCTCGGCCCAGACGTTCGGGTTCGTGATGACCTTCTCCGCCCACTCGGGGATCTCCGAGTCCGGGCCGAGCACGTGCGTCACGCTGTTCTCGTCGCGGATGACGACGGTCGTGTTCAGCTTCGCCATGATGGCTCCTTCCACAGCGGTGGGAAGCCGCCCGTCAGGACGACTCCCCACCGCGGATGGGTCAGGACGACAGGACCGTCGCCGCGAGGGACAGGTTCGCGTTCGCGAGGACCGGGAGGTTGATCGAGTCGCCGACCACCTCAGCGATCATCGGGGGCTTCTCACCGCGGTACACGCCCGCGACGATGCCGGGCTGCTCCGACTCCTCGAGGCCGTAGCGCTCGTCCGTGGAGGTCAGCGTCTGACCCCAGAACGTCGCGCCCAGCTCCGTGGCCTGCCAGTCGTCCGGCTCGACCGGCTCCGGCAGGAGGAACAGCTTGTTGTCGTCGAGTACGCGGCCCGCCGACGTCCGACGGTTGAAGATGTGGATGTCCGGCAGACCCGCTCCGGTGATCACATCGCGCACCTGCTGCTCGGTGGCCGGACGGCTGCCGCCCGCGAACAGAGTGCGGAACTGGTCGCCGGCGGCGAGCGCGCGGAACACGCGGCGGGTCATGACGAGGGCACCGGGAGAGGTGCCGTTCGTCGACTCGTAGACGTCCATGATGTCTTCGAGGAACCCGATGCGGTCCACGCTGGCCGTGGTCCACAGCGACGGGGCGTTGACGTCGTGCGACGCCGACCGTCCGAAGCTGTCGGCCGCGCCGATCTCGGGGATCGTCGCGACGCCCGTGTTGATCACGATGCCGCGCAGACGCTCCGCGCGATCCGAGATCGCGCGGACGACCTGGCGGGCCGTGTTCAGGATGGAGCGGCGGAGCGTGTCGTCCGACGCGTTGCGGGTGCGCAGCTGGTCGTACTCGCTGACCGGGATGTTCTGCGACAGGGCGGGCAGCTCGAGCACGATGCGCTGACCGGTCGGCTGCTTGCCGATCTCGGGCTCCGCGTCGTACGCGCGGTACGTCGCCTCGGCGACGAGACCGTTCTGCCCCTTGCGGAAGCGCACGACGATGTCGGGCACCTCACGGTTCGGGAGCCAGCGCGCCAGGGTGCCCTGGTTGCGCTCGTAGTCCTCCTGAGCCTCGCGGACGTAGCCGGTGAGCTCAGCGGGGTCGATGATGTCGGTCCAGAGGGCCATGATCTATCCCTTCCCCGTCAGACGTAGACGATGTTCGTGGCGTTCTTCGTCGCGATGGGAGCGACGAAGGTGGACCAGGCGGACAGGATGGCCGCGACCTTGGCCGCGATCACGCGGCCGTGGTCGAACAGCGGGACGCCGAAGTCGGCGGTCCCCACGACCTTCTGATCGGTGAGGATGTGACCGGCGAGCACGCCGGCGCCCGTGACCGTGCCGACCGTGGGGTCGTAGGGCACGAGCATCCCGCCGACCTTGGCGACGGGCGTGCCGGACGGGATGTAGCCGTCCGGGTAGTGGTTGGCGGCGGTGAAGGCCGAGATGTCGAGGATCTCCGTGCGCGCATTGCGGATGCCGTGCGTCGAACCGAGCCACGACTGGTCACCGCTACCGAAGTTCTCCGTGCGGAGCTTGGGCATGGTCAGTCCTTTCGTGTGGGCTTCTTTTCGCTGATGAACAGGTCACGACCGGACTGGACGGATCCGCCCGATGCGGACACGTCGCGCTCCCCCTGGCCGCGGAGTCGACGGTCGGCCTTGGGGGCCTCCGCCGAGTTGTCCTTGACCCAGGCGGCGAGCGCCGCGTCGTCGACGGTCTTCCCGTCGTCCTTCACGAACTGCGCGCGGTCGAGGCTGAACAGCTTCGACGCCGAGACCACGCGGCCCTCGAGCGCCTTGTCGAGACGATCGCTGACGCGCTCGATCGCGAGCTCCTTGTCCTTCGCCGCGAGCGCATCGGCGATGCGCTTGTCGACGTCGGTCTCGGTGACCCCCGACGGCTTGCCGTCGTCGTCCTTCTTGCCGCCCTTGTCCTCGGGCTTCTGCTGCTCGGCGGTGAGCTTCTTCCGCTCGTCCTCCCGGGCGTTGCGCTCAGCGCGCGCCACCCGCTCACGAACGATGCGGTCGAACTCCTCCTGCGAGGCCGGGGGCTTGAACTCGGAGCCGGCGTTGTCGCCGTCTCCGCCCTTGCCCTCGCCACCGTCGCCGCCTCCGGCGCCGGCACCGTCGTCCGAGAAGAACGAACGGATGTGCAGGGATGCGGGCATCAGCTGCCCGAACGCGTTGCGCTTCATGTCGTGTGTGACCTTTCCGCTTACGGCCCGTCGGCCATCACCGTTTAGGGCCCGTCGGCCGACCGCGATCACGCTCGCGTAGCGCTACCCGCCGAGACAGCGGGGAAGAGTGGGGTGGGAGGGGCGCAGGTGTACCTCGCGCGAACAGAGACACGCGTCATGGGCAGCCTTCGCGGTGCCGATGAGAAACCGCGTTGACGCCCCTCCCGGGGGTCACCGACGCCGCCGCGGGTTCGCGGTGGCGCGGGCGACGTTCTGCAGCCGGATCCGGTCGAAGACCACTGCGGCCGCGTCGCTGTCCAACCCGAGGGCCTGCATCAGGCGGTACAGGCCGGGCGTCTTCTTCGGGTCGATCCCGGTGATCTGCCGCGCGAGCTCGGCCTCCAGCTGCTCGATGCGCTCCGGTGTCGCGACGACACCGCGCGCGCCCGACGCCGCGTCGGCGCTGTTCAAGCCCACTGAGCGCGGGACGTACCCGTTGCGGCGGGCGTACTCGAGCCGGTAGGTGGCGTCGTACAGGCGCCGCTCGGCGGCCGTCATCGTCGCCCGGTTCAGCGGATCCCGCTGCCCCGACGCTGCAGCATCGAACCGCTGCGCGCGCCCGGTGACGACCCGCTGGTCACCGACCAGGAACGTCCCCCCACCGCGGCCCGCGGCGAGCACCTGCGCGTCCGTGCGGACGCCCGGTGCGTAGCGCACCGCGACCTGTCCACGCGGGAGGATGTATCCCTCATCGCGCATCATCGCGATCGCGCGCGCCCGGTCCCCATTCGACTTCGCGTATATGTCCTCGATGGTCAGCCGGGACGGTGTGCCGTACCGGCGCGCGCTTCGTGCGGTCGCGAGGCCGCGGTTGGAGACGTTCACGGCACGGTAGATGTCGCCGCCGTCGCGGATCGCGCGCGCCTCCGCAGCGCCGAACACCGCGTCCTGCTCGGCGACCGACAGGCTCCGGAAGTACGCGTACGGGTCGGTGCGCAGATCTCCGCCGACATCCTCGACCGCGGGAATGTGCTGGCAGTCGCACCGCGGGTGTCGCTGAAATCCCTCGTTCCACCGGTACCAGCGGCCCGCGAGGATCGCGCAGCGCCTGCAGCTGGGCGGGTTCAGCATCCGCACGTAGCCGGTCAGCGCGGGGCGCTGGGTGATGTCGGCGGCGAACACCTCGCGGCGCGTGTCCGCGAGGACGGTCAGCGTCGTCATCGTCAGCCAGCGGCCCGCGACGTCGCGCGCGAGCGCGGGCGCCGTGCCCTGCTTCACTGCCGTCTTGGCCTTGATCACCGCCGTGTCGTACAGCGACCCGAGGTCGCGGCCGTCCGGCGCCGTGGTCACGAACGCAGCGGCCGACAGGGCCCCGGTCGCCGCGGCGTTCTGCCCGGTCTCCTCGAGCACCGCCGCGGTGTATGGAAGCGCGAGGCTTACCGCCGCGCGCCGCCCCGCGTCCACGACGCCGAGCGCCTGGTCCCGGACACGCCCCCACTCGTCGAAGTCGTCGCCGATCGTCGACCAGAGGCGGCGCACCGCCGTGGCGGTCGTGCCGGTGACCTTCTGCTGCGCCCGGTACTGGTCAGACGCCGCCTGCGGCAGCATCTTCCAGCTCCCTCTGCGACGCCGCGATCTGCGCGTCCAGGACCGTGTTCTGGTCCCAGTCGCGCATGCGCTCCTGCTGCATCGGCGTGTAGCCGAGGTCCTGCCGTGCCTGTTCGATCGGGAGAATCGAACGACCGGAGAAGTCCTTCGCCTGCACCAGCTTCACGATCGCGTCGGCCTTCTGCGCGATGGTCGGCGTCGAAGGGTCACGCCAGATCGTCTCGATGTTCTTCGGGCGCGCGTCCTCCGCGCGACCGAGCTCCATCAGCATGAGGCGCTGCACCTGCTCCCACCGCACGCCGTACGCCTGCTGCTTCCGCTCGGCGCGCTTGACCAGCTGCGCCTCCGAGGATCGGATGGCATCGGCCGACGGCGGGTTGTCGCCCTGGAACAGCAGGTAGTGCGCCGGGAGACCGAGCTGCATCGCGACGATCTGCATCAGCAGCTTGATCGTCTCGTGGAAATTCGTCAGCGCGGCCTCGGGGAACTGCCCGAACTTGGCCTTTTCCGACTCGGTGCCCCACATGCGGCCCGCGATCATCGAGAACGTGTTGAGCGGCTTGCCGTCCTCGCCCACGAAGTCGTCCTCGTCAAGGCCGGTCGCCCAGCGGCGCGGGAGCGCGTGGAACTCGCTGGACACCATCATGTCCGACGCTTCCTTGTTGAGCGCGTCCAGCGGGGACAGAATCGGCTGGAACACCGGGCGCCCGAGACGCTGGTCCGACTTCCCGGGACGGTGACGGCCGAGGACGCGCGCGTCGTTCATCAGCGGCACAAGCGCGCACAGGCGCTGCTCGTTGCCCTCGGTGCTGTCGTCCTCGATCCAGTCGCCGCGCCGCTGACGCCAGGTGATGGTGCCCTCCTGGTGGAGGTAGGTCATCCATCGGACCTTGTCCGGGTCCGTCCAGCGCTTGATGCCGTGGCGGACACGCTTGGTCCGCGGGTCGTCCTCGTGGATCGCGTCGAAGGGGGACTCGATCGTCAGCACCGGGGCGTCGTCGTCGCCCTCGCCGGGCCCGACCATGGCGTAGCCGCGGCCGAGCGCGAGGGATTCCTGGGTGACCTGCTGCGAGACGAACGGTCCCTCGTTCTCCTGCCACGCATCCCAGAGCTCGTCGTCCGACTCCGTGCCGGCGCCGACACGGAAACCCTCGATATCGAGGCGGTTCTCGTAGACCTCCACCGCGAACAGGGCGAGGTTCAGCACGATCGGCGAGAGCCGGTAGCCGAGCTCCCGCTCGAGCACCGGCGAGACGAACCGCAGCGGCTGCTCGCCCTCGTAGTACGCGTCGAACCGCTCCAGCGGCCGGCGCTCGCGCGACAGGATCCGGGACAGCCGCTGAGCCTCGTCGAGTTCCGTCAACGTCCACCTCCTGTCATCGCCACACGCGGACCTTCGATCGCCGCTTCTCCGGCTTCTCGCCAGCAGCGATGGCGTCCATCACCGCCTCGTGCGCGAGCACCGAGGACATGGCGTAGTCGATCTTCTGGTGCTCCAACGGCTTGCCGAGGATGTACACCCGCCGCTTCGTCAGCGGATCGAGCTTCCGGGCACGCACGATCGCGTTGCGCACGTGTGTCTCCGTCTGCGGGTCACCGTCATGCGTGAAGGGCGACTCGTCGTTGTAGACGTCGCCGCGTAGCCGCTCGAGCGCGCCGTGCGCTGCGGTGACGCGCTCTGTGCGCCAGCCGATGAACACGCTCTCGCCGTACTCGGCCGCCCACTGGTCGATCTCCGACTCCCACATCTGCACGTCGCAGTATGCGCGCACGATCTCGTACCGCTTCGCGAGTTCGTCGACGGCGGCATTCACCTCGGCGCGCGGGATGCGCCCGCCCCAGTCGGCCGGCTCCCACTGCGTCGGCAGGTTCGCGTCGCCGTACGTCGGCGTGAACTGGTGCTGGGACAGCGTCTCGAGCCGGATGCCGGTGTAGTCATCGTTGTCTGACCCGTCGAAGCCCAGGCACACGCGCGTGCGCGGGGCCACCAGGATCGGCGGGTCCGCGCGCTTGCCCTTCCACTTCGCCATGTCCATCCAGGAGCCCGCGCCGGACACGATCCGGTTGCCGAAGAACCGCTCGGCGTCCGCCGGGTCGGTCTCGATGAGCTCGGCGGCTTCGCGCTCGATCGCGTTGATCGATACCCACGGCGCCGCGCGGTAGTTGAACGCGAAGATCTTCCGGCGATCCGCCTTCTTGGCGAAGTCGAGGTCCGCGGGCGGCTGCTGGAAGTCCTTGTTGATGTCGCGCGCCTTGGACTGGTACGTCTGCTGCGCTGTCGAGTTCTCCGCCGGGTTCCAGGCGTTGGTCGTCTCGATCGAGCGACCGCCCATGCCCGCCAGACCACGACGCTGCGTGCGCGCGAGCTTGTGGCCGCCGTTCGTCTCCAACCACAGGCCCGTCTCGTCCTGCGCCGAGAACGTGATCCGCTGGCCCAGGCGGGAGTTCGCCTTCGACGTCACCGCGTCGATCCGACCGCCACCCGGCAGACGGATGAACTCCTCACCCGTCTTCGGGATCACGTCCGCGAGCGGGCCGAGCTCGATCATCGGCCGCAACGCGTCGTACGTGTTGTCCGTCTGGTCCTCGGTGGTCGCCGTGATCTGGATCAGCGGCGTCGCCCACGGCTTGCCCATCGGCTCGCCCGGCTCGAACACGTACGGCTCGAACGCGCTGCGCTCGGTGCCCCATCCGCATCCGCATCTGAAGTCCCGGCAGTCGTAGACCTCGCCGCCCTCAGCACGTCCGGCGAACGTCGCGGGCCCCACACCTTCGAGGCACACGAAGCCCGCGACGAGAGGCGACTTCCCCCACTTCTGCGCACGCACCAGCAGCGACCGGCGGAACACGAACGCATCCACCGGCTTCACGATCCGCGCCGGCGTCGCGTCCGGGCGCACCCGGTAGTGGTTCACCACGAACGCGAACTGCTCCGAACCGAGCGCGAACGGCTCGCCACGGTGCTCCTGGTCCGGGATGACGCAGTGCGACTCGATCCACGCCGCCGCGACGCCGAGCGTCTCAGTCGCTTCCATTGACAGCCCTCAACCGGTCCTTCATCGAAGAACGGCGAACGCTGACACGGGGAGCCACCTCCTCGCGCCGAGCCGCAAGCTCATCCGTCGAGAACTTCCACCGCAGCTGGTGCATCCCCGGCAGGGACAGACCGATCTCCGCGCTCATCCGAAGTACCGCGGTCTTCATGCTCGCCGGGGCGCCGGCGGCGACGGAGTCGTGAAAGGCGCGGACGTAGGAAGCCACCTGCAGCTCGAGCCCGAGCTTGGACCACTGGTACGCCTGCGGCTTCTCCCACAGCTCGGCCCAGAGGTCGAGCTCGTCCTGCCATCGCTGCTCGGTGGCTTCGACGTTGAGTTCCTTGATGCGCTTCTTATCGACGACATACACGTCGTAGATCGCGATCTTCGTCAGCGGGAACTCGGGAACATCACCGACGTATCCCTCGATCGGAAGGGTGACCCATGCAGCATCATCCTTGCGATCGCGACGCAGTGCGTTCGGGTCCGGCGCTGGCCCGGAGCGGCCGCGAGTACCACCAGAGGTCATCCCCACCACCCCCAGAACCGCAAACGTTTTGAACCTGACCGGGACTTTTTCCACCTCCCCGGCGGTACGGTGAGGTCCGCTCTTGGGGTCCCTCCCCCACCCCCTCGGAGGCGGGCCGCACCGGGGCCTCAGCGAGTCGTGCGGAGAGTGCGTGCGGCGACCTGGGCAACCGCGGTGGCGTCGATGCCAGGGGCGGGGTTGACGATGATCGGGGGCCGCTCGGCGTTCTGGTCGAGCCACGCCTGCAGTTGGTTGCGATGGCCGATGAGCGCCGCACGATCCCGAGCGTCGTTCTCGATGCGTTGGGTCAGCGCGTCGATCCGCGCGTCCGTGTCGGCCTGCGCTTCCTCGACGTGCTCGCGGACCGCTTGACGGATGTCCTCGACGCTCGTCGCGGGCTCGGTGCCGATGATCGGCGAGTGGAGTTCAGGCTTGAGGCGACGTGCCATGGTGTTCTCCTGTTCACGGGGTGGAGTGCGCCGCTCGTCCGCCGGCGCTGCGGTTGCACGTCACGTGCTCGGGGCCGCGGTAGCGTCCGCGGTCGTGGTCGTCGTGACCGAGGTCGAATGCCTCATCGGGTCGGATCAGTTGCTCGCACCGCCAGCATCTGACGCGGCCTGTCGCGACCCTCGGCGCCCACCATGCGCGGCGCCGGTCATGCTTCGCGTCATAGCCGCGCTGCTGTCGACTGCCGCGCGCACGCTCACGCTCGCGGCGATGCGCCGAGCAACGGCCCGCCTCCACGAGCTCCGGACACCCGGGCTCAGCGCAGACACGCATGGATCAGAGGTGGCGACGCTGCACCCGGCATCGCGTGCAGGTCCGGACGTAGTCGTAGACGGGATCCGTCGCGCCGACGAAACATGTAGCGCCCGCGGTGGATGCCGAGCCAGCAGAGGATCATGCGTGCTCCGTGTACATGCCGGCTGGGTTCCAGTTGGAATCGTTCTTCACCCGGGAACCGATCTGGAAGCCGCGACACCGCGGGCAATTCGCGATCTCGCACGACGCATCGCAGTGCGTACAGACGAGCACCTTCCGAGACTGGTGCGGGTACATCACCTCGCCGCATGCGCAGCGGGTCCCGGCGCGCAGAGCGACCATGGGCTATTCCCCTCGAGCGGGTGAAGAGTGGCGTCCCGCCTGGCCCACATCGATCCGTGGATGCAGGTGGCGCCCGTGAGGAGTTCGCTGCGCGTTATCGATCGCTTCCCCACGAAGCGGTCGCGCGGTCGTGGCGACGGGGCCCGGTGCCGGAGTCGTGAACGTGTGGCGGCGGGACGAGCACCAGAAACGCCGAGAGCCCCACCCGAAGGTGAGGCTCTCTGGTCATAGTTCTTGTGCACGCACAGCGTAACACGCGTTGTGGAAGTACCTGGAACTACGCGGATCCCATCGCTTCTTCGGCGTGTCGTCTCAATCGAGTCGCCGCCTGGCGCCCAGCCATCACCGCGGCCGCGGCGTCGATGTCGGACGCCTTGAACCACACAATCGTCTGCCCCTGCGAACTGCGTCCCCTCTTGTCGCGCAGGACGCCAGCAGTTCGCAGCTTGGCCACGGGCTCGATCACCTCGTCCTTCACCCAGGTCCGCAGCTGGCGCTCGGAGATACCCGCACGCTTCGCCGCGTCCGCGAACTGCAGGAGCGGGTCGTACCACTCGCGCACCGGCGTGACCACGACGACGCCGGGCTCCTCCTCGGCCGGATAGACGTACCGGTCACGGCGCTCGATCCCCCACCGCGCGTGCGCGTCGGCGAGCGTCCACTCCGCGATCGGCCACCCGGTGTACGACTCGTCCGCGTCTGCCGGTCGCTCGTGCAACTCGAGGAGGTCCGCGATCAGGTCGCGAGCCACGCCCTCGTCGCTCAGCGCAGCGTCGAGCGTGGCCCGGCCGTTGCGGATCCAGCCGCCCCACCGCTTGAGCTTCGCGGCGACCACGTGCGTTGCCTCGAGGAGGTCCGCGTCGACCTGATCCGGCGCACCCGAGCCCGACGAGGCCGGCGCCGCCGAGTAGACGACCGCCTTGCCCTGCTGAGCGAGCGTGCGCATCCGGCCGAGGATGTCACTCGCGCTGTGCAGCAGGAACCGCAGGCGTCGGTAGCAGCGATCGCAGATCAGCGTCCCGTCGACGCGAGGGGCCGGCGCGCATCCGGGGCACGTGCCCTCCGGGTTCCCGTAGGCCGGGCAGGCGGCGAAGTGATCCGCCATGCACCCGCGGATGCACCCCTGGTCGTCAGAACGGGTCATCGCCCCACCTCTCCTCGAAGATCGACAGCTGCTCGACGTACTGCTGCTTCACGAGGAACGCCCTCCGACGCTCCCTCGCTGTGCCGCACGGACCGCAGGGCTCCCGCGTTCCCTCCGGATGCTCGGCGCAGCCGATGGGCGGAGCATCCAGGAGCGCAGGACGCAGGGGTCGGAGCGGCTTGGTGCTGGTGGCGTACTCGGCTTCCCAGGCTGCCCAGCGTTCCGAGCGTGCCTGGTCCTCGGCGGCGGCTTGCGCCCGCGCTCTCTCGCGCGCCCTCGCCCGCGCTTCCTCTCTCTCTTCCTCTCTCTCCCCAGCCGTTGAAAATAGGGGCGGCTCGGTGAACGACACGGACGGCGCCGGCGGCGCCGGCGGCGCCTGCAAGGCGCTCGGGGGCGACTCGAACGGGACGAGCAGTGCAAGCCACTCGCGGCCGTCCTGCACCCATGTGCGCAGGTGCCCGGCCTCCTCGAGCATCAGGATGTGCAGCACCACCCGCTCCGATGCGGCCGCGCGCGGCTCCGCCGGGTACAGCATCGCCGCGATCCGCTGCGGATCCACGAGCAGCCGGTTCTCCACCCCGACCAGGAACCGCAGGCCCCACGCAGTGGGCGCCGCCTCGGCCGGCAGCCCGAGCACGCTGGGCGCCGGTGAGGGCGCGCCTCCACGCGGTGGTGGCTGGGGGGTTGTGTCCAAAGTTGTTCCCTTCTCGGAGCATCGCGCGCAACGCGACGTCGTATGCGAGCTGCAGGTCGCCGCGCTCCACGAGGAAGCACTCCGACCAGCCACGGCCGCGGTAGAGGATCCGGTCGGCACGGTGCACGCCGTCACCGCTCGGACCGGTGAAAGCGGGGTCGAACAGCGCGCGCAGCGCCCGCAAGCCGGCGGCCTCCCACGTGTCGTCGGTGCCTGGTGCGTCGAGCAGCACCACGGCGCCGGTCTGGCGCATCATGTCGAGGCGGGCGTCGCGGAACGTCCGCCCGATCTTGAGGACGCCGAGCGTCGGCCACCACACGATGTAGGTGGTCCCGTACTTCAGCATCCGCGACGGATCCCGCACACACTCGCGGCACGAGAGCGCCCGCCCCGCGCGCAGCGCACGCCCCTGCTCGATGGTGCGGCGCCCGCAGGCGCACACGCAGCCCCAGACGGGCTGGCGTGCGCCGCTGGGCGTCACAGCGTCCCGAAGGCGGGCACGTACGGTCAGGCGGCCGAAGCGGCGCCCTGCGAGGTCGATAAGCGCGCCCATCAGTCCTCGCCCTCGGCGAGCGCGCCCTCGGCGAGGCGATCGATGGTGCGCTGCAATAGGTCGACGCCGGCGACGTTGTCCCGTCCGACGTTGACGCGCTCTCCGCACGACAGGACGACCCGCACTACGCCGAATGCACCGTCTCGTGTGACGGCTGCGACCTCTCGCGGGTTGACCCAGTCGTGCTGGGTGATCTTGACGAGGATCATGGTCGCTCTCCTTCGCTTGCGGCCTGGATGCCGAGGATCTGTTCGGCGAGAGCGCGGGCGCGGGTGGTGTCGGTCGTTGCGTCGGTGCGGAGCTTGCCGTCCGGAGTGGTGATCGGTTCGGACTGCTGCCGCTTCACGTTCAGGGCCTGGAGGATCGTCGGGTCTGAGCCCTCCTCGGCGTGGAGGAAGTAAGCGACGGGCGGGGCTTCGCCCATGCCGTCGCGGCGGACGCGGCCGATGGCCTGCTCGTGGACCTGGGGTGACCAGTCGAGTTCGCCGAACACGACGACGTTGGTCGCCTTCTGCAGGCCGTCGACGCCGGCCCCGGATCGCAGGGACATGATGAGGACGCGAGCGTTGCCGGTGACGAAGGCGTCTTCGGCTGCGGCTTTCTGCGTGGGTGACTCGCTGCCCGTGTACATGACGGGCTTGTACTCGGCGAGCTGCTGGAGCCAGATGTCGTAGACGGCGCGGTGCCATCCGAAGAGGACGACTTTGCGCTCGGACTGGAGGATCAGCTTGACGAACTCCGCGACGTACGGCGCCTTCGCGATGCCGGTGGCTTCGCGCATCTTCCAGTCGAGGTCACCGGAGGCCTTCCACCGGTCGGTGCGGGTGGCGGAGTTGTCGAGGATCAGGCGGGCGAGGGCGCGAGCGTCGCCGGCGATGGACTCGAGGGCGGCGGGGTCGGCGTCAACGAGCTGCGGGACCTTGACCGTCTTGGGGAGCTCGCGGCCGACTTCGGCGCGAGTGCGGCCGAGCATGACGCCCTCCTCGCGGAGGTAGGAGCCGAGGGCGGCGGGATCGGAGACGACCATGTGCTGCTGCTGCCAGCGACCGACCCACTCGCGCACGAACTCGGTCTGTGTCCCGAGCACGCCGGGGGCGAGGATGTTGAACAGCTCCCAGATCTCGCCGGCGTAGTTGTAGACCGGGGTGGCGGTGAGGCCGAGAACGAAGGGCGCGTCTTTCGAGACCTGCGCGGCCGCGGCACCCTTCTGTGTTCCGACGCCGCGGCGAAGCTCCTGGACCTCGTCGAACACGACCGACGACGCCCAGCCCTCGAGGTGGTCCCGCCACCCGTTGAGACGCGAGTAGGGGACGATGAGCACGTCTGGGTGCTCGCCGGCGAGGAATGCGTCCGTGGGTGTCGTCTTGGCGGCCAGGTGCACGTCGAGCCACGGGAATGCTTCCTCGAGCTCGGTCATCCAGCGGCGCGGAAGGTGGGTAGGCGGCACGATAAGGGCGGGAAGCGCGTCCTCGTGAACGAGGTTCAGGAGGCCGGTGAAGGTCTTGCCCAGCCCGAGGTCATCGGTGAGGAGCAGCCTGCCGCGAGCGCGTAGCAGTTCGACGGCGGCGAGCTGGTAGTCGCGCGGCGTCTTGACTGGCTGGGTCGGCAGCTCGAGGCGGGCGTTCTTGCCTTCGGTGACGCGCGCGACGGCGGCCATCGTCTCGCGGTGTGCGTCCGCGCGTGAGCGCAACTGCTGTTCTGCGGCGGGCCGGAATGGCACGAGCGGGTAGCGCTCCATCAGCCATTCGATGTCGCGAGCGACGTCGTCCGCGTCGCTGATGAGCAGCATGCCTGCGCGGTCCTGGTTGACGCGGGTGAAGATCCGCTTCGCGCGGACGGCGACGGCCGGCTCGAGCTTGAGCCCCCACTGCCCGCGGGAGCGCCCATTGCCGGGCACGTAGTCGTAGGTGCCGTAGGTACGGGTCACAGGCCGGCTCCGATCAGCGAGCAGACGAACACTGGCTTGTCGGTGGTCGGTTCGTTGAGGACGTGAGAGTGGGCGACGCGGGTCGTAACGAGAACGAGCGCGCTGATCTCGGAGCACTGCGCGTAGCGTGCGAGCTGCCGGGCAACGTCGGAGGTCCCGCCACCGACCTTCACTTCGATGCCGACGCGTCCGGCGAGCAGGTCAATCCGCGACTGCCCGTCCGACAACCGCACCTCGCGCGTTGCGGCGATGTCAGCGTCGGCCAGCAGGTCGGCGATCGCGGCCTGCAGGTCGTCCTCATTTCGGTACGTGGGGCGAGCGTCGGCGAGCGCCCTGCAGATAGCCTCGGCACAGGCCTCCGCCTCGATGTCAGCGCTCACCGACTGCCACCTTCCTTTCGAGTTCGTCTGCCTGTTGCCGGAGCTTCGGGTCCTTCGGGCGCCTCATGAGTTCCTCCAGGAGACGCGGCGGCGGCCGGGCCGCTCGGCGCGCTGGTTGAGCTCGTTGCTGAGGCGGGTGTTCTGGCTGGTCTTGGCTTCGAGGGCTCGGCTGAGCATGTCGATGGTGCCCTGCTGGTGGGCGACCGTGTTGCGCAGGTCGTCGATGTGGCCGACGTCGTGCGTGTGCGTGCGGCGCTGGTGCTCGAGGTCGAGGCGCTGGCGGTCCCAGCGCTCCAGCGTCGTCTCGAACGCGGTCTTGAGGGTCGCGACCTCGGCGAGCGCGGTGTCGCGTTCCTGCTCTGCGCGGGCGAGTTCCTGCTCGAGGAGGACCGCGGTGGTACGGGCGCGTTCGACGTCGACTGCCTCGGCGACGTCGCCCCACGCGGGCCGGACGGCCTGCGCGGCGCTGGCTGCGGCGTCGCCGACGAACTGGACGATCTCCTCGACGCAGCCGTCGCAGAGGTCGTCGCTGGACAGGGTGTCGGCGGGGCCGCCGCAGCGGTCGCAGGTGCGGGCCGGCTCGGGGATCTGCTCGCAGGCGCAGCCGATGCAGATCCCTCCGAGGCGGGGGTTGTGGTTGCCGTGGTCGCCGGCGAGGCAGGCACTGCAGATGCGGGTCTTGTCGTCGAGCTCGCCGACGGCGGGCGCCTCTTGCTCGACAGCGGCGGCCACGGGGCCGACGGTGACCGGCCCGTCGATGACGATGGTCTCGGCCTTGGGGTCCTTGTCGAGGGCGATGGAGGCGGCTGCTTCCCGGCCCAAGAGCGTGCCCCGCACGGCGGCGACCGCTTCTTCGGGGGTCGGCTCCGCGGCGCGGTGGGTCTCGTCGTAGTGCTCGATGACCTCGACGGGCAGCGGCCCCTTGAGGCCGACCGTGTACCCCTTCTCTCGGGCCCACGTGCGGATCTGGGCGTTGCGCTCCCGCTTCTCGGCGGCGGTGAGCTCGGCGGGCTGGGTCGGCGCCGTGGGCGTCTCGGGCTCGGCGGGCTTGCTCGTGGCGGTGTGCGCCTTGCCGAGTTCCACGAGGTTCGCCGCGGCGGTCTCGATCGGGTCCGCCTTGGCGGCGGCGATGTCGGGCACGGGCGTCGGCGCCGGCGCCTTGACTTTCGGCGGGGCGGGCTTCGGTGCGGGCTTGGTGGTCATGGTGTGCTCCTCGGTGGGGGTGGGAGTCTTGGCGGGGTAGAACCGGCCGTCGAGTTCGGCGGCGATCTCGGCCGGGGTGAGGCCCTGGCGGGCGAGCTTGTTGTACCGGTAGTCGCCCTTCGAGGCGATCCAGGCGCGGGCGCAGGACAGGCCCCATTCGAGCTGGCCGGGACATCCGGAGCCGCGGCAGCCGCGGTCGTAGCCGTCGGGGGTGCCGTGCGGGAAGCCGTCCTCGAAGAGGTCTGCGCTGCTCATCGCGTCTCCTTGTCGGGGAGCTTGTCGAGGGTGGTGGTCCACCAGATGCCGGTGGGCGTGTTCGTCGCCTCGAGCTCGACCTGCTCGCCGACGAGGGTGCGGATCACCCAGCGGGTGGATCCGAGGACGACCAGGTCCCCGATCCGCCAACCGAGCGCCTTCGGCCGCGGCGCCGGCTCGATCCGGGCGCTCATGCGAAGTCATCGCCTTCGTCGTCCGCGCTCTCTGCCGCGGCTTCGTCCTCGGCCCGGCCCGCGCGGCGCTTACCTTCGAGCGCCACGCGGCGATCGAGGATGATCTGCTCCTCCTCGGTGAGGCGGTAGCCGTTGTCTACGAGCCACTGCATGTAGCGAGGGCTGAGCTTCTCCCAACCGCCGCGGACCTCCATCGCCGACTCGTGCCGCTGGATCGCGAGCGCGAGGATCGCGTGGTCCGGGCGCTTGGCGAGCTCCGCGCGGAAGCGGGACGCGACGTCGCTGGTGCTGACGTACCGGTAGCCGGTCTGATGCTCGGACTCGCTCACCCTGACTCCGAGCGCGAGGATGCGATTCAGCACGACCGGGTTCCCGGAGAGGCCGAGGTGGGCGGTGTAGTGCTCGTGCTCGGACATCAGGTCGTCTGCGATGAACAGCTGCCACCCGTTCGGCAGCTTCTTGAGCGGCAGCAGGTGATCCCGGATCCAGTCGAGACGTACCTCGGTGACCTCCGGCCATGCCTTATTCAGGTGAGTGTTCTGCTTCTTGAGTGCCTTCTCCTCGTCGCTCATCTGCGGCTTCCCGGCGGCGGCCCTGCCTGCGGCGAGCGCGTGGCCGTGGGCCTTCGGGTCAAGGCAGACGGGCATGATGTCGATGTTCGTGTCGTGGTGGTACCCGTGCTGTCCGATCCAGACGGCGTGGCCGGGGCAGTTCTCGTGCTCCTTGGCGCTGACCTGCTTCTCGGTCTTCGCGTCGATGAGGTCCCGCACCCATGCGGCCTTGGTGTCCTTGTTGGGGGTGCCGTAGTCGTCGGTCGGGGCGACCTTGGTGACCTGCACGCCGGCCGCACGATGCTTGTCCGTCTCTGACTGGACGGCGACGCGGATCTCCTTGTTCCGGACGGCGCGCTGCAGCTCCATCTCCGGGTTCCACCGTGCCTCGAACACGGGCTTGGCTTCCTCCTCGGTGAGGCCGGAGTCGGCGACTGCTGCGAGCAGTTCGAGCGAGAGACCGTCCTTGTCGAGTCCGGCGAGCGCGACAGGTGCGTCGGCGACCTTGAGGGCGTGGTCGATGTCCTTGCGGGCGAGGGTGGTGCGCTTGGCGATCTGCGCAGCTGGGAGCTTGAAGTCGAAGGCGAGCTGCTTGGCCGCGGCGACCTGGTCTGCGCGGGTCATCGGCGCGCGGGCGGTGTTCTCCACGAGCTGCGCGAGGGTGGTCGACTCCGGCTTGGCGATGATGCGGACCGGGATAGACGTCGCACCTGCCTCGACGGCGGCGTTCGTGCGGGTCTGGCCGGTGACGATCTCGAGCTGCCCGTCCTCTGTGACGAACGCGGTGACCGCCTCGAGCACGCCGAGTTCGGCGATCGAGCCGACGAGGGCCTTGTACGCCTCGGGGTCGGTGGTCTTGCGGACGTTCGGGCCGATGAGGAGCGTGGTCGGGTCGACGTGGACGATCTGGTCCACGGCGAGCGTGGGCGAGGTGGCGGGCGCTTCGGCGAGCGCGTCGACGGCCGACGTGGTGCCGGTCGTGTCGACGGTAGGGATGGGCTTGCGAGATCGCGTCGGCTTCTTGGCGGTCGAGCGGTCTACGAGGCTGATGCTGTCGGTCATGGCGTGGGGTCCTTTCAGCGGCGGCGGGCGCTGCGGTCGCGGCGCTCGAGGAGGTGGTTGGTGAGCTGCGGGTTGTGTGCGACGGCGGCGGCACTGTCGAGGGCGCGGCCGAGGAGTTGGTAGAAGCGGGCGGGTTTGAGGCCGAGGACGGCGCGGATCGCCTCGTCTTTGCGGCCGGTGTGCTTCTCGCCCCACTCGACCTCGAAGTCGAGCAACTCCTGCACTGTGTGCTTCGGCTCGGGAGCGCCCGCGGTCCCAGGCCGGCCACGGCGGTCCTGCACTTCGTGGGCAGTGTCGAACTCCTGCTGCCGCTCGTGGATCTGGGCGGCGAGGCGGTGGCGGGCGTGGATGGTCATGCGGTCCTGCCCATCCACGCCGGCGGGCCGGGGATGAGCGAGCCGCCCCGGGTCCGCCAGCCGCAGTCGGTGCGGACCGTGTCGAGCCCGGTCAGTCGGTCGAACTCGTCGCGGGTGATCTCCCTCGTCTCGCTCACGAGGTGGTGGGTGAGTCGGCCGCTCACGACGGCGCAGTCTTGGCGGTGCTCGGTTCGGCGCCCGGCGTCGGCTCCGCAGTCGCACGGGCCGGTGACGGGGATCCCGAGGGTGACGTAGAGCATGACGTCGCGCTCGTCGAGATGCACGAACGCGCCTACGGCGCGGCGGTGGATGCCGCCCTCGTAGGTGAGGCCGGTGACGGTGCCCCGCTCCCCCTGCACGTGGCAAATGGTGCCGGGCACTTCGGTGTAGACGCGTTCGTGCTCGCTCATGGTGGGTGACTCAGTTGGCGTCGATGAGGCGGCCGAGCAGCTCGATGCCGTCGGTGATGTTGTCGGCACGGGCTGCGGCGAGCGCGGGCAGCTCGAGGACCGCCTTGCGGTAGATCGGGTAGACGCGCTCGTACGTCTCCCGGCGGATCGCGTACCAGCGGTCGGAGTACCGCGCGGCAGCGTCAGCGTCAGCGGCAGCGTCAGCGGCAGCGGCAGCGGCAGCGGCAGCGTCAGCGGCAGCGTCAGCGGCAGCGTCAGCGTCAGCGTCAGCGACAGCGGCAGCGTCAGCGGCAGCGACAGCGTCAGCGTCAGCGGCAGCGACAGCGGCAGCGACAGCGGCAGCGACAGCGGCAGCGACAGCGGCAGCGGCAGATCCGGGCTCGGCGTCGGGGTTCTTCGCGAGCTCGGCCTTCACAGCCTCGGTTGCCGCGGCGCGGACCTTGTCTCGCCAGCCCTTGCGCTTCTCCCAGGTGAGGTCGCTGATGCGGCGGACGAGCGGGAGGGCGACGTCGCGGGTGGCCCAGTCGATGATCGGGGCGAGCTCGCGCAGCTGCTGTGCCTGCTCGGTGAGGCCGGCGGCGTCGAGCCAGCGGGGCAGGCCGGTGCGGACGGCCCAGTCGATCGCCAGCCAGCGACGCTTGTCGTCCTTCCCGTCTCCGGCGGTGCCGACCATGCGCGGGATGTACGGCTTGAGGCGCTGCCGGTCCTCGTCGGCGAGACGGTCGTTGAGGCGGCGGCCGTACGCGCCGAGCACCGGGCTGACGCACTGCGGGTGGTCACTGAACGGCTCGCCGGTGAAGTAGCTGACTGCCTCGAGGAGGCACATGCCCTCGGCGGGGTTGGAGTGCCCGCCGGATGCGAGCTCAAGGTCCTCGGGGACCGCGATCGGTGTGGCGTTCATCGGTGGTTCCTTCCAGTGGGGGTGGTGTGGTGATCGGTGGTGGTCTGCGTGACGGACAGGACGAAGCCGGGGCGGGTGACCAGCCCGTCCGCGTCGCTGAGGTGGCGGATGAGGCCGCGGGGCTTGTCCATGAACTGGGGTCGGTCGTCGACGACGACGCCGGCCTTGACGATCGCGTCGAACAGGCGCTTCTCGAGATCGCCGAGGTTGTCGGGGTCGCGGACCCGGTAGTCCGGCACCCACCAGGTGAGCTGCGCGGTCACTCGGTACAGCTCGGGGAGCTTCGCGAGGGTGATCAGCTGGTAGGCGTGGTTCTTCACCATCGACGCCTGCCTCGCGTGCCGCCGCCATCCCTGCCCTCGACCGCCGTTCATCGGCAGCGGGTTCGTGGGCCAGGCGAAGTGGAACAGCCACGTACGCGGTTCCTGGTGCGCCCAGCCACGCACCTCGAGCGGACTGCGCAGGCCGTCGAACCACCGACTGCTCATCGGAGGTTCCTCGCCGCCCGCTCGTTCGCGTACGCGATCGCCTGCTCGAACCGCGGGAAGTCGCGTGATGGGGCGACGATCGCTTCGATGCTCGGCGCGACGCCACGAGCCGGGATGGGCTCGGCGCGGAACACGTACACCGACGCGGCACCGTTGTGGACGAGCACCTTCCGGCGCACGCGCCACCGGCCCGTGGTGAGGCCAGTCGGGTCCTGGAAGCGCAGCGGCGTGAGGTCGCTGGTCTCGACGATGATCCTGTCGCCGCCGGCGAGGTGGACGTACGACATCCACTCGCCGCCGTACCCGACTCGGCCGATCTCGGGTGCTCGGTCCTCACCGAAGAATGCGACGCGCACGATCTGGCCGGCCTCGAGGACGGGTGCGGTGATGCTCATGCTGCGACCTCCATGCCGTCGCTGTGGTCGTGGGCGAGCGCGGCCCGGTCACGCTCGATGGTCTTGGACGTGACACCCAGCAGCAGGGCGATCTCGTTCGCACTGCGGCCGCGGGCGGTGAGCTCCGCGACGGCGACGTGCCGCTCCACGGTGGTGAGCTCGACCCGCGCGCCCTCGACTGCGAGGTCGATCGCGATGACGTCGATGTCGGCGCCGAGCTCGGTCGCGTCCTCGGCAGCCGGCGGCTCCGGATCGGTGTCGATGTCGTCCCATGCGAGAGGCGGGAGCCAGCCGAGGGCATCCGCGCGGCGGCGTGTGCGCAGTTCGGAGCGGCGATCCCATCGCGTGTCGGCCGGCGGATCGGCGTTCCACAGCTGCTCGTACATCCCGGCGATCCGCTGATGGGTCGCGACGGTGATGTGCGACTGGCTGCAGAGGATCTTGGACAGGCGGCCGCGCGAGGGCCCCGTGGTGCGCGCGATCGCTTCGAGCGCCCAGCCGCGGGCGCCGAGCGCCTGCAGTCGGCGCCGGGCGCCACGCGAGGGGACGAGCGTGAGCGGGTCGAGGTCCTGCAGACGGGGGTGCACGCCGAGGATGGCGCGACCGATGTCACCGAAGACGAACTTGAGCTTGCCGTGGACGACGCGGTACGGGGTGGCCTCGTTGACGCCGGCCGCACGGGCGATCTGCTCGAAGCTGTAGCCGAACTCCATGAGGTGTCGGACATGGTCGGCGATCGGCTCAGGATCGAGGCGTCCCGGGATCCCCGCGGCGACCAGCTGGCGCGAGAGTCGCTGCCGGTCGGTGTTCGCCTTGGTGCAGGGCACGCAACGGCACTTGTGATGCGTGTAGCAGGTGGTCTTGCCGCCGTGCTTGTGGTCCGCGGGGCAGACGTGCACGACGCTCACAGGAGGCCGCCCTTGCGGAGCGCCGACTCAGCGAGCGAGACGCGATGGAAGAGCTCCGGGTCGCCGTCCTGGTCGGGGTGCGCACGGCGCTGAGCCAGGCGGAGCAGGACGCGGGGCGAGGCCTTCTCCGCACGCTCCACGTCGGAGAACGTCGCGAGCCAGGCGATCGCCTCGTCCGCGTCCCGGAAGCCGGCGGGCGCCGCGGTGGCCTGGATCGCGAGGAAGCCGCGGTACTGCTCGCCCCGCTTGGTGACGCCGTAGCGGTCCACCTTGCGCAGCGCCTCGAGGGCGAGAGTCACGGCGCGGAGGTTCGACTCCCAGGTCGTGAAGGCGTCGCAGGGATAGGACACATGCCCGACGTTCGGGATGTCGAACGACAGGATGATGCCCGGGTGCTCGGCACGAGCGTTGGCGTACGGCCGCCCGTCCATCCGGAACTGTGCCGGATCGATCGCCACGAGAAGCTCGGTGCCTTTCGCGCCCAGCTCGCGGAGCTCGCGATCCAGGTCCCGCAGCGTCTGACCCAGCGGAACGGGAGTGCCCGGAACACGCTTGCCGTCGACGTACTTCGGCGGTCGATTGAACGGCGACGCCACGCGCGACGTCCTCAGAGCGCCCGGCCACTCCCGGATCGGGCCGACGTTCATCGTGTCCGGCCAGGCGCTCATCGGATCACCACCAGGGCGATGGCGAGCAGTGCGAGGGGGATCAGGCCGACCAGCGCCGAGGTGATCGCGAGGCGGTCACGGCCAGCGGGTCGCGTGTCGAGGTTGGGGTCGCTCATGAGCGTGGGGTCCTTGAGTCGTGGGGTGGTCAGTCGAAGAGGGGGATGCGCGTGTCGTCGACCGGCGCCGGTTCGGCGATGGCGCGGAGAGTGGTGCGCAGCTGGGTCATGCCGACGGGCGTGATGTAGACCTGCTCGTACGAGGCGTGTCGGTCCCTGCCCGGCGCCGGGTGCTTCATCCGGCGGATCGTCACCCACCCGTTCGCGCGGGCCATGACGGTCGGCTGCCAGCAGTCGTCGCCGCGGGTGATCCAGCCCTCGCGCTCGAGGTGCGCGAAGAGGGTGTTCTGCCCGATCGTGATCGCCGGGTCACGGTCGAGGGTGCGTGCCGCCTGGCGCACGGTGAGGCTGTTCATGAAGCCGACGTCGCGGCGGGCACGGGCGAGCGACTCAGGATCGAGGAGGCCGGGCAGCGCGGAGTCGAGCCAGGCGAGGAACTGGCGGGCGGTCTCCTTGCCGGCGTGCTCGTTGACCTTCGTGATCGCGGCGTCGACCGGGTAGAACGGGATGCCGTCGAGCTCTTCGGGCCAGGCTTCGCCGAGCACCGTCTCGCCGGCGCCCCACGCGGGCACGTCGGCCAGGCGCTCTACGTCGTCGGCGCGGAGGTAGGTGTAGGCCCCGTCGACCATGATCGTGAGGTCGCCGTGGCCCGGCCACCGGGCGATCATCTTCACCGGCTGCTGCAGCTCCATCAGGCCACCGCCTCGAGGACCCTGCCGGCGGCAGCCTCGTCGAGCGTGCGGAGTCCGAGCGCACCGCGGTACGGGATCGGCTCGGCCAGCGGACGCGGGTTCGCGAGCACCAGGTGCTCGTGGTACGCCTGCGCCCAGGGCGAGCAGAGCTCGTACTCGTGGCACTTGAGGCCCCGCGAGCACTCCATCCCCGACCAGTGCACGTCGGTCAGGTCGACCACGCCGATGATGCGCCCATGATCGCGTGCCCATGGCACGGTCTCCACCGACTTCGGCCGCGCCCTGGTCGCGGCATCCATCCACCGCGCGGCGGCCGCATCGAGCACCTCTCGCGTTTCCGACAGCGAGAAGGCGTTCGCGTCCTCCGTCTGAGCGACGTGGATCGCGACTGGACCGCGGTAGTCGCCGGCGATGTTCCGGACGCGGTTCTCCACGTCCTTCCCGCCGTGGATGATCGCCCACGCCCATGGCTGGCGCACGGTCAGGACCCTCACGACGTCACCTCGTGCAACGGGATGAGCTCGACGCCGGCGTGGAAGCCGATCGGCTTGGCCGCACCGCAGCTCACGCATGTCCACTGATCGCCAGCCCGCATGGCGCGATCGAAGATCGACCGGACCTGCGCGGCGTGAGCCTCGCACGCGATGACCGTGCTGCCACAGCAGCGGTGCCGCATCACCAGCACGGCGTCGTGCTCAGGGGTGTGCGGACTCTGGCAGCGCGGCACGAAGTCCAGCGACTCGAGGACCGCGGCGTCCTGGTTCTGAGGCGTGCTCATCACACCGCCTCCGCGTCGCAGTAGCTGTGCTGGTCGTAGAAGTCGGCGTGGAACCCCGGGTCGTCTCCGCGGCTGAAGGCGCGTGCTCCGCAGGAGCATGTCGCGAACGCGCGAGCCGAGGCAGGGAACGTGCCCCGCGCGAAGAACAGCGCGTTCTCGCAGCGGTGGGTCAGGATGCGCTTGCGGCGGTCGTGCCGGCGACGGCGCTTCATCTTGGCGCTCATGGTGGGTCTCCTAGTGGGGTTCGGAGGGCGTGGAAGGGCTCAGCGACGGTCGACGTCGTCGAGCTGGTCGAGCCGAGAGGGCTCCGGCGCGGGGTCGTCCTCGACCCACGCGTCGGCGTGGAACAGGTCGGCAGCCGCCGACCACAGGTCGGCCACGAGCTGCGGACGAACGGCGAGCACAGCGAGGAGCGCCGCGAGCAGCGCGACTCCATTGACACGCTCGGTCAGCAGCACGTGCACGAGGCACGAGGCCGCGGCGAGCGCGAAGGCCCAGCGGAGGGTGGCCATCAGTCGGCCTCTTCGCGGTGTGCGCGTTCGTAGCGCTCGACGGCGGCCTGCTCGAAGCGGGTGTATCGGCCGACCTTGATGGACGCGAGGTCCTTCTTGCGGGCGAGCTCGAGCACGTACTTGCGGCGGACCTTCCACCGCTCGGCGATGTCGTCGGGCGTGAGCAGCGGCGGGCGCTTGGTGGCGGTGGCGCTCATGCTGCGTCCGCGGTCTCGACGACGGTGACGATGCTGTCGAGCGACCAACCGGTCTTCAGGGCGATGCGGGTGAGCAACGTCTCCCCGATCACGCCTGTGTCATAGGCGCGGGTCACCGAGGAGACTGCGACGCCGAGGCCTCGGGCCATTTTCGTGGCATTGAGGGTGCCGTCGAGCCGGCCGCTCTGGTGCATCCAGCCGTACTCGCGCGCTACCCGCTCGAGGGTCTGGGGAGTGATCTTGAGCATCGGGGCTCCTTTGTCTGGTGCTCGCAACATCCGGTGTGGCGTTCACCATATAACGAGTGTCTGGTGCGCGCAACATTCATGCCGCTTTACTTTTCGTTGCGCACACGCAACACTTGTCCCGTGAAGCAGGAGACAGCACCCCAGTGGGCAACCTGGCTGCAGGCGCAACTCGATGTACGTGGCTGGCGACAAGCCGACCTCGTTCGTGAGTCACAGGGCCTCATCAAGCGCGATCGCGTGAGTAAGTGGTTGCGCGGGGCCGAGCGCCCCACCCATCGCATGGCCGTGATCACTGCGAACACGCTCGGCGTCTCGAGGGATGAGGTACTCGGTGCCGCCGGCTACGAAGCTGAGGGCGAGCCGGTGACCTACTCCACGCTCCCCTCCGGCGGTCAGTTGACAGCCCAGACGCCGCCCCGCGAACTGGCGCTCGCTCTCGCTGCGGTTTCCGACGTTGCACTCTTGGAGTTGCTGCTCGAGCGGGCCCAGACCCGCGATGGACAGCGGCTCCCCCTGCCGCCGGAGGTCCCGGAGGTCCACCCTGCCGCCGCTCCCCCGGTGTACGAGGCCGTCTCGGAGTTCATGGACGAGGCTGGGCGCGCTGACTTCGACCCCTTCACGCGGACGTCTCGTTCTCACCTCCAAGCCGAAGACCTCGCGCGGGACACGCCTGATTCGGAGCGCTTCTAATGCCGGTCGTTGACCGCTGGTACCGGCGTGACAAGAAGACGGGCAAGAAGATCCGCACCGAGCGCTATGGCGTCGGGCTCCGCTGGCGTGTCCAGTGGGAGACGGAGGACGGGCGTCGGCCGTCGAAGTCGTTCGCAACCAAAGACGAGGCGGAGAAGAACTATGCCGCGATTAAGGCCGACCTCTATCGCGGCGCCTACATCGACCCCGAGCTCGGCAAGATCACGCTCAAGGAGTACGCCGAGCAGTGGCTCGCGGCCCGTGACCACGCCGCGCTCAGCGCCGAGGGGACGCGCAACCGCCTCGAGAAGCACGTCTACCCGCATCTCGGCCACATCCCCCTGCGGAAGATCCGTCCCACGACGATCCAGACGTGGGTGAAGGGCCTCGCCGCGACCCGCTCCGAGCACGACAGGTCGAAGGCCGGCGAGGTGCCGCGGATGCTCGGCGGCACGACGCGCGAGCGGATCTTCGCGAACGTCGCCTCGATCCTGCAGGCCGCCGTTGACGACGGGATCCTCGCGCGCAACCCGGCGAAGGCCGGCAGCGTCGTGAAGCCGCGGAAGGACACCAAGCCCGCCATCCCGTGGGCGCGCAGCCGGATCATCGCGGTGGAGAAGAACTTGCCCGAGCGGTGGAAGCCGATCATCTCGCTCGGGACCGGCGAGGGGCTGCGGCGCGGCGAGATGTTCGGGCTCGACCCCGAGGCGGACATCGACTGGCTCGCGCGCGAGATCACCGTGCGCCGGCAGGTGATCGTCCTCGGAGGCAACAAGCTCGTGTTCGCGCTGCCGAAGTACGAGAAGACGCGCACCGTTCCGCTCTCGCCGTACGTGGCTGCGCAGCTGGCCGCGTACATGCAGAAGTTCCCACCCCGCGAGGTGACGCTGCCATGGATGGATCTCGACGGGCCGCCGGTCACGGCGAAGCTGCTGTTCACCTCCCGTGAAGGCAAGGCGGCGAACGGGAACTACGTCGGGCAGAGGATCTGGCGTCCCGCCTGCCGGGCGGCCGGATTCGAGCCGACGAACCGCGACGGCTTCCACGTGCTGCGCCACACCTACGCGAGCGTGCTGCTCGACGCCGGCGAGTCGATCATCACCGTCGCCGAGCACCTCGGGCACGCGGACTCGTCGTTCACGCTCAAGACGTACGGACACCTCATGCCGGAGTCCGCCGACCGCTCGCGCGCGGCGATCGACGCCTTCATGCGCGGCGACAAGGACGACGAGGAGTCGGACGCCGGCGACGACGCGGCGGGCGCAGAGGGATCGTCGGCCGGCTGATTACACCCGGATTACACCCGAGCGCCCCGAGGGTGCTCCGCTCGCCCTAGAAATCAGGGGCCACGGCGGAATGGTCGAGCTCTACTTCGGCGTCTGACCCCGGACCGGCGCAGGGGCCCCGTCACCTTCCAGGTGGCGGGGCCTTCGTCGTTCCCGACGAGACAGCACCGCCCCGCCGAGGCAGCAGTGGCCACACGCTGTCTCGCGCGGGCGGTGCTGTCTCGCGCGGGCGGTGCAGTCTCGCCGGGCGGTGCAGTCTCGCCGGGCGGTGCTGTCTCGCGCGGGCGGTGCAGTCTCGCGCCGGCGGTGCTGTCTCGCCGGGGCTCAGCCGTAGAAGAGGCGGTCGAAGACGCGGCGGGCGCGGCGAGCCGTGCCCAGCCAGTCCTGCTCGACCTGCGTGGCGCAGTGCGCGGGGTACTCCAGGATGCGGCCGATGCCGTCGAGCAGACGGCGGTCCGTCGGCAGGACGTCGCTGGTCTGGCCCGACAGGAGCGTGTTCGCCGAGCGCAGGCGGGCGGCCAGCAGCCACGCGGCCCGCAGCAGGGCGGCGTCGTCCGCGCCGACGAGATCCGCCTCCACGGCCGCCTGCAGGGCGGCGAGCGTCGAGGTCGTGCGCAGGCCGGGGACGGCGTGCGCGTGCTGCAGCTGCAGCAGCTGCACGAGCCACTCCACGTCGCTCAGGCCCCCCGGGCCCAGCTTGAGGTGCCGCGTCGGGTCGATGCGCTTCGGCAGCCGCTCGGTCTCGACGCGCGCCTTGATCCGCTTGATCTCGCGCACGGCCTGCGCGTCCGGGTGCTCCGGGTAGCGCACGTCGTCCGCCAGGCGCATGAACGCGTCGGTGAGCTTCGCGGATCCGCCCACGCCGCGGGCGCGCAGCAGCGCCTGCGCCTCCCACGACACCGACCAGCGGCGGTAGTACTCGGCGTATGCGTCGAGCGAGCGGACGATCGGCCCCTTGCGTCCCTCGGGGCGCAGGTCGGCGTCGAGCTCGAGCGGCAGGCGGAAGTCCTCCGACACGCGCCGCAGCTCCGCGACGATCTTGAGCGCGAGCGACTCGGCCCGATGGGCCTCGACGCCCTCGGGGCGGTAGACGAACAGCACGTCCGCGTCCGAGCCGAAGCCCAGCTCGGCCCCGCCGAAGCGGCCCATGCCGATGATCGCGAAGTCGAGCGACGCGTCCTCCTCCGGCACGACCTCGCGGCGCACGGCGCGCAGGGTCGCCTGCAGCGTCACCTCCGTGATCGTGGTGAGCGCCTCGCTCAGCTGATCCAGCGTCGTGACGCCCAGCACGGCACCCATCGCGGTGCGCAGCATCTCGCGACGGCGCAGCGCGCGCACGGCGCGCATGGCGTCCTCGATCGTCTCGTGCCGGGTCCGGATCGCGCGCGCCTCCTCCTCGAGCGCGGCGCCGGAGCGGGGCTTCAGCTGCTCGTCGCTGTCCAGCCACGGGACGGACTCGGGGATCCACTCCATCAGCTCGCCCGCGTAGCGCGAGGCCGACAGCAGGCGCGTGAGACGCTCGGCCGCGCCGGACGAGTCGCGCAGCATCCGCAGGAACCAGGGCGTCTCCCCCAGTCGCTCGCTGACGCGACGGAACGCGACCAGGCCGTAGTCCGGATCCGTGCCCTCCGCGAACATCCGCAGCATGACCGGCATGAGGTGGCGCTGGATGGTCGCCTTGCGGCTGAGGCCGCTCGTGACGGCCCCGATGTGGCGCAGCGCCACGGCGGGTTCGCGGAACCCGATCGCGGCGAGCCGGTCGCGCGCCTGCTGCTCGGTGAGCGATCCCTCGTCCTGCGGCAGGCTCGCCACCGCCGACAGCAGCGGGCGGTAGAACAGGCGCACGTGGATCTCGCGCACCTCGCGCTTGATGTGCTCCCATATGCGCGTGATGCCCTCGGCCGATTCGGCCAGCCGCGTGGCCCGCGCGAGCGCGCGCAGCCCGCCCTCGACGCGCGGCATCAGGTGCGTGCGCGACAGCCCCACCAGCTGCAGGCGGTGCTCGATCAGGCGCAGCACCCGGTAGTCGCGCGAGAAGACGGCGGCCTCCTGCCGGCCGATGTAGCCGCCCTCCTCCAGCGCGTCGATCGCGCCGAGCGTCCCGCGCTGCCGGATCGCGTCGTCCGAGCGTCCGTGAACGAGCTGCAGCAGCTGCACCGCGAACTCGATGTCGCGGATGCCGCCCGGGCCGAGCTTCACCTGGTGGGGGACGTCGTCGGCCGGGATGTGCTCCATGACGCGCTCGCGCATCCGCTGCACGTTGTCGACGAAGTCGTCGCGGCCGGAGCTGGCCCACACCATGGGCTGGATCGCCGCGACGTACGCGTCGCCGAGGGCCGGATCGCCCGCGAGCGGGCGGGCCTTCAGCAGAGCCTGGAACTCCCAGCTCTTGGCCCAGCGGTCGTAGTACGCGATGTGCGACTCGAGCGTGCGCACGAGCGCTCCCTGCTTGCCCTCGGGGCGCAGGTTCGGGTCGACCTCCCACAGCGGCGGCTCGGCCTCGATCCCGTCGATGCCGCGCATGGTCTGGATCGCGAGCCGCGTCGCGATCTCGATCGCGCGCGCCTCGGACAGGTCGGATCCCTCGGCCGCCTCGCCGACGAAGATCACGTCGACGTCGCTGACGTAGTTGAGCTCGCGCGCGCCCGACTTGCCCATCCCGATGATCGCCAGGCGTGTCTGCGCGACCTCCTCGCGCGCGAACCCGCCGAACCCGCCGGCGCTCGTGACCTTCGCGCGCGCGACGGCGAGCGAGGCGTCGAGCACCGCCCCCGCGGCATCCGCGAGCGCCGCCGTCACGGCGTGCACGACCGACACGGGATCCTGGTGCATCAGGTCGAACACCGCGATCTCGGCGATCAGCGCGCGGTACGCGACACGCAGGGCGATCCACGACGCATCGTCGCCCGAGGCGGCGAAGCCGTCCGCGTCGGCGCCCACCGCCTGCCGCAGGGCGCGCCGCATGTCCTCGGCCGCGGGCAGCCGGCGGCCGGCCGCGGGCAGGTCGGCGAGGCGCTCGGGGCGGCGCAGGTAGAAGTCGGCGAAGCCGCGGGACGCACCCAGCAGGCGCCACGCGACCGCGCTGCCGCGCTCGTCGCGCAGCACGTCGCGCACCGTCTGCTCGCGGCGCCGAGCGATCCGCACGAGCCCGGCGAGGGCCTCATCCGGATCCGCGGCCTGTCCCGCGTCGGCGAGCAGCGCCTCCCGGTCCAGCCCGATCAGCCCCGCCAGCTCGCCGAGCTGCTCGTCCGCCTCGTCGAAGCGCGAGAAGCCCAGCCGGGCGAGGTGCGTGAGCGACGACGCGCGATCCGGAGCCATACGGTGCGGTTCAGATGATGTCGAGGCTGTGCTTCAGCTCGAACTGCGTCACCTGCGAGCGGTACTGCTCGTACTCGCGGCGCTTGTTGCTGAGGACGTAGCTGAAGACCTGCTCACCGAGCGTCTCGGCGACCAGCTCGCTCTCCTCCATGTGCGCGATCGCGTCGTACAGGCTCGAGGGCAGGCGGCGGTAGCCCAGCGCGCGGCGCTCCGAGTTGCTGAGCGCCCACACGTTGTCCTCCGCCTCGGCGGGGAGCTCGTACTCCTCCTCGATGCCCTTCAGGCCCGCCGCCAGCATGAGGGCGTACGAGAGGTACGGGTTCGCCGCCGAGTCGATGCCGCGGTGCTCGATGCGCGCCGACTGGCTCTTGCCCGGCTTGTACATCGGCACGCGCACGAGCGCCGAGCGGTTGTTGTGACCCCACGTGATGTAGCTGGGGGCCTCGTCGCCGCCCCAGAGTCGCTTGTACGAGTTGACGAACTGGTTCGTCACGAGCGCGATCTCGTTCGCGTGGCGCAGCAGGCCGGCGATGAAGTGACGGCCCGTCTTGGAGAGCTGGTACTGGGCGCCCTCCTCGTAGAAGGCGTTGACGTCGCCCTCGAACAGCGACATGTGCGTGTGCATGCCGCTGCCGGGCTCGCCGTCGAGGGGCTTCGGCATGAACGTGGCGTGCACGCCCTCCTCGATCGCGACCTCCTTGACGACCGTGCGGAACGTCATGATGTTGTCCGCCATCGTGAGGCCGTCGGCGTAGCGCAGGTCGATCTCGTTCTGGCCGGGGCCGCCCTCGTGGTGGCTGTACTCGACGGAGATCCCGAGGTCCTCGAGCATCCGCACCGACCGACGCCGGAAGTCGTGCGCGGTGCCGCCGGGCACGTTGTCGAAGTAGCCGGCGCGGTCGACCGGCTCGAGTCCGTCCGGGCCGGGCGTGCCCGACTTCAGCAGGTAGAACTCGATCTCGGGGTGCGTGTAGAACGTGAACCCCGCATCCGCCGCCTTCGCGAGCGTGCGCTTCAGGACGTTGCGCGGATCCGCGACCGCGGGCTGGCCGTCGGGCGTCGTCAGGTCGCAGAACATGCGGGCGGTCGGATCGATCTCGCCGCGCCATGGCAGGATCTGGAACGTCGTCGGGTCCGGATGCGCCAGCAGGTCGGACTCGTACGTGCGCGTGAGGCCCTCGATCGCGGAGCCGTCGAAGCCGATGCCCTCGTTGAAGGCGCCCTCGACCTCGGCCGGCGCGATCGCGACCGACTTCAGCGTGCCGATGACGTCCGTGAACCAGAGGCGCACGAACTTGACGCCGCGCTCCTCGATCGTGCGCAGTACGAAGTCACGCTGCTTGTCCATCGTGTCCCTTCGGGGGTAGGGCGAAAGTGGCGGCCTCGCCGCTCGTTCAGCCTACTGGTCGGAGGGCGCGCGACAGCGTCACCGGCACGCGCCGGTGACGGCGGGTCAGGGGGTGCCGCCCCAGCTGTCCTCGCGCTTCTCCTCCTCCGCCCATGCCTTCGAGCGGGCCTCGATCACGGCCGGGGCGCGCTTGGCCTCCTCGGCGCTCGCGAACGGTCCGATCCGATGGATCGACGGCGACTCCGGCCCGTGCTCCACCTCGCCCGTGCGCGAGTTGTACCACCAGCTGTTCTCGATCTCTTCGGGGCTCTCGTCCATGCTCATGCCCCGATCCTAAGCACCCCTGCCGAGCCCGCCGAGGGGCTTGCGCGCCCGCATGCAGGCTGGATGTGACCCACGTCACCTCGAGCGCCTGATGAGCCTGCAGCCGGGCAGGCGAGCCTGTGCGCGGGCGATGGCCGCGACGCCGATGGCCCGGGCTCAGCGGAACATCGCCGCGACGCGGTCGGCGTCCGAGCGGCGGGGACGGGCCGCGGGCCGGCCGCGCGCGGCCGGGCGGCGCGCGGGCCGCCGGCGTGTGAAGTGCAGGATCGCGACGAGCGCCAGGCCGAGGACGGAGCCCCACAGCAGCACGAGCTGCACCCACGGGCCGAGCACGACGCCGGGCGTGAGACCCTCGCGCAGCTCGACCTCGCCGACCAGCAGGCCCGCCTGGTCCACGCCGAGCGCGGAGACCATCGTGCCGTCCGGGGCCATGATCTGACTCGTGCCCACCGTGGAGAGGTTCACCACCGTGCGGCCGGTCTCGATCGCCCGCATGCGCGCGAACGCGAGCTGCTGCAGGTTCTCGTCCGTGCCGCGGAAGTCCGCGTTGTTGGTCTGGAACATGTAGACCTGCGCGCCGTCCTCGGCGCCCTCGCGGATCAGGTCGTCCGAGATCACGTCGAAGCAGATCGCGAGGCCCACGACCGTGTCGCCGACGTCGACGACCGGCGCGTCGGTGCCGGGCGTGTACTCGCGGCCGATCATGCCGATGAGATCCGGGACGATCGCCTCGAAGAAGGCCCGCTCCGGCACGTACTCGCCGAACGGCACCGGATGCCGCTTGGCGTGCGTCTGCAGGCCGCCGGCGACGGCGGCGCCCTCCGCGGTCCACAGCATCGACGTGTTGAAGACCTCATCGCCCTTCTCGGACGCCGTGTTCATCAGGATCGGCGCACCGTACGACCGCGCGGCGGCCGAGAGCTCGAGCGCCGTGGACGGCTCGCGCAGCGGGTCGTAGTCGACCCCGCCCTCGGGCCACACCACGAGGTCGACCCGCTCGTCCTTCAGCGGCTCCGATGCGTCCAGCTGCGACTCCAGGATGGCCCAGTCCTCGCGCTCGTCGAAGTACGCCGTGGGGCCGTTGCCCTGCACGGCGCCGACACGGAGCGTCCCGGCCGGGGCCGTCTGCCACTGCGGCACGACGAGCAGGACCGCCGCGACGGCGACGGCCGGCGCGAACGAAGACACGCGCCACGACCGGAGCCGGACGAGCTCGATCGCGGCCGCGCAGAACGCCACGATCAGGAACGTCAGCCCGCTCACGCCCACCCACGACGCGACGTGCGCGAGGGGGCTCTCGGACTGGCTCATGCCGATCCGGCCCCACGCGAAGCCGCCGTACGGCCAGTTGCCCATGATGAGCTCGCGCGCGGTCCACAGCGCGCCGATCAGCAGCGGCAGCGCGACCAGCCGCGCCCAGCGGCCGCCGCGGAACCAGCCGTATGCGAGCGCGATCGGGATCGCGCCGAGCCCCGTGAAGACGGTCTGCAGTCCCGCGAGCGCGACCCACGGCAGCCACGCCTGCGCGTTGTCGCCCAGGAAGCTCGCGGCCCAGTCGATGTGCGGGAACCAGAACGCCGCGCCGAACGCGAGCCCCACGAGCAGGGCGCCGCCCGCGCGGCGCCCGATCAGCGAGATCAGCGACAGGATGACCGCGAGGGGCGCGAGCGCCCAGATCCCGAGCGACGGGAAGGACGCGTCCAGCGCCAGGCCGCCCAGCGCGGCCACGACGACGCCGGCCCAGAGCGGCAGGACCGGGCGGATCGGGGCGGGACGGCGGCTCCTCCCGGATCGCGCGCGGGCCGCCGGGCGGGCGCGGCTCATAGCGAGCTGTACGCGACGATGCCGCGCCGCACGGCGTCGAGCGCCCGCCGCGCCGTGCGGGCGAGCTCGCCGTCGGCCACCTGCGAGAGCTGGTCGAGCAGGTCGATGGTCTGCTTGGCCCAGCGCACGAAGTCGCCCGCGGCCATGTCGGCCTCGGTCAGCACGCGGTCGAGCAGCCCGCCGCGCGCCCACAGGTGCATGGCGGCCGCGAGCCCGGTCGCGACCGGCTCCGTGCCCGGCAGGCGGTTGTCCTGCTCGAGGTCGTCCAGGCGCGCCCACAGCTCCTCGGTCTCGGCCAGCGCGAGGCGGAACGCGCCGCGGGGCAGGGACCGCGGATCCGCTCCCCCGTCGTCGCGCCCGCGCGGCTCGTACACGAGGCAGCACGCCAGCGCGGCGAGAGATGCCGCGTCGAGGTTCTTCCAGATCCCGGTGCGCAACGCCTCGGCCACCAGCAGGTCGCGCTCGCCGTAGATCCGGCGCATCCGGCGGCCGGCCTCCGTGAGCGTCGCGTCGTCCTCGTCGAGCCGGACGTAGTCGAGCGTCGTGAGCACGTCGATGATCCGGTCGAACACGCGCGCGACCGTGCCCGTGCGGTTCTCGATCTGCCGCCGGGTCTTGTCGGTCTGGCGGCGCAGCTTCCAGTACCGCTCGGCCCAGCGCGCGTGCTTCTCGCGGTCGGGGCACCGGTGGCAGGGGTGGCGCTGCATCCGGCGGCGCAGGCCGTTGATCTCGCGCTGCCGCTTCTCGCGCGTGCCGCGCCCGGCGGTGACGTCCTTGCGGTTGAGCTTCTCGAGGTCGCTCAGGTCGCGGCGAATCGCGGAGTACTCGGTGAAGTCGCCGTGCTCGCACGTCATGGCCTTCTCGTAGCCCGCGAGCGACTCCTCGGCGTCCTTGACCTGGCGCGCGAGCCCGACCACGGCGCGGTCGGCTTGGAACTGCGCGAACGACGACTCCAGCACCTCGCGTGCCCGCGGCCGGCCGAACTGGTCGATCAGGTTCACGGCCATGTTGTACGTGGGACGGAAGCTCGAGTTCAGCGGGTAGGTGCGCCGCGAGGCGAGCGCGGCGACCGCCTGCGGATCCAGGCCCTCGCTCCACTGCACGACCGCATGTCCCTCGACGTCGATGCCGCGGCGCCCGGCGCGGCCGGTGAGCTGCGTGTACTCCCCCGACGTGATCGCGACACGCGCCTCGCCGTTGAACTTCTCGAGCTTCTCGAGCACCACCGTGCGCGCCGGCATGTTGATGCCGAGCGCGAGCGTCTCGGTCGCGAACACCGCCTTGACCAGCTTGCGTCGGAACAGCTCCTCGACGACCTCCTTGAACGCCGGCAGCATGCCCGCGTGGTGCGAGGCGATGCCGCGCTCGAGGTTCTCGACCCACTCCCAGTACCCGAGGGCCGCGAGATCCTCGTCGGGCAGCGTGGCCGTGCGCGACTGCACGATCTCGCGGATCTCCCGGCGCTCGTCCGACGTCGTCAGGCGCAGCCCGGAGCGGCGCACCTGCTGCACGGCCGCGTCGCAGCCGACGCGGCTGAAAATGAAGAAGATCGCCGGCAGCAGGTTCGAGCGGTCCAGCAGCTCGACGACCTCGGGCCGGTCGATCCGCTCCGCCCGGCGCGGCGGGCCTGGACGGTGGTAGCCGCCGCGGCGCTTGCCGTTCCGGCGCGCCTCCTGCAGCGAGCTGTTGGCCGCGTACGCCTGGCCGCCGCGCATTCGGACGAGCTCCTGGTTCACCTGGGCCGTGGCGACGCCCGCGCGGTCGTCGAACAGCGGCAGCAGGTCGCCGCGCACGAGCACGTGCTGCTCGAGCGGCACGGGCCGCGTCTCGGACACGATCACGTCCGTGTCGCCGCGCACGGTGTCCAGCCAGTCGCCGAACTCCTCGGCGTTGGACACGGTCGCGCTGAGGGACACCAGGCGCACGTCGGCCGGGAGGTGGATGATGACCTCCTCCCACACCGCGCCGCGGAAGCGGTCGGCGAGGTAATGCACCTCGTCCATCACGACGTACCGCAGGCCGCGCAGGGCCGGCGAGTCGGCGTACAGCATGTTGCGCAGCACCTCGGTCGTCATGACCAGCACGCGCGCGTCGCCGTTGATGTTGGTGTCGCCCGTCAGCAGGCCCACCTCGTCGTCGCCGTAGACGTCCTGCAGCTCGCGGAACTTCTGGTTCGACAGCGCCTTCATCGGCGTCGTGTAGAACGCCTTCTGATTCGGCGTCTGCATGGCCAGGTGCACGGCGAACTCGCCCACGATGGTCTTGCCCGCACCGGTCGGGGCGGCCACGAGCACGCTGCGCCCGTCCTCGAGTGAGCGGCACGCCTCGACCTGGAACTCGTCGAGCTCGAACCGCTGCGCCTCGGCGAACGCGTGCGTGCGTGGATGCTCCCGGTTCTCGCGCGCGTCGCTGTAGCGCTCGGCCGGCGTCGCCTCGGTCACGACGCCTCCGTCTCGAGCGCCTTCTCGCGCCGTCGCCTCGCCCGGTCGAACAGCAGCGCGACGCCCGCGGCGGCGAAGTAGAGCACGACCAGCACGGCGGCCAGCAGCAGCATCGACACGACGTCGGCGGAGGGCGTCGCGAGCGCCGCGAACGCGGTCGCGACGATCACCGCGATCCGCCAGCCCCGCAGGATCTCCATGCCGGACAGGATGCCGGCGAGGTTCAGCGCCACGAGGAACACGGGGATCACGAACGCGACGCCGACGGCGATCAGCGTCTTGAAGACGAGGTCGTAGTAGCGGTCCGCCTCGTAGATCTGCGAGGCGAAGTCCGAGTCCGGCACGAAGGACGACAGCACCAGCAGCATGTGCGGCAGGATCAGCACGCCCACGGCGCACCCGGCGAAGAACAGCGGCACGGCGGTCGCCATGAATCCGATCGTGTACCGCACCTCGCGGCGCGTGAGCCCAGGCATGACGTACGCCCAGATCTGCCAGAGCCAGATGGGCGCGGAGATCAGCAGGCCGATCGCGAACGCGATCCGCAACCGCATGTCGAACGAGCTCGTAGCGCCCGTGTACGTCAGGCGCGTGAAGTCGTCGCCCAGCTGCTCCGCGACCAGCTCGATCGGGTGCAGCAGGAACTGGATGATGGGGTCGGTGATGAAGAACGCCACCACCATTCCGACGACCAGCGCGGCGGCCGCGATCATCAGCCGGCGCCGCAGCTCGACCAGGTGGTCGCCCAGCGACATCCGGCGGTCGCGATACGGCTGGTCGTCCTTCGAGACCGTGGGCTCGGTTGCCACCACGGTTACGGGTTCGAGGGAGAGCCCGGTTCGTCCGCGCGCTTGTCACCCGGGAGCCGGTCGACCGGCTGCCCGTTCAGCGTGTAGCCCGAGGACTGCTCCGTGGCGGCGGACTGCGGCTCGTCCTCGGCCTTCATCTGCTTCATCTCGCCCTTGAACACCCGGGCCGACTGGCCGAGGCTGCGCGCGAGCGCGGGGAGACGGGCGGCGCCGAACAGCAGCAGGATGACGGCGAGCAGGATGAGAAGGTGCCAGCCGGTCAGATTGGCCATGATGGATCTCCGTCGTTCGGCGTTCGGGAAGGCACGGCCAGTCTAGCCGTCGCACCCCCGAGCGAGGCTCAGCCCCGCCGTCAGGCGCCGTCGCCGTAGAGCGCCAGGGCCTCGGCCGCCCACTCCGCCGCGGCGCGGCGCGCGGAGGTGGGCTCGAGGATCTCCACGCGCCCGGCGCGGCGCGCGGCGAGTCGCTTGAGGCTGCGGGCGTCGGACACGCGCAGCCGGGCGGTCGTGACACCGCCCGACGAGGTCGTCTCCGCCCCGGAGAGATAGTCGCCCACGAGGGGCGCGAGCTCGTCCGCGAAGCGCACCACCGCGATCTCGTCGTTCTCGCCGGGCTCGAACAGCTCCGGCACGGGGTCGTGCGCGTGTTCGATGGGCGCGTCGGTCACACGGGGGTCGCTGACGCGCTCGAGCAGGAAGTTCCGCATGGCGCGGCGCATGTGGCACCACCCCTGCAGGTACCACTGCCCCTCGGTCACGATGACCTTGACCGGATCGACCGTGCGCGTCGTGGGCTCGGAGTCGGGGCGCCGGTAGGTGAACGACAGCGCGACCTGGTCGCGCAGCGCCTGCGACACCAGGGCGCGCACCTCGTCGACCGGCTCCGGCACGACGACGACCTCCGCCGGCGCCGACGACGCGCCGCGGGACAGCTTGGCCAGCAGGCCGGCGAACACCTCGCCGCCCGCGACGCCGGGGAGCGAGCCCGCGAGCCGCAGCCCTCCGAGCAGGGCCGCCGCCTCGCGCGCCGTGAGCCGGGGCGAGCGCTCCAGCCCGACGGACTGCGTGATCTCGATCACGCCCTGCTCGTCCAGCAGGTCCCAGTTGATGTCGAACAGGTCGTCCGGCATCTGCTCGGGACGCCCGATGAGCGTGAGCTTCTCGACCATCGTGCGCATCTGCGCGGGGGTCACGTCGAAGTCGCGCGCGGCGTCCCCGAGCGAGACCTCGCCGCGCTCGACGAGATACGGCACGAGCGTGAGGTACAGCGTCACGCGGTCGGGGGTGAGGAGCTTGCTCACGCGGCGGCCTCCCCGTGCGCGTCGCGCGCGGCGCGCAGCCGCGCGACGACCGCCTCGCGCAGGGCGTCGGGCTCGACGACCCGCGCCTCGGGCCCGTAGGAGGCGAGCTCGTCGGCGAAGATGTGCAGGTCGACGAACGGCACGCGGATCCCCTGCGCGGCCGGCTCGCCGCGGCGCGCGAGGCGCAGCGCCGCCTCGGATCCGGGCGTGATCTCCAGCAGCGCGCGATTGCGGGACGCGACGTCCCGCAGGCCCTGCATGGCGCGCTCCCCCGCGCCCTCGCGGAGCTCGGGATCGAAGCGGTCGCGGGTCGCGACGACGTCCCCGACGATCCGCGTCAGCAGGAACATCCGCTCCCCGTCCGCGTCCACGTCGTGCGCGGACACGTGCCAGCGGCCCTCGTAGTCCACCAGCGCGAGCGGGCGGACGGTGCGGCGACGAGGCTTCTCCTCCCCGGGCTTGAGGTAGTCGAAGGTCACCACGCGGCACGCCTCGATCGCGTCGCGCAGCGGCGCGAACGACGGCTCGCGCACGGTCATCCGGGGCGCGAAGCCGATGATGGGCTCGTCGACCTCGATCCCGAGCGCGCGGATCTTCCGCAGCCCGGTCGTGGCGTCCTTGGACAGCGATCCCTCGCTCCACACGGAGCCCGCCAGCACGAGGATCGCGACCTCCGCCGGCGTGAAGGAGATATCGGGCGGCAGGTCGTATTCCGCCTTCGGGATGCGGTACCGCGCCTCGCGCAGGTCATTCGGGTCTGCGCTGTCGCCGATCGTCTCGATCGGCACACCGAGGTCGCGGAGGTCGTCCTTGTCGCGCTCGAACATCTTCTCGAGCGCGTCGGATCTCCCACCCGACCGCTGCCGGTAGCCCGACACGGTCTGGAGGATCTGCTGCTTGGTCAGCCCGATCTCCGTGGCCATCAGGGCCACGATCAGGTTCAGCTGGCGCTCTTCCGCCTGGATCCGCTCGACCACCTGGCCATCCTAGGCGGTGAGCCCGCGGCTCAGGACGCGCAGCGCGTCACTGCACCGGAGCGGTCGCCGCCGGGACGCCGCCCAGGATGTCGATGACGAACACGAGCGTCGAGTTCGCGGGGATCGCACCCTGCGCCTGGTCGCCGTAGCCCTGGTCCGGCGGGATGACCACCAGCACCTGCGAGCCGGCCGTCTGGCCCTCGAGGGCCTTCGCGAAGCCGGGCACGACCTGGCTGGGCGAGAGGACCGCGGGCGAGGCCGGCGTGCCGGAGTCGCTCTGCCATGTCGAGTCGAAGACCTCGCGCTGATCCCACGTCACGCCCGTGTAGTGCACGACGGCGGACTCGTCCGCGCCGAGCACGGGGCCGTCGCCCTCGATGAGCGTCTGCACCACGACCTCGTCCGGCGCCTCGGCGTCGGGGACGATGATGCCGGGCACGCCGTCGGGCGTGCGCACGACGGTGGGCAGGCCCAGACCGTCGTTGAACTGCACCCGGCCCGATGCCGCGCGCGGCATCACCTTGCGCACGTCGAGCACCGCGATCAGCGAGCCCTCCTCGGGAACGCCCGCCTGCGCGTACTGCGCGCGAACATTCGGATCGATGCCGTCCTGCGACACCGCGACCGCGATCCGGGATCCCTCGGTGGCGCACATCAGCGCGTCCTCGAAGGCGGGGAACTGCTGGCTCCAGCCCGACAGCGCGCCGACCGTCGAGACGTCGCCGCTGTAGGCAGTGCCGAGCAGCATCGAACCCGTCTCGCCGTCGTACAGCGTGACGTCGAGCACGCCGGGCTGGTCGATGTCGGTGATCGCCATGCCCTCGCCGCGCACGACGTCGGCGTGCGCGTCGTTCTCGGTCACGAACGGCGTGCGGACGTCGACGGTCGGCGCCGACTCGAGGTCTCCCGTGACGTCGATGAGCGACATGGTCTCGGGATCGCTGTCCGCGATCCGGTCGCAGCTCGCACCGGCCGTGCCGGCGGGCGCGCAGCCCACGAGGGCGACACCGACGAGGGCCGCGATCGACAGGACGGCCGAAGTTCTCCGCATGCCGTTCAGTCTATGCATCCCGCTCGGGTGCCTCCGACGCGTCGGAAGCCTCGGCGCCCCCCGCGCGACCCGACGCCACGCGCGCGCCCTGCGCGCCCTTCTGCGCCTCGCGGATGCGCTTGCGGAGGTTCTTGTCGGTGATCTCGCGGTCGCCGACGGCTCCGGGCGTCCAGATCTCGACGTCCTCGTCCGAGAAGCTCTTCTTCGACGCGCGGCGCTTGACCTCGGGCGGCACGACGCCCGGCGCGAGCCGGCGCGCGGAGATCAGGAACGCGGTGTGCGCGACCATCCGGTGGTCGGGGCGCACGGCCAGGCCCTCGACGTGCCAGCCGCGCACCATGGTCTCGCTGGCCTCGGGGTCGGTGAACGCGCCCGTGCCGCGGATGTACTCGGCGACGCGCGACAGCTGGGTGGCGGTGGCGACATAGCAGATCACGACGCCGCCGGGCGTGAGCGCATCCGCGACGGCGTCCATGACCTCCCACGGCGCGAGCATGTCGAGCACGACGCGGTCGACCGATCCGGGCTCGACGGCGAGCGGGAGCGCCTCCGCGAGATCGCCCTCGCGCACCTCCCACGATGCGGGCGTCGCGCCGAAGAACGTCTCGATGTTCGCGTGGGCGACGTCGGCGAACTCGGCGCGGCGCTCGAACGAGATCAGGCGCCCCTCCGCGCCCACCGCGCGCAGCAGCGACAGCGACAGCGCGCCCGAGCCGACACCCGCCTCGACCACGACCGCGCCCGGGAAGATGTCGGCCTGCGAGACGATCGCGGCCGCATCCTTCGGGTAGATGATCGCCGCTCCGCGCGGCATCGACATCACGAAGTCGCGCAGCAGCGGACGCAGCGCCAGATACTCGTGGCCCGCGCTGTTCTCGAACACCGAGCCGTCGGGGTGGCCGATCAGCTGCTCGTGCTTGAGCACGCCGTGGTGCGTGTGCAGCTCGCCGCCCTCGCGCAGCGTGACGGTGTGCATGCGCGCCTTCGGACCGGTCAGCTGGACGCGGTCGCCGTAGCGGAACGGACCGCGGGGCATGCCGCTCATGCGCGGCTCTCCGCGGTGCGGGCGTGCGCGGCGTGCAGCGCGCCGAGGTCGGCCGCGCTGCGCCCGGCCAGCGTGGGCCAGAGCGCGTGGGCGCCGACGTCGTCCAGCGACAGGATGTTCGGGATGCCGAGCGTGACGGCGCCGGACGCGAGCGCCGAGCGCAGGCCGTTCGGCGAGTCCTCGATCGCGACCGTGTCGGCGATGTCCACGCCGAGCGCCGAGGCGCCCTGCAGGTACGGATCCGGGAACGGCTTGGGGCGGCTGACCTCATCCCCCGCGACGACCACGTCGAACGCCTCGAAGCCGATGAGCTCGACGATCGCGAGCGCCATGTGGCGGTACGACATGGTCACCAGGCCGGTCTTGATGTCGGATGCGCGCAGGTCGCGCAGCAGCTCGAGCGCGCCGGGACGGAACGGCACTCCCTTGTCGGCGCACATCGCGATCACGCGGGCCGTGAGCGTCGAGATGATCTCGTCCACGCTCAGGCGCACGCCGGCGCCCTGCAGGATCCGCGCGGACTGGTCGAGGCTGAGGCCGACCAGCTGCAGCGCGTCCTCGTGCGTCCACGAGCCGCCGTACTCCTGCACGAGCGGCGCCTCCGCCGCGATCCAGTACGGCTCGGTGTCCACGAGCGTGCCGTCCATGTCCCACAGGACGGCGGCGGGCCGCGGGTCGCTCTGCGCGCCGGCGAGGTCAAGGGGTGAAGTCACCGAGACAGCCTAGCCGCCGTCGCCTGGCAGCCCCCGGGGGTGCGCCCGGTGCCCGAGCGGATGCGTGAGGCGCGAGCCAATATGAACGCGACGTGCCTATCCTGGGACGAAGTCCCGCCGGGCAGACGGCACGGCGGGAAGGAGAGGAGCCGAGTGGAGCACGAGGCGGACACCGCAGGCGCGACCCCGTCGGGCCCGACCCTCGGACGCAGGATCATCGTGGCCGCGTTCGACGGATGGAACGACGCGGGTGAGGCCGCGACCAGCGCCGTCGGCCTGCTGCTCGCCGACGGCGGGTACGAGCCGGTCCTGAGCGTCGATCCGGAGCTCTACTTCGACTACCAGTACACGCGCCCGACCGTCGAGGCCGACAGCGAGGGGCGCCGTCGGCTGCGCTGGCCGGAGGCCACGCTGCACCGCCCCCTCCACACGCCGGACGGCGCGACGGAGTTCTGGATCCTGTCGGGCGTCGAGCCGGCGCGCGCCTGGCAGGCCTTCGCGGCCGAGTTCGTGGACGCCGCGCTGCGCGAGGACATCACGGGCTTCGTCACGCTCGGCTCGATGATGGCCGATGTGCCGCACACGCGCCCGATCTCGATCTTCGCCGGCAGCGACAACGACGGCCTGCGCGCGGCGCTGAGCCTCGAGCGCAGCAGCTACGAGGGGCCGGTGGGCGTGCTCAGCGTCCTGGGCGACGCCGCGGAGCGAGCCGGCATCCCGTCCGCGAGCCTGTGGGCCAGCGTGCCCCACTACGTCGCGGGCCACACGCCCTCGCCCAAGGCGACCCTGGCGCTGCTCGACCGGCTCGAGGAGCTCGCCGCCGCCGACGTGCCGCGCGGCACGCTCGCCGCCGAGGCCGCCACGTGGGAGGCGACGATCGACGCCGCCGCGGCCGACGACGACGAGATGCGCGAGTACATCCACCAGCTCGAGCAGGCCCGCGACACGGTCGAGTCCCCCGAGGCCTCGGGAGACGCGATCGCGCAGGCGTTCGAGAGCTACCTGCGCCGCAGCGACGGCCGCGGCGGCAAGGACGACCGCCCCGGGCGCTGAGCCCACGCCGGAACATCGGCCGAGGCTGACCCCTGTGCGAGCGCAGCGAGCGTGGAGCGGAGCGACTGCCGACCATCCCGATGACGCGACAACCGGGAATCAGAACGCCTGGAGCACGCCCGTCGCGAGGAGCACCAGGAGGACGGCGCCGAGCGCGACGCGGTAGATCACGAACGGCAGGAAGCTGCCGGTCTTGAGGTAGCGCATCAGGTAGGCGATCACGAGCCAGCCGACGACGCCCGCGACGATCGTGGCGACGGCGGTCTCGCCGAGGCCGTACGGGCCGCTCTCGGGCTCGGTCAGCGCGTGCAGCAGCTCGTACAGCCCGCTCGCGAACACGGCCGGCACCGCCAGCAGGAACGAGTACTCGGCGGCGGCGGAGCGCTTGTAGCCCAGCAGGCGGCCGGCGGTCGTGGTCGCGCCGGAGCGCGAGACGCCGGGGACGAGCGCGAGCGCCTGCGCGATGCCCATCGTGAGGCCCGAGGGGTAGGTGACGTCGTCGAAGTCGCGCACGCGCTTCGCGTAGCGGTCCGCGACGCCCAGGATGATGCCGAACACGATCAGCACGATCGCGATGATCCAGAGGTTGCGGTTGAACGTGCGGATCTGGTCCTGCAGCAGGAAGCCCGCGACGCCGATCGGGATCGTGCCGATGATGACGATCCAGCCCATCCGGGCGTCCGGGTCGCTGTGGGGCACCCTGCCGGCGAGCGACTGCGCCCAGCGCGAGATGATCCGCGCGATCTTCTTCCGGAAGTACACGAGGACGGCGGCCTCGGTGCCGATCTGCGTGATGGCGGTGAACGTGGCGCCCGGGTCCGTCGCGGACGGCAGGAACTCGCCGAGGATGCGGAGGTGGGCGCTCGACGAGATCGGGAGGAACTCGGTGAGGCCCTGCACCAGGCCGAGGATGATCGCTTCGATGAACGGCACGAAAGTCGACTCTAGGTCACGAGCGCCGGGCGTTCCGTCAGACTCCCGGATGATGCCGTCAGTACGCGCGGATGAGATCCGTCAGCACCCGCACGCCGAAGTCGAGCGCGTCGAGCGGCACGCGCTCGTCGACGCCGTGGAACATGCCGGTGAAGTCGAGGTCGGCCGGCAGCTTGAGCGGCGCGAACCCGTAGCCGTCGATGCCGAGCGCCGCGAGGGCCTTGTTGTCGGTGCCCGCGCCGAGCAGGTACGGCAGCACCGGGACGCCCGGATCGTGCCGCCCGAGCGCGCCGACCATGGCGTCGACGAGCGCGCCCTCGAACGGGATCTCCAGCCCGATGTCGCGATGGAACATCCGGATCTCGATGTCGTCGCCCACGATGCGCTGCACCTCGGCGAGCACGGCGTCCTCCGCGCCCGGCAGTACGCGGATGTCGACCGTCGCCTGCGCGGCGTCCGGGATCACGTTGTGCTTGTACCCGGCGGTCAGGCCGGTCGGGTTCGTGATGGTGCGGAACGTGGACGCCACGAACGCCGCGGCGGGGCCCGTGCACGCGGCGAGGGCGTCGGGATCCGAGGCGGGATCCATCCCGGCGATGTCCGCGATGCCGGCCAGCAGGCGCTCGGTCGTGGCGGTCATCTCGACGGGCCAGTCGGTCGAGCCCAGGCGCGCGACCGCGGCGGCGAGGCGCGTGATCGCGTTGTCGGGGTGCACGCGGCTGCCGTGACCGGCGCGCCCGCGGGCGACGAGCGTGACCCACATCAGCGCCTTCTCCCCCACCTGCAGCAGGTACGCGCCGCGGTCGCCGACGGGGATCGAGTAGCCGCCGACCTCGCTGATCGCCTCGGTCGCACCCGCGAACCACTCGGGCCGATCGCGCACGACGAGCTGCGATCCCTCGACGCCGCCGTTCTCCTCGTCCGCGAAGAACGCCAGCACGAGGTCCCGCTCGGGCTGCTCCCCCGCGCGCAGCAGGTCTCCCACCGTGCTCAGGATCATCGCGTCCATGTTCTTCATGTCGACGGCGCCCCGGCCCCACAGCATGCCGTCGCGGATCTCGCCCGCGAACGGATCCACCGACCAGTCGTCCGCCATGGCGGGCACGACATCCAGGTGGCCGTGCAGCACGAGCGCCGGCTTGGACGCATCCCGGCCGGGCACGCGCGCCATCACGTTGGTGCGCCGGTCGATCGGCTCGAAGTACTCGGGCGTCAGGCCCAGGTCCTCCAGGCGGGCTCCGACGTACTCGGCGGCCTCGCGCTCGCCCCTCGACCGGCCGCCGCCCCAGTTGGTGGTGTCGATCCGGATCAGGTCGCGTGCGATCCGCGCGACCTCGGGCAGCTCGGGAGTCGACATGCGTTCCAACCTAGCCCGGAACGACGAAGGCCCCGGATCTCTCCGGGGCCTTCGAGCTGTGCGCGAGGGGGGACTTGAACCCCCACGCCCTATACGGGCACTAGCACCTCAAGCTAGCGCGTCTACCTATTCCGCCACCCGCGCAACCAGGTGCCCGACCCTGCGATCGGGGCTGTGGTCGCTTTCACGACCGAAGAGAAACATTACCACGCAGTGAACGGGCTGACGAATCGCGCCGCGCCCCCGGGCGCGTCCATCCGGCTCACCCCAGGGTCACGCCGAAGGCGAGGCCCAGCAGGTACGTCAAGGCCGCGGCGCCGAAGCCGATCGCGAGCTGACGCAGCGCGCGCTTCAGCGGCGGGGCGCCCGACAGCAGCCCCACGGTCGCGCCCGTGCCGAGCAGCGCGAGGCCGACCAGGACGAGCGCCACCAGGACCGCGGGAACGCCCGTCAGGCCGAGGATCCAGGGCAGGACCGGGATGACCGCGCCGCTCGCAAAGAACAGGAAGCTCGAGGAGGCCGCGCGCCACGCGCCGCCGACGACCTCGTGGATGTCGATCGCGCCGGTGCGCACCGGCACCCGGCCGGCGTGCGCCTCGGCGATCGCCCGGCGCGCGCGGTCGATCGCCTCGTCCTCGGGCATGCCGCGGGCCCGGTAGACCAGCGCGAGCTCGTTGGAGTCGATGTCGAGGTCCGGCAGCGCCTGCACGCCGAACGTCGTCGGCTCGGTCGCGTCGAGCAGCTCGCGCTGCGACCGCACCGACACGAACTCGCCCGCCCCCATCGACAGCGCGCCGGCGAGCAGCCCCGCGACGCCGCTGAACAGCACGACCTGCGGCGAGACCCCCGTCGCGCCGATACCGAGCACGAGCGCGAGGTTCGACACCAGGCCGTCGTTGGCACCGAACACCGCCGCGCGGAACGTGCCCGACAGGCGCCGCCGGCCGCGGGCCGCGAGCCCGCGCACGACCTCGTGGTGCACCTTCTCATCGGCGCGCATCGCGGGGGTCGCGAAGCGCTCGGTGTCGTACGGCGACCGGGCCTCGGCCTGCTGCGTGAGCGCGAGGACGAACAGCGTGCCGAACCGACCGGCCATCCATCCGAGCATGCGCGTCCGCACGCTCGCGCGCGGCATGCGCGGCGGCTCGCCCCCCAGCAGCGTCAGCCAGTGTGCCTCGTGTCGCCCCTCGGCCGCGGCGAGCTGCTCGAAGATCGCGCGCGTCTCGCCGGTCTTCGACGCCGCGAGCCGGCGGTAGACGTTGGCCTCGGCGCGCTCGTCGGCGAGGTACTGCGCCCAGCGTCGGCGGTCGGCGGGCGTGGCGGCGGGCGCGCTCAAGGGGCCTCCTTGGAGGGACGAGGACGGATCCCTCCACGCTACCCAGCACGCCCGCACGCGCCCGGCTCAGTCGCCGGGATTGGGAGGATTTCGGATCCCCGAAGCGTCGCGTTCCAGGACGCGGCGCAGGCCGCGCTCCCCCGCCCGCATGACCGCCGCGTGCGCCCCCGCGAACGCCGGCCGCAGCACGGGGCCGAGGGCCCGCATCCACGGCCGGCGCACGGTCACGTCCCAGTCGATCCGGATCCGCGTGCCGCGCGCGTGGGGCGCGATCTCGATCCGGCCGCGGCCCGTCAGATCGCCGTCGCTGTCGGCCGCCAGGGAGGCGCCCGGATCCACCTCCGCGATCCGCAGGGTGCATCTCAGCCGGTAGCCGAGCGGCGCGCGCACGAGCATGGCGATCCGCGCGTCAGGCACGAGAGCGCCCGCCGGCTCGACGATCCGCATACCCGGCCACCAGGGCGACGCGGCGCCGGTCGCGGTGCGCTCGAGCTCGGCCCAGCAGCGCTCCGGAGCGGCGGCGACATGCCACGTCGTCCGGAACGAGTATCTGCCGCGGGCGCGCGGGGCCGCGGGAGACCGCCTCCGGATCACGAGCGCACGCGCTTGCGCAGCACGTCGATGCGCGACTGCAGCTGAGCCACGGTGGCCTTGGCGACCTCCGGTCCGCCGCAGCGGCGGCGCAGCTCGGCGTGGATCACGCCGTGCGGGTCGCCGGTCTGCCGCGCGTACACGCCCACCAGGCTGTTGAGCAGCTGGCGCTGCTCCTTCAGCGTGCGGTGCAGCGGCGCGGGCATGGCGGGCTCGATCTCGCCCGACTGCTCGCGCGCCTCGCGCACCGAGCGGTGGCGCGACTGCCGCGCCACCCGCTGCATCAGCAGGTCGTGCACGTGCTCGGGCTCGAGGAGCCCCGGCAGGCCGATGAACTCCTGCTCCTCCTCGGTGCCGGGCACCGCGAGCTGGCCGAACTCCTTGCCGTCGAACACCACGCGGTCGAAGTGCGCGACCGAGCCGAGCGCCTCGAAGGACCCCTCCTCGGTGAGCGCGTCGGAGGCCTTGTCCTCGCGCTCGGCGGCCTCGAGCAGGCCGTCGTCGAGGCCGTCCTCGTCCTTCTCCCCGCGATCGAGCACGTGATCGCGCTGACGCTCCATCTCGTTCGCGAGCGTCATCAGGGTCGGCACGTGCGGCAGGAACACGCTCGCGGCCTCGCCGCGGCGCCGCGCGCGCACGAAGCGGCCGATGGCCTGCGCGAAGAACAGCGGCGTGGACGACGACGTGGCGTACACCCCGACCGCGAGCCGCGGCACGTCGACGCCCTCCGACACCATGCGCACCGCGACCATCCACCGATCCGTGCTGTCCGCGAAGCGCTCGATGCGCGCGGACGCCTCCGCGTCGTCCGAGAGCACGACCGTCGCGCGCTGACCCGTGATCGAGTGCAGCAGCTTGGCGTACGCCCGTGCCGCGGTCTGGTCGGTGGCGAGCACGAGGCCGCCGGCATCCGGAACGTGATGGCGGATCTCCGTGAGCCGCAGATCGGCGGACCTCAGCACGGCGGACATCCACTCGCCCTGCGGATCCAGCGCCGTGCGCCAGGCCTGCGACGTGACGTCCTTGATGTTGTCCTGGCCGAGGTGCGCCTCGAGCTCGTCCCCCGCGCGCGTGCGCCACTTCATGTGGCCCGAATAGACGTGGAACAGCACGGGCCGGACGACGCCGTCGGCCAGGGCGCGGCCGTACCCGTACGCGTAGTCGGTGATGGAGGTGCGCAGGCCCTGCGCATCCGGCGCGTAGTCGACGAACGGGATCGGCGCGTCGTCGCTGCGGAACGGCGTGCCGCTCAGCAGCAGGCGGCGCCTCGCCGGCCCGTACGCCTCGCGCAGCGCGTCGCCCCAGCTGAGCGCCTCGCCGCCGTGGTGCACCTCGTCGAGGATCACGAGCGTGCGCCCGCCCTCGGTCAGCGCCCGGTGCACGGATGCCTTCACCGCGACCTGCGCGTACGTCACGACGACGCCGTGGTACTGCCGCGAGAAGGTCGTGTGGCTGTTGCGGAACACGGGATCGAGCCGGATGTGCGCGCGCGCCGCCGCGTCGGCCCACTGGGTCTTGAGGTGCTCGGTCGGCGCGACCACGACGATCCGGTCGATGTCGCGCGTGCGCAGCAGCTCGCCCGCCAGCGTCAGCGCGAAGGTCGTCTTTCCGGCGCCGGGCGTCGCCGCCACGAGGAAGTCGCGCTTGTCGGCCTCGAAGTAGGCATCGAGGGCCTCCTGCTGCCAGGCGCGCAGCTTGCCCGCGGTGCCCCACGGAGCTCTCTGCGGGTAGGACGGTGACAGCATGGGAGAACAACGATAACCGTTAGGACCGACATGACCGATCAGAACTCGGACACCGTCCGCACCCCCTTCGTAGACAACGAGGAACCCCACCCCTGGCGCCGCTTCGTCGCGATCGGCGACTCGTTCACGGAGGGCATCGGCGATCCCGAGCCCGGCTCCCCCGGCGGCCACCGCGGCTGGGCCGATCGCGTCGCCGAGGTGCTCTCGCGCCAGGTGGACGATTTCGCGTATGCCAACCTCGCCGTCCGCGGGCGGCTCATCGCGCAGATCGTGGCGGAGCAGCTCGAGCCGGCGATCGCGCTCAAGCCCGACCTCGTGACCTTCTGCGCGGGCGGAAACGACGTCATCCGGCCGGGCGGCGATCCCGATGCCGTGGCGGCCCAGTTCGAGGACGCCGTCGCGCGGCTGAGCGCCGAGGGCGCGACGGTCGTGGTGATCACGGGCATCGACACGAGCTTCACGCCGGTGTTCCGTCCGCTGCGGGGCCGCGTCGCGATCTACAACGAGAACCTGCGCGCGATCGCAGACAGGTACGACTGCATCGTGGCCGACCAGTGGGCGCTGAAGACGATCCAGGACGCGCGGTTCTTCGACGACGACCGCCTGCACATGAATCCTCTGGGGCACCACGAGGTCGCCCGCATGGTGCTGCGCGCGCTGAACGTTCCGAACGACCTGCAGCCCATGCAGCCCGACCCGCTCCCGGCCGCGACGTGGCGCGAGGCGCGCCGCGGCGACCTGGTGTGGGCGCGCACGCACTTCGTGCCCTGGGTGCTGCGGCGCCTGCGTCACCAGTCCTCGGGCGACAACGTCACGGCCAAGCGCCCCGAGGCGATGCCGTTCGGCGCGCTCGAGCCGCGCGACTGAGCCTCAGCCTCGCTGCCCGCGGCTCACGGCCCACAGCGCGACCGCGCTCGCCGAGGCGACGTTGAGCGAGTCGACGCCCCCCGCCATCGGGATCGTGACGACCCCGTCGGCGGCCGCCAGCGCGCGGCGCGACAGTCCGTCCCCCTCCGCGCCCATCAGCAGCGCGACGCGCTCGGGCGGGGTCGCTGCGAAGTCGTCGAGCGAGACGGCGTCGTCCGCGAGCGCGAGCGCCGCGATGTGGAAGCCCGCGGCGTGCAGCTGCTCGCGCGCCTCGGGCCACTCGGGCAGGCGGGTCCAGGGCACCTGGAACACCGTGCCCATGCTGACGCGGACGCTGCGCCGGTAGAGCGGATCCGCGCAGCGCGGGGTGACGAGGACGGCATCCGCGCCGAGCCCCGCGGCCGCCCGGAACGCCGCTCCCACGTTGGTGTGGTCCACGATGTCCTCCAGGATGACCGCGAGACGTGCCCCGGCGAGAACGTCGGCGACCGCCGGGGGCTCGGGGCGGTGCATCGAGGCGAGCACTCCCCGATGGACCGCGTAGCCCGTGACGCCCTCGGCGACGTCGGCGGGCACGACGTACACCGGGACGTCCTCGTGACCCGCGAGGACGTCCGCCAGCTCCGGGATCCACCGCTCCTGCGTCAGGACCGACCGCGGCCGGTGGCCCGCGGCCAGGGCGCGGGCGAGCACCTTGGCGGACTCGGCCATGTACAGGCCGCCCGCGGGCTCGAGCACGCGCCGCAGCGCGACGTCCGTGAGGTCGCGGTAGTCGGCGAGCCGCGAGTCGGCCGGGTCTTCGACGGGGAGGATCTGCACCCGTCCAGCATTCCCTAGACTCGGCTTCGTGCCCGTCCCCCACCTCGACGACCCCACGACCGCGGGCCTCGGCCGCGCGATCGAGGCCCTCGCGGGCCGGCGCGTCGCCGTGCTCACGGGCGCCGGCGTGTCGACAGACTCGGGCATCCCCGACTACCGCGGCCAGGGCGCCCCGCGCCGCACGCCCATGACGGCCCAGACCTTCCTGAGCGACGAGGCCGCGCGCCGGCGCTACTGGGTCGGCTCGCACCTCGGCTGGCGGGCGTTCACCGCCGCAGCCCCGAACGCCGGCCACGAGGCCCTGGCGTCCCTCGAGCGCGACGGCGTCGCGACCGGCGTCATCACGCAGAACGTCGACGGCCTGCACCTGCGCGCCGGCAGCCACCGCGTCGTCGAGCTGCACGGCACGATGCGCCGCGTGTTCTGCACGCACTGCGGGCAGGTCTTCGACCGGCGCGACATCGCGGAGCGGCTCGAGCGCGACAACCCGTGGATCGCCGTGCCGGAGAACGTCAGGCTCGGGCCCGACGGCGACGTGCTGCCGGAGTCGGCGGAGGACTTCGTGATCCCCGAGTGCAGCGTGTGCGGCGGCATGCTCAAACCCGATGTCGTGTTCTTCGGCGAGTTCATCCCCGCAGAGAAGTTCCGCGAGGCGGAGCAGCTGCTGCACAGCAGCGAGGCGCTGCTGATCGCGGGATCCTCGCTCGCGGTGAACTCCGGCATCCGCTTCGTCGAGCGCGCCCGGCGCCGCAAGCTGCCCGTCGTGATCGTGAACCGCGGCGAGACGCGCGCCGACAGCCGCGCGACCGTGCGGATCGAGGCGGGCACGACCGAGGTCCTGGGCGAGCTCGCGCGCGCCCTCCCCGCCGCCCGCTGAACGACGCCTCGCCGAGCCTCGGCCCAGGAACACGCCATACGATCGAACGGTGACTCTCCTCGCTCTCGTGCGCCACGGCCAGACCGACTGGAACGCCGAGCGGCGCATCCAGGGACGCACCGACATCCCGCTCAACGACACCGGGCGCGCGCAGGCGCTGCTCGCCGCCGAGGCGCTGCGGGAGGGCGGCTGGGCGCGCGTGACGTCCAGCACGCTGCAGCGCGCGAGCGAGACCGCGCGGATCATCGCCGACGCGCTCGGGCTCCAGGCGCCGACGACGTACGCAGGGCTCGTCGAGCGCGACTACGGCGTCGGCGAGGGCACGCTCGTGTCCGACTTCCACGAGCGCTACGGCACGGGCGTGGTGCCGGGCGGCGAGTCGACCGACGAGCTCGCCGAGCGCGCGCTGCGGGCCCTGGGCGCGGTCGTCGAGCACGCCCCCGGCGAGCCGACCGTCGTGGTCGCGCACGGCGGCGTCATCCGGGTACTGCTGGGGCTCGCGACGGACGGCGCGCTCCCCCGTCCCGGAGAGCGGATCGACAACGCATCGGTGACGCTGTTCCGCCTCACCGCCGACGGCCTCGTGCTCGAGTCGGCGTCGCTCGTCGCCCCGGAGGCCGGGGCCTGACGGCCCCGGGCGCGGTCCCCACCCGTGGTGCGCCTGCGCCGGTCCTCGCCCGATCAGCCCGGCTGGACCCGTCGTCGCGCCGGTCGCGGCTTCCTCTACCTCGACGAGCACGGCGACCGCCTGCCGGAGGAGGACGTCGCCCGGATCCGCGCCCTCGCGATTCCACCCGCGTGGCGCGACGTGTGGATCTGCCCATACCCGCACGGGCATCTGCAGGCCGTCGGGACGGATGACGCGGGCCGTCGGCAGTACCTCTACCACCCCGATTGGCGCACGCGCCGGGACGCCGCCAAGTTCGACCGCGTGCTGGACTTCGGGCGGGCGCTCGGCAGCGCGCGGGCGCGGGTGCTCGACGACCTCGCCCTGGACGGCATGCCGCCGCAGCGCGCCTGCGCTCTCGCCGTGCGGCTGCTCGACCTCGGCTGCTTCCGGATCGGCAACGACGTCTACGCCGACGCGCACGGCAGCTTCGGCCTCACCACCCTGCGCCGCGATCACGTCACGCGCCACGGGCGCGCGCTCGTCTTCGCCTTCACCGGCAAGTCGGGCGTGGATCACCGCATCGAGATCGAGGACGAGCCCGTCACGGCGGCCGTCGAGACCCTGCGACGACGGCGCGACGACGGCGAGACGCTGCTCGCGTGTCGCAACGGCGGTTGGCGCTCCGTGACGCCCGCGATGGTGAACGAATACGTGCGCGACATCACCGGCATGGAGGCCACCGCGAAGGACTTCCGGACGTGGCACGCCACGGTCCTCGCCGCCGCGGAGATCGCAGCGGGCGCCGACGAGCTCGAGCGCGAGGGACGCGGCGGCGTGACGCGACGGCGGCGCGTCGTGACGGATGCGATGCGCGAGGTCGCCGACTTCCTCGGCAACACGCCCACGCTCGCGCGCACGTCGTACGTGGATCCGCGGGTCGTGTCGGCGTACGAGGAGGGCCGCACGATCGTGCGCGCCGTGCGCCGCTCCTACGAGTCGCCCGACGAGCGTCAGCTGGCGCTCGAGCGCGCGACGCGCCGGCTCATCCGGGAGCTCGCGTCGGCGTGACCGGATCGCGCAGAGTCGCCGCGCGGCATGCAGGCCAGCCCGCGCAATCGATCCGATAACGACTGAGCAGGATGCGCAAATCGGGCCGCGAGATCCTGCTAATGTCTCGCACTATGGCTTCCCTGGATCACGTCGACCTCGAGTTGCTGGCCGCCCTCAGCGAGGACCCCCGCGCCACCGTCGTGGCGCTCGCCGAGCGCCTGCGCCTTTCGCGCAACACCGTGCAGGCCCGCATGGCGCGCCTCGACAAGGCCGGCGTGTTCCGCTCGTTCGAGCGCTCGATCTCGACCGCGGCCCTCGGCTTCCCGCTCGAGGCGTTCCTGTCGATCGGCGTGCGCCAGGTCGACCTGCCGCGCATCACGAACGAGCTCGCGTCGGTGCCCGAGGTCGTCCAGGTGCACGGTATGTCGGGCCAGACCGACCTGCTGGCGCTCGTGGCATGCCGCGACGCGCGCCACCTGTTCGACGTGGACGCGCGGATCCTCGGCATCGAGGGCGTCGAGCGCACCGAGACGTCGCTCGTGATGAGCGAGGCCGTGCCCTACCGGGTCAGCGGCCTGATGCAGCTCGCACGCCGCGAGCCGTGACCCTCACGCGATGAAGGACCGGACGGCCGCGGCCGCCTCGCCCGGCTTCTCGTAGTGGATGAGGTGACCGACGCCGGCGATCTCGACGAGCGACGCATCCGCGAACCTCGTCGCGAGCACGCGCTCCGCCTCGATGGGCGTGATGTCGTCGCGGTCGGCCGCGACCAGCAGCGTGGGCACGGCGATCCGCTCGGCGTACTCGCTGACGTCGTGGGACACGCTCGTGACGAAGGCGTCGTGCAGCACCTCGCGGTCGGAGAAGCTCGAGAAGTACCGATCGTGCTGGTCGTGGATGAACGCGCGCAGGCCGCGGTCGCGGGTCTTCGCCATGGCGACCGACATGATCCGCACGACGACCCTGCTGCGCAGCACCCACGTGCCGATCGCGCGGGGAAGGCGGGCCCCGGCCCAGTAGTAGAGGATCGCCAGCCGGGTCAGGATGCCGCGCGGACCCTCGAGCGCCGGCGCGCCGATCGGGTTGACCAGGATCAGCCGGGGCGTCGCGAGGCCGCGGGCGACGGCGGCCGACGCGACGATGGATCCGAACGAGTGCCCGAGCACGATGCTCTCGGGCGCCACGGCCGCGTGGAACGCGTCGAGCCAGTCGGCGTAGGCGTCGATGTCGTGGCGCCGTCCCGGCAGCGGCGGCGTCTCGCCGAAGCCGGGCAGGTCGGGCATGATCACGCGCACGTCGGGCAGGAACGCGACGACCGGCTCGAGCCCGTGGTGCTCGCCGCGGAAGCCGTGCACCGCGAGGATCGTCGTGGCCGCGTCATCCGGTCCATAGGTCCAGTAGGCCGTGCGGCCGCCCAGGATCGCGGCCTCGCGGCGGACGACCGGGATCTCGGCGAGCGGGGCGGCGTAGGGCGAGGCGACGGGCACGGATCGAGTCTACGGACGGGCGTCTGGGCGTTCGTTCGCCGTCGCCGGTGTGGCAGCCGGGGAATGTCGGCCCCGCGCCCTACGGTGTGGAGGTATGACGAGGTCGTGGCCGGATCCGCCCCCGCTGTTCGAGCTGGATGAGCTGGATCACCCCGGTGAGACGACCACGTGGGTGCCGCGCGTCGAGGCCGCGGCGTCCGTGGAGGTCGAGACGGTCGTCGAGGTCGAGGTCGAGACGGTGGTCGAGGTCGAGGCCGTCGTCGACGTCCCGGTGGATCGCTGGACGAACCGGATCGGCGTGTTCGATCTCGAGACCACGGGCGTCGACGTCACCGAGGACCGGATCGTCACGGCGTACGTCGGTCTGCTCGACGCCGCGGGCGAGGTCGTGCACGAGGAGCACTGGCTCGCCGACCCCGGCGTCGACATCCCCGAGGGCGCGACGGCCGTGCACGGCATCACGACCGAGCACGCGCGCACGCACGGGCGTCCCGCGGTCGAGGTCGTGGCCGAGGTCACGGCGGCCCTGCGCACGCTGCTGTCCGCGGGCATCCCGGTGGTCGCGTACAACGCCGCGTACGACTTCTCGCTGCTGAAGTACGAGGGCGAGCGCCACGCGCTCGACTGCCTCGACGGGCCCGCGCCCGTGATCGATCCGCTCGTGATCGACAAGACGCTCGACCGCTACCGCAAGGGCAAGCGCACGCTCGACGTGGTCGCCGCGCACTATGCCGTGCCGCTGGAGTCCGCGCACGAGGCGTCGGCGGACGCGATCGCGGCCGGCCGCGTCGCCCTGGCCCTCGCGGAGCGCTACGCCGATCACCTGCCCGAGGATGTGCTCGAGCTGCACACCCGTCAGGTCGGCTGGGCGCGGGAGCAGGCCGAGAGCCTCACGGAGTACTTCATCAAGATCGGCCGCCTCGAGCCCTCCGAGGCGCTGGACGGCTCGTGGCCGGTGCGCTGACGACGGCGTAACCTCGCCTCATGGCCCGCGACGACGGCATGGAGCGCCTGCGGCGCAAGTACCCGCTGCAGGGCGCCGGATCGGCCATGGACGCGGTGTGGCGCCCCTCGGCGCACGACGCCGACATCGAGGCCCAGTCCCTGAAGATCGTGCCCGTTCCCGCGCCGTCGCCCGACAAGGGCCCGGGCGTCCTCGACTTCGACAACGGGACCATCGAGATCCGGGTCGACGACGAGACCTGAGCGTCAATCCTCCGGCTCGGCGGCCCGCGCATCCTGACGGCTGCCCGCCGGAGGCGGCTCGCGGACCATCGCCGCCGCGTCCGGGCCCTCGTCCTTCCGGATCTCGACCCGCACGGAGTCCCATCGGGGCAACCGTGTGCCGGGCGCGGGATCCTGGCTGACGATCCAGAACAGTCCCGGCCACGCGAGCGCTCCGATCGGCGGACCGTCCGGATCCGGGTTGGCGAGAGAGACGCCCGCCTCCATGGCGAGATCCCGCCCCATGTGGAACGGCAAGCCCACCACGTCGGGGACGATCATCATCGGCCTGGTCATGCCGCGACTGTAGATCCAGCACGCCGGACGCAGGAAGCCCGCAGACGCAGAAAGACCCCGCCGGAGCGGGGTCTTTCGGAGGAACGAGGGCTTACTTGGAGCCGAAGTTCTTGAAGCGCGCGTTGAACTTCTCGATGCGGCCGGCCGAGTCCATGATGCGTTGCTTGCCAGTGTAGAACGGGTGCGAGGCCGACGAGATCTCGACATCGATGACGGGGTACTCGACGCCGTCCAGCTCGATCGTCTTGTCGCTGCTCACGGTCGAACGCGTGAGGAAGGTCTCGCCCGAACCGAGGTCGCGGAACACGACCGCCTTGTACTCGGGGTGGATGTCAGTCTTCATGGGGGTCCTTGCCAAGAGGGTTTGAAAGTCTTCCGGTGCTTGGGCACCAGCGGACGAGTCTACCAGATATCGCGCGGGAGGCGATCCGGACGGCTCCGGTCAGTGCGCTCGGGCGGCGAAGCGGCCGCCGTCCTCGGTGAGCGTGATCGCCAGGCCGAAGGCCTCCGAGAGGTTCGCGTCCGTGAGGGTCTCCGCGATCGGGCCGGCGGCGACGGCCTTGCCGTCGCGCAGCAGCAGCACGTGCGTGAAGCCGACGGGGATCTCCTCCACGTGATGCGTCACCATCACGAGTGCCGGGGTCACGGGCGACTTCGCGTACTCGCTCAGCAGGCCCACGAGCACCTCGCGCGAACCGAGATCGAGGCTCGCGGTGGGCTCGTCGAGCAGCAGCAGCTCGGGGTCGGTCATGATCGCGCGGGCCACCTGCACGCGCTTCTGCTCGCCCTCGCTGAGCGTGCCGAACGTGCGGTCGGCGAGGTGGTCGAGACGCCACTCCTGCAGCACCCGCAGCGCGCGGCGCTCGTCGATGTTCTCGTACTGCTCGTTCCAGCGGCCGAGCACCGAGTACGCGGCGGTCAGCACCGCGTTCAGGACGGTCTCATCGGCCGGGATCCGGCGGGCGAGCGCGGCGGAGGCGAAGCCGATGCGGGGACGCAGCTCGAAGACGTCGGTGCGGCCGAGCTTCTCGTCCAGGATCTCGACGGTGCCGGACGTCGGGTGGATCAGCGTGTCAGCGAGCTGCAGGATCGTCGTCTTGCCGGCGCCGTTGGGGCCGAGCACGACCCAGCGCTCGTCGTCGTTCACCGCCCAGGTGAGTCCATCCACGATGTTCCGGCCTTCTCGGCGGACCACGACGTCTTCGAAGGAGAGCACAGTGGGCATGCCCCGAGCCTACCCGCGCGGGCGGCGCCGCCCGGCCGGACGCGCGGTCCGCTGCCGGTACGCTCGTTGCTCGTGACCGCGCGCCTCCTCGTCGTCCTCGACGCCGACTCGACCCTGATCCGCAACGAGGTCATCGAGCTGATCGCCGACGAGGCCGGGCGCGGCGCCGCGGTCGCCGCCGCCACCGAGGCCGCCATGCGCGGCGAGGTCGACTTCGCCCAGAGCCTGCGTTCGCGCGTGCGCGAGCTCACCGGCGTGCCGGTCGCGTCGTTCGCGCGCGTGCGCGCCCGGATCGAGCCGACCCCGGGCGTGACGGCGCTGATCGACGCGGTGCACGCGCGCGGTGGCCTGGTCGGCGTGGTCTCGGGCGGCTTCCACGAGATCCTCGACGAGCTCGCCCCGCACCTCGGCGTCGACCTGTGGCGCGCGAACCGCCTGGTCGCGGCCGACGGCGCGCTCACGGGCGAAGTCGACGGCCCGATCGTCGACGCCGCCGCGAAGCGCGAGTGGCTCGTGCGCTGGGCCGACGAGCACGGCGTGCCGCTGTCCCGCACGATCGCGATCGGCGACGGGGCGAACGACCTCCTGATGCTCGAGGCCGCGGGCCTCGGCCTCGCCTTCAACGCGAAGCCCGCCGTCCGCCGAGCCGCTCCCCTGGTGATCGGCCCCGTCGACCTGGCCCAGGTCATCCCGCTGCTGCCCTGAGCGACGCTCGGCCGCTCGTAGGGTGGGCCCATGCCGATGTCGTCCTACGTCCGATCCGTGCGCGCGAAGATCGGGCACGATCTGCTGATCCTGCCGGGCGTCACCGCGGTCATCCGCGACGGGGATCGATTCCTGCTCGCGCGGCAACGGGACACGAAGCGCTGGAGTCTCGTCGGCGGAGGCGTCGAGCCGGACGAGCAGCCGCGCGACGCGATCGCGCGGGAGGTGCGAGAGGAGCTCGGCGTGGCGCCGCGGATCGTGCGCGTCGTCGGCGCCTACGGCGGCCCCGAGCTGCGCTCGGTGCTGCCCAACGGCGACGAGGTGGCGTACGTCACGATCGCCTACGAGTGCGCGCTGCCGGCGGGTGAGCTCGCGCTGGAGGAGCACGAACTGCTGGAGACCGCGTGGTTCACGCGCACTGAGGTCGCATCGCTGACGCGACACGTGTGGATCGACCGGGTGCTCGCGGACGCCTGACGGTTCACCGGGGCGACGAGTTGTCCACAGCCACCCCGACTTTCGAACGAATGTCCGAGGCTGGTGGGAGACTGGAGGCATGCCGAGGTTCACGGATGCGGATGACGTCAGCTGGGGGTTCACCCCCGCTGAGCGCACACGCACCCGTGCCGCGATCGCGGAGCTCCAGTCCATCCGCGCGCGACGCGCGAAGCTGGACGCCCGCGAGGCGGAGCTGCTCGCCGGCGTGACAGGGATCGCGTTGGATCAGATCTCCCGCGACCCGAACGGCAGCGACTACGCGTTCCCGATCCGGTCCATGGCCGTCGAGCTCGCGCTCGCGCTGAAGGAGTCCCCGCGTGCGATGCAGGGGCGGATGGACCGGGCGTGGCAGCTGGTGGAGCGGTTCCCGGTGACGCACGCCGCCCTCGCGGAGGGCCGGATCACCGACCGGCACGCGCGGGAGATCGTCGCCGCCGGGGCGGACATCTCCCGGCCCGAGGCGCGCGTCGCCTACGAGACGGAGATCGCCGCGCTTGCGGAGCACGCGACGCCGCACCGGATCAAGGACACCGCCAAGCAGGTCGCCGAACGGCACCAGCCCACCACCCTCGCCGAGCGGCACGAGCGCGCCCGCGCCGACCGGCGCACGTTCGTCGAGGACCTGCCCGACGGGATGGCGATGCTCGGCGTCATCGGTCCCGCCCCGGCCGTCCACGGCGCCCACGACCACCTGACCCAGACCGCGCAGGCCGTCAAGCGCGATCGCCGCGCCGTCACGCGGGAACTTGACGGCATCGAGCCCGCCCCGGACGACCCGGCGTACGCGAAGTACACGGACGACCGTCACCTCGCCCAGCTGCGCGCCGACATCGCCCTCGACCTGCTGCTCACCGGCGAGCCCACCGGCCACGACCTCGACCGGGCCGTCACCGCCACGATCGAGATCACCATCCCGGTGACGACCCTGGTCGGGCTCGACGACGGGCCGGCGCTGCTCGCCGGGTACGGCCCCATCGACCCCGACACGGCCCGCCGCCTCGCCGCAGACGCCACCGGCTGGGAGCGGGTCTTCCTCCACCCCGACACCGGAGCGCTCCTCACGGTCGACCACTACACGCCCAGCGCCGCGCAGCGCCGGCACCTCCTCGCGCGCGACCGCACCTGCCGCGTCCCCGGGTGCACCACCCGGGCGAAGCACTGCGACATCGACCACACGATCCCGTACTCCCGCGGCGGTCCCACCGACGTCGGCAACCTCGCCGCGCTCTGCGAGCCCCACCACACGATGAAGCACCACTCCCCCTGGCGTTTCCGGCACCTCGGCCACGGCCGCCTTCGCTTCACCAGTCCCGCCGGCTACGACTACATCGACAGCCCGCCGATGATCTTCACCGGCGGCCCGCCGGCGCCCTTCTAGCGAACGGGCCGAGGATGGATGATCGGACCATGACCGACCGACCCGGTTCACCCGCGAGGCGTCTCTCGCCGCAGCGCATCCTGCAGTCCGTGACGCTCGCCCTCACCGTCGTCGCGGGCCTGGTCGTGCTGCTCGGGCCGGGCTACACGGTCGCGACGGCCGATTCGAGCGGCGTGCAGACCCTCCGCTCCGCGACGGTCCTCGAGGAGCTGGGGCCCGGCGCCGTGCTGATCGCGCTCGTCCCGGTCGGCCTCGCGGCGATGCCGCTGCTCGCGGGCCCGCGCGTGCGGCAGGCGGTGACCATCGCGGCGGCGATCCTCCTCCTCGCGTGGGGCGTCCTCGGCGCGCTGACCATCGGCATCTTCTACGCCCCCGCGACCCTCTCCGCGATCGCTGCGGTGTTCGTCCCACGACACCCCGCGACATCGCTCGTCCGAGGACACGCGTGACTGCGCGAATGCCGCTGAACATCGTCGAGAGCGGGAGCGGTGACCGCTGCGCCGTGCTGCTGCACGGGATGATGGGGTCCGCGGAGAGCTGGTGGCGCATCGCACCGCGGCTCGTCGACGCCGGTTACCGCGTGCTCGCTCTGGATCTGCCGGGGCATGGCCTGTCCCCTCGCGATCCGACAATCACTCTCGACGGCGCGATCGAAGCCGTCGTCGAGACCCTGCGCCAGGTGACCACCCCGCCGCCGATCGTCGCGATCGGGCACTCCTATGGCGGCCGGCTTCTCGCCGCGGCGGCGGACCGGATCAAGCCCGAGCTCTCGATCTATGTGGACGCGCCGTTCTCGGTCGCCGGCGGAGCGGATCGCGAGGCGGTGCTGGCCGGGTACGAGACCGCTCGTCGGCGACGCACCCCGGCCTGGCTGCGCACCACGCGCCCCCACTACCGCGAGACGGACGCGGTCGTCGAGGGACGTGCGGCCGCGCGCTTCGACCCCGCGACGTCGGCCTCGATCGCCGCGAGCACGGGCGGTGCCTGGCTGCCCACACCCGGATCGATCGTCGTGCGGGCGGAGCCGAGCGAGTTCGTGTCCGCGCGCGACGCGGCCGATCTCGAAGCTCGCGGTGTCCGTGTCCGCAGCATCCCGAGCGCCTCGCACAGCGTCTGGTACAGCCACTTCGACGAGTTCGTGGCGGTGCTTCCCGAGGTGTTCACGCCTCCCGCGGTTCCGGATGTCGGCGGCCCGGAATAGCCTTCCGGCATGGCGGACATCATCCTGATCCCTGGTCTGTGGCTCGACGCGGCGTCGTGGGATCCGATCGTTCCCGCGCTCGAGGAGGCCGGGCATCGCGCGCATCCGCTGACCATGCCGGGCGTGGGCGCGTCCCGGGACGAGTCGGCCGGCATCGGGATCGAGGACTGGGTCGACGCTGTCGTCGAGCGGATCGACGCGGTCGACGGACCGGTGGTCGTCGTGGGGCACTCCGGCGGCGGGAACGTCGCCTACGGGGCGGCGGACCGACGGCCGGACAAGGTCGGGCGGCTCGTGCTGGTCGACACCATGCCGCCGCCCGACGGCCAGGGCATCTCCGAGTTCCCCGTCGTCGACGGCGTCGTGCCGTTCCCCGGATGGGACTTCTTCGACGACGAGGACGTGCACGACCTCGATGCCGAGACCCGCGCCCGCACGGCGCCGCTGGCCAGGTCGGTGCCCGCCCGCGTGCCGACCGACGCGCTGCGGCTGAGCGACGACCGGCGCTTCGCGGTGCCCGTCACGATCCTCTCCGGCGGTCAGGACGAGGCGGCGCTGCGAGAGATGCTCGCGCAGTGGCCCGCGTGGGGCGCGAACTTCGACGCGATCGAGTCCGTCGAGGTCGTCACGCTCGGCACCGGGCACTGGCCGCAGTTCTCGAAGCCCGACATCCTCGCCGAGGCGATCCTGGAGGCCGTGCGGTAGGTCAGTGACCCATGCCGAGGCCGCCGTCGACCGGGATCACGGCGCCCGAGATGTACGCGGCGTCGTCCGAGGCGAGCCATGTCACGGCCGCGGCGACCTCCGCGGCGCTGCCGTAGCGGCCCGCCGGGATGGCCTTGCGGTACTCGGCCTGCGTCGCCTCCGGCAGCTCGGCGGTCATGTCCGTCTCGATGAAGCCCGGCGCGACGACGTTCGCGGTGATGCCGCGCCCGCCGAGCTCGCGCGTGAGCGAGCGCGCGAAGCCCACCAGCGCGCTCTTCGACGAGGCGTAGTTGACCTGGCCGGCCGAGCCGTAGAGGCCCACGACGCTCGAGATCAGGATCACGCGGCCGAAGCGCGCCTTGAGCATGCCCTTCGACGCGCGCTTGACGACGCGGAAGGATCCGCCGAGGTTGGTCGCGACGACGCTGTCGAAGTCGTCCTCGCTCATCCGCATGAGCAGCGTGTCCTTGGTGATGCCGGCATTCGCGACGACGACCTCCACCGACCCGAGCTGCCGCTCGACCTCGGTGAACGCCGCGTCGATCGACGCACCGTCCGTCACGTCCGCGCGCACCGTGAGCGTGCCCTCAGGGCCCTCCCCGCTGCGCGCGGTCACGGCGACGCGGAAGCCCTCCTGCACGAACCGCTCGGCGATCGCGCGGCCGATGCCGCGGTTGCCCCCGGTGACGAGGACCACACGGCCCGTGTTGTCGGTGCTCACGATGCTGCTCTCCTATCGCTGGCGATCCTGGCCAGCCTACTGACGAGGCCGCGGCCTGCCCGGGTGCGCGCGCACAACGCTGGGCACGCACGGCTGTGCGCGAAGGACAGCGGCGTAGGCTGGAGGAACCGTGAGATCCGCCCGCCGAACCCCTCCCTCCGCCGCGCAGTCGGCGACGTCGCTGCCGGTCGCACCGGCCGACGATGCGGGCGTCCGCGTGCGCAACTACCTGCTGACGATGGGGATCCGGATCGCGTGCCTCGTGCTGATGGTGGTGGTGCAGCCGTACGGCTGGTACAGCTTCGTCTTCGCCGCGGGCGCGATCTTCCTGCCGTACTTCGCCGTCGTCGGCGCGAACGCCGCCAGCGCCCGCAGCGTCGCCGTGGCGGAGCGCCCGGAGATCGCGCTCGAGGCGCCGCCGTCCGAGAAGCCCGAGGCGGCCGCCGCCGAGGAGCGGCCGGTGCCGCCCACGGTCATCCGGATCGCCGAGGCGCCCGCGCCGGCCCCGCACCCCGCGCCGGGCCCGCAGCATCAGCCGGGCGAGCACCCCGGTCCGGCGGAGCGCGCATGATCGGCGATCTGCTGCGCGGGCTTCAGCAGGGCGGCGGTCCCGGGGTCCCCACCTGCTCGCGCGCCGGCTGCACGGACCCCGCGACGTGGTCGATCGCGTGGCGCAACCCGAAGATCCACACCGAGGACCGCCGCAAGACCTGGCTCGCGTGCGACGAGCACGTCGGCTATCTGCGCGAGTTCCTCGCCGCGCGAGACTTCCCGCTCGAGGTCGGCCCCCTCGAGGCCGGCGCGACGAACGAGGCCGACGCATGAGCCGCCCGTTCCTGCAGCGCCGCGCGGCGCGCTGGGGCGTGTACGCCCTGATCGCAGTGCTGTTCGCGATCGCGTGCGGGTTCCTGTCGCACTGGCAGTTCTCCCGCAACGAGGAGCGCGCCACGATGCTCGCGCTCGTGGCGGCGAACTACGACGCCGATCCCCTGCCCGTCGAGGACGTCCTCGACCGCGGCTTCGCCCCCGGCGACGAGTGGCACCCCGTGCTGCTGACCGGCCGCTACCTGGCCGACGACCAGCTGCTCGTGCGCAACCGGGCGCAGGGCGGCACGAGCGCGTTCGAGGTGCTGGTGCCGTTCGAGCTGGCGGACGGCCGGATCGTCGTGATCGACCGCGGCTGGGTCGCGCCGGGCGAGGATGCGGTGCCGGACGACGTCCCCGCCGCACCCGACGGCGAGGTCACGGTCATCGCGCGCCTGCGTCCGGGCGAGCCCCTGCCGTCCTCCGGCCGCAGCGCGCCCAACGGCCAGCTGCCGACCATCCACCTGCCATCGGTGGCCGAGCGCACGGGACCGCAGACCGAGACCGCGTTCTACGGCCTGATGGTCACCGAGGATCCCGCCCCGGCCGCGCGCCCGAGCGAGCTCGCGGCGCCGACCGACGATCCGGGACCGCACCTGTCGTACGCGATCCAGTGGATCCTGTTCGCGATCATGGGCTTCGTCTTCATCGCGTACATGATCCGGACCGAGATCCGCGCCCGCCGCGAGGACGCGCAGGTCGCAGACCCCGATTCGGGCGACGACGAGGAATGGACGCCCCGCCCCCGTCCCGTGCGACGGCGCCGGAAGGACCGCGACGCCGACGAGGAGGACGCGCTGATCGACGCGGGCGGCTGAGCCGCCGCCCGACAGGCGACGTCAGGCGGACGCGACGCGGCTCAGGCCAGCGTGATCAGGTCGAGGTACGACTTGTTCCAGATGTCCTCGACGCCGTCCGGCAGCAGCAGCACGCGCTCGGGGTTGAGCGCCTCGACGGCGCCCTCGTCGTGCGAGACCAGCACGACCGCGCCCTCGTAGTGCGACAGCGCGCCGAGGATCTCCTCGCGCGAGGCGGGGTCGAGGTTGTTGGTGGGCTCGTCGAGCAGCAGGACGTTCGCACTCGAGACCACGAGGGTCGCGAGCGACAGGCGCGTCTTCTCGCCGCCCGACAGCACACCGGCGGGCTTGTGCACGTCGTCGCCCGTGAACAGGAACGAGCCCAGCACCTTGCGGGCCTCGGTCTCGTTCAGGTTCGGCGCCGCCGAGACCATGTTCTCCAGCACCGAGCGCTTCACGTCGAGGTTCTCGTGCTCCTGCGCGTAGTAGCCGATCTTCAGCCCGTGACCGGGCTCGATCTGGCCGGTGTCGCTCTTGTCGGCGCCCGCGAGGATCCGCAGCAGCGTGGTCTTGCCCGCGCCGTTCAGGCCCAGCACGACGACCTTCGAGCCCCGGTCGATCGCGAGGTCCACACCCGCGAAGATCTCCAGCGCGCCGTAGGACTTCGACAGCGACGAGGCCATGAGCGGTGTCTTGCCGCACGGCGCCGGCTTCGGGAAGCGCAGGGCGGCGACGCGCTCGACCTGGCGCACCTCCTCCAGACCTTCGAGCAGCTTCTCCGCGCGCGCGACCATCTGGTGCGCCGCGGCGGCCTTCGACGCCTTCGCGCCGAAGCGCGCGGCGCGATCCTGCAGCGCCGATGCCTTCTTCTCGGCGTTGGCGCGCTCCTTCTTGCGGCGCTCCTCGTCGGCCACGCGCTGGCGCAGATAGTGCTTCCAGCCCATGTTGTAGATGTCGATCACCTGGCGGTTGCCGTCCAGGTAGAACACGCGGTTGACGGTCTCCTCGACGAGGTCGACGTCGTGGCTGATCACGATCAGCCCGCCGCGGTATGACTTCAGGAACTCGCGCAGCCAGATGACGCTGTCGGCGTCCAGGTGGTTCGTGGGCTCGTCAAGGATCATCGACTCGGCATCCGAGAACAGGATGCGCGCGAGCTCGATGCGCCGGCGCTGGCCGCCGGAGAGCGTCTTGAGCGGCTGATCCAGGATCCGGTCCGGCAGCGAGAGGTTGTTCGCGATCGTCGCGGCCTCCGCCTCGGCCGTGTAGCCGCCGAGGGCCTCGAAGCGCTCCATGAAGTGCGCGTAGCGCTTCATGGCCTTCGCCGCGACCTTCTCGTCCGCGTCCCCCATCTCGACCGACGCCTCGTGCATGCCGAGCTGCAGCGAGCCGAGCCCGCGGGCGTCGAGGATGCGCGTGCGCGCGAGCTGCTCCGGATCGCCGCTGCGCGGGTCCTGCGGCAGGTAGCCCAGCTCGCCCGTGCGGTCGACGCGCCCGTTCGCGGGGACCAGGTCGCCCGCGAGCACCTTCGTCAGCGTGGTCTTGCCGGCGCCGTTGCGGCCGACGAGGCCCACCTTGTCGCCCGGGCCGACGCGGAACGAGACGTCGGACATGAGCATGCGCGCGCCGACGCGGATCTCGAGGTCGTGCACGGCGAGCACAGGCGGGTGTCCGTTCTGCGGAGGGGGCGGGAGGATCGGCCCGAGAGTCCGGATCAGGATGGGCCAGCTGACCAGTATAGGAGGCGCTTCCTGTGGTGTTCTCGACCGCGCTACGCGAAGTAGAGCGGGTGGTGCAGGCGGCAGTTCGGATTGAACGCGCCGCCGCAGCGTGCGCACGTGGACGCGGCGAGGTACTCGTCGATGGAGGATGTCCGTCCGCACACGCCGCACAGCAGCGCGTGCGTGCCGCGCGCGTCGGCCGGCCAGCGGCGCGCGGGATGATCCGCGTCCTCCTCGTGGCAGGAGTGGCAGGGATACCAGCGCCCGCAGCACGGGAACAGGATCGCGAGCACGTCGAGCGGGCCCGCCCAGTGCGCGCAGCGCGTCTGCGCGTCCACCACCGCGCCGTGCACGAGGTGCGCGCCCACGGCGACCGTCATGCGATCCCCCGCGCCGTGAGCGCGTCCGCGACGTCGTCGGCGTGACGCAGCGACATCACCAGCAGGGTCACGATCGCGCGCGGCCCCAGGCGCACGCCCCGCGCGCGCTGGGCGTCGCGGATGCGCGCGGCGAAGTCGGCCACGACGGGCACCAGCGCGATCGTGAGGGTCAGGGTGAAGCCCACGCGCCACGGATCCACGCCCACCCGCCGCAGCGGCGAGAGCACGCGCTGCAGCGCCTCGAGGAGGTCCGACGTCCGCGTCGTGAGCGTCAGCAGGCCCGCGAGCATCACCACTGAGACGACGCGCGTGGTGTTCACGAGCGCGTCGGCGGGCGTCAGGAAGATCAGCTGCGTCGCCGCGACGAACACCGCGATCCACCGCGCGGCCCACAGCTGCCGCAGCCACGTGACCGGGCCGAAGCCGCCGAACGCGAACGCCACCGCCACGACCGCCAGCGCGATCCCCGCGAGCGGCACCGTGCGCGCCCCGAGGGAGATGACGAGCGCCAGCACCGCCAGGCCGGCGAGCTTCGCCCCGGCGGGGGCACGGTGCAGCGGGCTGGAGCCGGGGCGGTAGAGCGAGATCACGGGCCCGTCTCCCCATGGGCCGACTCTCCGTGGGAGGCGTCCTCGTGCACGGCGCGGTAGCGGGCGATCACCTCGGCGGGATCCCCGGCCTCCGCGAGCCGGCCGTCCGCGAAGCGCAGCACCACGTCGCAGCGCGCCGCGAGGTCGAGATCGTGCGTCACGACGACGACCTGCGCCGCGACGTCGCGCATCAGCAGGTCGCCGATCCGGCGCGCGTTCCCCAGGTCGAGCAGCGTGGTGGGCTCGTCCGCGACGACGAGCCCGGGTTCGCGGATCAGCACCGAGATCAGCGCGACCAGCTGCTTCTGACCGCCCGAGAGGCTGTAGACGGGCTGGTCGGCGCGGTCCGCGAGGCCGTGCCGCGCGAGCTCAGCCGCGACGCGCTCGGCGACCGCGGCGCGATCCATCCCGCTGCCGCGCAGTGACAGCGCGATGTCCTCCGCCACGGTCGGCATCAGGATCTGCGCATCCGGGTTCGTGAAGACGAAGCCCACGTGCTCGCGGATCCGCTTCGCTTCGCGGCGCACGTCGATGCCGTGCACCGCGACGCGCCCCGACGTCGGGGCGACCAGGCCGTTCAGCAGCCGCGCGAACGTGGACTTCCCGGATCCGTTCGCCCCGATCACCGCGATGCGGGGCTGGTCGAGGCGCACGGAGAGGTCGCGCAGCACGGGGCGTCCGCCGAGCTCGACCGACACCCGGTCGAGCGCGATCGCGCCTCCGTGCCCCGCGCGGGTCGTCATCGGAGGGCGTCCGCGGGCTCCTCGGCGGCGCGGGCGGGCGCGATCCCGAACGCCGGCGGGTACGCGCGCCACAGCGCGACCGAGAGCAGGGTCGCGACGACCACCTTGGCGAGGTCGCCGGGCAGGAACACGACGTTCGAGACGGCGGCGTCCGCGAGGGGGATGCCGGTGACGAGCGAAAGACCGGGGATGCCGAACGCGTACACGACGAGGACGCCGCCGATCGTCGCGCCGAGCGCCACGCGCCACCACCGGATAAGGGCTCCCGCGGCCTGCGAGCGCGCGATCAGCCCCGTCACGATCACGCCCGGGACCCAGCCGATGAGGTAGCCGACCGTGGGACCGACGAAGACGCCGAGCCCGCCGCTGCCGCCGGTCAGGACGGGCAGTCCCACCGCGGCCAGGACGATCACGACGAGCACCGCGGCCGCGCCCCGGAGCGGGCCCAGCACGATGCCCGCGAGCATCACGCCGAGGGTCTGCAGCGTGACCGGCACCCCCGTGGGCAGCGGGATCTGGCCCGCGATCCCGAGCACGATGACGATCGCGGCGAAGATCGCGATGCGCGCCAGATCGCGCGCCTCGAAGCGGGTGGACTCGGCCATTGCTGCTCCTCCTGAACCGCGTCGCGCCGGCGACGCCTCCTGAACACCGTTCACCTGAACGCCGTTCAGTATAGTGAGCCGCATGGATGCCCGTGACGCCCCACCCGTCACGGAGCGCCATACGCGCGACGGCATCGTCGACACGGCGCTGCGCCTGCTGGAGGAGACCGGCCTGCCGGATCTGTCGATGCGCCGCCTCGCCGCCGCGCTCGGCGTGCAGCCCAGCGCCCTGTACTGGCACTTCGAGAACAAGCAGTCGCTGCTCGCCGCGGTCGCCGACCGGATCGTGGCGGCCGCCCCCGCCGTGCCGGCCACGAGCGACGGCCACGCCCGGGTCACGGCCGTCGCCTTCGCGGTGCGCGATGCGCTCCTCGCCCACCGCGACGGCGCGGAGATCGTGATGAGCACGCAGGCGCTGGGCCTGGGCTCCGACGCGTCGCACACGCGCCTGCGGGAGGCGCTGGGCGGCGACGCGGGCGCGGCCACGGTGCTGCTGCAGTTCATCCTGGGACACGCGTCGCTCGTGCAGCAGCGGATCCAGGCCGCCCGTTTCGGCGCCTATCCGCAGACCGAGGCCGAGGTCGTCGCGCAGACGTCGGCCGACTTCGCCGCCGGCATCCGGATGATCCTCGCCGGACGGTGACGCCTCAACCCGTGCGCTCGGCGATGCCCCGACGCCAGTAGCCCATGAACGCGACGCGGCGGCGGTCGACGCCGTGGCCGGACACCAGCAGGCGGCGCAGCGACTTGATCGTCGCGGCCTCCCCCGCGATCCACGCGTAGAACTCGCCCTCGATCGGCTCGGGACTGTCCCACAGCAGCTCGACGTCGACGTCGACGTCGGCCAGCTCCTGCGGCCGCGGCGACGCCGCGAGCGACAGCACGTCGCCGTGCCCGTGCGCCCAGTCGGTCACGGCCTCGATCAGGCCCTCGCCGTGCTCGCGGTCGGGCCGGCCCTCGCGCTCGCGCACGATCCAGCGGACGTCGGCGTGTGCGGGAGCGGCGAACACGCCGATGTCGGCGACGCTCGGCACCTCGACGAACACGTCCGCGACGCGGTCGGCGGGGAGGCTCTCCAGGATGCCGCCGATCGCCGGCACGGCGGTCTCGTCGCCGATCAGCAGCACGCGCGAGGCGTTCGCGGGGCGCCAGTCGATGCCGCCGCGGGAGTGCGGGCTGCGCTCGTCGGGTCCGACGATCACGATCTCCTCGCCGCCGCGCACGTTCTCGGCCCACGTGCCGGCGGGACCCGCGTCGTGGTGCACGACGAAGTCGACCGTGAGCTCGCGCGCCGCCGGGTCGATCCGGCGCACGGTGTACGTGCGGAACGGGTTGCGGCGCTCGTCGGGGAGAGCGCGCCACACGTCGTACCAGTCGCCCGTCAGCTGCCGGTCCTCGTCGTCCTGCCCGATGTCGCACATCGAGCCGTCCGCGAGCGGGAAGATCAGCTTGATCCGCTGATCCAGGCCCGCGGTGCCGAAGTGCTCGAAGTCGTCGCCCCCGAACGTCACGCGCGCGAAGTGCGGGCTCAGGCGCTCGACGCGCCGCACGACGGCCCGGTACGGCCGGTACGCGGGACGGACGGGCGGCGGGGCGAGATGGGTCACGAGAAGACAGTGTACGTTAGGCCAGCCTTACCTCTCGTGCGCGTGCCCCAGGCGCACGCCCGGGGCGAGTGCGAGCAGCGCGAGCACCGCCGCGATGCCGAACACGACGGGGAACCCCGCGCCCGTCGCGGCGAGCGACGTGAACGCCAGGCCCATGATCGCGATCGTCGCGGAGGCCCCGACCGAGTCGCTGATCTGCAGCGCCGACGAGTTGAAGCCCTCGTTCGCGCGATCCGAGTAGGCCAGGGTCAGCACCGTCAGGCGCGGGTACATCAGGCCCATGCCGAATCCCGCGAACGCCCACATCGCGATCGGCACGATGGCCGGCAGCGACAGCAGCGCGGTGACGGCGCATGCGACCGCGGCCGTCAGCAGCAGGACGACGCCGAGCACCGCGATCCGCGTGTTGCCGATCCGGTCGCCGTGACGCCCCGACACCTGGGCGCTGATGGCCCACGCGATCGCCGCCGTCGTGAGCCCGAGGCCCGCGAACGCCGGCGAGAAGCCGAAGCGGTCGATCAGCAGGTACGGCACGTAGATCTCCGCGCCGAACAGCGAACCCGCGATGAGCCCGCGCATCAGGATCACGCTCGGCAGCCCGTGCCGGCCGCGCAGGGTGCCGCGCGGCAGCAGCGGCAGGACGGCGAAGCCGATCACGACGATCGCGCCCGCCGCGATCCCCCATCCCACGGCCGGGGCGAGCGAGTGGGCGAGCTCGCCGGTCAGGCCCAGGGCCAGCGCGGCCACGGCCACGAAGACCGCGAACAGGAGCCGGCGCGCGGCGGTGAGGTCGCGCGCACCGGCGGACCCGCCGGACAGGTGCCGCAGCCGCGGCGCGACCATCGCGAAGGCCACGACCGTGAGCGCGGCCAGCCCGCCGAAGACCCAGCGCCAGTGCAGCTGCTCCGTGACGATTCCCGCCAGGAACGGCCCGACGAGCGAGGGCACGACCCACGCGGCGGAGAACAGCGCCATGACGCGGCCGTGCAGGGCCGCCGGGTACACGCGCGCGACGACCACGTAGAGCGCCACGACCTGCGCGCCCGAGCCGAGGCCGGTGATGAGCCGGCCGAGCACCAGGATCTCCATGGTCGGCGCGGCCGTGTCGATCGCGAGACCGACCACGAACAGCGCCACGGCGATCGTGAGCGGCGCGACCGGGCCGGAGCGGTCGGACCACGCGCCCGCCGCCACCATCCCGATCACACCCGTCGCGAGCGTGCCCGAGAACGCGAGCGCGTACAGCGCGTCGCCGGACAGGTCGGCGCTCACGATCGGCATCACCGTGGTGAGCGCGAGCGACGTCAGCGCCGCAAGGAAGATCAGCGACACGGATCCGAGCGTCACCCACAGCGCCCGCGGGTCCCACAGCGACGTCAGGGCCGGCTCGGCCACGGCCTCGGGGCGCGCCGTGGGCACCGGGCCCGTGAATCCGCGCGGATCGGCGCTCAGCGGATCCGTCACTTCGACTCGCCCGGCACGGCGCCGCCGACCAGCGCGCCGATGCGGGTCACGGCCTCGGTCAGGATCTCCGGGCCGGTGCCGAAGTTGACCCGGACGTGGCCACGCCCCTCGTCGCCGAACAGCGGCCCGAGGTGCAGGGCCACGCGCGCCTCCTTGCGGATCCGCACGGCGGGGTTGTCACCCCAGCCGAGCGCGGACAGATCCACCCACGCCAGGTAGCCCGCCTGGCCGGGGAGATAGCGCGCACCCGGGACGTGCTCGGCGAGCAGGTCGCGCAGCAGGATGCGGTTGAGGTCGAGCCGCGCGATCAGCGCGTCGAGCCATGCGTCGCTCTCCGCGAAGGCCGCGACGTTCGCGAACACGCCGAACAGCGACGTCCGCCACTCCACCTCGGCGGGCAGCGCGCGCACGATCGCGTCGGGGCCGTCGGCCGCCGTGACGACGAACGCGCACTTCAGGCCCGCGAGGTTGAACGCCTTGCTCGCGCTGGTGAGGGCGAAGCCGAACTCGGCCGCCTCGGGCGCGGCGTCCAGGAACGGCGTGAACGTCGCACCCGGCAGGGTCAGCGGCGCGTGGATCTCGTCGCTGATGATCCAGGCGCCGTGTCGCTGCGCGATGCGCGCCAGCTCGGCGAGCGTCTCCCGCGGGTGCACCGTGCCGGTCGGGTTGTGCGGGTTGCACAGCAGCATGGCCTTCGCGCCGCCCGCGAACGCCGCCTCGATGCCCTCGAGGTCCAGGTGCCAGCCGTCGGCCTCGGCGATGAGCGGCACGCGCTCGATCTGCGTGCGCGACTCGTCGTTCACCGCGAAGAACGGCGGATAGACCGGCGGGGTCACGACGACGCGGTCGCCCGGCTCGGTCACGGCGCGCAGCAGCTCGGCGACGGCCATCATCACATCGCATGTGGTGCGCACGCGCGCGGGGTCGGGCGTCCAGCCGAAGCGCCGCTCGGCGAAGCCCGCGAACGCTTCGGGCAGCGGGGTGCGCGGCGGCGTGTATCCCGTGTCGCCGCGCTCGACCGCCTCGCTCAGCGCGCGCGTGATCGCCGGCGCGAGCGGGAAGTCGGTCTCGGCCACGAACAGCGGCAGGACGTCCTCGGGGTACGTCCGCCATTTCGAGCTGCTCCGCCGGCGCAGCTCGGCGAGCGGCAGGGCTTCGAGGGGGGTGATGCTCACCGGATCGAGCCTAACGTCCGCCGGAGACGACGGAAGGCCCGGGGTCTCCCCCGGGCCTTCCGAGAACTGCGAACCAGACCCACTCGCGAGCGCGAAGCGCGTGCGAGCGAAGCGCGTGCGAGCGAAGCGAGCTGTCAGATAGCGAACCCGAGCGCGCGCATCATGTCGCGGCCGTCGTCCGTGATCCGCTCCGGACCCCACGGCGGCATCCAGACCCAGTTGATCCGGAATCGCTCCACCACGTCGTCCAGCGCCTGCGCGGTCTGCTCCTCGAGCACGTCGGTGAGCGGGCATCCGGCGCTCGTGAGCGTCATGTGGATGATCAGCGCGTCGTTCTCGTCATCCCACGCGAGGTCGTAGATGAGACCGAGATCGACGACGTTGACCCCGAGCTCGGGGTCCATGACGTCCTTGAGGGCCTCGGTGACCTCGTCGTACTTCTCGGGCGTGAGGGTCGCGGTCATGGCGGCGATCCTACGCCTCGAGCGGCGCGTCGGCCGGGAGGTACGCCGTGTAGCCCTCGTTCTCGAGACGCTCGGCCAGCTCGGGGCCGCCCTCCTCGACGATCTGGCCCTTGACCATCACGTGCACGAAGTCCGGCTTGATGTAGCGCAGGATGCGCGTGTAGTGCGTGATCAGCAGCACGCCGAGGTCGGTGCCCTCCTTCGCGCGGTTCACACCCTCCGACACGATCTTCAGCGCGTCGACGTCCAGGCCCGAGTCGGTCTCGTCGAGGATCGCGAGCTTCGGCTTGAGCAGCTCGAGCTGGAGGATCTCGTGGCGCTTCTTCTCGCCGCCCGAGAAGCCCTCGTTGACGTTGCGCTGAGCGAACTTGCTGTCCATGCGGAGGTTCTTCATGCCCTCCTTGACCTCCTTGGTCCAGGTCCGCAGCGACGGCGCCTCGCCGTCGATCGCGGTCTTGGCCGTGCGGAGGAAGTTCGTCACGGTGACGCCCGGGATCTCGACCGGGTACTGCATCGCGAGGAACAGGCCGGCGCGGGCCCGCTCGTCCACCGCCATCTCGAGGACGTCCTCGCCGTCGAACGTGATGGTGCCGCTCGTGACGGTGTACTTCGGGTGGCCTGCGATGGTCGACGCAAGCGTCGACTTGCCCGAGCCGTTGGGGCCCATGATGGCGTGCGTCTCGCCGGAGCGGACCGTGAGGTTCACACCGTTGAGGATCGGGATGACGCCTTCGTCGGTTTCGACCGTGACGTGCAGGTCGCGGATCTCGAGAACGGACATTTCAGACTTCCTTCTTCAGGGTGGGATCGATGAGCACGTCGTCGCCGTCGATCTGGACGGCGAACACCGGGACGGGCTCGTAAGCGGGGAGGTTGAGCGGCTTGCCGGTGCGCAGCGAGAACGCCGAGCCGTGGGCCCAGCACTCGAGCGTGTCGCCCTCGACGAAGCCCTCCGAGAGGGAGATGTCGCCGTGGGTGCAGGTGTCGCCGATGGCGTGCACCTCTCCGGCGGAGTCGAGCACGACCGCGATCGCGGTGCCGTCGACTTCGACCTTGAGCGGGGTGTCCCGCTCGAGATCGCTCAGTGCGCAGACGCGCGTCGCGCTCACGCGCCGGCTCCGATCGGATCCGCTCCCTCGGCGAGCTCCTTCTCGATGAGCGCGGTGAGCTCCTCCTCCAGGGAGGGGATGCCGATCTTCTGCACGGTCTCCGACAGGAAGCCGAGCACGACGAGGCGGCGCGCCTCCTCCTCGGAGATCCCGCGGGCCTGCAGGTAGAACAGCTGCTCGTCGTCGAAGCGACCGGTGGCCGACGCGTGGCCGGCCCCCTTGATGTCGCCCGTCTGGATCTCGAGGTTCGGGATCGAGTCGGCGCGCGCGCCGTTGGTGAGCACCAGGTTGCGGTTCGCCTCGTACGAGTCGGTGCCGGTCGCGCCGGGGCCGATCAGCACGTCGCCGATCCACACGGTGCGGGCGCTCTCGCCCTGCAGCGCGCCCTTGTAGAGCACGTCGCCCGTGGTCTCGGCGCCTTTGTGGTGCAGGTACACCTGGCTCTCGAGGTGCTGGCCCGCATCGCTGAACGCCAGGCCGAACATCTCGCCGTTCGCGCCCGTGCCCGACAGCTCGAGGGTCGGGTTGACGCGCACGACGCCGCCGCCGAAGCTGACGACGATGTGGCGCACCGATGCGTCGCGGTCGACGCGGGTCTGGTGCGCGGACGCGTGGATGGCGTCGTCGTTCCACTGCTGCACGGTCACGATCGAGAGCTGCGCGCCGTCGCGCGCGATGATCTCGACGTTCTGCGCGTACTGGGCCGAGCCCGTGTGGCGCAGCACGACCGTCGCCTTGCTGTGCTCGAGGGCCTCGATCACGAGGTGGCCGTCGGCGCGCCGGTCGGCGCCCTGGCCGGTGACCTGGATCACGATGGGGTCGGCGACCTCGGCCTCGCGCGGCACGCGCACGTGCAGGGCCTCCGACGCGCCCTGCCAGGCGAGCGCGGCCGGCAGGTCCTCCGGGACGAAGAACTCGCCGCGCGGCGCGGCGCCGGCGGCCAGCGGCGCGCCGACGTACTCGGCGCCCGCGGTCACCTCGACCGTGACGCCGTCGTTCGCCTCGGCCGGCTGGAACAGCGGCTTCAGGCGCGCCACCGGCGCGTGCTTCCAGTTCACCTCGCGGCCCGTGGGCACGCCGAAGTCGGCCGGCTCGAACGAGCGCAGCCGCTCGGAGCGGGTCTGCACCGGCACGTTCTTGTCAGACACGGTGACGCCGGACGCCGCGGCCCGCACCTGGGCGGCGGGGTCCACGTGGGCGTGCTCATCCTGCGGCGCCTGCGGCGCCGTCGTCGACGTCGTCATCAGCCGACCGATCCTTCCATGCCCATCTCGATGAGCTTGTTCAGCTCGAGGGCGTACTCCATGGGCAGCTCGCGGGCGATCGGCTCGATGAAGCCGCGCACGATCATGGCCATCGCCTCGTCCTCCGGCATGCCGCGGGACATCAGGTAGAACAGCTGCTCCTCGCTGACCTTCGAGACCGTGGCCTCGTGGCCGAGCTGCACGTCGTCGACGCGGATGTCGATGGCCGGGTACGTGTCCGAGCGCGAGAACGTGTCGACGAGCAGGGCGTCGCAGCGCACGGTGTTCGCCGAGTGGTGCGCGTTCGCGTCCACCCGGACCTCGCCGCGGTAGCCGGCGCGGCCGCCGCCGCGGGCGATCGACTTGGAGACGATCGACGACTGCGTGTACGGCGCCATGTGGATCATCTTCGCGCCGGCGTCCTGGTGCTGACCGGGGCCCGCGAACGCGACGGAGAGCGTCTCGCCCTTGGCGTGCTCGCCCATCAGGAAGATCGACGGGTACTTCATCGTGACCTTCGAGCCGATGTTGCCGTCGATCCACTCCATGGTCGCGCCCTCGTGCGCCACGGCGCGCTTGGTGACCAGGTTGTAGACGTTGTTCGACCAGTTCTGGATCGTCGTGTAGCGCACGCGGGCGTTCTTCTTCACGATGATCTCGACCACGGCCGAGTGCAGCGAGTCGCTCTTGTAGATCGGGGCGGTGCAGCCCTCGATGTAGTGGACGTAGGAGTCCTCGTCCGCGATGATCAGGGTCCGCTCGAACTGGCCCATGTTCTCGGTGTTGATGCGGAAGTACGCCTGCAGCGGGATCTCGACGTGCACGCCCTTCGGCACGTACACGAACGAGCCGCCCGACCACACGGCCGTGTTCAGCGCCGCGAACTTGTTGTCGCCGGCCGGGATGACCGTGCCGAAGTACTCCTCGAAGAACTCGGGGTGCTCGCGCAGCGCCGTGTCGGTGTCCATGAAGATGACGCCCTGCTGCTCCAGGTCCTCGCGGATCTGGTGGTAGACGACCTCGGACTCGTACTGGGCGGCGACGCCCGCGACGAGACGCTGGCGCTCGGCCTCGGGGATGCCGAGCTTCTCGTACGTGTTGCGGATGTCCTCCGGAAGGTCCTCCCAGGACTGGGCCTGCTTCTCGGTGGAGCGCACGAAGTACTTGATGTTGTCGAAGTCGATCTCGCTGAGGTCGGCGCCCCAGGTCGGCATCGGCTTCTTCCCGAACAGGTCGAGACCCTTCAGCCGGGTCTTCAGCATCCACTCGGGCTCGTTCTTGAGGGCCGAGATGCCGCGCACGACGGCGTCGCTCAGACCGCGCTTCGCGGTGGCTCCGGCGGCATCCGTGTCGTGCCAGCCGAACTCGTACACCCCCAGCCCCTCGAGCTCGGGACGGTCGATCAGCACATCGGACATGGCGTCACACTCTCCTCATCAGGCCTCAGACGGTGTCAGCCGCTCCAGCGCCCCGGAGGGGGACGCTGTGGTGGACCTTTCACATGAGGCGCGAAGAACTCGCGCCTAGACTTGGAGCGGCGCGGCGAGACTCCTCGCGCGCATCCGCAGCACTTCCCGATTCTACAGGCTCCGCCCCTCACCGGGCCGACCGGGGGCCTGTCTCACGGGGTACCGCCAGGAGGCTCCACCGTCATGTCCGCCGCGACCGTCTCCCCCTCGATCCCCACGGCGGGAGCCGCGGCCCCGCGTCCCGGGCGTGCGCTCCGGATCGTCGCGTGGCTGTCGTTCCTCGCCGAGGTCGTGATCATCGGAACGGGCGGCGCGGTGCGGCTCACGGGCTCGGGCCTGGGCTGCTCGCAGTGGCCACTGTGCACCCCCGAGTCCCTCGTGCCGACGCCGGAACTGGGCATCCACGGGCTGATCGAGTTCGGCAACCGCACGATGACGGGCGTGGTCGGCCTGCTGGCGCTGGCCGTGCTGGTGCTGACGCTCCTGCACGCGCGCGCGCGCCGTCAGCTCGCCACCGTGGGCTGGTTCGCACTGGGCGGCGTCGTGCTCGCCGGCGCCGCGATGGCCGCGACGCGGTCGTTCGTGGTCGCCGTGGCGGTCGCGCTCGTCGCCGTGATCGCGGCCGCGGTCGTCACGATCCGCCGCGTCCGGGAGCGGCGCGATCTGCTCGTGCTCGGCTGGCTGGTCCTGATCGGCATCGTGGCGCAGGGCCTGGTCGGCGGCATCACCGTGCTGACCGGCCTGAATCCGTTCATCGTCGGCTTCCACTACGCCAGCTCGGTCGTGCTCGTGACGCTGACGGCCGCGTACCTGGTGCGCATGTACGACGTGCCGGGACCGCGCGAGCGCGCCGTGCCGGCGTGGTTCGCGATCCTGACGCACGTCACGACGCTCGCCCTCGCGGTCACGATCGCGTTCGGCGTCCTGACGACGGGCAACGGGCCGCACTCGGGCGACGCCGACGTGATCCGCACGGGGTTCGACGCGACCGTCCTCGCGCACGTGCACTCGTGGCCCGGCTACATCCTGCTGGCGCTCGTGGTCGTCCTGACGGCGGGGGCCGCCGTCCTGCGACTGCGTCCGCTGCCGTGGCTCGTCGCCCTGCTCGGCGTGATCGCCGTGCAGGTCGTCGTCGGCATCGTCCAGGCGCGCAACGGCCTGCCCGAGCTGCTCGTGGGCATCCACATGGTGCTCGCGGCGCTGTCGGCCGCCGCGTTCACGGTCGTGGTGCTGCGGCTGAAGCGCCCCGTCGCGTAGCCCCGTCAGTCGCTCGTCGCGGTGGGCACGAGGATCCCCCGCGCGAGCGAGTGGAAGTGCCGGTTGAAGCCCAGGATCGCGGGCGTCGCGTTCTCGGGCAGGTCCAGGTGCTCGACGTCGAGGGCGTCCACCACGAAGAAGTAGCGGTGCACGCCCGTGCCGGGAGGCGGGCCGGCGCCGATGAAGCCACGGATCGCCATCTCGTTCGGGAGGGTGATCCCCGCGGGCGTCTCGCCCGTCGGGAACGACGTCACGTCCGCCGGGATGTCGTGGACCGCCCAGTGCCAGAATCCGGATCCGGTCGGCGCATCCGGATCGAAGCACGACAGCGCGAACGACTTCGTGCCCTCGGGAGCGCCCGACCAGCTCAGCTGCGGCGACGTGTCGGATCCCCCTCCCGCGGCGCCCCACTGGGCCTTCGGCAGCGGCTGGTCGTGCGAGATGTCTGTGCTGGTGAGCGTCAGCGGCGCGAAGTCGCGCAGCGTGGCGAGCTCGGCGTACGGGTCGTGAGAGAACATCGTCGGCTCCTTCCGGTCGTGGTGCCAGCCTATTCACGGCGCGGGGCGGGCGGACCGATCCATCCAGCGGATCCATAGGGAGCGCATCACGCGCACACGGAGGCGGTCGGCAGGGTGGGACGCCGTTGTCTACCGACCCAGGAGGATCATGTCCCACGCTCAGACCATCCCGCCCCGCCGCCCGCGCCTCGCGCGCAGCATCGCTTTCTGGCTGCTGCTGCTCGGCTCGCTCGCGAGCCTCGCGGCGGGAGCGCTGCTGACGGTGCCGAACATCGGCGTCATGACCGCGAGCCTGCTCGACGGCACGGCCACGGGCGTCGAGGTCTATGCGGGCCAGGCCTGGGCGACGCTCGGCGCGGCTCTCGCCGGCGCCGGCATCCTCGGGCTCCTGCTGACGCTCGCCCTCGCGGCCGGCGCGTCGCTCATCCCGCGCGCCGTCGCCGCGGCCGAGCCGGTCGTGTCCGAGCCGGATGTCGCCGAGCCGGACGTCGCCGAGACCGCGGACGAGACGGCCGACGCCGAGCGCGGCGACCCGGTGGGTGCGCGCGGCTGAATGCGCCTCAGGCCCGGCCCGGGGTCGCCGTGTCCATCGCGGACGCGCGGTCACGGGCCGGGCCTGACCCGTCCGCGGCCCGCTCGCCGCGGCCCGCCGCCGCGAGCCGCCGCACCACGCCGTACGCGATGAGCCCCTCCCCCGCGCAGTAGAGCGCCATCACGGCCATGTCCTGCCAGGGGTCCGGGAACACGCGGCCGAAGTCGGGCCAGAACAGCCGGAACGCCAGCAGTGAATCGGAGGCGAGGAACAGCGCCCCGCCGGCCGCGGTCACGGTGCTCACGCCCGTCGCCGTCGCCGCCGTGCCGGCCAGCACGAAGCCGTACAGCAGCACGATCGTGGCCATGCCGCCGAGGTGCGGCCACAGCACGGGGACCAGCGCCGCGGTCCACCCGACCGGGATCAGCGCCCACGCGGTGGGCCGGTGCACCCGTCCCGGCCCCGTGAACACCGCGATGTAGGCGACATGCGCCGCCGCGAAGCTCGCGAGGCCCGGCAGCAGCCGATCGGCCGCGAGCAGGATGTCGCCGACGCAGGACAGCACGATGCCGGCCGGGAGCCCGACGAGCCCGGCCACCGCGCGTCCGCCGCGGAACGCGTCGCGCTCCGGTCCCAGGGCGACGTACAGCACGACGCCCAGCAGCACGGGCATCAGCAGGGCCTTGCCCGTCGCGCGGTCCGGGTCGGCGACCGCGATCTGCCCGAGATGGATCACGACGATCGCCGCATAGGCGAGGAAGGGCGTCCACGCCCGGATGCTCCGCTGCACGGATCGACTCTAGGGCCGCAGCGGCCGACGCCCCCGGCAAGACCACGCGACCGCGCCGGGCGGCACCGCGTCAGTCGTCGACGCGGCGCCGCCGCGCGAGATCCGCGACGCCGGCGGCCAGCGCGATCAGCAGGAAGCCGCCGACCGCCGCCATTCCGAGCGCGTACGCGTCGTGGTAGACGACCACGTCGTCCGCGGTGCCCTGCTCCCGGTACACCGTGGCGTAGAAGAGCGACAGCGCGACGGCCGTGCCGATCGCGGTGCCGAAGCGCTGCCCGAGCTGGCCGACGGATCCCGCCAGCCCCGCCTGCTGCACGGGCACCTCGGCGTACATCAGCGCCTGGTTCGGCGCCACCACGAGGCCGCCGCCGAGCCCGGCCACGACCATCACGCCCGCCATCGCGAAGCCGACGGCGCTCGCGGGGACGAACACGGCGGATGCGACGAGGGCCGCGACGCCGGCGATCATCGTGACGAGGCCCGCGACCACCAGTGGTCGGCCCATGCGCACCACGAGCCGGCCGCCGAGCCAGGAGGTGACGGCGCTCGAGAGCGCGAAGCCGATCGTGACGAGCGCCGCGTGCAGCGGGTCGAAGCGCACGCCCGTCTGCAGGAACAGCGTCGTGATCAGGAACATCGCCGGCATCGCCGTGAAGTACGCCGTGCCGACGAGCGCGCCGTTGCGGAACGACGGCGCGCCGAACAGGCCCAGCGGCAGCAGCGGGGTGCGGCCCGTGGCCGCGTAGCGCCGCTCCCACCACACGGTGACCGCCAGCAGCGCGGCGAACGCCGCGAGCGACCACCACCGCGCGGGCGGGTCGTCCGGCGATCCGGTCGTGAACAGGAACGGCAGCATGAGCGCCAGCACGCTCGCGCCGAACAGCGCGATGCCGACCGGATCGAGCTCGAGCCGCGGGCGCCTCCCCGCCACCGGAGCGTCGCGCGGCAGCAAGCGCAGCGCGAACCAGATCGCGACGAGCCCGACCGGCAGGTTCATCCAGAAGATCCCGCGCCAGCCGTCCTGCGGTCCGCCGAGACCGATCAGCAGCCCGCCCGTGAGCGGGCCGAAGGCCGTCGCGAGGCCGACCGTCGCGCCGAAGAGTCCGAAGGCGCGCCCGCGCTCCGCGCCGCGGAAGAGGTGCTGGATGAGGCCCATCACCTGCGGCATGTGGATGCCCGCCGCGACGCCCTGCAGCACGCGGCCGATCAGCAGCACCTCGGCGCCGGGCGCGACAGCGCACAGCACGGACGCCAGGGTGAACAGGCTCAGGCCGATCACGAACAGCGTGCGGCGCGAACGCTGGTCGCCCACACGCCCCATCGGAACCATCAGCAGACCGAGCGCCAGGACGTACCCGGAGACGACCAGCTGCAGCTCGGTCGATCCGACGCCGAAGGCCTGCTCGATCGACGGCAGCGCGACGTTGACCTTGGTCATGTCGAGGATCGTCAGGCTCGCGACCCCCGCGCACACCCAGAAGGCGGGCCAGCGTCCGCCCGCGGACGGCGACTCGGGCGATCCGTCCCCGTTCACGTCAGAACGGCAGCAGCGGGTCGATCGCGACGGCCACGAAGACGAGCGTGAGGTACGTGATGGAGGCGTGGAAGACGCGCATCGGACCGGCCGTGGCGCCCCGCACCGTGAGGTTGTAGAGGCGGTGCGACTCGTAGATGAACCAGCCGCCGAACACGAGCGCGGACACCGTGTACACCAGGCCCATGCCCGCGACCGGGATCAGCAGCAGCGAGCACGCCACCGTGGCCCACGCGTACAGGATGATCTGCAGGCCGACCTGCACGCCGTCGCGCGTCGCGCCGAGCATCGGAACGTCGGTGTTGGCGTAATCCGCCGCGTACTTGATCGACAGCGGCCAGTAGTGCGGCGGCGTCCACAGGAACACGAGCGCGAACAGGATGAACGGCGTCCAGTCGAGCGAGTTCGCCACGGCCGCCCAGCCGATGAGCACCGGGAAGCACCCCGCGATCCCGCCCCAGACGATGTTCTGCTCGGTGCGGCGCTTGAGGATCATCGTGTAGATCACGACGTAGAAGAAGATCGCCGTCGCCGACAGCGCCGCCGTCAGCAGGTTCGTCGTCAGCAGGAACCAGACCGTGGAGACGATCGCGAGCGTCCAGGCGAAGATCAGCGCGCCGCGCGGCGAGATCTCGCCCGTGACGATCGGCCGCTTCTCGGTGCGCTGCATGTGCGCGTCGATGTCGCGGTCGATGTACATGTTGAACGCGGCGGCGGATCCGGCGCTCAGCGATCCGCCGATCACGGTCGCGAGCACGAGCCACAGGTCGGGCAGGCCGTCGGCCGCGAGGAACATCACCGGCACGGTCGACACGAGCAGCAGCTCGAGCACGCGGGGCTTGGTGAGCGCGACGTACGCGCGGATCTTCCGGCCCAGCACGCTCGTGCGTCCCGCGGGCTCCAGGGTCTCCGGCGCGATCGTCGACATGGCGATGCTCTCCTCTACGACCTCGGGCGACCTCGGGACGCGCCCGGGCCGAGCCCGAGGCGACCTCTCGATTCTAGGGCATGGCCACCGCCTCACGACGCGCGGCGCGACCCCGTGAGCGACGCGACACGAGCCCGTCACGGCCGCGTCGCAGAGCGCGCGATCAGGTGTGTCACGCTCCGTCACGGGACTCGGTCCCGGCCATTTCCCCGGCGCTATGCTGGGGGCACACGAGCGCCTCGCGCCGGTTGCTCCACCCGTGCTTCCACGGCCCAGACAGAGCGGCCGCGCCGGCGCCCCCTACCCCACCACGAAAGGCGATCCGGTGACGGAACTGCGTTGGGATGAGATCGACAGGCGCGCCGTGGACACGGCCCGCGCCCTTGCGGCGGACTCCGTCGAGAAGGTCGGCAACGGCCACCCGGGCACGGCCATGAGCCTGGCCCCGGCGGCCTACCTGCTGTACCAGCGCGTGATGCGCCACGACCCGGCCGACGTGCACTGGCCCGGCCGCGACCGCTTCATCCTGTCCGCCGGTCACTCCTCGCTCACCCAGTACGTGCAGCTCTACCTCGGCGGCTTCGGTCTCGAGCTCGACGACCTGAAGTCGCTGCGCACGTGGGGCTCGCTCACCCCGGGCCACCCCGAGTACGGCCACACGGACGGCGTCGAGATCACGACCGGCCCGCTCGGCCAGGGCCTGGCCTCGTCGGTCGGCTTCGCCTACGCCGCGCGCTACGAGCGCGGCCTGTTCGACCCCGAGGCGCCCGCCGGCGAGAGCCCGTTCGACCACCACATCTTCGTGATCGCATCGGATGGCGACATCCAGGAGGGCGTCACGAACGAGGCGTCCTCGCTCGCCGGCCACCAGCAGCTCGGCAACCTCGTGGTGATCTACGACGCGAACCAGATCTCGATCGAGGACGACACCAACGTGGCGTTCACGGAGGACGTCGCGGCGCGCTACGCCGCGCTCGGCTGGCACGTGCAGACGGTCGACTGGAAGAAGACCGGCGAGTACGTCGAGGACGCCGTCGAGCTGTTCGGCGCGATCGAGGCGGCCAAGGCGGAGACCTCCAAGCCGTCGATCATCGTGCTGAAGACGATCATCGGATGGCCCTCGCCCGGCAAGCAGAACACCGGCAAGATCCACGGCTCGGCCCTCGGCGCCGACGAGCTGGCCGCCACGAAGAAGGTCCTCGGCTTCGACCCCGAGCAGACCTTCGTGGTCGCCGACGACGTCCTCGCCCACACCCGCTCCCTCTCCGAGCGCGCCGCGCCGGCGAAGGCCGAGTGGCAGGAGCGGTTCGACGCGTGGGCCTCCGCGAATCCCGAGCGCAAGGCGCTGTGGGACCGCCTGCAGTCGGGCGAGCTTCCCGCCGACATCGAGAGCGCGCTGCCCGTGTTCGAGACCGGCAAGGACGTCTCGACCCGCGCGGCCTCGGGCCAGGTCATCAACGCCCTCGCCGCGAAGCTCCCCGAGCTGTGGGGCGGATCCGCCGACCTCGCCGAGTCGAACCTCACGACGATCAAGGACGCCCCGTCCTTCATCCCGGACGAGTGGTCCACGCACGAGTGGGCCGGCAACCCGTACGGCCGCGTGCTGCACTTCGGCATCCGCGAGCACGCCATGGGCGCGATCGTGAACGGCATCGTGCTGCACGGTCCGACGCGCGCGTTCGGCGGCACGTTCCTGATCTTCAGCGACTACATGCGCCCGTCGGTGCGCCTGGCCGCGCTGATGGACATCCCGAGCATCTTCGTCTGGACGCACGACTCCGTCGCGCTCGGCGAGGACGGCCCGACCCACCAGCCCATCGAGCAGCTCACCGCGCTGCGCGCGATCCCGAACTTCACGGTCGTTCGCCCGGCGGATGCCAACGAGACCGCCGCCGTGTGGCTCGAGATCCTGCGCCGTCGCAAGGGCCCGGCCGGCATCGCGCTGACGCGCCAGAACATCCCCGTGTTCGCGCGCGGCGAGGGCGAGGCCTCGGGCGACGAGTTCGCCTCGGCGTCGCTGGCCGCGAGGGGCGCGTACGTGCTGGCGGAGGCTCCGAACGGCACGCCCGACGTGATCCTGATCGCCACCGGCTCCGAGGTGCAGCTGGCGGTCGCGGCCCGCGAGACGCTCGCCGCCGAGGGCGTGAACGCCCGCGTCGTCTCGGCCCCGTCGCTCGAGTGGTTCGCCGAGCAGGACGAGGCCTACCGCGAGAGCGTGCTGCCCGCGGGCGTCAAGGCGCGCGTCTCGGTCGAGGCCGGGCTCGGCCTCGCGTGGCGCCCGATCGTCGGCGACGCCGGCCGGTCCGTGTCGATCGAGCACTTCGGCGCCTCGGCCGACTACAAGACCCTGTTCGAGAAGTTCGGCATCACCGCCGAAGCCGTGGTGAACGCGGCGCGCGAGACCATCAAGGAGAACGCATGACCACCCCCACCGCAGCTCTCTCGGCCGCCGGCGTCAGCATCTGGCTCGACGACCTCTCTCGCCAGCGCATCACCACGGGCAACCTCGCCGAGCTCATCGAGACGCGCGACGTCACCGGCGTGACGACGAACCCGACGATCTTCCAGGGCGCGATCAGCGCGGGCATCGGCTACGAGGAGGCCATCGAGGCGCAGGCCGCCGCGGGCGCCTCGGTCGACGAGACGATCTTCTCGATCACGACGACGGACGTCCGCGACGCGTCGGACATCTTCCGCCCGGTCTACGACGCCACGAACGGCGTGGACGGCCGCGTGTCGATCGAGGTCTCCCCCGACCTCGCGCACGACACCGACGCGACCATCGCCCAGGCGAAGGAGCTGCACGCCGCGGTCGGCCGTGAGAACGTCCTGATCAAGATCCCCGCGACCCTGGCGGGCCTGCCGGCGATCACCGAGACGATCGGCGCGGGCATCAGCGTCAACGTCACGCTCATCTTCAGCCTCGAGCGCTACGACCTCGTGATCGACGCGTACCTCGCCGGCCTCGAGAAGGCGCAGGCCGCGGGCCTGGATCTGTCGAAGATCCACTCGGTCGCGTCGTTCTTCGTCTCGCGCGTGGACACCGAGGTCGACAAGCGCCTCGCGGCGATCGGCACGGACGAGGCGAAGGCCCTGTCGTCGCAGGCCGGTCTCGCGAACGCGCGCCTCGCGTACGAGCTGTTCGAGAAGCGCTTCGCCGAGAGCCGCGCCACCGACCTCGTCGCGGCGGGCGCCAACGTGCAGCGCCCGCTGTGGGCCTCCACCGGCGTCAAGGACCCGGCGCTGCCCGACACGCTCTACGTGACGGGCCTCGTCGCGCCCGGCACCGTCAACACCATGCCGGAGAAGACCCTGCAGGCGACGTTCGACCACGCCGAGGTCACGGGCGACACGGTCACCACGGCGTACGCCGAGGCGCACGAGGTGTTCGACAAGCTCGCCGCGGTGGGCATCGACCTGGTCGACGTCACCGAGGTGCTGGAGGTCGAGGGCGTCGACAAGTTCATCGCCTCCTGGCACGACCTGCAGCAGACCGTGAAGACGGCTCTGGAGGATCACGCGAAGGGGACGGAGGCGTGACCTTCTCGATCCGCGTCTCCGGCGATGCCGAGACCGCGGTCGCGGAGCACCTGCCGACCCTGATCGACGACCTCGTCGCGTCGAGCATCACGAACCTCGACTCCACGCTGTGGGGCCCCGAGGCCGAGGAGGAGGCGTCCAAGCGCCTCGGCTGGGTGCAGGCCGTGTCGGTCTCGCGCCCCCTGGTCGCCGAGATCGTCGCCCTGCGCGACGAGCTCGAGGCCAAGGGCGTCGACCGCTTCGTGCTGGGCGGCATGGGCGGCTCGTCGCTCGCCCCCGAGGTCATCACGCAGACCGCCGGCGTCGAGCTGACGATCCTCGACTCGACGTCGCCGGGCCAGGTGCTCGCGGCGCTCGACACGGGGCTGGAGCGCACGGCGCTGGTCGTGTCGTCGAAGTCGGGCTCCACGGTCGAGACCGACTCGCAGCGGCGCGCCTTCGAGGCCGCGTTCCGCGACCTCGGGATCGACCCGGCCGAGCGGATCATCGTGGTCACGGACCCCGGATCGCCGCTGGACGAGTCCGCGCGCGCCGCGGGCTACCGCGTGTTCAACGCCGACCCGGAGGTGGGCGGCCGCTACTCGGCCCTCACGGCCTTCGGCCTCGTGCCGTCCGGCCTCGCGGGCGCCGACATCGACGAGCTCCTGGACGAGGCCGAGGCCTCGCTGCTCGAGGTCGCGATCGACGCCCCCGAGAACCCGGCGCTCGTGCTCGCCGCCGCGATCGCGGCGACGCGCTCCCCCGGCGGCTCGGCGCGCCGCGACAAGCTCGGCCTCATCACGGACGGCACGCACATCGTGGGCCTGCCCGACTGGATCGAGCAGCTCATCGCGGAGTCCACCGGCAAGCAGGGCACGGGCATCCTGCCCGTCGTGCTGCTGCCCGTGTCGCCCGAGCTCGAGACGAAGCCCGCGGATCTTCAGATCGTGCGCCTCGTGGACGACGCCGAGGAGGTCGAGCACCGCCACCGCGGCGAGATCCTCGTCAGCGGCACGCTCGGCGCGCAGTTCGTGGTGTGGGAGTACGCCACGGCGATCGCCGGCCGCATGCTCGGCATCAACCCGTTCGACCAGCCCGACGTCGAGTCGGCCAAGGTCGCGGCGCGCGGCCTGCTGGACGCACGCCCCGAGCCCACGGCACCGGCGTTCGTCGAGGCGGGCGTCGAGGTGCGCGTGAGCGACCCGGCGCTCGCTGTCAGCGGCACCGTGCAGGGCGTGCTCGACGCGCTCTGGGCGACGCTCCCGGCCGACGGCTACGTCTCGGTCCAGGCGTATGTGAACCGCCTCGAGGTGCCGCAGCTGCAGGGCCTGCGCGAGATGGTCGCGGCCGACTCGGGCCGCCCCACCACGTTCGGCTGGGGTCCGCGCTTCCTGCACTCGACCGGCCAGTACCACAAGGGCGGTCCCGCGCAGGGCGTGTTCCTGCAGATCACCGAGCGCACGGACGTGGACGTCGAGATCCCCGAGCGGCCGTTCACGTTCGGCCAGCTGATCGAGGCGCAGGCCGCGGGCGACGCGGCCGTCCTGGCCGAGCACGGCCGTCCGGTCGTGACGCTCACGCTCACCGACCCGCAGGCCGAGGTGCTCGCGCTGTTCGAGGCGGCCCAGTGACGGACGCGGGCCGCAGCGCGGAGATCGCGCGGGGGGCGAACCCGCTGCGCGATCCCGCCGATCGGCGCCTGAACCGGATCGCGGGTCCCAGCGCCCTCGTGATCTTCGGCGTGACGGGCGACCTGTCCCGCAAGAAGCTCATGCCGGCGGTCTACGACCTCGCCAACCGCGGCCTGCTGCCCCCGGGCTTCGCGCTCGTCGGCTTCGCGCGCCGCGACTGGGAGGACCAGGACTTCGCGCAGGTCGTGCACGACGCCGTGAAGCAGTACGCCCGCACCGAGTTCCGCGAGGAGACCTGGCAGCAGCTGCAGCAGGGCATCCGCTTCGTGCAGGGCGAGTTCGACGACGCCGCGGCGTTCCGGCGCCTGCGGGAGACGGTCGACCGTCTGGATGTCGAGCGCGGCACGATGGGCAACCACGCGTTCTACCTGTCTATCCCGCCGAAGGCGTTCCCCGTCGTGGCCCAGCAGCTGCTGGACTCCGGCCTCGTGGACGACAACCCGGACGACGACCGCTGGCGCCGCGTGGTGATCGAGAAGCCGTTCGGCAACGACCGCGCCTCCGCGCGCGCGCTCAACGACGCGCTCGAGGCGGCGTTCCCGGCCGACTCGATCTTCCGGATCGACCACTACCTCGGCAAGGAGACGGTCCAGAACATCCTGGCGCTGCGCTTCGCGAACGAGCTCTACGAGCCGATCTGGAACCGCAACTACGTCGACCACGTGCAGATCACCATGGCCGAGGACATCGGCGTGGGCGGACGCGCCGGGTACTACGACGGCGTGGGAGCCGCCCGCGACGTCATCCAGAACCACCTGCTGCAGCTCCTCGCGCTCACCGCGATGGAGGAGCCCATCAGCATGTCGGCCGAGCATCTGCGCGCCGAGAAGGAGAAGGTGCTCGCGGCCGTGCACCTGCCCGACGACCTGGCCTCCGCCACGGCACGCGGCCAGTACGCGGGCGGCTGGCAGGGCGGCGAGCGGGTGTCCGGCTTCCTCGACGAGGAGGGCATGAAGCCTCACTCCACGACGGAGACCTACGCGGCGCTCAAGCTCGAGATCGCCACGCGCCGCTGGGCGGATGTGCCGTTCTACCTGCGCACGGGCAAGCGCCTGGGCCGCCGCGTCACGGAGATCGCCGTGGTGTTCAAGCGCGCGCCCGAGCATCTGTTCACGCGCGGCCAGACGGCCGAGCTCGGGCAGAACGCGCTCGTGATCCGCGTGCAGCCCGACGAGGGCGTCACGATCCGCTTCGGGTCCAAGGTCCCGGGCTACGGCACCCAGGTGCGCGACGTCACGATGGACTTCGGCTACGGCCACGCCTTCACCGAGGCGAGTCCCGAGGCGTACGAGCGACTCATCCTGGACGTCCTGCTGGGCGACCCGCCGCTGTTCCCCCGCCACGAGGAGGTCGACCTGTCGTGGCAGATCCTCGACCCGGTCGAGGAGTTCTGGGCGGCGCAGGAAGGACCGCTCGAGCAGTACGATCCCGGCTCGTGGGGGCCGCCGTCCGCCGATGAGCTCCTGGCCCGCGACGGCCGCGTCTGGAGGCGCCCGTGATCATCGATCTGCCCGACACCACCGTCAGCAAGGTGGCCCGCCAGCTCGTGGACGTGCGCGAGGAGGGCGGCGCGGTCGCCCTCGGACGCGTGCTGACCCTCGTGATCAAGTCGCACCGCGGCTTCGAGGAGGCGGCGATCGAGGCCGCGAACGACGCGTCCCGTGAGCACCCGATGCGCGTGATCGTGCTCGTCACGGATCCGGAGGGCGACGCCCGCCTGGACGCGCAGATCCGGGTCGGCAGCGACGCGGGCGCGAGCGAGGTCATCGTGCTGCAGGCCTACGGCGACGCCGCGGGCAACGAGTCCACGCTGCTCACGGGCCTGCTGCTGCCGGACGCCCCCGTGGTGGCCTGGTGGCCGGACGAGCCGCCGCAGCGGCCCGGCGCCTCGGCGCTCGGCCGGATCGCGCAGCGCCGCATCACGGACACGGCCACCGCGCCGTACTCGTCCGACCGGCTGACGCACCTGGAGAGCTCCTACTCCCCCGGTGACACGGATCTGGCGTGGACGCGCCTGACCCGCTGGCGCGAGCAGCTCGCGGCGGTGCTGGATCAGCCGCCGTACGAGCCCGTCACGGCCGTGGCGGTTCGCGGCGCCTCGACGTCGCCCTCCACCGCGCTGCTGGCGGCCTGGCTCGGGCTCGCGCTGGACCTGCCCGTCGACTGGCAGTACGAGGATCCGGCCGTCTGGGATCACGGCATCCACTCCGTGCGCCTCAGCCGCCCGAGCGGCGACATCCTGCTCGAGCGTCAGACCGAGTCGCTCGCGCTGCTGACCCAGCCGGGCCAGCCCGACCACGAGCTGCACCTGCCGCGCCGGTCGCTGCGGGAGTGCCTGGCCGAGGAGCTGCGCCGGCTCGACCCCGACACCCTCTACGGACGGGTGATCAGCGAGGGCTGGGGACGCCTGACCGAGCCGCGGGGGTCGGCGTGACCGACCGCCGCGTGGTCGTGCTGCCCGACAAGACGCGGCTCGCCGAGAACGTCGCGAACCGGTTCGTCGGCCGGCTGGCGCAGCTGACGCAGCAGGCGCGTCCGGTGCACGTGTCGCTCACGGGCGGCTCGATGGGCTCGGCCGTGCTGTCCGCGACGGCCGAGCACGGCTGGGCGTCGAACATCGACTGGTCGCTCGTGCACTTCTGGTGGAGCGACGAGCGCTTCGTGCCGCACGACGACGCCGAGCGCAACGCCGGCCAGGCGCGCGCTGCCCTGCTGGACCGCGTGGGCGTGCCCGCCGAGAACGTGCACGAGCCGGCGGCGACGGACGACGGGATCACGCTCGACGAGGCCGCGGACGCCTACGCCGCCGAGCTGGCGCGCTTCGGCGTGGACGGCCGGCCGTGGCCCGTGTTCGACATCTGCTTCCTGGGCGTGGGGCCGGACGGGCACATCGCGTCGCTGTTCCCCGACCGGGGCGAGGTGCTCGTGACGGACCGGGCGGTGCTGGCCGTGCGCGAGTCGCCGAAGCCGCCACCGGAGCGCATCACGTTCACGCTGCCGGTGATCAACGCCTCGGCGGACATCTGGATGGTCGTCGCGGGCGCCGACAAGGCCTCCGCGCTCGGCCTGATGCTGGCGGGCGCCGGCCACCCGAGCGTGCCCGCCGCGGGCGCCGAGGGCACGGCGGACACGGTCGTGTTCGTCGACGAGGACGCCGCGGCCGACGTGCCCGAGGACCTGATCGATCCGGACTACTGAGCCCGCGCACGAGAAAGCCCCCGCCGCGGCGGGGGCTTTCTCTGTGGTCTGTTACTGGCCGCGCTTCTCGCGGAGCTTCTGCAGCGCCTCGCCGAGCAGCTCCTCGGCCTCGTCGTCCGTGCGGCGCTCCTTCACGTAGGCGAGGTGCGTCTTGTACGGCTCGTTCTTCGCGACGGCCGGCGGGTTGTCCTTGTCGCGGCCCGCGGGAAGACCCGAGTGCGGGTGGTCGACGATGTCGGGGATCTCGTCCTCGGGCAGGCCCGCGGCATAGTGGCGCACGGTCTCGTTGCCCAGGCCGTCCCAGTAGCTCACGGTGATCCGGTCGGCGTGGTGGCCGTGGTCCTGCTCCCCCATGGGGCCCGATCCGACGCGCGTGCCGCGGATCGCGTTTCCGCCGACGGCCATGTCAGATCACCGAGAACTTCGTGATGAGGCCGAGGCCGACGATCGAGAAGAACCACACGAGCGCCAGCACGATCGTGAGGATGTTCAGGTTGCGCTCGGCGAGACCCGACGATCCGATCGCCTGCGACATGCCGCCGCCGAACATGTCCGACAGGCCGCCGCCGCGTCCCTTGTGGAGCAGGATCAGCAGCGTCAGGAGCAGGCTGGTGATGCCCAGCAGCACCTGGAGGATGAATTCGATGACCGGCACCAGATCACTTTACCTCAGACGCCGACGTGCTTCTGGAAGCGGATGATCGACGCGAACTCGTCGACCAGCAGGCTCGCCCCGCCCACGAGCGCGCCGTCGACGTCGGGCTGGCGCATGAAGCTCGCGATGTTGGCGGCCTTGACCGAGCCGCCGTACAGGATGCGCGTGCGCGCGGCCGCGTCTTCGCCGAGCTTGGCCTTCACGACATCGCGCAGCTTGGCGCACACCTCCTGAGCCTGCTCCGGGGTCGCGGCCTGACCGGATCCGATCGCCCAGACGGGCTCGTACGCCACCACGATGTCGGCCGAGGCGGCGACGCCGTCGAGGGCGATCTCCAGCTGGCCGACGGGCACCGCGCTGGCGCCGTGCTTCTCGAGGTCCTCCGCCGTCTCGCCCACGCAGATCACGGGCACGAGCTCGTGCTTCAGCGCGGCCTTGACCTTCGCCGCCACGACATCGTCACCCTCCGCGTGGTACTCGCGGCGCTCCGAATGCCCGATGATCACGGATCCGACATCCAGGCGCTTCAGGAACGCGCCCGAGATCTCGCCCGTGTACGCGCCGGAGTCGTGCACCGACAGGTCCTGCGCGCCGAGGCCGAACGGGATCTTGTCGGCGTCGATCAGCGTCTGCACGCTGCGGATGTCGGTGAACGGCGGGAACACCGACACCTCGACCGAATCGACCTCGTGCTTGGCGTCCTTGAGCGCCCAGTGCAGCTTCTGCACGAATGCGACCGCCTGCAGGTGATCGAGGTTCATCTTCCAGTTGCCCGCGATGAGCGGGACACGGTTCACGCCGACCATCCGAGGACCTCCAGTCCGGGGAGCTTCTTGCCCTCGAGGAACTCGAGGCTGGCTCCGCCGCCCGTCGAGATGTGGCCGAAGGCCGAGTCCTCGAAGCCGAGCTGGCGCACCGCCGCGGCCGAGTCGCCTCCGCCGACGACGCTCAGGCCGTCGACCTGCGTGAGCGCCTCAGCGACAGCCTTGGTGCCGGCCGCGAACGGGGCGAGCTCGAACACGCCCATGGGGCCGTTCCAGAACACGGTCTTGGAGCCGCGGATCGCGTCGGCGAACGCCGCCGCGGTGTCGGGCCCGATGTCGAGACCGAGGCCCGAGGCGCCGAACGCGGTGTCCTCGATCGCGTCGGCCGCGGTCACGACGTGCTCCGCGTCGGCGCCGAACTTCGAGGCCACGACGATGTCGGTGGGCAGGACGATCTCGACGCCCTTCTCCTCGGCCGTGCGGAGGTAGCCCTGCACCGTGCCGATCTGGTCCTGCTCGAGCAGGCTCGCGCCGACCCTGTGGCCCTGCGCGGCGAGGAAGGTGAACAGCATGCCGCCGCCGATCAGGAGGCGGTCCACGCGCGGCAGCAGGTGGTCGATGACGCCGAGCTTGTCGGAGACCTTGGAGCCGCCGAGGACGACCGTGTACGGGCGCTCGGGGCTCTCCGTGAGGCGGTCGAGCACGTCCAGCTCGGCCGCGATCAGCAGGCCGGCGGCGCTCGGCAGCTGCTGCGCGAGGTCGTAGACGCTCGCCTGCTTGCGGTGCACGACGCCGAAGCCGTCGGAGACCAGGAGGTCGCCCAGCGCGGCGAGCTGCTGCCCGAACGCGCCGCGCTCGGCGTCGTCCTTCGCGGTCTCGCCGGGGTTGAAGCGCAGGTTCTCGAGCACGGCGACCTGGCCGTCCTGAAGCGCCTCGACGGTCTGCTGCGCCGAGTCGCCCACGGTGTCGCGCGCGAACGCGACCGGCGAGCCGAGCAGCTCGGAGAGGCGGTGCGCGACGGGCTCGAGGCTGTACTTCGCGTCGGGCGCGCCCTCCGGGCGACCCAGGTGGGACACCACGACGACGCGGGCGCCCGCGTCGATCAGCGCGTTCAGGGTGGGGAGCGACGCGCGCACGCGCCCGTCGTCCGTGATCGTGCCGTCCTTGAGGGGGACGTTGAGGTCGCAGCGCACGATGACGCGCTTGCCGGCGACCGAACCGAGGGAATCGAGAGTTCGCAGAGACATCGATCCGACTCTACCGCGCGGCCCCATCCAGGTCAGGACGCATGACGAAGGCCCGCCGGCAGCCGGAGGGATCCGGTGCCGACGGGCCTTGTGAGGCGTCGGATCAGAGCTGGGCGCCCACGTACTCCGCGAGGTCGACCAGGCGGTTCGAGTAGCCCCACTCGTTGTCGTACCAGGCCGAGACCTTCGCGAGGTTGCCCGCGACGCTGGTCAGGCCCGAGTCGAAGATCGACGAGTGCGGGTTGAGCTGGATGTCGCTCGAGACCAGCGGGTCCTCCGAGTACTGCAGGTAGCCCGCGAGCGACCCCTCGGCCGCGGCGGCCTGGTACGCGGCGTTGATCTCGTCCTTCGTGAGACCGTCCTTCGTCACGAGGGTCAGGTCGACCACCGATCCGGTGGGGACCGGCACGCGGTAGCTCGTGCCGTCGAGCCTGCCCTTCAGCTCGGGCAGCACCAGGCCGATGGCCTTCGCGGCGCCCGTGGAGGTCGGCACGATGTTGACCGCGGCGGCACGCGCGCGGCGCAGGTCGCTGTGCGGGCCGTCCTGCAGGTTCTGGTCGGCCGTGTAGGCGTGCGCGGTCATCATGAAGCCGCGCTCGATGCCGAAGGCGTCGTTGAACACCTTGGCGAGCGGGGCCAGCGCGTTGGTGGTGCACGACGCGTTCGAGATGACGTGGTCGTTCGCCGCGTCGTACTCGCCCTCGTTCACGCCCATGACGAAGGTCGGGGCAGGGCCGCTGGCGGGCGCCGAGATGAGGACCTTCTTCGCGCCGCCCGCGAGGTGCTTGGCGGCGTCGTCCGGCTTGGTGAAGCGGCCGGTCGACTCGATCACGATGTCGGCGCCGATCTCACCCCAGGGCAGGGCCGCGGGGTCGCGCTCGGCGAAGGCGCGGATGACCTTGCCGTCGACCGTGATCGACTGCTCGTCGAACGTGACGTCCTTGCCGAGCGGCCCGCCGACAGAGTCGAACTTGAGCAGCTGTGCGAGCGCCTTGTTGTCGGTGAGGTCGTTGACGCCAACGATCTCGAAGTCCGCGCCCTGCGCGAGAGCTGCGCGGACGAAGTTGCGGCCGATGCGGCCGAAGCCGTTGATTCCGATCCTGACGGACACTGAGGGTCTCCTGTAGGGGTCATGCGCGCGTGCCGCGCGCGGTGGGGGTGACGGGGCGGGTCCGGCGGGCACGCACCCCGCCGGACCTCCGTCGATCAGCCGGCGATGAGCAGGCCGGCGGTCTTCTCGCGAGCGGCGGCGAAGCGGGCGGCGACATCCTGCCAGTTGGCGATGTTCCAGAACGCCTTGACGTACTCCGCCTTCACGTTGAGGTAGTCGAGGTAGAACGCGTGCTCCCACATGTCGAGCATGAGCAGCGGCGTGAGACCCAGCGGCACGTTGGCCTGCTGGTCGAACAGCTGGAAGATCGACAGGCGCTGCCCGATCGCGTCCCACGCCAGCACCGACCAGCCGGAGCCCTGGATGCCGTTGGCGACAGCGGCGAAGTGGGCCTGGAACGCGGCGAAGGAGCCGAACTGGTCGGCGATCGCCGCGGCGAGCTCGCCCTCGGGCTCTCCCCCGCCGTTCGGCGACAGGTTGTTCCAGAAGATGGTGTGGTTGGTGTGTCCGCCGAGGTGGAACGCCAGGTCCTTCTCGAGCTTGTTCACGTTCGCGAAGTCGCCGCTCTCGCGCGCCGCTGCCAGCTGCTCGAGGGCGGTGTTCGCCCCGGCGACGTAGGTGGCGTGGTGCTTGTCGTGGTGCAGCTCCATGATCTTGCCGCTGATGTGCGGCTCGAGCGCCGCGTAGTCGTAGGGCAGGTCGGGGAGGGTGTAGACAGCCATGCGATGTTCCCATCCGCGCCGGGCTGCCGGCGCTATCGGTGTGCCTCCACGTCGCTCGCGCGACGGGACCGGACGAGATTCATCCTAGTGACGCGGGGAGCCCTGGGGACGCCCCGTTGCGCGGATGGGCGCGGTGTGGTCAGGAACCGGCGGGAACGGCCGATTCCGTGTCCGGCACGCCGTCCTGCTCCGCGCGCTTGTCGGCCATCGCGAGCAGGCGCCGGATGCGGCCGGCGACCGCGTCCTTGGTCAGCGGCGGGTCGGCGTGGTGGCCGAGCTCGTCGAGGCTCGCGTCGCGGTGCGCGAGGCGCAGCTCGCCGGCCTGACGCAGATGCGGCGGCACCTCGTCGCCGAGGATCTCCAGCGCGCGCTCCACCCGGGCGCACGCGGCGACGGCGGCCTGGGCCGAGCGGCGGAGGTTCGCGTCGTCGAAGTTCACCAGGCGGTTCACGCCCGCGCGCACCTCGCGGCGCTGTCGCAGCTGGTCCCACTCGGTGGCCGTCTGGCCGGCGCCCATCGCGACGAGCATGCCCCGGATGGCCTCCGCCTCGCGCACCACGACGCGCGGTACGCCGCGCACCTCGCGGGCCTTGGCGGCGACGCCGATGCGGTGGGCGGCGCCGACGAGGGCCATGCCGGCCTCGCCCGTCGGGCAGGCGATCTCGAGCGAAGCCGAGCGGCCGGGCTCGGACAGGCTGCCGGACGCGAGGAACGCGCCGCGCCACACGGCCGCGAGGTCGTCGCGCGTGCCGGTCGTGAGCTTGTTCGGCAGGCCGCGCACGGGGCGGCGGCGGACGTCGAGCAGGCCGGTCTGACGGGCGAGCGTCTCGCCGCCGTCGACCACGCGCACGGCGAAGTACTCGCCCTCGCGGCTGCCGGAGCCCTGCACGCGGGCGAGCTCGGGACGCACGCCGTAGATCTCGGCGATGTCGCGCGCGGTGCGGCGGGCCAGGTCGGGGGTGTCGACCTCGGCCTCGACCGCCACGCGCCCGGCGATCGAGTGCAGCCCCCCGGCGAACCGCAGCAGGGCGGTCAGCTCGGCGACGCGCACCGACGGTCGCGGGTCGCGCACGGCGACCAGTTCGGCCTTGACATCGGCGGTCAGAGACACCGTTCTCCCAACTTCACAGACTGCGGGCGCCACGCTCGGCGCGAAGAAACAGCCTACCTGGCGAGGGGCGTCCGCCACCGGGGGCGACTTCCCAGGCGGTGGCGCTACTCGCGACCCAGATCGCGGTGCCGCACGCGCACGGCGACGCCCGGCACGTCCTTGAGCCGTTCGGCGAGGGCGATCGCCATCGCCACCGAACGGTGCTTGCCACCGGTGCAGCCGACCGCGACGGTCGAGTGGCGCTTGTTCTCGCGCTGGTAGCCCGCCAGCACGGGGCGCAGCGCCGCCGCGTAGGCGTCCAGGAACTCGGACGCGCCCTCCTGCGTCAGCACGTACTCGCTGACGTCGACGTCCTCGCCCGTGAGACCGCGCAGCTCGTCGACCCAGAACGGGTTCGGCAGGAAGCGCATGTCGGCCACGAGGTCGGCATCCGGGGGAACGCCGTACTTGAACCCGAAGCTCTGCACGGTCAGGACGTGCGCGGGGGCCTCTGCGTCGGCGAACAGGTCGCTGACGCGGTTGGCGAGCTGGTGGATGTTGAACCGCGACGTGTCGATGATGACGTCGGCGCCCTCGCGCAGCGGCGCCAGCAGCGTGCGCTCGCGGTGGATGCCGTCGACGATCGTGCCGCTGCCCTGGAGCGGGTGCGGGCGGCGCACGGCCTCGAAGCGGCGCACCAGGACGTCGTCGGAGGCGTCGAGGAACACCACGCGCAGGCTGCTGCTGTCGCGGATCGCCTGCGCCTCGGCCGGCAGCTCCGCGAACAGGTCGCGGCCGCGCACGTCGACGACGGCCGCCACGCGCGGCAGCCGGCCGCCGAGTCGGCCCGCGAGGTCGAGCAGGGGCCGCAGCATCTGCGGCGGCAGGTTGTCGACCACGTACCAGTCGAGGTCCTCGAGCGCGTTCGCGACGGTCGAGCGCCCCGCCCCGGACATGCCGGTGACGATGAGCACCTCCCCGGTGCCCGCCGTCTCGGGCGCGTCGTCGATCATCGGGGACAAGCCTATGCCGTCGGGGTCTCTTCCCGGAGATCGCCCTGCAGGTGGCGGAAGACGGTCTCGGCGAGCTTCGGCCCGATCCCGGGCAGCTCCTCGATCTGCGGGACGGTCGCGGTGCGCAGGGCGGCGACCGATCCGAAGTGGCGCAGCAGCGCCTTGATGCGGGCCTCCCCCAGCCCCGGCACCTCACTCAGCACGCTGCGGATGTCGCGCTTGCGACGCCGGCGCTGATGCGAGATCGCGAAGCGGTGGGCCTCGTCGCGCAGCCGCTGGACGAGGTACAGCGCCTCGCTCGTGCGCGGCAGGATCACGGGGAAGTCGTCGCCCGGCAGCCAGATCTCCTCGAGCCGCTTCGCGATGCCGCACAGCGCGATCTCCTCGTGCCCGGCCTCGCGCAGCGCCCGCGCGGCCGCCTCGACCTGCGGCCTGCCGCCGTCGACGATCAGCAGCTGCGGCGGGTAGGCGAAGCGGCGGCGCTTCCTGGTCTCGGTCTCCACGACCGCGTCGCCGTCGGTGACGTCGGGCACGACGGGGTCGGGCTCCTCCGGACGATCGAGGTGCGCGAGCCGGCGCGTGAGCACCTGGTGGATCGAGTCGGTGTCGTCCGTCGTGTGCGCGATCGAGAACGAGCGGTACTGATCCTTGCGCGGCAGCCCGTCCTCGAACACGACCATCGACCCGACGACGTTCGTGCCCTGCAGATGCGAGATGTCGAAGCACTCGATGCGCAGCGGCGCGGTGTCCATGCCGAGCGCATCCTGCAGGTCGCTCAGCGCCTGCGTGCGCGCGGCGTAGTCGCTCGTGCGGCGGGTCTTGTGCCGCAGCAGGGCCTGCTGCGCGTTCAGCGTCGCGTTGCGCAGCAGCTCGGCGCGCTGGCCGCGCTGCGCCACGGCGATCTCGACGGCCTTGCCGCGCCGCGCACGCAGCCACTGCTCGAGCTCCGCCGCGTCCGCGGGCAGCTCGGGCACCAGCACGCGACGGGGGATGTCGGCGGGCGCGGCGTCGCCGTAGACCCGCTGCAGGATCTGGTCGACGAGGTCGCCGCCCGAGATGTCGAGCTCCTTGTCGATCGTGGTCGAGCTGACGCCACGCACGCGACCGCCGCGGATCACGAAGTGCTGCACGGCCGCCGAGAGCTCGTCCTCCGCGATGCCGAACAGGTCGGCGTCCGTGTCGGCCGGCAGCACCAGGGCGCTCTTGTTGAGCACGGCCTCGATCGAGGCGAGCTTGTCGCGCAGGACGGCGGCCTGCTCGTAGTCCATGGCCGCCGCCGCGGCCTTCATGCGCGCCGTGAGGTCGCGCGTGAAGCGCTCGTCGCCGCCCTGCATGAAGGCGATGAAGTCGTCGACCATCGCCCGGTGCTCGGCGATCGTGACCTTGTGGGAGCACGGTCCGCCGCACTTGCCGATCTGCCCCGGGAAGCACGGGCGCCCGGTCTGCATGGCGCGCTTGTACGAAGAGTCGCTGCAGGTGCGGATCGGGAACACCTTGATCATCAGGTCGATCGTGTCGTGCACCGCCCACACCTTCGGGAACGGCCCGAAGTACTTCGCGCCCGGGATGCGGCGGTTGCGGGTGACCATGACGCGGGGCGCCTCGTCCGCGAGCGTGATCGCCATGAACGGGTAGGACTTGTCGTCGCGGTAGCGCACGTTGAACGGCGGATCGAACTCCTTGATCCACTGGTACTCGAGCTGCAGCGAGTCGACGTCGGTCGGCACGACGGTCCACTCGACGGACGCGGCGGTCGTGACCATCCGCCGCGTGCGCTCGTGCAGCGTGTGCAGCGGCGCGAAGTAGTTCGACAGCCGCTGGCGGAGGTTCTTGGCCTTGCCGACGTACAGCACGCGCCCGTGCGCGTCGCGGAACCGGTACACGCCCGGGTTGGTCGGGATCTCCCCCGGCTTGGGCTTGTAGGCGAGCGGCTCCCGCATCAGCCGGCCTTGCGGGCCCGGGCCTCGATCTCCCTCTGGCGCACGCCCAGCACCTCGGCGAGGAACGCGCCCGTGTGGCTCTCCTCGATCTCCGCCACCTTCTCCGGCGTGCCGGTCGCGATGATCTGGCCGCCGCCCGATCCGCCCTCCGGGCCGAGGTCGATGATCCAGTCGGCCGACTTGATCACGTCGAGGTTGTGCTCGATCACGATGACCGTGTTGCCCTTGTCGACGAGGCTGTTCAGCACCTCGAGCAGGCGGCGCACGTCCTCGAAGTGCAGACCCGTGGTCGGCTCGTCGAGCACGTACACGCTGCGCCCGTTGCTGCGGCGCTGGAGCTCGGTGGCGAGCTTCACGCGCTGCGCCTCGCCGCCCGAGAGCGTCGTGGCCGACTGGCCGAGTCGCACGTAGCCGAGGCCCACGTCGACGAGCGTCTTCATGTAGCGGTGGATCGCCTGGATCGGCTCGAAGAACTCGGCCGCCTCGGCGATCGACATCTCGAGCACCTCGGCGATGTTCTTGCCCTTGTAGTGCACCTGCAGCGTGTCGCGGTTGTACCGCTTGCCGTGGCACACCTCGCAGTCGACGTACACATCGGGCAGGAAGTTCATCTCGATCTTCAGCGTGCCGTCGCCGGAGCACGCCTCGCAGCGGCCGCCCTTGACGTTGAAGCTGAAACGGCCGGCCTGGTAGCCGCGCACCTTGGCCTCGGGCGTCTCGGCGAACAGGTTGCGGATGCGGTCGAACACGCCCGTGTAGGTCGCGGGGTTCGACCGCGGGGTGCGGCCGATCGGCGCCTGGTCGACGTGCACGACCTTGTCGAGCTGCTCGAGGCCCGTGACGCGCGTGTGCTTGCCGGCCACACGGCGGGCCCCGTTCAGGCGCGTCGCGAGCACCTCGTACAGGATGTCGTTCACGAGCGTCGACTTGCCCGATCCGCTGACGCCCGTCACGGCCGTCAGCACGCCGAGCGGGAAGTCGGCCGTGACGTCGCGCAGGTTGTTCTCTCGCGCGCCCACGACCGAGAGCATGCGCTTGCGATCGATGCGGCGGCGCTTCGAGGGCGTCGGGATCTCGCGACGCCCGGCGAGGTAGTCGCCCGTGATGGAGTTCTCGTCGGCCAGCAGCTTGGCGTACGGGCCCGAGTGGACGACCTCGCCGCCGCCCTCGCCCGCGCCCGGGCCGATGTCGACGATCCAGTCGGCGGCCTCGATGGTCTCCTCGTCGTGCTCGACCACGACGAGCGTGTTGCCGAGGTCGCGCAGCGTGACGAGCGTCTCGATCAGGCGCCGATTGTCGCGCTGGTGCAGGCCGATGGACGGCTCGTCGAGCACGTACAGCACGCCCGTGAGGCCCGTGCCGATCTGCGTGGCCAGGCGGATGCGCTGCGCCTCGCCGCCCGAGAGCGACCCTGCCGCGCGACTGAGCGTGAGATAGTTCAGGCCGACCCGGATCAGGAAGTCGAGGCGGACGCGGATCTCGCGCAGCACCTGCGCCGCGATGTGCGCCTCGCGGTCGGTGAGCGTGAGCAGCTCCATGAAGCTGCGTGCGTCCTCGAGGCTGAGGTGCGACACGTCCGCGATCGAGCGGTCGTGCACCTTGACCGCTAGCACCTCGGGCTTGAGGCGGTCGCCGTCGCATACGGGGCACGGCACCTCGCGGAGGTACTCGGCCCAGCGCTGGCGCTGGGTGTCGCTCTCGGCCTGCGCCCACTGGCGCTCGATGTACGGCACGACGCCCTCGAAGCCGCTCGCGTAGCGGACCTCGCGGCCCCATCGGTTCTTGTACCGGACGTCGACGTTGTAGCCCTCGCCGTGGAGCACGGCGTCCTTGACGGCCTTCGGCAGCGCGCGCCATGGCGTGTCCAGCGAGAACTTCAGGTCGTGCGCGAGGCCGACCAGCAGGCGCTCGTAGTACTGGAACAGGCCCTTGCCCTGCGTCGTCCACGGCACGATGACGCCCTCGCGGATCGACGCCTCCTCGTCGCCGAGCATGAGCTCGACGTCGACCGACATGCGGGTGCCGAGACCCGAGCACGCGGGGCACGCGCCGAACGGCGCGTTGAACGAGAACGTGCGCGGCTCGATCTCGGTCAGCTGCAGCGCGTGACCGTTCGGACACGACAGCTTCTCGGAGAACGACTGCCAGGCGTCCTCGCCCTGCTCGTCCACGAAGTTCACCTGCAGCACGCCGCCCGCGAGCCCGAGCGCGGTCTCGACCGAGTCGGTGATGCGGCCGAGCATGTCGTCGCGCGAGACGAGGCGGTCGATCACGACGGAGATGTCGTGCTTGTAGCTCTTCTTGAGCGTGGGCGGCTCGGCCAGCTGGATGAGGTCGCCGTCGACGATCGCGCGCGAGTAGCCCTTGGCGCCGAGCTCCTTGAAGAGGTCGACGAACTCGCCCTTCTTCTGGCTCACGACCGGCGCCACCACCTGGTAGCGCGTGCCCTCGGGCAGCGCGTTCAGCTGATCGGCGATCTGCTGCACGGTCTGCCGCTGGATCCGCTCGCCGCACTCGGGGCAGTGCGGCACGCCGATGCGCGCCCACAGCAGGCGCATGTAGTCGTAGATCTCGGTGATCGTGCCGACCGTCGAGCGCGGGTTGCGGTTGGTCGACTTCTGGTCGATCGACACCGCGGGGCTGAGGCCCTCGATGAAGTCGACGTCGGGACGGTCGACCTGGCCGAGGAACTGACGCGCGTACGCGCTGAGCGACTCGACGTAGCGGCGCTGGCCCTCCGCGAAGATCGTGTCGAAGGCCAGGCTCGACTTGCCCGAGCCGGACAGTCCCGTGAACACGACCATGGAGTCGCGTGGGATCTCGAGGTCGACGTTCTTCAGATTGTGCACGCGGGCGCCGCGCACACTGATCTTTCCGGGGCTGGAGACGGGGACGATCGGCACCCCCCAAGTCTAGGCGGGGCCACCGACACCCGGACCTTTGTTCGAACTCTGCGGCCGGATGCTCAGCGGAAGCCCAGCCTCAGGCGAGCTTGTCCAGGCGCCCCGAGAAGGGCTTCAGCGCGTCCCGCAGGCCCGCGACCTCGCTCGGCGTCATGCCGACGCGCTCCATGATCTGCAGCGGCACGGTCAGCGCCTGCTCGCGCAGCGCGCGCCCGGCGTCCGTGAGGTCGATGTCCAGTCGCCGCTCGTCGTCCGGCCGCCGCGTGCGGCGCACGAGCCCCTGCGACTCGAGGCGCTTCACGAGGGGCGAGGCCGTCGCGGGATCGAATGCGAGCTCCTCCGCGATCTCGCCGAGCGTGCGGGGGGACTGCTCCCACAGCGCCAGCATCACGAGGTACTGCGGATGCGTCAGCCCGAGGGGCTCGAGGACAGGACGGTAGATCGCGACGACGTTGCGCGCCGCGGTCACGATCGCGAAGCACAGCTGGTTCTCCAGCGAGAGAAGATCGTCCTCGAGATGCGGCACTCCACCAGTCTCACACACCGGGTGTTTAGTACACTAATGGTTATGGCAGAGAAGACTCCGCTGCGCGACCGGATCCGGGACGCGGGCGGCCTGTACCAGTGGTTCAACACGACCCTCATCCGTCTCGCGGGGCCGCCGCACGTGAGCCCGAACCTCCCCCGCAACCGCGACGCCGATCCGTGCGCGCGCTGCGGCCGGCGCAAGGACGAGCACCGCCCGGCCGTCGACGGCGGGCTGCGCTGCCCGTTGTAGGCGTCCCGGGCGGCGGTGTCATGCCTCCAGCGCACGACAGCCGCGTGTTCGCGACGAACTTCTAGACCGATCGAGACCGCGGGCCGCTACGCGTGGCCCGCCTTCTCCATCTGGCGGAGGTCGCGCTTGAGGTCCTGGACCTCGTCGCGCAGGCGGCCGGCGAGCTCGAACTTGAGCTCGTCGGCGGCCGCGAGCATCTGCTGCGTGAGGTCGGCGATCGTCTGCTCCAGCTGCTGCGCACCCTCGGCCGCGATGCCCTCGCGCTTGCGCACCGGAGTGGGCGTCCTGCCCTTGCCGCTCTTTGTCCGGGAGGCGTCGCGCTTCGACAGCATGGCGTCGGTGTCCGCGCCCTCGCGGGCGAGGGAATCCGTGATGTCCGCGATGCGCTTGCGCAGCGGCGTCGGATCGATGCCGTGCTCGAGGTTGTACGCGATCTGGATCTCGCGACGGCGCTCGGTCTCGTCGATCGCGCTGCGCATCGAGTCGGTGATCCGGTCGGCGTACATGTGCACCTGTCCCGACACGTTGCGGGCCGCCCGGCCGATGGTCTGGATGAGCGACGTCCCCGAGCGGAGGAAGCCCTCCTTGTCGGCGTCGAGGATCGCGACGAGCGACACTTCGGGCAGGTCGAGGCCCTCGCGCAGCAGGTTGATGCCCACCAGCACGTCGTACAGGCCCTGGCGCAGCTCGGTGAGCAGCTCGACGCGGCGCAGCGTGTCCACGTCGGAGTGCAGGTAGCGCACGCGCACGCCGTGCTCCCCGAGGAAGTCGGTGAGCTCCTCGGCCATCTTCTTGGTCAGCGTCGTGACGAGCACGCGCTCGTCGCGGTCGACCCGCAGGCGGATCTCCTCGAGCAGGTCGTCGATCTGGCCCTTCGACGGCTTCACGACGATCTCGGGGTCGACGAGGCCGGTCGGACGGATGATCTGCTCGACGACGCCGTCGGCGATGCCCATCTCGTACTTGCCGGGCGTGGCCGACAGGTACACGGTCTGGCCGATCCGGTTCTTGAACTCGTCCCAGCGCAGCGGCCGGTTGTCCATGGCGCTGGGCAGGCGGAAGCCGTGCTCGACCAGCGTCCGCTTGCGCGACGCGTCGCCCTCGTACATCGCGCCGATCTGCGGCACGGTGACGTGGGACTCGTCGATCACGAGCAGGAAGTCGTCCGGGAAGAAGTCGAGCAGCGTGTGCGGCGGCTCGCCCGCCATGCGCCCGTCGAGGTGGCGCGAGTAGTTCTCGATGCCCGAGCAGAAGCCGAGCTGCTGCAGCATCTCGAGGTCGAACGTCGTACGCATCCGCAGTCGCTGCGCCTCGAGCAGCTTGCCCTGCGACTCGAGCTCCTTGAGCCGCTCCTCGAGCTCGTGCTCGATCGTCTTGATGGCGCGCTGCACGGTGTCGGTGCCGGCCGCGTAGTGCGTGGCAGGGAAGATCGCGATCGCGTCGAGCCGCTCGATGACGTCGCCCGTGAGGGGGTGCAGCTTGTACAGCGCCTCGATCTCGTCTCCGAACAGCTCGATGCGGATCGCGTGCTCCTCGTACACGGGGATGATCTCGATCGTGTCGCCGCGCACGCGGAAGTTGCCGCGCGAGAAGTCCACGTCGTTGCGGTTGTACTGCATGCCGATGAACTGCCGGATGAGGGCGTCGCGGTCGTATCGCTCCCCCACCTGCAGCGCCACCAGCGCGCGCAGGTACTCCTCCGGCGAGCCCAGGCCGTAGATGCAGGACACCGTGCTGACCACGATGACGTCGCGGCGGCTCAGCAGCGAGTTGGTCGTCGAGTGGCGCAGGCGCTCGACCTCGGCGTTGATGGACGAGTCCTTCTCGATGAAGGTGTCCGTCTGCGGCACGTACGCCTCGGGCTGGTAGTAGTCGTAGTACGACACGAAGTACTCGACCGCGTTGTTCGGCATCAGGTCGCGGAACTCGTTCGCCAGCTGCGCCGCGAGCGTCTTGTTGTGCGCCATCACGAGCGTCGGGCGCTGCACCTGCTCCACGAGCCACGCGGTCGTCGCCGACTTGCCGGTGCCCGTGGCGCCGAGCAGCACGACGTCGGTCTCGCCCGCGTTGATGCGGGCCGCGAGCTCGGCGATCGCCTTGGGCTGATCGCCCGACGGCATGTACTCGCTGACCACCTCGAACGGGCGCACGCTCCGGGTCGTCTGCATGATCCCAGCCTAGAAGGGGCCACCGACATCGGGCCCGGGCTTCGCTGGGGGCGGAACCTCGGCCGGACGCTCAGGCGTCCACGGAGCCGAGCGGGTCGCCCACGGCGACCGCCGCGCCCTCCGGCACGCCGTGGCGCAGCACGCCCGCGCGGTGGGCGGGCACCTTGGTCTCCATCTTCATGGCGTCGATCACGGCGACGTCCTGGCCCGCCTCGACCGCCGCGCCGTCGTCGACGAGCCAGCGCACGAGCGTGCCGGGCACGGGCGCGTCGAGGACCGCGGGATCGCCCGGCGCCGATCCGGGTACGGCCGCGGTCGCGGGACCGGCCGCCGCGAGACCCGCCAGCAGCGCCGCGGGCAGCCCGACCACGACCCGGCGCCCGTCGAGCTCGATCGGGAATCGCGTCAGGCCCGCGTCGGGCGCGGGCTCGGGCCGGGGCTGGGTCTCGAGCCGCGGCATCAGCTCCGCCTCGATCCACTGCGTGTGCACCGCGAAGGTGTCGGTCGCGAACGCCGGATCGGCCAGCAGCTCGCGCGCGAACGGCACGACGGTCGCGACGCCCTCGACCGCCAGCTCCCGCAGGGCGCGGCGCGCCCGGATGATCGCGGCGTCCCGATCCGGCGCCGACATGATGAGCTTGGCGACGAGCGAGTCGAACGCGGGCTGCACGGCGTCGCCCGCCTCGATGCCGCCGTCCCAGCGCACGCCGGGGCCCGCGGGCACGCGCAGCGAGGTCACGACGCCCGGGCTCGGCAGGAAGCCGCGGCCCGGGTCCTCCGCGTTGATGCGCAGCTCGATCGCGTGGCCGTGGGCCTCCGGCGTCTCGGCGATCGACATGCCCTGGCCCGCCGCGATGCGGAGCTGCTCGCGCACGAGGTCCACGCCCGTGACGGCCTCGGTCACGGGGTGCTCGACCTGCAGGCGCGTGTTGACCTCGAGGAAGGAGATGACGCCGTCCTCCCCCATCAGGAACTCCACCGTGCCGGCCCCCCGGTAGGACACGGCCGCGCAGATGTCGCGCGCGGCGTCGTGGATGCGCGCCCGCTGCGCGGCGGTCAGGCCGGGTGCGGGCGCCTCCTCGACGAGCTTCTGATTGCGGCGCTGCAGCGAGCAGTCGCGGTCGCCGACCACGACGACCGCTCCCGTCCCGTCGCCCAGCACCTGCGCCTCGATGTGCCGCGGCCGGTCGAGGAAGCGCTCGACGAAGCACTCGCCGCGCCCGAAGGCCGCGAGGGCCTCGCGGGAGGCGGAGTCGAACGCCTCGGCGACGTCCTCCAGGCGCCGCACGACCTTGAGCCCGCGGCCGCCGCCGCCGAACGCGGCCTTGATCGCGATGGGCAGGCCGTGCTCGCGCGCGAACGCGACGGCCTCGTCGGGCGAGCCGAGCGGACCATCCGTCCCGGGCACGAGCGGAGCGCCCACGCCCTGCGCGATCCGGCGCGCCGTGATCTTGTCGCCGAGCGCCTCGATGCTCTCGGGCGTCGGGCCGATCCAGGTGAGCCCGGCGTCCTCGACCGCGCGCGCGAACTCGGCGCTCTCGGACAGGAAGCCGTAGCCCGGGTGCACGGCGTCCGCTCCCGAGGCGGCCGCGGCCGCGAGGAGCCGCTCGATGCTGAGGTAGCTGTCGGCTGCCGTGGCGCCGCCGAGCGCGCGCGCCTCGTCCGCGAGGCGCACGTGCAGCGCGTCGGCGTCCTGGTCCGCGTACACGGCGACGGACGTCATCCCGGCCTCCGAGAGCGCGCGGATCACGCGGACCGCGATCTCGCCCCGGTTGGCGATGAGCACCTTCTGCACGTCAGACTCCTGTCTCGCCTCGGCCGGCGTCGCCACTGAATGGATCGGACACGGCGCGGAAGCGGATGCGGGCGCCGGGCGGCAGCTGCCCGGCGAGGTCGAGGTCGGCGTCGATCACGGCGCCGATGATGGGGTAGCCGCCGGTCAGCGGATGATCGGGCAGGAACAGCACCGGCTGCCCGTCGGGCGGAACCTGGATGGCGCCCGTCACGGCGCCCTCGCTCGGCAGCTCACCCGGCACGGACCGCTCGAGCGGCGTCTCGCCCTCGAGCCGGATCCCGACGCGGTCCGAGCGCGGCGTCACGAGCCACTCCTGCCCCAGCAGCGTGCGCACGCCGGCGGCCGTGAACCAGTCGTCGCGCGGGCCGAGCGCCACGCGCAGGTCGACCACGGCGCCGGGCACGGGCAGCGCCGCGCGCGGCGCGGGCACGGCCTCGACGGCGTCCGGCGCCGCGGCGGGACCGCGCAGCGGCACGACGGCGCCCGCGGGCAGCGGTGCGCCGCCGTGCTCCGTGACGCCGAGGCCCGCGAGCGTGTCGCTCGACAGGCTGCCGAGGGCGGGCTCGAGATCGAGCCCGCCGCGCACCGCGATCGCCGCACGCAGCCCCTCGCGTGCGGGGCCGAGGCGCAGCTCGTCGCCGTCCTCGATCGCGGCGGGGACGCCGTCCGCGAGGGGCAGCTCGGTGCCGTCGGGGCGGACGAGGACCGGATCCATGGCCGCGCCCGCGACCGCGACCGCGCCGGCACCGCGGAAGCGCAGGACGGCGCCGCCGCCCGCGAGCTCGAAGGCCGCCTCGTCGAGGCGGTTGCCGACCGCGCGGTTGGCGCGGCGCAGCGCCCGGCGGTCGGCGGCTCCCGACGCCGAGACGCCGAGGGCCGCGTTGCCGGGACGGCCGGCGTCCTCGATCACGAGCTGCAGCCCCGGTCGGACGACCTCGACCGCGAACGGCCCGTCGTGGGCGGGGGCCGCCGGAGCGGGAGCGGAGGTCACGACCTCCCGGTCGGCCCGCTCGAAGCGGACGACCGCGCCGGGCGCGAGCAGCGCGGGGGGATCGCGGCGCAGGTCCCACATGTCGGCGCCCGTGCGCCCGATGAGCTGCCAGCCGCCCGGGCTCTCGCGCGGATAGACGCCCGAGAAATGGCCCGCGAGGCCGACGGATCCCGCCGGGATGCGCGTGCGCGGCGACGAGCGCCGCGGCACGTCGAACACCGGGTCGTCGCCCACGAGGTAGCCGAAGCCCGGCGCGTAGCCCGTGAACGCGACGCGCCACGTCGCCGCCACGTGCCGCGCGACGACCGCGTCCTCGCTCAGCCCCAGCAGGCCCGCGACCTCGGCGAGGTCCTCGCCGCCGTAGCGCACCGGGATGACGACCGAGCCGGCGTCCGCCGCCGCGTCCGCGACGGGCGGGACCTCCGCGATCCTGCGCGCGAGGTCCGCGGCGGTCGCGACCGTGGGATCGAACCGGACGAGCACCGTGCGCGCGGCCGGGATGAGCTCCTCGACGCCCGGCAGGGCCGCCGCGACGAGCGCCGCCTGCAGCCGCATCGCCGCCTCGAGGTCGTCCTCCTCCACGAGCAGCGCCCGGTCGGAGGCCGTGAGCACGCGCCTCACGCCAGGTACTCCGCATCCGGCACGTCGGTGACGAACATGTGCCCGGGGGCGTGCGTCAGCGCGAACGGCGGGCGCGACGCCATGATCGCCGCCTGCGGCGTGACGCCGCACGCCCAGAACACGGGCACCTCGCCGTCCCGGATCTCGGGGGCGTCGCCGAACTCGGGGGCGCCGAGGGCGGCGACGCCGAGGGCGGCGGGGTCCCCCACGTGCACGGGCGCGCCGTGCACGGCCGGATACCGTCCGGAGATCGTCACGGCATCGGCCACGCGGTCGGCGGGGATCGGCCGCATCGACACGACCAGCTCGCCGCGCAGCCGGCCGGCGGGCGCGCACTGCCGCGCCGTGCGGTACATCGGCACGTTCCGGCCGAGCTCGCGATGCCGGATCGGGATGCCCGCGTCGTCGAGGCCCGCCTCGAACGTGAAGCTGCACCCGATCAGGAACGACACCAGGTCGGGGTGCTCGTCCCACGCCGCCGACGCGTCCGCGGTCTCCTCGGCGAGCTCGCCGTCGCGCCAGATCCGGTACGCCGGCAGGTCCGTGCGCAGGTCGGACCCTGGCGCCAGGCGCGACTCGACCGCGCCCGCGTCGAGCACCTCGAGCACGGGGCACGGCTTCGGGTTGCGCTGCGCGAACAGCAGCACGTCATAGGCCCAGTCGGCCGGCACCGAGATCAGGTTCGCCTGCACGAGGCCGGGCGCGACGCCGCTCGTCGGCTCGACGCGACCCGCCCGGTAGGCGGCGCGCGCCGCGCGGGCCTCGTCCACGGCGCGCGCCCTCACGCGGTCGCCCCCGCGAACGGCGCGATCCGGATCCCCTCCGCCTCCAGCAGCTCGCGCGTGGCTCGGGCCATCGCGATCGCGCCGGCGCTGTCGCCGTGCACGCAGATCGAGTCGGCGCGGACGGACACGAGGGTGCCGTCGACGGCCTCGATCACGCCCTCGCGCGCGAGGCGCAGCATGCGCGCGGCGACCGCCTCCGGATCGTGCAGGACGGACCCGGGCAGCGTGCGCGAGACGAGTTCGCCACCCGGCGTGTAGGCACGGTCGGCGAACGCCTCGGCCGCCGTCGCGAGCCCGGCGCGCTCGGCGACGTCGATCGCGACCCCGCCCGCGAGGCCCAGCATGACGAGCGACGGATCGACCGCGCGGATGGCCGCCACGACGTCGCGCGCCTGCCGCTCGTCGCGCGCGATCGTGTTGTACAGCGCGCCGTGAGGCTTGACGTACCGCACCGTCCCCCCGACGCCCGACGCGAGGCCGGTGAGCGCTCCGAGCTGGTACTCGACATGCGCCTGCAGCGTCGCGGAGTCGACGTCCATCGGGTGGCGGCCGAAGCCCTCGTAGTCGCGATAGCCGGGGTGGGCGCCGATCGTCACGCCGTCCGCGACGGCGGCGGCGAGGGTCTCGCGGATGCCCTCGGGGCTTCCGGCGTGGAAGCCGCACGCCACGTTGGCGCTGCTCACGAGGGCGAGCATCGCCGCGTCGTCCGCGACCACGCGATCCGGCGTGTTCTCGCCGAGATCCGAGTTCAGATCGATCGCCGTCATGCTCAGCCTCCGATGCCGATGAAGGCGAAGATGGGCCCGACCGACACGATGCCCATGTACCAGCTGAGCAGCGTCGCGAGCGTGCCGACGACCAGCAGCCACACGGGGTACTTGTAGCCGCCGAGCAGGTCGCGCTGGCGGAACCATCCGATGTACATGAAGATCGACATGCCGATCGGCAGGATCAGTCCGTTGAAGCCGCCGACGAACACCAGGATCGCCGCGGGCGCCGCGCCGATCAGCAGGTAGAAGACCAGCGAGACGACGATGAAGGCGACCGTCGTCAGCTGCAGGCCCCAGCCGGCGCCCAGCTTCTTCGAGAACGTCGAGATGAAGGTCGCGGACGTGTAGGCGGCGCCGATCACCGACGTGATGGCGGCGGCCCAGAAGATCGCGCCGAAGATCCGGATGCCCGCATCGCCCAGCACGGCGCCGAACGCCTGACCCGCGGGGTTGGCGGCCTGGCTCGAGAGGTCGAGCGCCACGCCCGAGGCCACGACGCCCAGCACCGCGAGGAACAGCACGTAGCGCATCACGCCGGTGACGAGGATGCCCGTGACGGACGCGCGGTGCACGGCGGGGACGTTCTCGACCCCCGTGTGGCCCGAGTCGAGGTAGCGGTGCGCGCCCGCGTACGTGATGTACCCGCCGACGGTGCCGCCCACGATCGTCGTGATCGTGGCGAAGTTCAGCTCGTCCGGCACGAACGTCTGCCGCAGCGCGTCGCCGACCGGCGGCTGCGAGGCGATCGCGACGATCACGGTGAGCACGATCATCCCGACGCCCATCACGAGGACGACGGCGTCGACGACCCTGCCCGCGCGCTTGAACAGGAAGATGCCGATCGCGAGCAGCGCCGAGATCAGGCCGCCGATCTTCGGATCGATGCCGAGCAGGGCGTTCAGGCCCAGGCCGGCACCCGCGATGTTGCCGATGTTGAAGGCCAGGCCGCCGATCACGATCAGCACGGCGAGCACGTGGCCGGAGAACGGGATCGCCGCGTTGGCGAGATCGCCCGCGCGCTTGCCCGACACGGTGATCAGGCGCCACACGTTCATCTGCAGCGCGAAGTCGATCAGCACGGAGGCCAGGATCGCGAATGCGAACGAGGCACCGAGCTGAGCCGTGAACGTGGCGGTCTGGGTGATGAAGCCGGGGCCGATGGCCGACGTGGCCATCAGGAAGATCGCGCCGAGGATGGCTCCTCGGCGTGAGCGGACGAAGCCTGTCGCCCGCTCGGCGGTGGTCGTGGTGTCGGTCATCTCTGCGCTCCTGGGGAAGGGACGGTCGGTGGGGTGACGCTGCGTCGCGGTGGGGCTCGCGACATTATGTGGAACAACCTCCCACGGATTGTTCAACAATCCAAGTCATTCGTGTTTCGTCCGTGTGACAAGTCGGATCCGGTGCACGGCCATAGGATGCCTCCATGCCCGCCCCCGAGTCCACGCTCGCCGACGCCCTGCGCGAGCGGATCATCCTGGGCGAGTTCGCACCGGGCACGCGCCTGTCGGAGGCGACGCTCGCCGAGCTGCTCGGCGTCTCGCGCAACACGCTGCGCGAGGCGTTCCGCGTGCTGTCGGAGCAGGGACTGATCGAGCACGTGCCGCACCGCGGCGTCTCGGTCGCCTCGCCCACCATGGCGGACGTGGTCGACATCTACCGCGCCCGCCGCTACATCGAGCCGGCCGCGCTGGCGGCGGGATCTCCCCTGCACCCCGCCGTGGGCGACATGACGGCCGCGGTCGAGCGCAGCGAGGCGGGGCTCGAGGCGCGCGACTGGCGCGCGGTCGGCACGGCGAACATGGCCTTCCACCACGCGATCGTGGCGCTCGCCGACAGCCCGCGGCTCGGCCGGCTGTACCGCGACATCGCGGCCGAGCTGCGGCTCGCGTTCCTCGAGATCGACAGCCCCGAGGCCCTGCACGCGCCGTTCGTGAGCCGCAACCGGGCGCTGCTCGAGACCTTCCTCGCACGCGGCGGCGCGGCCGCCGCCCACGAGCTGCACGACTACCTCGTCTACTCCGAGCAGACCGTGCTGGGCGCCTTCACACGCCAGCGGCGCGGCTGACCCGACCCTCTCCGCGAGAACACGTCCTCTCAGCGAGGACACGCGATTTCCGCGCAGAAAGGGCATGTCATGTCGCAGGACATTGGTGACAGTTCTGTATCAGGACATCGGTGACACTTCGGGTGTGTTTGGTGGTGACACT